>CADBYM010000022.1 GCA_902798915.1 uncultured Coriobacteriaceae bacterium | reverse complement strand
GTGAGGCGTTAAGTCCGGGAACCGCCGTGTACCGAACGGTACGCACGGTGGTGTGGGAGGACGGTGCGCCAACTAATGGCGCACCTCCTACCCGATTTGTAGCTCGACCAACGCGAAGCGCCCCACTGCAACTCTGAGTTGCGGTGGGGCGCGCGAAGGGCCGGACAACGAACGGTCTGAGCTACGCGACCTTGGGGGCTGCGGGCTCGTCGAAGGCGGCACCGCAGTGCGGGCAGCGAGTGGCGCCCTCCTTGACCTCCTCGAGGCAGAACGGGCAGGTGGGAGCGGCGGCCTCGGCCTCCTCGGTCTCCTTCTTGAGGAGGGCGGCGCTAGCCTCCTGGAACTTGTTCATTGCCTTGACGATTGCGAAGACGACGGCGGCCACGATGAGGAAGTTGATGATGGCGCTGATGAATGAGCCGAAGTCGATGTCGGTGCCGGGCACGACGAGCGAACCGGACATGTCGGTGCCACCGCCGGTGATGGCCGTGATCATCGGGTTGATGATGTCGTCGGTCAGCGAGGACACGATTGACGTGAAGGCGCCGCCAATGATGACGCCGACGGCCATGTCCATGACGTTGCCCTTATTGATAAACTCTTTGAATTCCTCGAGAAGCTTCATGATGGTTCCTTTCCAATGAATCCAGTGCTCTGACGCAGGTGGTAAGATAATGCCACACTGTGGAGGATATGTGGAGGACTTTAACAGATTGAAACATCAATCGTTGCTGTCCATGCGCACGTCCCCAATTGTACGAGCCGTTCGGTGCTACAGGTCCAGCCAGATGGTGAAGGGGCCGTCATTGACGAGGCTCACCTTCATGTCGGCACCGAAGATGCCCCTGCCCACATGGCGCACGTCGCGCTCTGCGAGCGTGCATACGTAGTCATAGAGTCGTTCCGCCTGTTGTGCTGGTGCCGCTTGTGCGAAGGATGGCCGCATGCCCTTCCGGCTGTCGGCGAAGAGGGTGAACTGGCTCACCATGAGCACCTCTCCGTCGACGTCGGCGATCGAGAGATTCGTCTTGCCCGCGTGGTCGGCGAAGATGCGCAGGCCGTGAATCTTGTGCCAGAGCTTCTCGGCGCTTCGCTCGTCGTCGGTGGTGCCCACGCCGACGAACACGGCAAGGCCGTGGCCACACGAGCCTACGACCTTGCCATCCACCGTCACGTGGGCCTCGAGGACCCGCTGAAGGAGGGCGCGCATGCTAGCCGCGTCCCAGTCCGTAGAGTGCGGTGAACTTCTCTGTGAGGTAGTTGGCGTAGTGACGGGGGCTGAACGGCTCGCCGCACGCCTCTTGGATGAGCTGTCGCGGCTTCTTTGAGCGGCCGTACTGCCAGATGTGCTCCTTGAGCCACGCGCGAATCGGTTCCAGATTTCCCTCGCGAAGCAGTGCGTTCCAGTTCATACCCTCCTCGAGCATCTTGGCGCGAAGCTGCGCGGCATAGGCGTTGCCCAGCGCATAGGCGGGGAAGTAGCCGAAGTCGCCCATCGCCCAGTGGACGTCTTGCAGCGCGCCGTCGGCGTCGTTGGTGGGGCGTATGCCGATGTAGCGCTCGTAGAGGTCCGCCCAGAGCTTGGGAACATCGCGTGCCGTCGCCTCGCCGTCAAAGAGAAGGCGCTCGATCTCGTAGCGCACCAGGATATGAAGTGGGTAGGAGACTTCGTCTGCGTTGACTCGAATCAGCGATGGGGTGACGAGGTTGACGGCGCCATACAGCTGGTTGGGCGTCACGCGGCCGAGCTGCCCGGGATAGCGATGCCGCATGAGCTCGAGCAGCGGGCCCATGAATGCGCGGTCGCGTCCCACGAGATTCTCGAAGAGGCGCGACTGCGCTTCGTGCATGCCCGACGAAGTGCCGCCCTTGAGGGAGGTACGGTTGAACTTGGGGTCGACTCCTTGCTCGTAGAGGTTGTGTCCCAACTCGTGGAGCATGGTGTAGACGTTGGACATGAGGTCGTCGCCGACGATGTGCGAGGCAGTGACGACATAGTTGCTCGTCATTGCCGAGGAGTAGGGGTGCACCGTCGAGGTGAGGTAGTGCGCGCTCTCGTCAATGCCCATGATTTCGCAGATGTCCTCGGCGAGGTCCCACTGGCGACGCTCGTCGAAGTGGCCCTCGACGCAGGACCTTCTGATGTTCCTGTTGCTCATGGAGATGGCCGAGAGCAGCGGGACCACGGAGTGCTTGACACGCGCGAAGAAGGAGTTGTAGAAGGCACGGTTCGTGCCCGGCTCGTACTCGTCAAGAAGCGTGTCGTAGGGGTGGGCGTTCGGGTTCTGTGCGAGCGCCATCTCCTTCCGGATGCCGACGAGCCGGTCCAGATAGGGCGCGAAGCTCTGCCAATCGTCCTCCCTGCGGGCACGCACCCACACGTCGTATGACTCGGCCGTCAGGCGTACGAACTCAGAGCGAAGCTCGGCGGGTGCGCTGACGATGCGCCAGCGATCCATGGCGAGCACCTTCGCCTGGGTCGCGACGAGCGGCTCGAGCTCGTTCGCGCGACGACAAAGGCGGTCGATGGCCTCGCCGACTCCCGGCGCGCTCAGAAGCTCATGATCCTCCTCGGCAAGGACCGAGAGCGCCTCGGAGCGATCGGCCGTGGCCTTGCGCGGGTCTATCGATGAGCCGAAGGCGTCGAGCTCCGTTGAGGCGTAGCGGTGCGCGAAGAGGCGTCGTTCGATGCGCCTCATGGTCTCGAGGTCCTCCTCGAGGGTGGGGACTGGTCCGTTGTCTTCGGCGGGCGCCTCTGGTTGCACCTCGGAAATCGGTGTTGGCTCCGGTTCCGGCGTCGAGAAGGCCACGGCTTCGGGCTCCGCCTGCTCATGCGGCTCGGGCTCAGCGGGCGTCTCGTCCCGCTCGGGCTCGATGTCCTCCTCCTCGATCTGGGGCACCGATGCGAGGGCGAGCGCGTGAGCGAGAATGGACGGCGCATCGTCTGGCTCGTCGGTCTCGTCCGCCTCGTCCGCCTCGTCAACGGTCGGCTCCTCTGCCTTCCCGGCGTTCTTCCACGAACCGTGCACTGCCTGCAGCACGGACTGCATCATGGCGTCGACCTCGTCCTCGCGAGACGGGGTGATGGCCTTCGAGGCCTCGGGCGTCGCAGGCTCGAGCTCTACGGCCTCGGGCGTCGTCTCCGTTGCTTCGGGCGCATCCTCCTCGGGCACGTTCTCTGTGGGCTCGGCTGCCTCGGGCTCGGCCGCCTCGGTGTTGGCTGCAGCGGCGTCAGTTGCCTCGGGCTCGGTCCGTGCGCTCACGCTCTCTTCGGGCTCGTCTCCCTCGGTCGGGGAGCCTTCTGCCTCGGTCTCCTCCGGCTCAGAAGTGACCTCCTCGTCTTGGGCCTCGGTCTGGTCCACGTCCGCCTGCGCAACCTCCTGAGCGGCGTCCGCCTGCGCCACCTCTTGGGCCACGTCCGCCTCAGCCTCTGCGGGAACGTCTTGCTCGGGCTCGGGTTCCTGCTCGGGCTCTGGCTTCAATACGCGTACCGAACCAGGTTCGGGCTTCGAGCGCCTTTTGCGTGTACGACCTTCGGGCTGCTTCTCTGCGCTTGCTCCCGGCAAGTTCGCGTCGAGCTGCTCCTTTGTCGGCTCCCCAGCTCGGTCCTCCTGCGAAGTCCTCGCCGGCTCCTTCTCGGGGACGGCGGTGTCCGGTTCGGCGACGGTGGCCTCGTCCGGTTCGGCGACCGGTGCTTTCGTGGGGCGTGTCCCGCGCTCTTCGACGCGGCTGGCGATGGGGTTCAGGAGGAATGCGGGTATGTTGAGCTGAGCATCCTGCTCATGTGCGTTCGGCATAGGTCACGTCCTTGTGTTGTGCAGTTGGCGAATACGTTTGCAAACAGTGTACAACTCGGCAGAGTCCCAAAAAAGGGCGTGCTCGTCAAAGGACGTGGCTGACGGTGGCAAAGCGGTCGCCTCTCATGGGCATTGCAGGCAGCTGGCAGGTGATGGGCGTTCGTTGAATCGTGAGAATTGCACCCTTGAACTTTTTTGGCGACGTGCTAACCTCAAGTTCAATTTGCAGTCGGCAAATTGAACTTGGAGGTTCAAATGGTTCAAAGCTCCTTCGCCGAACGTCTGCGTGCGGCCATGGAAGACCGAGGTCTCAAGCAGGTTGACCTTCTCCGCATGGCAGAAGAGCGCGGGCGAAAGCTGGGGAAGAGCCAGATAAGCCAGTACGTGAGCGGTAAGACCGTTCCTCGTCCCGACATGCTCTCCTTCTTGGCGGACGTTCTCGGCACCAGCGAGCAGTGGCTCATGGGGGACGATGCGGGCGAAGACGGGCAGACGGAGCCAAACGGACAATCCATACCTAGGGAGGTATCCACCATGCGCAGCTTTGACAAATCCAACAAGCTCGACAACGTCTCCTACGACGTGCGCGGTCCCGCGCTTGACGAGGCCATGCGCATGGAGGAGGACGGCATCCACATCCTCAAGCTCAACATCGGCAACCCCGCTCCGTTCGGCTTCCGTACGCCGGACGAGGTGGTGCAGGACATGGCGAGTCAGCTCAGACATACGGAGGGCTATTCCGACAGCCGTGGTCTCTTTGCCGCGCGCAAGGCCATCATGCAGTACGACCAGCTCAAGCACATCCCCAACGTGACGATGAACGACATCTACACCGGCAATGGCGTGAGCGACCTCATCAATATGGTGATGCAGGCCATGATCGAGACCGGCGACGAGATTTTGGTACCGAGTCCCGACTACCCGCTGTGGACCGCTTGCGTGACGCTTGCCGGTGGCAAGGCTGTGCATTACCTATGCGACGAGCAGGCGGATTGGCTGCCCGACCTTGACGACATGCGCTCGAAGGTGACGAGCAACACGAAGGCGATCGTCATCATCAACCCAAACAATCCGACGGGTGCCCTCTACCCGCGCTCGGTTCTCGAGGAGATTGTGCAGATCGCCCGCGAGAACCAGCTCATCTTGCTCTCTGACGAAATCTACGACCGCCTGGTGATGGACGACGAGGAGCACGTGAGCATCGCAAGCCTCGCGCCCGACCTCTTCTGCATCACGTTCAACGGCCTCTCCAAGAGCCACATGATCGCGGGGTGGCGCATCGGCTGGATTTCCATCAGTGGCAACAAGCGGATTGGCCGCGGCCTCATCGAGGGCATCAACATGATGAGCAACATGCGTCTCTGCTCGAACGTTCCGGCGCAGTCGATCGTACAGACGGCCCTCGGCGGGCATCAGAGCGTCAAGGGTTACGTGGTCCCCGGCGGGCGTGTGCGCAACCAGCGTGACTTTGTGTACGAGCGTCTGTGTGCCATGGATGGCGTGAGCGTGGTCAAGCCCAAGGCGGCGTTCTACATCTTCCCGCGCCTTGACCCCGAGAAGTTCCACATCACCGACGACGAGCAGTTCCAGCTCGACCTGTTGCAAGACAAGAAGGTGCTCATCGTCCCGGGGAAGGGCTTCAACTGGATGACGCCCGGGTACTTCCGCATCGTCTTCCTGCCGCGGCGCGCCGTTCTCGGCGAGGCGCTCGACAAGCTCGAGGAGTTCCTGAAGTATTATCGACAATAGCCCTTATCGAGCGACCCATGCGGAAGACCCACGAGGGGCAGCCCTTCGTGGGTCTTTTTCGGACGGCTTTCGCGACACGCTAGCGCCTGAGGTAGCCGGCAGAAACCGGGAACTCGAAGTACGTATCGGGGAAGGGTTCGTCCCCGAGCGTGAAGTGCCACCATTCGCAGTCGATGGGCACGAAGCCGTTGCGCACCATGGCACCCTGGAGACGCATCCTGTTGCGGTACTGCTCTTCGGTGACACCTTGGTAGTCTGGATGCGACACCTCGCTGAAGAGGTCGAAGGGGCTGCCCATGTCCACCTCCTTGCCGGTGGTCATGTCGAGCAGCGTCAAGTCGATGGTGCTGCCCCTGCTGTGGCTTGACTTGCTCGCGACGTAGCCCTGCTCGAATAGGTCTTCCTTCTTGAGGTCGGGGTAGAAGAAGGGCTTCATGCGCTGGTCGAGGTCGTCGATGCCCCAAAGGACGAAGTGTCGTACGGCGTCGGCAGGTCGGTAGGCGTCAAACACCTTGAGTCGGTAGCCCTGTGCGTTGAGCTGGTTCGCGACGGACCGTAGTGCGCGGGCGGCTTCGCGCGTTGCCAAGGCGCACGGTTCCTCGTACCCGTCGATGCGATCACCCACGAAGTTGTACGTCGAGTAGTAGCGGATTTCCTGGATGATGCCTGGCACATGGTCCGCGAGAATCACGAACCTCGAGGGGTCCATCGTCACTGTGCGCTTGTAGTCGGATGCCATGTGCCTGTCCCTCTTCCTCCGCTTGGCAATGTCTTGTCGTTCACGCTGTCTGACGTCAACAATCATACACCGACCAACCGGTGTGGTCTCGGGCATGCTACTCCTGACGCGTAGTATCTTAGTTGTTATGGCGCGCAGAGACGCCCCTCCCAGAAAGCGAGGTACTCGAAATGAAGCGCATCGCATCGGTCATCGCGATCCTTTCGCTCTTCTTCCTGCTTGGCTGCTCGCAATCCCGGCCTCAGGTGGGCCAGACGGTGAAGGAAGACCTCAAGGGAATCGTCACCATAGCGGACTACATGAACGAGCACTACGGGAGCTTCTACACCTTCGCGCAGGCCATGGAGAATGGCGACGACCTCGTGCAGAGCCTGCGTCTGTACATCGCCCATACCACCGACGGCTACGTGCACGACCCGAAGGTCATGCGCGAGATCTGGGATGAACTCTGTGCGATTCGCATCGACCTCGACCATCCCAGTACCCGGATTAGCAGCGCGGACGAGACCATCACCTTTGACTTCGACTCCGGACGCGAACTCATACCGTTTGGCTTCCGCACGACGGCCTACACCTATTTCACGTCGGGCGGTGCGTTCCTGGTCGAGGACCCCCAGGCGGTCCAAGCCATTATCGACAAGCTCTCCGCGCTCATTGAGGAGGAAGAGGCTCAGCTCGGTGACGAGGTGCCGTACGAGAACGGCGCTTGGCTGTGGGATGCCGATGGGGACGGGATGCGCGAGCACGTGTGGCTCGACTTCAGCGACAACGGGGACGAGGCGCCTAGTGTCTACGTCGTGAGGGTCTTCGGCGAGAACTTCGACGAGACCACCTACCTCGACCGGGCGTACTCCATCGAGGGGCTCGAGGCTGTCACGGACGACAAGGGGCCCTACCTCGTCATTCATTATATGAGGGGTGACTATTACCAGCATGACTTCAAGGCGACGGCCATCCTGCGCTACGTCGATGGTGAGCTACAGGTAGAGGAAGTGGAATAGCGAGAGAGGCACGCACATGCACATCGACATGGACTCCTACGAGCGTACGCTTCGGGAGCAATGGCAGCAGAATGAGGAGGATTTGGCGGCGTTCGCGTCGTCGCTTGAGGCCGATGGGCTTTCGGAGCGCACGATACGCCATCATCTGCGCAACGTCGGCTGCTTCTTGAACGAGTATTTGCTGCACGAGGACGACAACAGTGCGGAGATGGGGTGCTATCTGGTCGACGACTACATGGAGACCTACGTCATCCAACAGTGCTCGTGGGCGACGCCTCGGGCCATAGAACACAACGGCGCTTCGCTCGTTCGCTTCTACCGGTTCATGTGTGATGCTCGCCACGTGGACGAGGATGCCTTCGAGGAACTGCGGGCAACCATTGACGCCCAGCTGCCCGCATGGAAGGACGAGTGCCGAAAGGCCGTAGGCGACTCCCGTGGAGGTGCCGGAGTGGACGAGGGGAGCAGCCTGCTCGCAAGCATCCACGAGACGGTGGCTCGTACCATGGGCGTTCCGGAAGTGGCTCAAGAAGACGGCAATGCGGATGCATCCCCGACGCGCGAGGAGGCCATCGACGCGCTCACGCTCGCGTTGCTACGCCTCGTCTCGGCGGAGGACATGACAGACGGACGCACTGGCGAAGGTGCACTTCGAGCAGCATGCGAACGACTTTGCGTGCGGGGCCTTGCGCGTGATGACGCCGATGGGTTAGCGACCCTCACGCCGGATGGCATCGCGTCGGCAGACGCCACGTTGGCTCGTTTGGGGTACGGACGCCTGATGTGATTTGCCACCATGGAGTATTGCATGGAATAACAAATAAGCATAAATGCAGAAAAACGTAGCGCAGCATTTGCGCCAACAGGGATTTTACCGACTTTGATAACGATTTTCCGCACTGGCTATTCTAGCCACTGTGGAAAATCGTTATCAATTATGAAAAAAGGCCAGTTGACAAGGTTGCTTGCTAACGATTTTCTGCACTAATGTTTACGCTTTGGAACGATAAGCCCTGAGTTTGCGCTAAATCCGGAGGGTCTACCCTGATGTGCCGTCCGGAATTCGGTCCGAGCGTCCACCGCCACCGCGTGCGGGTGACTTTCAACCTCAAACATGCTAGTGTTCGCTATACACCTTTGATACCGCGGGGAGTGGGCAGCCGAGTGGCCCGCGCATGCGGCGAGTATGCGAGGAGGCAGACGTGACGCTCGATGAGCTGCAGATAGGCGAAAGCGCCGTGGTGGAGCGGGTCGGGGGAGAGGGTGCGCTGCGCCAGCACTTCCTCGACATGGGCGTGATTCCCGGGGCGAAGGTCACGCTGGTAAAGTACGCGCCCATGGGTGACCCCATGGAGCTGCGCATTCATGGCTACGAGCTTACCCTGCGCCTGGCAGATGCCGCCCGCATTGACGTCTCGTCTGCGGTGACAGAGGAGGCCAGCGACGTGCATGTTCCTGTGCCGGAGGTGCCACACCCCGGCTTGGGCGAGGAGGGCAAGTTCCATGACACGGCGACCGAGCACCCGCTGCCCGATGACATGACGCTCTCGTTCGCGTTGGTAGGAAACCAGAATTGCGGCAAGACCACGCTCTTCAACCAGCTGACCGGAGCCAACCAGCACGTAGGTAACTTCCCGGGCGTGACGGTTGATCGCAAGGACGGTGTGATTCGCGGGCATGCAAACACGTTGGTGACTGACTTGCCGGGCATCTACTCCATGTCGCCATACTCGAGCGAGGAGCTGGTGAGTCGTGACTTCGTCCTGCGCGAACACCCGCACGGCATCATCAACATCGTGGACTCCACCAACATCGAACGCAACCTCTACCTCACCATGCAGTGCTTGGAGATGAACATCCCCATGGTGGTGGCGCTCAACATGATGGACGAGCTCAGGGGTAACGGCGGCTCCGTGGACATAAACCGCATGGAGCAGCTGCTGGGCGTGCCGGTGATCCCCATCTGTGCTGCGACGGGGGAGGGCGTCGACGAAGTGGTGCGTCACGCCCTGCATGTCGCGCATTTTCAGGAGCGGCCGCCGCGTCAGGACTTCTGCTCCCCGCTGGACCATGGTGGTGCGGTGCATCGATGCCTGCATGCGGTGGGGCACCTCATCGAAGACCACGCCGAGCGCGCGGGTCTGCCCGTTCGCTTTGCCGCGAGCAAGGCAATCGAAGGAGACGAGCTTATCATCGAGCAGCTCGCCTTGGACCAGAACGAGCGCGAGACTCTCGGTCACATCGTTCGTCAGATGGAGGCAGAGCGTGGACTCGACGCTGCGGCCGCCATTGCCGACATGCGCTTCTCGTTCATCTTCCACGTGTGCGACGCGTGCGTCACTAGGCCGCGCGAGAGCAGGGAGCACCTGCGCAGCCAGGCAATCGACCGCATCCTCACGGGCAAGTGGACCGCCATTCCGTTCTTCGTCGCCATCATGGCACTGATCTTCCACCTCACCTTCAACGTGGTCGGCGCGTGGCTGCAAGGTCTGCTCGAGGAGGGAATCGGAAACCTCACGGCGCTCGTCGACCAGGCGATGACGAGCGCACACGTCAACCCCATGTGGCACAGCCTGCTGATTGACGGTGTCTTCGAGGGTGTGGGCTCGGTGCTCTCGTTCCTGCCCATCATTGTGGTGATGTTCCTCTTCCTCTCCCTCCTCGAGGACTCGGGCTATCTGGCCCGAGTGGCGTTCTTCATGGATAAGCCCTTGCACAAGATAGGTCTTTCTGGTCGCTCCATTGTGCCCATGCTCATCGGCTTCGGGTGCAGCGTGCCGGCAATCATGTCGACGCGAACCCTCCCGTCCGATCGCGACCGGCGCATCACCATCCTGCTTACGCCCTTCATGAGCTGTACGGCCAAGCTTCCCATCTATGCCTTCTTCGTGAGCGCGTTCTTTCCTGAGCATGGTGGGCTCGTCATGGTAGGTCTGTACCTGTTGGGCATCGTCTTGGGCATCGTCGCGGCACTCGTCTACACGCGATTCGTCTTTACGGGAGAGGCGGTGCCGTTGGTGCTCGAGCTGCCCAACTACCGTCTGCCCAGCCCGCGCAGCGTGGTGCAGCTCCTGTGGGAGAAGGCAAAGGACTTCCTGCAACGCGCCTTTTCCGTCATCCTTATGGCGACGATCGCGGTGTGGTTCCTCTCGCACTTCGACGCCGCGCTCAACCTCGTGAGCGATGAGGGGTCGAGCATCCTTGCGTCGATCTCCGGTTGGCTTGTCCCGGTCCTTGCCCCCATCGGCTTGGGAGACTGGCGTATCGCGACCTCGCTCATCAGCGGCTTCATGGCCAAGGAAAGCGTCGTTGCCGTCATGGAGGAGCTGTTCTCGACGCCGGGTGGCGTGGCAGCGACGCTCACCACGCTGCAAGCGGCGTCGATGCTGGTCTTCTCGCTGTTGTACACGCCCTGCGTCGCGGCAATCGCCGCCGTCAAGCGTGAGCTCGGGCGCGAGAAGGCGCTGGGCGTCGCATTGGGACAATGCGCCGTCGCGTGGGTTGCCGCGCTCGTCGTGTGGCTTCTCGGCTCGGCGTTGGGGTTTGGCTAGCGTGACCGCGAGGCCATAGTGCGTCACGGTTCGGGAGGTCGTCTTGCGGGTCGGTCGTGGCTGCGGAGTGTCGGTCCAGCTCTGCATCAACGACCTTGTGCATGGTCGGCAGGACGAGTGGGCCACGCCCATAGGTGGCCCGCAAACTTAAGGTCGTTTAAACAGTGTGGAAGAGATAAGCTGCGCCCCGTTCTTTAAGTAGCATTAAGGATGGGGTCGTACACTTACTCCGAAATCGGTCGCGTACGATGAGGAGGTCATCATATGTTTAAGCGAACCATAAGCAAGGTGCAGGCGGCGATAGTGGCGAGCCTGTTGGGTGTGTCCCTTATCGGTTGTGGCGCGCAGGCCCAGGAGTCGAATCCCTCTGGTGCTGCGAGCACAGCCGCCCAGACGAGCGCGACTACCCAGAAGAGCACCGCCGCCCAGAAGGGCGCGGCGGCAAGCGAAGGCGGGACTGCTGGCGAGGTCTTTACGGAGCGCGACCTCAGGCAAGAGGCTGACCTTGCGGACGCGTCCAACATCGCGCTTGCGAACGGCAAGGACGTGAGCATCACCGAGGAGGGCACGTACGTGCTCTCGGGCACGGCGACCGACGTCACCGTCACGGTGGACGCGGACTCAGCCGCCAAGGTTCAGCTGGTACTCGACGAGGCATCCATCACGAACGTCGACGCGCCTGCCATCTATGTGAAGTCTGCAGACAAGGTGTTCGTCACGACTGCGAAGGGCAGCAACAACGCGCTTGCAGTGACGGGAACGTTCGCAGCCGATGGCGAGACGAACACCGATGCGGCCATCTTCAGCAAGGATGACCTCGTGCTCAACGGCTTGGGAACGCTGGAGATCTCCTCCTCAGACAATGGTGTCACGAGCAAGGACGACCTCAAGATCACGGGCGGAACGTACGCCATCACTTGCGAGTCCGATGCGCTCGAGGTCAACGACAACCTGTATGCCTCCGACGGCACGCTGACCATAAACACGAAGAAAGACGGCGTCCATGCCGAAAACGAAGAGGACGAGACGCTCGGCAACGTGAGCATCTCGGGTGGTACGTGGACCATCGAGGCGGGCAACGATGCGATTCAGGGCAACGCGTGCGTGCAGATTGACGGGGGAGCCTTCAAGCTGAGTGCGGCAGAGGCTATAGAGTCGACGCAGGTCATCATCAACGACGGCACGATTGACGTGCAGGCAACCGACGATGGCATCAACGCCACGAACAAGGTCTCCATTGGCACCCCCACCATACAGATTGCCGGTGGCAACATCACCATCACCATGGCCCAAGGCGATACTGACGCGCTGGACTCCAACGGCAACCTGTATATAAGTGGCGGAACCGTAGCCATCACCGCCCAGTCTGCGTTCGACTATGACGGCGAGGGTCGGCTCACGGGCGGAACCGTCACGGTCAACGGCGAGGAGGTTACCGCCCTGCAGAACTCAATGATGGGCGGCGGCATGGGCGGCGGCATGGGCGGTCGTAAGGGCGGAGCCGGCGGCGTGGGTGGTCGAATGCGCGACATGGGCGATCGTATGGGCGGCATGGGCGATCGCACGGGCGGCATGGGCGACATGGGCCAGATGGCACCACGGAGCCTCTAGGTCTTCGGGGCATGACGTACCGCGCGTGTCACCGACGCCCCCGCCCGAGATGCTCCGGCACTTCGCATATATTGCAGTGGTGTATGCCATGCACAAGGGCTAAGATGGCACCTATGCTTCGTTTGTATGACTTCGGCTGCGTCAACTACGTGAGAGGAGTACGGCATGGGCAAGGTACTGGGCATCGACATTGGTGGCACAAGCATCAAGGCAGGCATGTTCTCGACCGAGGGTCAGCTTCAGGCGGCGACCAAGATTCCGACGGGCGAAATCGTGAGCGAGGCAGCCTTCGCGGTGGTCACCGAGGGTCTCAAGAAGCTGCTCGAAGACAATGGCGCCACGACTGATGACGTTGTCGCCGTTGGCTTGGACGTGCCAGGCCCGGTCGACGACGACGGCGAAGTGGGCATGCTCGCGAACATCGAGCTCGATCCCAAGGGCTTGCAGGCGGCTCTCAAGCGCACCTTCCCGCATGCGAACCTCGCGTTCGTCAACGACGCGAATGCGGCGGCGCTCGGCGAGCTGTGGCAGGGCACGGCCAAAGACTCGAACAGCTTCGTGCTGGTCGCCATCGGCACGGGCGTCGGCGGTGGTGTCGTCACAGGCGGCAAGATTGTCTCGGGTGC
Organism: uncultured Coriobacteriaceae bacterium; assembly: GCA_902798915.1. Taxonomy (GTDB): domain Bacteria; phylum Actinomycetota; class Coriobacteriia; order Coriobacteriales; family Atopobiaceae; genus RUG440. The sequence continues at coordinate 37,866 of CADBYM010000022.1, read as the reverse complement.
CTTTGGTGCCGGTGGCGAGATTGGCCACATCACCGTCAACCGCGACGAGACGGCTTCGTGCGGCTGCGGCCGTCAGGGCTGCCTCGAGCAGTATGCCTCGGCCTCGGGCATCGTGCGCGTGTACAAGCAGGAGTGCAAGAAGCGTGGCCAGACGCCCGTGAAGCTCGACGGCCCCACCGATACGCTCTCGGTCTTCAATGCATACCGTGAGGGTGACGAGGCTGCCATCGCGGCAATCTCGAACATGTGCGACTGCCTCGGCTATGCGCTGGCGCAGATCTCCGTAATCATGGACCCGCAGCTGTACCTCATCGGCGGTGGCGTGGGCGGTGGCTTCAAGCTGTACGCCGAGGAGCTGCGTAACGCATTCCGCAAGTACTGCCTCGCGCCTTCCATCGGCACGCGCATCCTTCCCGCGAGCCTAGGTAACGACGCCGCCATGTACGGCAGCGCCTTCCAAGCGATGCAGGCGTAGGAAGCCGAGCAAGCACGGTAATGCGGACGGCCCCGTGGTGCCTTGAGGCGCCACGGGGCCGTCCCATGTATGCTCTCGTGAATGCGTCCCCGTCCGTTACTCTGCTTTCACCTTGCTGGCTATGCCGTCTACGACACCTGAGGCCTTGGAGGCGATGGCTTGTCCGACGGCCTTGACCTCCTCAAGGCTGACCTTGCCGTCTTCGTTGGCGTCGAGTGCTGCCTTTGCCTTGTCGATGATGCTCATTCGGACTCCTTCTGCCGGTGACGAACCATAGCCTAGAGTATATTCGGTCTGAGGAGTCGCTGCCCCGTCGTATAATGATGCGCATTGCCAACGGATAGGGAGGAAGCATGAGAGTCGCGATTCGCTATCAGTCTCGTGGCGGCCACGTGAAGGAGATGGCCGAGATCATACAAGAGGGAGCCGACGTCGAGCCCATCTCCGTCGACGATCCGCGCGCGCCCATCAAGAAGCCCGTTGACGTGCTGTTCATCGGCGGCGCGCTCTACGCATTCAGGCTCGACCCCTCAATGGAGGAATTCATCGAGAGCATTCCTGAGGGCATGGTGCGGCTGGCAATCGTGTTCGGCAGTTCGGCACTCACGCGACGGCCGATCTACCTCATGCAGGAGCGTCTGAAGGCGAAGGGCATCGACATCCATCCCATGGCCCTCTACATGAGGGGGAAGCCAAAGCCCTACCTTCGCGAGATCGTGCCGCCTTGGGCGGAACGCGAGCTGCGCAAAATAGAGAAGAAGATCGAGGAAGGCACCTACGGCGAGCAAGAGAAGGCACCCATCGTGCAGATGATTGAGAATGCCGAGCAAAAGAAGGCGGCAAAATAGGCAGTGGTTGAAGGCTTCGACACCCGGGAGACAGTACAAGGAGGAACAATGGAGACCTATGCCATCGTATCGGACGAGCTGGTGCTGCCGAGCGGCATCGACGGGTTCGGGTACCTGATCATCGAGGACGGCAAGTTCGGGGGCGTGAGCATCGACCGCCCCGAGGGAGTGCGCATCGTCGACCGCAGGGGCTGCTGGGTCGCCCCGGGCCTGGTGGACACGCACATCCACGGCTTTGCGGGATGCGACGTGATGGACTGCGACCCGGATTCCATCCACACCATCACGCGTGAGCTTGCGAAGCGCGGTACCACCAGCTGGCTTGCCACCACGCTGACGGCTGGCATCGAGAAGACCGCTCAGGCCTGCGCGAGCGTCGCGGATGCCGTGGCGGCGCAGCAGGCAGATCCGGACTTCGTCGGTGCCCGTACGCAGGGCATCTTCCTTGAGGGGCCCTTCTTTACGGAGGAGCACAAGGGAGCGCAGGACCCACGTTACCTCGCGGACCCGCGCATCGAGGTGTTGGAGGGTTGGCAGGAGCAGGCCCAAGGCCTCATCCGCAAGACGGCGCTCGCTCCCGAGCGCGAGGGTGCCATCGAGTACGTCGCGGCAGCGTCAGCCGCCGGCTACACGGTGGCCATCGGGCACAGCTCGGCGACCTATGGCGAGGCTGCGGCTGCCGTGCTTGCGGGCGCCCGCGTGGTGGTGCACACCTTCAACGGCATGGCCGACATGGCGCATCGCGAGCCCGGTATCGTGGGCTGCGCCATGACGAGCCAGGGACTGTACTCCGAGCTCATCTGCGACGGCAAGCACGTTGACCCCGTGGTCTGTGAGGTGCTCGTTCGCTCGAAGGGCTGGGAGCACGTGGTGCTCATCACGGACTGCCTGAGCTGTGGTGGCCTTCCCGACGGCGACTATTACATCGGCGAGTTGCCCATTGAGCTGCGTGGCGGATCCGCGTATCTCAAGGAGGGGGGCAACTTTGCGGGGAGTACGCTCACACTCGTCGAGGGCGTCCGCAACATGGCGAGCTGGGGCATCGTAACTGCCGAGCAAGCCATCCGCATGGCCACGGAGGTTCCGGCGCGCTCGTGTGGCATCGACGACCGGTGTGGTCAGATTCTGCCTGGCCGCGACGCCGACCTCGTGGTGCTTGACCAGGGCCTCAACCTCGTCGAGACGTATGTCGGCGGAAGGCGCGTGGAGGCGTAACAAGACCCGGGCACCCCAGCACCTGCCTTCGGGGTGCCCACTCAAAAGGTACCTCAAGAAGCGAAGGTCTTGCGATGCAAAACTCATTCTCCGCCCTCGAGGACAAGAGAGGGCATGACGCGAGTTGGGACGATGCCTCTGACTGGGATGAGGTTGCGCGTCAGAATCGCGCGGCCATACGCTATTTCGCCACCACCGGTCTTCCCATCTCTGCGGTAAACCTCTGCGCCCAGTCCCTGATTCAAGGCGCTCCTGACCTCATGGGCAACAGCATCTTGTTGCTCGCCTATTTTGTGCTGCTCTTCGTTGCGGAGAGGTTCCTCATCCCCGAGAAGTTCAAGCGCTCCACTCTGCTGGTGTATCTGGTGGAAGCGCCGGTAATGATCATCGCCATCCTCCAAGGGACCGTGTGGGATCCCACCCATCCGGCGGTGACGTTTCTCATGTTCATGGTCGCCATACCTGTCTTCATACTGGATAGCCCGTTCCGTGTGATTGGGGTGACACTTGGGTGGAGCCTGCTCTTCGTGCTGCTCTGCCTTGTGACGAAGGACGGGGCGGTCGCGGGGATGGACGCGCTTCACGTGCTTGAGTACCTCCTGCTTTCGGTTGCCGTTACATACACGGTCCTGCAGCTGCGATTCGCCATGATGGCGAGCCTCCAGTCGGCTACCTACAACTTGCAGCACGACACGCTTACCGGGGCACTCAACCGGAGCAGCCTCGGATCCCGGCTCAACCGCTACGTCGGCAAGCCTGTCTTCGTCGTCATGGGCGACATCAATCGATTCACGCTCGTCGAGGATTACTACGGTGTCGAGATAAGCCATGCGGTGCTCTGCGGGTTCTCATCCATTCTTAAGGACGTCTTTGGCATCGAGAATACCTATCGCTACGGGGGTGACGAATTCATCTGCTTCGTGCAAGACGCTGATGAGCCGGATGCGCTCAAGATGGTGGAGGAGTGTCGCGTCCGGTTCCACGAGCTGCACATCGACGGGCTGCCGACCGCCCTCAGCAGCTCGTTTGGGTATGCTGTCGGCGAACCTGCCGACGTGGAAGAGGTGCGCCAGATGGTCCAGCTCGCCAACATCTACGTGCATAAGGTGAGGCAAAGGGGATCCACGCACATCCTCGGCGGTCCGTGCGACGCAGCGACGCTGCGCGAGGGCATGGTTGAGTCAAACATCAGCGGCCATGCGCGCGCCTATGAGGTCAACCAGCTCACGGGCCTGCCCTCCATGCCCTACTTCACGATGCGCAGCGAAGAGCTCCTGCACAGCGTGGCGGACTTTGCGCGACGTCCTGTCGTGTGCTATGTCAAGTCTGGAAGCTTCCGACAGTTCAACGACACCTACGGGTACGCCGAAGGCGACGAGCTCATCCGCAACATGGCGCTCCTGCTCAAGGAGGCGCTGCCCAACCGACACGTCACCTACATCAGTGGCAGCAGGTTCGGCATGCTCGTGTACCTTGATGAGGTGGACGCTGTGATGAGTCACCTCGTCGACGGCTTGGACAGGACCTTGCAGGGGAAGTGCGCGGCGGTGGTGAAGGCCGGCGTCGCAGAATGGCATCAGGGGGAGTCCGTCATCTCACTGCTCGACAAGGCGCGGGTTGCCTACGACAGCGTCGCCGGCCAACCCGACACGCTGTGGCGCATGTATGACCAAGAGCTTGACGAGCGCATCCGCATGCGCCGGTATCTGGTCTCCCATTTGGACCAGGCGCTCAACGAGGGCTGGATCAAGGTGCACTACCAGCCGATCGTCGACGCGCGCACGGGAAGGCTCGCCAACCTTGAGGCGCTCTCGCGCTGGGTTGATCCGCTGTACGGCCTGCTCTCTCCCTTGCAGTTCATTGGTGTGCTCGAGGACGAGGGGCTGCTTCACAAGGTCAGCGTCTACGTGGTGAGGCAGGCTCTTGCCGACCTCAAGCTCTTGCGCGAACGGGGGTTCGCCATCGTGCCGGTCTCCGTCAACCTCTCGCGCAGGGACTTCGCGCAGTGCGACATGGTGGCGGCGATTGGGGCACTCGTGGACGAGTCGGGGCTCTCGCGCGACTTCATCAAGATCGAGATAACCGAGAGTGCCTTCATGGACACTCCCGAGCTCCTCAGGCATGAGGTCGACCGCTTCCGTGAGCAGGGCTTCGAAGTGTGGATGGACGACTTCGGCAGCGAGTACTCGACGCTCAACAGCCTCGAGGAGCTGACCTTCGACCTCATCAAGCTCGACATGCGGTTCATGAGGAACTTCGTCGAGGGAAGCAGAAGCGCGACCATCGTGGCGTCCATCCTGGACATGTGCCATCGCTTGCGCATCACGACCCTCGCCGAGGGTGTGGAGACGCCCGAGCAGCGTGACGCGCTCCAAACGATGGGCTGCGAGCGCCTGCAGGGCTACCTCTTCTCGCCACCACGCCAGCTTCAGGACCTGATGAGCATTGCCGAAGCCAAAGGTTGGATGGCGTAGCGTAGCGCCCAGCGTGGCGCCTGCGGGGTCGCTCCTCGTGGGCTTCGCCAATGGGACTCCCGCACGGGCATCCTTTGTGCTATACTCTCGCCTCACGGCGATGACGGAGAGGTTCGTGCGCCGCGTACCCAAGTCACAGAGAGGGCGCCCATCGGCTGAGAGGTGCCTACGAGGGTTGACGTGCGGAGTTCACTCCCGAGCTGCGACCTGAACGGCGGGCGATTGCACGCGACGCTGAGTAGGGGAGCCGTATGCCCCACGAAACGGGGCAGGGGGCTGTTGGCGCGTGTTGTGCACGATGCCCAAAGGTCTCGACGAGTGGGGCGCTCGGGCACACAACCGAAGCGTCCAACCGAGGTGGTACCGCGGATAACTCCGTCCTTGGACTTGCGCAGAGGCGCGCCGAGGGCGGTTTTTGTTTGGAGAGAAGGAGTTGCGAATGGCAATGAAGGAAGAGCTCGAGGCCATACAGGCGAAGGTCGTCCAGAACCTCGCTTCGGCAGAGAACCTCGAGGCGCTCGAGCAGTTGCGCGTGCAGGTGATGGGCAAGAAGGGATCGCTCACGGCCATCATGCGCATGATGGGCAAGCTCACTCCCGAGGAGCGGCCGGTGATGGGCAAGCTCGCGAACACCGTACGTGCCAATGTCGACACGGCAATCAAGCAGCGCCGGGAAGAGCTGGTGAAGGCTGCCCTCAACGAGCGCATGCAGGCCGAGACGGCAGACGTGACGTTGCCAGGTAGGCGACTCACCCTGGGCACGCAGCACCTCATCAGCCAGATTCGCGAGGAGATCGAGGACATCTTCTGCGGTCTGGGCTACATCGTTGCCGACGGTCCCTACGTGGAGACGACCTACTACAACTTCACCGCGCTCAACGCGCCCGAGAACCATCCCAGCCGCTCGGCCAAGGATTCGTTCTACATCGAGGACAATGCCCCGGAGGGTAAGCCGCCCCTGATGCTCGGCGACTCCGACGTGCTGCTGCGCACCCAGACCTCGGGCATGCAGGTGCACTACATGGAGGAGCACAAGCCACCCATCTACATGATCTGCCCGGGCACGGTGTTCCGCCCCGACACGCCCGACGCCAACCACCTTCCCCAGTTCACGCAGGTGGAGGGCTTGGTCGTCGACGAGGGCATCACCTTCGGCGACCTCAAGGGCACGCTTGACTACTTCTGCCGCGAGATCTTCGGCAAGGATCGTGCCACGCGCTATCGTCCGCACTTCTTCCCCTTCACCGAACCGAGCTGTGAGGTGGACGTGAGCTGCGGCGTGTGCCATGGCAAGGGCTGCCGCTTCTGCAAGAACGTGGGCTGGCTCGAGATTCTGGGCTGCGGCATGGTCGATCCCAACGTCTTCGAGTACGTGGGCATCGATCCTGAGAAGTACACCGGCTTCGCCTTCGGCATCGGCGTGGAGCGCGTTGCCGCCCTACGGTACGACCTGCCCGACCTGCGCATGCTCATGGAAGGCGACATGCGCTTCCTTCGTCAGTTCTAGGAGTGGCAGAAAGCGGACAAATGGAATCTCGGGGGACCGCGGGAGACGTACCCAGTGAGCCGGATTGTTGGGATTCGCCCCTCGTGACCCCCGGGATGATGAGATAGAAAGGCATGAACATGCGTGTTTCTTATGAATGGCTGAAGTCACTGGTGGATCTGCCGGGCGACCCGCAGAAGCTCGTCGACGAGTTCACGCGCACGGGCACCGAGGTGGAGGCGGTCGAGCGCACGGGCGCCGAGTTCGACAACATCGTGACGGGGCAGGTCATCAGCAAGGAGCCCCATCCCAACTCCGATCACATGTGGCTGTGCAAGGTGCAGGTCGACGAGCCCGAGCCGCTGCAGATCGTGTGCGGCGCGCAGAACTTCGAGCAGGGCGACAAGATCGTGGTGGCAAAGATCGGTGCCGTGCTGCCGGGCGACTTCCGCATCAAGAAGTCCAAGCTCCGCGGCGTCGAGTCGTGCGGCATGAACTGCTCCGAGCGCGAGCTGGGTCTCTCTGACTCGCACGAGGGCATCATCGTGCTACCTGCGGACGCGCCGGTGGGCGTGCCCTTCGCCGAGTATCGCGGCATGTCCGACACGGTGCTCGACTGCGAGATGACTCCCAACCGTCCCGACTGCCTCTCGATGACGGGCGTGGCGACGGAAGTCTCGGCCATCTTTGACGTGGATACGCACATCGAGCTGCCCGCCATCGCGCAGGAGCACGGCGTGGGTCCCGAGGGCGCCGACGACGTCTCGAGCCTCGTGGACGTGCGTATCGACGACCCGGAGCTCTGCTGCCGCTACACCGCCCGCGTGGTGCGCAACGTCAAGATCGGCCCCAGTCCCGAGTGGCTTGCCGCGCGCGTCAAGGCCGCCGGCGCACGCCCCATCAACAACGTGGTGGACGTCACCAACTACGTGATGTTTCTCACTGGCCAGCCGCTGCACGCCTTCGACCTGGGCAAGCTCGCCGAGGTCGATGGCAAGCGCCACATCGTGGTGCGCAGCGCGCACGAGGGCGAGCACCTCACCACGCTCGACGAGCAGGACCGTGCCCTTACCACCGACATGCTGGTCATCTCGGACGGAGACGAGCGTGCGGTAGCGCTGGCAGGCGTCATGGGCGGCCTCAATTCCGACATCGACGAGAGCACCGTTGACGTGCTTTTGGAGAGCGCCTGCTTCGACTCGGGCAACGTCAGTCGCACGAGCCGCAGCCTGGGCCTCATGAGCGAGGCCTCCATGCGCTTCGAGCGTCAGGTCGATGCCGCCCGCTGCGCCGAGGTGTCGAACATCGCAGCGGCCCTCTTCGAGCAGTGCTGCGAGGCGCAGGTCATGCGTGGCATGGTGGATGCGTACCCGAAGCCCGTGGTGCCGACGACCATCGCGTTGCGGCCCGAGCGCGTGCGTGCCGTATGTGGCGCCCCCATCGAGGATGACTTCATGGCGAAGCGTTTGGAACGCCTTGGCTGCTCGGTCGAGCGCAGCTCTTCGGATGCCTGGCAGGTCGTCGCCCCCACCAACCGTCCGGACCTCACGCGCGAAATCGACCTCATCGAGGAGGTCGTGCGCCTGTGGGGAGAGGGTGACGTCGAGGCGACGCTTCCTGCCGCGCGAAATCACGTGGGCGGCCTCAACAAGGACCAGCGTCGCATGCGCCTCATCGGTCAGACGCTGCGTGCGTGCGGGCTTTCCGAGACGACCACCTACTGCTTTGCCGACCCACGCGACCTCGAGCGTGCGGGCATGGCGAAGGAGGTGACGGGCGTGCCGGTAAAGATCATCCGCCCGCTCGTGAGCGAGCAGAGCGAGATGCGTCGTGACCTCCTGCCTGGCCTGCTTCGTGCGGTCGCGTACAACAAGGACCACGGCGTTGCCAACGTCCGTCTCTACGAGATGGGCCGCCTGCTCTTCGGTCGTCCCAACAAGAGCCTGCCCACCGAGCGCACCAACGTGGCGGGCGTGCTCTCGGGCGCGTGGGATGACGATGCGTGGAACAGGAAGTACCCCAAGCTCGACTTCTTTGATGCCAAGGGCATCGTGGAGGACCTGCTCGCGGCCCTGCGCATTCAGAAGGTGCGCTACCGCGTGCCCGAATCGGGGCTGGCGGGTTGGATGCAACCTGGCCTTGCGGCCGAGATCGTGGTGCGCGGCACCGTGCTCGGCTGGGTGGGCAACGTCCATCCCAAGACGCTCAGGCTCTTTGGCATCGACGATCCGGTCGTGGCCTTCGAGCTCTCGGTCGACACGCTGCTGAGCCTTGCGCAGGACCAGCTCCCGTACGAGGACGTGCCCACGCTTCCCGGCGTGGACGTCGACCTCGCGATCGTGGTCGACGAGAAGGTGACCTACGAGCAGCTCGTGCAGCGCATCACGTCTGCGGGCGGCAAGCTGCTGCGTGACGTGCGGCTCTTTGACGTGTATCGCGACCCCGTGCGCGTCGGTGCGGGCAAGAAGTCGATGGCGTTCTCGCTCACGTACCGCGCGGATGACCATACCCTCACCTCGAAGGAGGTCGAGAAGGCCCATGGTCGCTTGGTGACCAAGGTGCTCAAGGCCACGGGAGGCGAGGTCCGCTCGTAGGCGGGTTCAAGGAACTAAGGACCCTCTTGGCCCTTGGGAGGATGGCTCCTCCCAAGGGCTGTCGTATCTTCCAGCACACCGTTTGCTATACTCTTCGCATCAGACACATGAAGAGGAGAGACGGCATGTTTTGTCCCAACTGTGGTGGTACGGTTGCAGGTGATGAGCCACGTTGTCCGAGGTGCGGTCAGTCGTTGGCTCTCGGACGAGGCGGCACCGAGTTCATCGGAGAGGAGACATCCTCAAGTCTCTCCGCGTCGTTCTATGAGCAGGTGGCTCCCGAGCAGTCACGGAATCTCTCTGCGGTGGTGTGCGACATCCTGAGCGATTACGGGGCGGGGATCTTCAAAGACCCCAGGCGTTTGACCGCCTGCGCCAGAGACTGCATCAACGAGGACGACCGGATCGGCATGGTATTCATCAACAACTGTGTTGATGAGTTCTTGGCCATCTTCTCGGGAGTTATGGACGGTGCTGCGGCCAACGATGTGGAGCTTGCCGCAAAGAAGGCGGAGCGGTACTTGTGCGATCGGCGCGCCATCTCGGAGCACATGGCACACGTCGTCTCCCAGGCAGTCGCGAAGGGCGTAGGTGACTACATGGGTGTGAGGGTCTCCTTCGATGGGGGAGGCACGGAACCCAAGCGAATTCTTGAGAAAACGGTGTACTGCCCGAATTGTGGCGTGCAGAACGGCATGGACGCGATCTATTGCGCCGCATGTGGGTACGAGCTACGGAAGCTGCCGGCAGACACGGTCGAATGTCCTGTTTGCCACACCCAAAATTCCGTGGATGACGTGTACTGTACCTCCTGCGGGCGTATGCTCAAAGAGACCAAGATTACGCCTCCTGTGCCTCCACCCCCAGCCCCACAGGGGCCGCCCGCATGGCTCATTGCTGCGGTTGCGGGTCTCGTCTGCGTGGTCATCGTTTTTGGTCTGCGCGTGGTCGGTGGTGGCGCGTGGCCGTGGGAGCACATTCCCGAACCCGAGTCTCAGCCTGACCCTAAGCCCGTGTCCCAACCTGAGCTCGAGCCTGACCCTGAGTCCGAGTCCCAGCCCGAGCCCCAGCCTCAGCCCGAGTCTAAGTCCGAGTCCGAGTCCCAGCCTGAGCCCGAGTCTAAGTCCGAGTCCCAGCCTCAGTCCGAGTCCCAGCCCCAGTCCCAGTCTGAGCCCGAGTCCAAACCCGAGTCCACACCCGAACCCGAGTCCAAACCCGAGCCCGACCCTGAGCCGTTCTTCGGCGATGCACGGGCCAGCTCGTTTCTTGCTGACGAGGCAGACAAGAACAAATATGCGGCCAAAAACGTGCTCGACACCTTCCGGAGCACGTCATGGACCGAGGGTGCGGGCACCGACAAGGACGAGGGGTGGCAGAACGGAAGCTTGAAGGGATCTGCCGCCGAGAAGGCCTTGGGCGTGGGCGAGTGGATTGAGCTATACGCCGATGAGGAGCAGCACGTGAGCGGTCTAAAGATCATCAACGGTTATTCGAAGAAGAAGGATGACGGCTGGGAAGACCGCGAGAACGGTGACACCTTCTACTACGACAATCCGCGTGTCAAGGACATTGCAATATCGTTTTCGGATGGAACGCAGGAGGAGGCTCGGCTTGAGGACGCTGGGCCGGGGAAGTGGCAGGATGTTCCCCTCAAGAAGCCGCACGACACGACCTACGTCAAGATCACCATCAAGTCCGTATACGACACGAGCAAAAACGGTGAGCGTACCACTTGGCCCGATACCGCAATCGATGAGATAGAGGTGTACTGAAGCGCCGTCCGGATGAGCCGTCCGAACACCTCGGAGGCTCGCGGACGAGCGGGGAGGTGCCTGGCGACGGATGAGGCCAGTGGCACTGACGCTGGCACTGGCACTGACGCACGAAAGAGGAGTTTTTGATGGAAGAGAAGCTGTATGGCATCATTGGCGCGATGGACTCTGAGGTCGCGTACCTCAAGTCGCGGCTTGAGAATGCGACCACGACGTGCATCTCGGGCATGGAGTTCTGTGAGGGGAAGCTTGGCGGGGCTTCGGTCGTGCTGGTCAAGTGTGGCGTCGGCAAGGTGTCCGCCGCGATGTGCACCCAGACGCTCATCGATCGCTTCTGTGTTTCTTACGTGATCAACACGGGTGTTGCAGGCTCGCTCGACGCGCGCATCAACATCGGCGACATCGTGGTCTCGACCGATGCCGTACAGCATGACTTCAACGTAGCGGCACTCGGGTATTCGGTTGGGCAGATTCCCGGTCTTGACGTCCTTGCGTTCACGGCGGACCGCGAGCTGTGCGCAAAGGCTGCTGACGCCGTTGCGCGAGTCGCTCCAGAGGTTGCTGTGCACGAGGGGCGCATTGTGTCGGGCGATCTGTTCGTTTCCTCAATGGCACAGAAGACCCGTCTGTCTGACCGCTTCGGCGCAGTCTGTTGCGAGATGGAAGGTGCCGCCATCGCACAGGTCTGCTACCTGGGAGGCGTTCCCTTCGTGATCGTGCGTGCCATATCCGACAAGGCGGACGGTTCGTCACACATGGACTATCGGGCGTTCGAGCTCGAGGCGGCCGATCGGTGCGCGCGCATCGTGGAGGAACTGGTCCGCCAATAGAGCGCCACGCGCGCATTCAGGCGCGCATCGTGTCGCTGAGAATGACGCAACGGTTCGCGGGCAACCACACGCTGCCCCATTCGAAGGGCGTCTCGTCATCGAGTCGAACGAGCTGATCGAGGTTGAGCACCGGAGCGTGCTCGTCGCAGTCGAGCCAAGTCCCGCGCGTGCGTCCCGCCACGCGGGCGCTGTAGCTCATCTCGCAACGACCAACCCGATGGCCGCTTGTGCGTTCGACGGCGGCGAAGACCCCCTCTGTCGTGAAGTCCGCATTCTCGAGCCCCGGACACACGTGCAAGTTGAGGTGGCTCTCGATGAGCATGACGGGCTTGCCATGCAGCGAGCGCACGCGCGTCAGGAAGAGGTGCTTGGCTCCCGGTTCGAGAGCGAGGTTGCGCGCGCACGACTCATTTGCGGGTTCGATGTGCTGCTCCACGACGCAGGTTTGGTATGTGAGGTCCTGCGCGTCCATGGACTCGGCAAACGAGAGAAGCCGCGTCGAGCTGGGGCGTGCCATGAGCGGTTGGGTGACGAAGGTCCCGCGTCCGCGCTGCTGTACGAGCAGGCCCTCGCTCACGAGGGTGCGAACCGCCTTCTGTACGGTGCCGCGTGCCACGCCAAGCATGGCGGCCAGCTCATGTTCGGACGGCAGCGCCTCGCCAACGCCCCACTGTTTGGAGTAAACCTTGTCGCGTATGTAGTCGGCAACGCTCGCGTGAAGGGGACCCTCTCCGTGCAGCACCCTCGTCAGGTCTGAGCCATCGCTCATGACGGGGCCCTTCCCAGATGCGACGCGTCCTTGTCGCGGGCGTAGCACTCGAGCGCCTCGCGCAACGCATCGTCCACCTCGTGGGCCGTTGACGCAAAGAACTCCTCGTTCAGGAGGTCATACTGCGGGGTGTCTCCAATGTGGTGAGCCTGGTTGTCCTGCACGATGCTCGCGGCGGCCTTTACGGCGCGACGCATGTCGTCGGGGTCCAGTTCGTATTGCTCGAACGCGCGACACTGCTCGAGCACGGCGTCCGAAAGCCGGGGAACGAGCGAGATGTCGAGCGTATGGCCGTAGAGGGCAAAGTCTGCCTGTTTGCGCTGGCGGGTGAGGTCTCCCGGTTGCACGCCGATGCGCGCGATGTATTCGGTGGTGCGCAGGTTGTAGTAATGGTCGCACAGGAGATGACACCAAGCGCCCAAGACGACGTCGTTCTTCTTGTGTCCGCGCACATAGGTGCGGTAGAAGAGACTGGCGTCCGGTGCGGGTATGAACAGGGGGTCGGCGAGGTGCGTGAGCTTGTACTCGATTGTGCGTGATGCGTCGGGGACCATGTAGCCGACGTATACGTCGGGAACCAGGTTACCGAGGGCGAACGCGTCGCGGTCGCATATGGCGGACGTTGACGGCTCGGCGTCGGCGAGAAGACGCTCCACGTGGGCGATATGTACATTCCAGCTTGGCATGGCGTACATACTAGCATAGCGGAGGCTTGTGTCGCCGCTTGGGCCGCCGCCTAACGAAAGGCGAGCTTGTGGCACGGCCCGGTGGCGCCTCCTAATGAGAAGCGAGCTTGTGGCAGAGAATCTAACGAAAAGCGAGCTTGTGGCAGAGAATCTAACGAAAAGCGAGCTTGTGGCGTGCCGCAAGTTGCAAATCCGTTAGATGTCGTGCCACAACCCCCGATCCCGTTAGGGCCCCTGAGCGGGCCGTGCCGCAACCCCCGGTCCCGTTAGGGCCCCGGCGCGGGCCGTGCCACAACCCCCGATCCCGTTAGGGCCCCTGCGCGGGCCGTGCCACAACCCCCGGTCCCGTTAGGGCCCCTGCGCGGTCCGTGCCGCAACCCCCGGTCCCGTTAGGGCCCCTGAGCGGGCCGTGCCGCAACCCCCGATCCTCAATACGACGGCTCACCAATCGCGTTCGCACAAAAGTAATTGGCGCGACGCATGTTGTGGGGTACTGTTTGATGCTATGTACCGTCTGGGGTTCCGCAACCGCTTCGGAGAGGGGAGACGCACATGGCAATCGTAGGGGCATTCGCGATGCCGCATCCGCCGCTGATTATTCCGGCTGTCGGCAGGGGCAAGGAGCGTGGCATACAGGCGACAATCGACGCGTGCGAAGAGGTCGGGAGGCGCATCGCTGCGCTCGAGCCCGAAACGGTGGTGATATCGTCGCCACATGCCACGCTGTATCGAGACTACTTCCACATCTCTCCGGGAAAGACCGCCCGTGGCAGCTTCTCGATGTATGGCGCCCCGCAGGCGTCGTACAAGGCGAGCTACGATACCGAGCTCGTCCAGGCGATTTGTGCGGAAGTCAAGACGGAAGGCATCGAGGCGGGCGCCGACTACGAGCGTGACGCGAGCCTCGACCATGGCACCATGATCGCCCTGCACTTCATCGAGCATCACTTTAGGGGATTCCGCGTTGTGCGCATGGGGCTCTCGGGTTTCTCTCCCGCTGAGCACTATCGGCTCGGTAGGTGCGTGCAGGTGGCTGCGTCCCGTCTGGGGCGGCGCGTCGTGTGGCTGGCCTCGGGTGACCTTGCCCATAAGCTGCTCGATGATGGTCCGTATGGGTTCGCGCCGGAAGCTCCGGTGTTCGACGAGCGCGTGACGCGGGACTTTGCGACGGGAGACCTCGTGGACCTGCTCGCAATCGACCCCTCGTTGGCGGAGCGCGCCGCGGAGTGCGGGCTTCGAAGCTTCCAGATGATGACAGGCGCCCTCGACCGCACCTCCGTGCGCAGCGAGCTACTCAGCTACGAGGGTCCGTTTGGCGTGGGCTATGGCGTGGCGACCTTCGAGCCCACAGGCGAGGAAGGTGGGGACGAGAGCTGCGATCGGTTGGCTTCCTACCTCGACCTGCGCTCTGCCGACTTGGCCAAGCGCAAGAAGCACGAGGACGCGCACGTACGTCTGGCGCGTCTCTCGCTCGAGTCGTACGTGCGCAAGGGCCAGCGCCTCTCCGTGCCCGCCGACCTTCCGGCGGACGTGCGGAGCGACGAGGAGCTGATGGGCACGCGTGCCGGTTGCTTCGTGTCGCTCAAGGTGGACGGGGCGTTGCGCGGCTGCATAGGGACCATCGCGCCGACGCGGGCGTGTCTGGCTGAGGAAATCTGTGAGAATGCCATCTCTGCGGGAACGCGCGACCCTCGCTTTTCTGCGGTGCGCGAGAGCGAACTCGACGACTTGGTCTATGACGTGGACGTCCTGACGGAGCCTGAGCCCATTGACTCTGCGGCCGAGCTCGATCCAGCGCGGTATGGTGTCATCGTGAGTTGCAAGGACGGGCGACGCGGTCTGCTGCTCCCCGACCTCGATGGTGTGGACACGGTGGACGAGCAGCTGCGCATTGCTGCGCAGAAGGGACGAATCAACCTGGACTTCGACGACTACAGCTTGGAGCGCTTCGAGGTGGTGAGGCATCTGTGAGACGCGTGCGCTGTGACGTGTGCCCGCGCGGATGCGCATTGGTGCCAGGCACGGTGGGCGCCTGCAAGGCGCGTGGCAACAAGGACGGTAATATCGTTCCCCTCGGATACGGGCACGTCACCTCAATCGCGGTAGATCCGGTCGAGAAGAAGCCTCTCGCACGGTGGCGGCCGGGGTCGACGGTGCTTTCGCTGGGCAGCTATGGCTGCAACCTGAGGTGTCCGTGGTGCCAGAACCATCGTATCTCTCAGGTGGGGTCCGACGGCGTGTCGTGGCGCGAGCTCTCACCCGAGGAGCTGATCAGGCTTGCCCAGAAGGTACGCGCGGAAGATGACCGGATGGTGGGCATCGCCTACACCTACAACGAACCGCTCGTGTGCTGGGAATACGTATGCGACGCCAGTATCCTTGCGCATGAGGTTGGTCTCGCAAACGTGCTCGTCTCGGCTGGCTGCGTGAACGCGCACATCGTGCATGAGGTGGCGTCCCTTATCGACGCTGCCAACATAGACCTCAAGTCGTTGCGCGAGGATACCTACGACATGCTGGGCGGCGACCTCCATGCGGTGCGGGACACCATCGAGGCGCTTGCCGCCGAGCCCGGCTGCCATCTGGAGGTTACGACGCTCGTGGTCCCCGGCATCAACGACACGCGGTCGGAGATGCGGGAGTTGGCGGCATGGCTTGCCGGCGTCGATCCAAGCATCGTGCTTCACGTGTCGCGATTCTTCCCGAACTGGCGCATGCACGACCGTGGGCCGACGCCCGTCTCGACGGTGTACGACTTGGCCGAGGTCGCACGGGAGCACCTCGCCTACGTCTACACAGGCAACTGCTAGCGGTGACGCGGACGATTGACGGTCGGCGAGGACGGAGATGCCTCTGTACATAATGCATGTGTTATTTTTTGGTCGATTGGGCGAATGGCACCAAAACCCAAAACCAGCGAATGGCTGAAAATGCGTTTTTTGAACCCCATACGGTGGTACCTCCAAGTATCGCTTTGTAAAAGCGCAGGTAAACAACTTGCACTGCACGTCGATACTTGCATGGGTGCTTGCTTTCGAGTTCAAATAACGCATTTTCAAACAACCAAATGCCTTTGAAGGCTGAAATGGCGTATGCGGATTGCAGCGACATAGCGATTTGTCTGTTTTCCGGCGTAGAATGCTGCCTTGCAGAGAAAGTCCACTCGGGAGGTGCCAAATGCAACATGCAACGAATCGTCTGGTCAAGCTCCTCGTGATGGCGGCCCTCGTTGTCGTCCCGGCGACCGGCTGCGCCGCGAACCCGCCGGCTGAGCCGCAGGCTTCCGAGGCGTCCGCCGCCCAAACGGGTGAGCCTGCCGCGAGCCAGGAGTCCGCTGCGAGCCAGGAGTCCGCCGCGGCTCCCGACGCGACGGATGTACCTGCCATCGCACAGCCGGTCGCGCTGAATCTCGCTCCCATCGGGCAAGGTGCGAACAGGGAGAATTTCGAACAGTTGCTTCTGGAGCTCGTCTCCTCATACGAGATGGGTTCATCGGACGGCTCGCAGACGATGGAGGAGACCCTCGCGGCGATTCGCCAGGTTGCGGAACCGGACTATGCGGTTGCACAGTCCATCGCGAGCAACTGGCAGGCGGTGTTCGCGAACCCCAACTATCAGCTCAACATGTTCGGTGGCGGCGACCTGGCGTCCGAGCTCGCGCAGACGGGCATCCAAGACGCTTCGACTCACGCGTTCGTGGTCATGGGGTATGAGCTCGAGGATGGCGAGATGGGCGAGGAGCTCAGGGTTCGCTGCGATGCGGCGGCTGCGGCCGCACGCTCGTATCCCAACACAATTGTCGTCTGCTCGGGTGGGGCGACCGGACTCAACAATCCCGAGGGTCACACGGAGGCCGGCGTGATGAGGGACTATCTCATCGGGTCGTGCGGCATCGATCCCGCGCGCATCCACATAGACGAGACCTCGCAAGACACCGCGCAGAACGCCGCGAACACCATGGCGATCCTGCGCGAGCAGGGCGTCCAGACCTTCACCATCGTCACCTCCGCGTATCACCAGGCGTGGGCTCAGGCGGTCTACAACGCCGCCGCGGCGCTGGGCGCGCGGGATTACGGCACCCAGGTTACGATTGTGGGCAACTACAACGTCGACTTCCCACTCACCGAGGTCGCGCCAGGCACCGAGGACCGTTGGGCGGCAGAGCAGATGGCCGACGTTCTCGGCCTTCCCAGGGAGGAGATGCAGGCCCTCCTGTGGGGGTGACCCGGTGATCATGCATCTCGCAGGCTCGTGAGGGTTCCTCTGAGGACATCATTGTCAGCGAGCTTTCAGCCGACACGCCAGATGCTGCCCGGGAGGAGAATCGGAGCTCGAGATATTGAGCGGGAGCGATGATGCCTGGCCTCTCAACGCCTGCGTCGACTCAGTTCCTGTCGCCGTCGCTGCACGAGCGCTCCAAAATCATGCCGGCAGTCCCAAAACAGTTGAGACGCGCACGGCCTGCCGGCGTATATGTGATTAGCAGACACGGCCGCTAGGCCTATGCATACGATCAGAGGAGAAGACAATGACCACGATGATGAACAATACCAGCGGTGACGCGACCCCCACCGAACTCAGTGACGACACACTCGATGCCATTGCGGCCGGCCATACCTACCAAACCACAACCGATATCAAGAGGCTCATGCAGGCCGGGTACCTCACCGAAGACCCCAGCACCACGGGCGCGCCGTGGGAGGACGTCGCAGCCAAGGTCGAGGAGGCCTGGGCCCGCGCGGGTGTGAAGTGCGTCTCCAAACCCAACGGATCCAACGAGTACTACATGAATGGCCGTCGCCTGAAGAACGTGTACGCGTATTCCTGGCTTGAGAATCACCACGCGTAGTGGCAGCATTAGCGGGCTCTAAAGCGGGGATGCCCCCTCGGGGCATGATGGTGAGTGCCATTCTCGGGGGGAAGCTATGCCAGAGCACAGCCGCATGCCAAAAGTCGCCATAGTCGATGGGGCCGAGAGATTCCTCAACGAGGTGTTGGTGCATGCCACGTCAGGCGATCGCATTTGTGTGTTTGGCTCTTCCGACGAGTCGCGACGCTATGTGTCCGAGTCAGAGTGGTTGGCGGGCGCTGAGCAGTACCGCGCCTCCGTTCGCACGCGAGGCATTGTGACGAGCGAGAGCCCCACGGCTCACAAGATTGCGCTCTTTCGCTCCCTGTTCCGAGGACGAGAGGACGTGTATGCCCACGGATACTTTGACAAGCGAAGGGAAAAGATTGGTTACGCGCCAGTGTGCGCAAACGACATGCCGTGGTCGTGTCCGCGCAGGAATGGCTCGAATCGTGGCATGAGGTGTGGGAAGTGCCCGCGCAAGGCGTACGTCCCCCTTGCTGACGACAAGCTCATAGCGCATTTTCGAGGTGAGAACCCCGAGTTTCGCGATGTCCTGGGCCTGTATCCGCTCACCGAGGAAGGCAAGACCTGGATACTCGTCGCCGACTTCGACAAGGCCGGCTGGCAACGTGAGGTCGCTCTCTACTGCGAGGCATGCGAGGCGCATGAACTCATTCCGGCCGTGGAGCGATCGCGTTCGGGCAACGGCGCGCACGTATGGCTGTTCTTCGAAGAGGCAGTCGATGCTTCGTTGGCGCGAGACCTAGGCAGCGCCCTCATATCGTGGGCGATGGAACGTTCGGCCGGTATGGGATTCTCTGCATACGATCGACTGTTTCCTACGCAGTCCACGCTCTCGGAGGACGGTTTGGGCAATCTCATTGCGCTCCCGTTCCAGGGTGCGGCCATGAGGATGGGCAACTCGATGTTCATCGACAAGAACCTCGAACCGTATCCAGACCAGTGGCTGTTCTTGTCGACGGTTGCGCGGATCACGGGCGAGAAAGCGCGCGAGATTGTTGCCAAAGCTGATGGCGGTCCCTTGGGAAAGTTGGTCTCTTCACGTGACAGCGCCCCTTCGACCGATGGGGTAACGCTGGAGTACTGCGATAGAAGGGGGAGCGAGGACCTGACTGCGGCCGGTTTTCCTCCAATCGTCGAGGTCGTCAAAGCGAACATGCTTTGCATCCCCAAGGAGGGGCTGTCGCCACGAGCATCCAACCGCATGCGAAGGCTCGCCGCGTTCGCCAACCCCGAGTTCTACCGAGCGCAAGCTATGCACCAGTCTGTGCACGACAAGCCTCGCGTCATCTGGTGTGGTGAGGAGGACGAGGGTCACATCATGCTGCCAAGGGGCTGCGAGAAGAGGCTCACGGGGCTCGTGGAGAGTGCTGGCGCTCGTTGCGTGCTGAGAGACGAGCGCAATCAGGGAGACCTGATACGCGCCGAGTTCACAGGCACACTTCGAGAGTCGCAGCAGAAGGCCGCCGACGCGCTTCTCGCCCACGAGTACGGCGTGCTCTCGGCCCCACCGGGCTTCGGCAAGACGGTCGTTGGGGCCTACCTCATCGGGCGACTCAAGCTGCGCACGCTGGTGCTCGTTCCTCTGGCGGAACTCGTGAGCCAGTGGGTGGAGAGGCTCGGCCAATTCCTCGCCATCGAGGACGATCGACCCGCACTTCTCACCAAGTCGGGAAGGCCGAGCAGGAGGAAGCGGCCCGTGATCGGTCGCATTGGCGGTGGGAGAACCAAGGTCAGTGGCATCGTGGACGTTGCCACCTTTAAGTCGCTTACAACCAAAGACGAACTTGGTGCTCCGGTCGCGAAGCCCGTGGTTGCCGAGTACGACATGGTGATCTGTGACGAGTGTCATCACGGTGCCGCACCCAACCTCGAGCGCGTTATGCGCACCGCCAACGCACGTCGTGTGTATGGACTATCCGCAACGCCCAGGAGGCCAGACGGTCTGATGAAGATCGTCTTCATGCAATGTGGGCCGATACGCTACGAGGTTGATCCTAAGGAACAAGCCGTTGAGCAGGGATTCAGGAGACTCGTGGTTCCCAGATTCACGAGGGTGCGGTTGCCTCGGCTGGAGTCGGGATCTACCTTCAACGATGTCGTGGAAGGGCTCTGCGGCCACATTGTGCGCAACAGGCTCATAGTCCAAGACGCTAAGGTTGCAGTGAGCAACGGCAAGACACCACTTGTGCTCTCGAGGAGGGTGGGGCATGCCGCCGATTTGGCAGGCGTGCTGGAGTCCGAGGCGTCGAGACGTTCTTGCTCACGGGCAAGGGCACCGCACGCGAACGGCGCGAGCGCATGAGGCGGCTTCGCGAAGCCGGAGACAGACCGCTCGCCGTTGTCGCAACGGGGAGTTATATCGGCGAGGCCTTTGACCTGCCGCGCCTCGATACGCTCATGCTTGCGAGCCCGTATTCGTGGGAGGGCGTCATCACCCAGTTCTCGGGACGCCTGCACCGAGAAGACGAGGGGAAGACAGAAGTCATTGTCTATGACTACGTGGACACCTCCATTCCCATGCTCGAGCGGATGTACAAGAAGCGACTTAAGACATACCGACGTCTCGGGTACGAAGTCACAGAAGCCGAGGGGCCTGAGGGTGATGGTGCGTTGCTTGTGGACGAATCCGGCTGGCAAGAGACCCTGTCCGCAGACATCCGAGGGGCGGAGAAGGGTGTGAGAATTGCCGCGCCATACGCGAGCATGAAGGTGGTCTCGTTGCTGCTTCCGGCCATTCGCGACGCCGTCGCCCGCGGTGTTTCGGTGAGGGTGGTTGTGGACGAGCCCTCTGGCACGGCCGCTCGCGAGCGCTTGTCTGCCGTGCTGTCCATGTTGCGAGAGGCTGGATGCGAGGCGGTGACCGCTGGGCTGACCGCGACGGGAATAGCCGTTATCGATGGACGAGTGGCATGGTACGGCACGTTGCCGCTGCTAGCCCTTCACAGGGAAGGCGACTGTAGCTTGCGCATCGTGAGCGCCGAGGTCGCGGCCGACCTGTGCGACGCGCTGAGAGAGTGCACGCCCGAGCCGCGGCGGTCCGTGCCGAGTCTCACTCAAGCCAACTCCAGTGCTGTGCGCCATTGAGTGAGGTGCGGCTGGGCTGCCGCAGGGCGGTCAGGCTTGCGCAATTGCCGACTATGGACGCGATGGATGTCCGTTCCTGCGGTTTTATCCCGCATACTGCCCATTGTCGGTAATTTGGAGCATCGCGTCGATGAGCTCGCACATGTCGTCCGCCCGCCATTGTCATCGTGGCTGCGGTGTATGATGTTTGCGTCGGCCATCACGGACGGGAGACGTGATGAGAAGGTTCAACACCACGGGGCTCTGCGTTCCGCGAAAGCACTACATGGTGGATGTGTCGGGTCGTGTCGCTCAGATACGGGTCATGGTGGATGCCGGCGACTACTTTTGCGTCAATCGCCCCAGACAGTACGGTAAGACGACGTTGCTCGCAGCGCTCGAGCGCTCGCTTGCCGAGGCGTATGAGGTGGCGAGCTTCAGCTTCCAGAGGCTCTCGTACGCTGACTTCGCCTCGGAGGCGGCATTCGTCCGGGCGCTCTGTCGCAACGTGCCCAAGGCCTGTCGGACGCTTCCCGCGCCCGTGGCCGAGCGCATGATCGAGGTGGCACGCGACCGGCAAGTGGAGTGGGTGATGGGCGACCTGTTCGACCTCTTTGAGGAGTGGGTCGAGCAATCCGGTCAACCCGTGGTACTCATCATCGACGAGGTCGACTCCGCGACGAGCAACCAGGTGTTTCTCGACTTCCTTGCGCGGTTGCGGGACCAGTATCTGCTGCATGAGAAGGACCCCTCCTACCCGGCGTTCCAGTCGGTGATTCTCGCCGGCGTCACCGATGTGAAGCACCTTAAGGCGAGAATACGCCCCGAGGAGCAGGCCAGACCCAACAGCCCCTGGAACATCGCTGCTGACTTCAAGGTGGACATGAGCTTCTCCGTCGCCGACGTCGCGGGCATGATCGCCGACTACGAGGCCGACCACGCAACCGGGATGGACGTCGATGTCATGGCGGCCGAGATCGTGGCGTGGACCGGGGGCTACCCCTTCCTCGCGAGTCGGATTTGCCAGCTCGTGGACGAGGGGGGACTCAGTTGGGACCACGTGGGACTGGATGCAGCCGTCAAGTCCCTGCTCGTGGAGTCCAATACGCTCTTTGAGTCGTTGACGGGCAAACTGGAGGCTTACCCCGACCTCAGGATGCTCTTGAGGTCCATCCTTATGGAGGGCGAGCGCCTTCCCTACAGTCCCGACCACGACGGCATCGCCCAGCTCGTGATGTACGGCTTCGTTCGGCGGACTAGCGACAACTCCGTGCGCGTCGCCAACCGCATCTTCGAGACGCGGCTCTACGACCTCTTTATACTCGAGGATAGGATTGCGGGTAGTCGCGTCTACCGTGAGGGCGAGTTCGGCAGGAGCAAGTTCGTGCGGGGCGGCCGCCTCGACATGTGCTCCGTTCTGGAGGGATTCCGCGAGGCGTACGGCCGCGTGTGGGGGCCCATCGAGGAGGGCGAGCACTTCAGCGAGTTCGACGGGCGCAGGCAGTTCCTGCTCTTCCTCAAGCCCATCATCAACGGCACCGGGAATTATTACATCGAGGCGCAGACCCGCGACCAGACCCGCACAGACGTCGTCGTGGACTATGCGGGCGAGCAGTTCGTGGTAGAGCTGAAGGTGTGGTATGGACGGGCCCGCCACGAGGAGGGCGAGGAGCAGCTGCGCGGATACCTGGAGCACTTCGGTCTCGACGTTGGCTACATGCTTTCCTTCAACTTCAACAGGCACAAGGAGCCCGGCCTCAGGCGCGTTGTCGTCGGCGACAAGGTCCTCTGGGAGGAGACGATCTAGACGCGTCACGACTGTTCGCGGAGCGCGTCGAGTCGCCTGCGTGCCCCTGGCTCATGTCGTCTCGCGGCGTAGGGGCGGGCCTTCACGGGAAGCGAGAGCGAGAGAAGCGGCATGCCTACGTGCTCCCGCGTGACCTCGCTCTCGTAGGCAAAGCGGGCGCCGCGTCGCGTTGGCACGAGCCTGCCGATTGGCATGCCCAGAAGCGATACGACGAGTTCCTTCCCGGTCATGATCAGCCCTCATGTTCGGTTACGGATACGTCCGCGCTCTTCGGGACGATGACGAGTCGCAGGCCAAGGCGCTGCAGAGCGAGCTCAAGGGTCCGCGTGGAGGTGTTCTTGCCCTGCTCAAGGTTCGAGAGGGTGGTGTGCGAGACGCCCAGCTCGCGGGCGAAGACGTCCTGACGCTTGCCCTTCGCGCGGCGCACGTCCCGCAGGAACTCTCCCGTCTGTTCCAACGTGTAGCTGTTTGTCCACATGGTTGTCTCCGTCCAGAATGCTGGATGCTTGGCATGGGAGTATAAAACGCCAGTATTCTGGATGCAACGGCCTTTGTGCGATTTGTCCAGTATTCTGGACGTGCGTGCCGTGAGGAGGCGCTTATACTCAAGCACGACTGCGGATACGTGAGAGGCGACTGGCTGGCTAATGCCACCAATCTGGGCGGACGGCCCGTACATGTGAAGGAGGACATGAGCCATGGATCGGCTTTTTGATGTCATAGACTTCTTTATGGATAACTACGCAAGAAAACTCATGGTGATCCTCGTGGTGCTTGCGACTGGCATCATCATTGCCGCAGGTGTGGTACGGGCGCAGAAGGGCCAGAGCCTTGTTTCGTACGAGCAAGTTACCGTGGACAACGAGGTCAAAATCACTGCCGAGGACGCCATGGAGGGTATGGGAGAGTACCGCTGGGGCAAGCTCATCGTTGGCTCGGGTCAAAGCATCGTGATCGAGTCGGAGCTTGAGGAAGCGGGCATTCAGGTGTGTGTCAATCGCAATGCAGTGGATTTCTACGACGAGACCGTCGAGGGGGCGCAGAGCATAGAGGTCGAGGTCGAGCCAGGCACCTACGAGATCGGCACGTATCCCAAGGATGGGGCAACGGGCACGATGACCATCTCCACACGTTAGGCTGGCATGCCGCAGGAAGAAGGCGATTCCCGCTTCCTAAGGCTTCTCCCATCGTCTCTGATTGACGCCGTCACACCCGCCGCGTAGCAGTCCTCGAGGTCGGCGCGCATTCGCCCGCGGACGTGCCCCCAGTCGGCGTTGCTCATGCGCGCGAGAAGGGCGTGGCTGAGCGAGACCTGCCCGAGGTCGCGCAGGTAGTGCATGAATCTCTTGCGCTCGAATTTCTCGAAGGGGTTCTCAGCATGGACTCGCGCACGGTCGACTGGTGGCCAAGAATGACGAATGGGGGACATACCTCGCAGGACATACGGACGCCGCGCGCCTGACGCAGGGGGTGTGTCCCCCATTTGCCACGCGCGAGAGCGTGGGTCGCGCCCGTCGCGAAGTCCATACGCTCCAGGAACGACAGCAAAAACGGCATCTTGTACGAGAGCGAGCAGTCGCGCTCCTCGAGGAACGCGAGGAAGTCGTCGCGGATGGTCTCGTAGTCGCGCACGGGATCTGCAGGCGAGCCCTCGTGATTGCCGAAACGGTGCGCGGCTCAGGTCGTGGTACCCGATCCTGTAGGGCCTCTTCCGCCGGCGCGAAACGCTGTCCGCGCCTCGCGGAATTCTCGCCCTCACCTAGGTGAGCTTGCGTAGCGCTCGAGGTATTGGGCGGGGGTGACGATGTCCGGCCTCTCCACGTCCACGTCGGCGAAACCCTTGTCGCCCGCCACGAGGACGTCGGCGAAGGCCACCACGGCAGGGTACAACACCGGGTAGTCGAGCTCGTCGCGTATCTCGAACAGCCCATCCTCGATGAGCTTGGGCGTGACCACAGTCTCGAAAGGTGCGCGAGCGAGAAACCGCTCCACAGCGACCGACCTAGCCGGCTACCTCCTTGCCACGACTTCTCGGAACTCGTCAATCACATAGGTGGGCAGGATCAGTTCGTGGTTTTGGGCGACGTCCTCGACCACCCTCGCAATGGTTCCCGACCCGAAGATGGCGTAGGAGATGAGGACGTTCGTATCGAGCATGACGCGCATCTAGCGGACTGCCATGTCGCGACGGACCTCGCGCACGTGCGCGACGACGTCCTCCTCGGTTTCGAGGCCGGCCTCCTCGGCCGCGCCATCGAATGCGCCCTGGAGCTCGCGCAGGGCGCTGAGTCTCGCGCTTCTCATCGCCACCGAGCCATCGCCGAGGTCGTAGAACAGCACCTTGTCGCCGGTCTCGATTCCGAGTATCTGGCGTATCGCCTTTGGTATGGTTATCTGGCCTTTGGTCGTGACCTTGGCCATGTCGAGCGTCGCCTCCATGCGTTTCCCCAATCACGGAAAGCAAGGAATACTGTGTGAAGCATACCTCTTTCCCCTGACGATATGAAAGCGGGCGGAGACAACGGTGCTAGTTGATTTTCTTCCTCCGTGCCTGCCTCAGGTAGTTCTTTCTGAATGAGCGCTCGTCACCAAAGAAGCGGATGTCAGTTGGCGTCGCTTCTTTTCTTTGGTATTTGAGCGCCGTTAGCTCAAGCGCGCATAGGTAGTCGGCAACCTGGGCGAGCCTGACTCCCTAAAATTCGAACTTTTGTAGAGCGTCGCGTCTTTTGCGAGTGCGTACGAGAACGCATCGTGTATAGCGTCCTTTTATGGGCAGACGACATACGAACGCACCGAAAGAGACGAGGAGCTTTCCTGGGTGCCGCTTTCGTCGATGAAGATGCCAACCTCTGGCACGGTGCCCTCCAAAACAATAATGCCAGGGGAAAACCCCTGGCGCTTGATAGCCGCGCGTTCGCGCCGCCAATACCTTTATACAACAGTTGCGTGGAGATGCATGGCGTGAAAGATGTCAAGTAAGGGTATAATATGTACTCAATAGATGTTGGGCATATATGAACGGAGCATACCATGGCGATGACCATCAGCATGGAGGACGACCTCAAGCGCGACTTCACCGAGGTGTGCCACGAAATAGGGTTGCCGCCCTCGACCGCTATCGGCATCTTCGCCCGGGCGGTCGTGCGGGAGCGGGCCATCCCCTTCTCCCTCTCCGCCATGAGCTCGGCCGAGCGTGCGGCGCGGGCCTACGAGCTTTCGGTGGCCGACGGAATCAGGCGTGGACTGGCCGACGTTGCGGCGGGCGACGTCGTCACCCGCGAGGAGGCCCGCGCGATGCGGGCCTCAAGGGTTACGTCGTGAGCGCCTGGGACGTGCGCTACGCGCGCCAGTTCGCCGAGCAGCTGGCTGAGCTTCCCGACGCCACCTACGATCGGGTCGAGAGTTCCGTCGATGTCTTGGCGTCGAATCCGGGACTCGCGCGCCGCTACGACCCGCAGTACGAGGCTGCCAGGCCACCGGTGCCCTGTCGCAGCTACCCGGTGCCTCGGACCACGAAGGTGATCTATCTGGTGGCAGACGAGCGCCTGCACGAGCTCTCGATGCTCTTCTTGGGGGATGCGCGCGAGGACCCGAGGTGACGCTTCGACCGGATGGAATGGTAGCCTTTTCCTGCGTTTGGACGGGGGTCCCGCTTCTTAAGGCGTTAAAACACCTCGGTCTGGCCTCCAAAATCCAAACGTTTGGATTTCCCTGATCGTAATACGCCGGCGCCGCATCGAACGAATGGAGCCAGCCGAGACGGTCGACCGCAAAGTTGACGATGCCCCTTCCCATGCGCGCCGAGAGGGTAGTGCCGGTGGTGTCGTAGGAGGAGTAGAAGAACGTCTGGTACTGGATGGGAAGCCTCCCTACGAAGGCGTTGAAGTGGCCAAGAAGTCCTTTCCTTGTGAACTGGCCGACTCCCTCGCGGTCTCGATGGCCGCGCATGAGCTCCTTCATGTGAAACGGGATGCCGGGCAACTGGTGTGCAGTGAGTCTTCTCTGGTAGTCTTCCACGTGGATATCGATGGGCGCGTTTTGGTCGTGCGATACTATGGTGATGAGATAGTACCCTGCGGACATGTCTTGCTGGTCGGCTTCGTCGCAAAAGATCGACAGTGCTTTCACGCGGCACCTCTCTCCCTCGCATCGCTTAGCGCGTCGATGACGAGCGATGGATCCTCGTCGTCCAGGATCAGGTCAACGAGCGTGCGTTCTTGCATCGTCACGGGAAGTCCCTCCGAGAAGGACACGTCCTCCCGTTCGACGCGTCTAGCGGCAAACGTGGCGCTCGACGCGTCGGACCTCATGCGGCATGGGGCCGTCAGACGGCAGGGCGACAAGTAGAAGTCGCCGATGCCAAGCACCGACGCGGCCGTGCGGCCAGAGACCGCGATGCCGTCCCATAGCTCCCGACTAGCCCGCTCGTGGAAGAAGAGGGCGGGATTGGTGAGCTTCCAGATTGCGATGAGCTCGTCAATCTCCGTCGGAGGTATGCCCGCCATGCGGTACGCCCCATGCACGACGCGAACCAGATTCCCGGAGGCGCATGCCTTCGCCAGGGTGTTTCGCGCAACGCCGAGACGCTCGGCCTGCGCGGTGGTGAACACACGCTCGGATGCCGAGAGCTCGTTGATGGCCGCTATGTTGTCTCTTCTTCGCATGGCATAATTGTGGCAAATACAGATACAATCGTGCCGATTCTTAAGCATTTGGGAGACTCGGCTAGCGCACGGCACGCCAATCGGCGAGGGCGCCCGGACTCCCGCATGGCGCCCGGGCTTCCGCGCAGCGCCCGGACTCGAGAAATTACGACCATGGGCACGATGCACGGTTAAATGTTATATATGCGCAGGTGAGAGGGGCATGCACATATGGCATAGGTCTATCGTCGGTAATAACGGCAGAGTATTTACCGACTATGGGAATCAGGATGTGGCTGTTCCTGCGGTTTTGTCCCGTGCGTTGCCCATAGTCGGTAATTCGGAGTCGGAGAGCCCGAGGTATGCAACGCTCGACAGGCGCCTGAGCTCGGGCAGATGCGGAGGGACTTCTGGGCTAGGCGATATGTTGGTGGAGCGACAGGGTTTTGGCGGGACGCGCGCTTTATGGACGGCGCTCGATTTGGCCCGAGCGAGATTCTCTTTCGCCGCGCGGCGCCCGCCCGAAACCCGAGACGCCCCCGAATTCCATGCGATGGGCGGAGGGACGCGAAGCACCCCTGTCTCGTCAATGTTGAACGAAAAACCCGTCCCCTGTTCCGCGTCCCCTGTTCCGCGGTCCCCTGTTCCGGGCATGTCTCTCCAATGCGCGTAGTTTTTTCTGCAAATGTATTCAAATTCTGCGCAATCTGCAAATCTGCAACAAAAGAAGAAATCTGCGAGGGAATGTGGGATGCTTCCTCGGGCGCCTGGACTCGCGAAATTACCGACCATGGGACTCAGGGTGTGGCCGTTCCTGCGGTTTTGTCCTGCGCACTGCCTGTAGTCGGTAATTCGGAGTCGGAGAGCTCGGGATCTGCGCCGCCTGTCGGGGTCGAAGAGGTGCACCGTCCTGCTGCAGAAGGGAAACACGCGCTCGCGGATGCCGTCGACCACCACCTACTCGCTCGGCTCGTAGTCACGCCACGGGCCGGTCGCCAAGAGTGGCAAATGGGGGGACATACCTCGCAGGGCATGCGGACGCTGCGCGCATGACGCAGGAGGTGTTGTCCCCCATTTGCCATGCGCGAGAGAGCAGGCCGAGCCGGTGCGCGGGTCCACGTCGGCGAGCACGTCGTCGATGGGGGCCGGGGCTGAAGAGGTGGCCCCCCTGTTGCCTAAGGGTGCGTAGAAGGGGCCACCATCATCGACATATTCGTTTCGCCCGTCACAAATCCACATGGTGCCCAGCTCATCTTCACTACGCACTATCCAGAGCTGTAGGACGTTCTTCATCGCAAGGACAACATCTACCTTCTCGTACGGGGCGAGGACCAAAGGACCGAGGTGGTGAAGTATTCCGATCGCGTCCGACGGATAGAGAACAAGAAGAGCGAGGTGGTACTCTCTGACCTCATAGAGGGGACCATGCCCCGCTATCCCGACGTGCGCGCGATGCGCGATTACGTGAGGAGGTATGTCGATGGGCGGGCGTGACGTTGCGAGAGTACCGTCGAGGAGGTCATCATAAGTAAACTCCACGAAGGTGGCCGTCTTGCAGTGCCGAGCGAACGCGTGGTCGAGGACCCAATCTATTTCACGCCATACACGCGATTGCGTAAAGCGGAGCAGATAGCGCAGAGATTCTTTGGCACGAGTTATGTTGCCGACGGCGCATCTGGCTTGCTCTTAGCGCGCATAGTCGATAGCCGAGCCGGGCGCTTTGTGCTGCCACGACGATGGGCTGAATCATGCGCGGTGGAGAGTTTTTCACTCGTCCGGAGATTGAGATGCTCACAATTCATGCGGAGGGGGCGTATGGTGGATGGCTGAGAGAGTCTAGGAAGAACAGACAACTTCGGTCGAGCGAATTCTGCAAGGGAGGTTTGGGACTTCGCGATATTAAGAGCCGGGATTTCCTTGATTCATACTGGACTGTCGAGATGCTCACAAGGGCAATACGCGAGTACGACGAGCATCGAAACCGCTCTTCGGGCGAGCTTTCGTTGGGGGATTTGCTGAGGTAAGTGTTGCTTGGTGGCGGTTGGCATCGAGTGTGAAGCGCGTCGGGGGAGAAGTTCTGCGGACATGCTCACACCCGCGCGTAGTAGTCCTCCAGGTCTTCGCGCATCTGCTCGCGGACGCGCCATCGTATTCCATCGACCGCTCGGCTCGTAGTTGCGCTTGATGGGCGGCGAGGCGTGAAGCTCTCCCGACGAGTTTGAACGAAACCCCCGCACATACGTCAGTCTCCCGCACAACCGCACTGAGTCCATGTGCCCCACAAATACCGATGGTCGACTGTGGAGTTACGTTGTACCTGCGGCTGGCGGCATTCAAGAAGACGTGGCCTAAGGGAATCCAGTGATTCGCTCGGCGTTCGCAACAAGCGTATCGCACCCTAAAGAACGCTCTATCTCGGGAGAATCCTCAATTCGTCCTTGATTTGACATATTGTGAGTGATCTCAATAGAAATGATTGTGCAAAAGTATACCGAAAGTGGTTTATTATTGGCATGAGTTACTACGATGACATATACGAGGCGGCGGTGGATGCCCACTACCTCATCACCACGACGGAGGCTGCGGAACTCGGCGTGCCGGGAATTGAGCTCGTAAAGCTTGCGAGGCGTGGAAGGCTGGAGGCCTTGGGCAACGGCGTGTACCGCCTTGCCCGCTACGTTCCTAGCGAGGCGGATTCCTACGCTCTGGCGGTGGCGCGCGTGGGCGTGGGTGCCTACCTCTGGGGCGAGTCCGTCATCGCCCTGCTGGGACTTGCGCCCACGAACCCCGACCGCATCTTTGTCGCAACGCCCAGAAGGGTACGCAGGAGGCTTCCCAAGGAGGTCGTCATCGTGCGGGCGCCTGACAGCGAGAGACTGACGACATACGAGGGCGTGCTCTGCCAACGCGTGTGTCGGGCCATACTGGCTTGCAGAGATTCGGTCATGACCGAGCGTCTGCGGCAGGCGGCTCGACGTGCGAGGGCCGAGGGATATGTCACCGCAGTCGAGGAGGATGAGCTCAAGGACGAGCTTGGATGGTAACGTAGAGGCCCAACAGCAGACGCAATCTCGACATGGCGATGCGGAGGTTGGGAAGCGGAGACGAGGGCTATGTGCAACGTAGGACTGCCGTTGCAAACGCTATCGTCGCAAGCCTCATGCCGGAGGGTGCGGTGAAGGGCGGCTCTGCGCTCAAGATACGCTTCGGGGAGGAGTGCACTCGCACAACCACGGGCCTCGACGCTGCGCGCTCCTCTGACTTGGAGGCGTTCGTGCGTGCTTTCGAGCAGTCGCTCGCTGAAGGGTGGGAGGGTTTCGAGGGACGCCTCGTGCCAGGTGAGCCCGCACATCCGCACGGGGTTCCGGTGGCGTACGTCATGCGTCCATACGATGTTAAGCTCTCCTATCGAGGAGTTGCTTGGTGTACCGTTTCGTTCGAGTTGGGCCACAACGAGATTGGCGACGCGGACGAGCCGGATTTCGTAGTGCCCAAAGATGCCAACGCGACGCTTTCGGCGCTCGGGTTCCCCGCAATTCCGCCAGTCCCGACGATGGCTCTCCATCACCAGATAGCGCAGAAGCTGCACGGCGCGAGTGAGCCGGGGAGCGAACGGGCACACGATCTCATCGACTTGCAGCTCATGGTCGCAAGAGGCAATGTGGACTGGGGTCTCACGCGCAAGACCTGTGAGAGGCTCTTTGCTTATCGACGGCGGCAAGGATGGCCCTGCGCGATTCAGAAGGGGGATGGTTGGGACGAGCTCTATACAGCTCAGCTTCCCGTCAGCGCGGCTTCCGTACTGCCGCTGGTCGATGATGCCGTCGCTTGGGCTAACGAGCTCGTAGAGAGGATAAGGACAGCGTAGGAACTGGTGGCTGGCTTGCTGACGGCTTCGTTAGACGCTATCGGCATGCCACCGAGTCTTGGTTGGACGGTTTTTTGGCTTATCACCTCATCACACCCGCGCGTAGTAGTCCTCGAGGTCGGCGCGCATCTGGGCGCGGACGCGCTCCCAGTCGGCGTCGGACATGCGCGCGAGCAGCGCGTGGTTGAGCGACAGCTCCCCGAGGTCGCGCGAGTAGTACATGAACCGCTTGCGCTCGAACTTCTCGAAGGGGTTCCTCAGCATGGACTCGCGCACTGCCCTGCGGTCGGAGAGGAACTCGATCGTGTAGGGGCAGGTGGCCCTATCGACGGGGAGGCCGCGCTGCAGCCGGTCGCGGTAGAAGGCGGCGTAGTCGTCGAGCACGTCGTCGATGGGGGGCGCTGCCGGTGCTGGGGTCCACGTGGTCGAGCAGCGCCAGCAGGAACGGCATCTTGTACGAGAGCGAGTAGTTGCGCTCCTCGAGGAAGGCGAAGAAGTCGTCGCGGATGGTCTCGTCGTCGTGCACGGGGATCTGCAGGCGCTCGCGCGTGGCCGCCACGTCCTCGGGGCTGAAGAGGTGCACCGTCCTGCTGCCGAAGGGGAACGACACGGTCGGCGTGATGCGGCCTTGCGAATCCAGGAGTTGATCGTGCCCGTGTTCACGAAGAAGTCCCGCGCCACCTGCTCGACGCTGAGCCAGCCCTCGTACTTCTCGGCGAAGGACGGGCTCGCAGGAGGAGCGAACGGAATCAAATGTATAGCGTAGTCTAAAACTGTGCCACGCGACGGTTGAAATGTGCGCCACTCCAAGCGCTCCTTCGCAAAATGGGAGGCGAGGGAGGTGGATTGGAGATGATGACATTGTGATCACCACCAACCTCACGTTCGACCGCTGGGCCGAGGTCTTCGGGGACGAGGTGCTGACGGCGGCCATCGTAGACGGGATCGGACACAAAGCCCACGTCGTCGACATGACCGGCGAGAGCTATCGGGTCATAGAGACCGAGAGGTGGCTCAGGGCATCATGGAGAGAGGACTTTGCGATTTAGGATTGAGTGGCACACTTTTCAAGCGATTGGCACAGTTTTCGGTTGACATATACAATCAAGTCGTGAATCGAGATTCTCAGTCGGAAGTGCGCTTGATCGCAATCTCGCCGAGCAACGTGATCCTTGCCGTTCACGTGCTGTTCCCGTCCCATGGTAGACATATTTGGTGAAACTTTCACCAAATATGAATATATTGAGTCTACGCATGATCGATTCACGAGGAGGTGCGCAATGCTGATTCGCGCCACGGTGGAGAACTACAAGTCCTTTAATGAGCCCACGGAGCTGGTGATGATCTCGTCTTCGAAGATTAGGCGCAAAGAAGAGCACGTCAGGAGGCTTAACGGGGCTAAAGTGCTGAAGTATGCGGCCGTGTATGGTGCGAACGCAGCCGGAAAGTCGAACCTTATCGATCTCTTCGCCTTCGTGCAGCAGGTGCTGAAGGAGGGGCTCGGGGTCTCTTTTGGCGGCCACTACTGCCGGAACGACGAAGCAAACCGGACTCGCAAGAGTGTCTTCGAGTTGCAGTTCACGGCTGGCCGGCACGTCTTCGCATATGGCTTCTCTGCCATTCTCTCCGAGATGAAGATTATCGAAGAGTGGCTGTATGAGTTGCATGGAGATCGCTCCACGGCTCTGCTCGTCGTTGACGCTTCGTCGGATGACCCCATTACATCGAGCGTGGACTTCTCGAGCCGTGACGAGGTGAGGTTCCTGACGTACGCCGAAGACTTCGACGCTGGGACTGGCACCCTCTTCCTTAGCGAGCTCAACCGCTCGAAGCGCTACGCAAGCGATTCTGCGTTCCAAGTGTTCGTTGATGCCTACCGGTGGTTGACGGAAAACATCGTCGTTGTCACGCCCACGGGACTTGCGCGCGATGCCAAGTACCTCCTGAGTGCGAGGGGAATGGATCGCGCCGGCAAGCTGCTCTCTTCCTTTGACACGGGTGTCTCTGGGGTCTGCTCGGAGGCTATAACGCCAGAGGCGTTCGCCGACGCTGCGGGAGAGCAGTCAATGGAGCAGATTCTATCAGATGCGAACTCGAAGCTTAGGGGGTTGGGAGGGGGCATGATCCGTGGGTGTCTCCAGACACGAGACGGCTTCTTCTTCTTCGACATCAGCACGGATGGCATTTCGAACGTCTCGGCGCTGCGCCTGCGCCACGGAGGTGTCGCGTCACTCTTCGACTTCCGTGAGGAGTCGGATGGTACCCGTCGTCTCTTTGACCTCATGGGCATGCTGCTCGACACGTTCGAGGACACGGTATATGTGGTGGACGAGCTCGAGAGGAGCCTGCATCCGATGTTGGTCAGGCACTTCTTGGAGTTGTTCATGGAG
This sequence comes from uncultured Coriobacteriaceae bacterium, assembly GCA_902798915.1. Classification (GTDB taxonomy): domain Bacteria; phylum Actinomycetota; class Coriobacteriia; order Coriobacteriales; family Atopobiaceae; genus RUG440. Next base: position 4,070 of record CADBYM010000022.1, on the reverse strand, counting down.
TCGAATGCCGAAGGATCGAATCAAATCGTCTTCAGCTCGCACGAGGCGTCCATCATGGACCAAGAGCTCTTCAGGCGCGACGAGATCTGGTTCGTCGACCGCGGAGCCAACGGGAACAGCAGACTCTACTCGCTCGACCGCTTCAAGGATCGCTTCGACAAGGACATAGCGAAAGCGTACCTAGAGGGACGCTACGGCGCGGTCCCGGCTTTCGTCCATTTCGGAGAGGAGTAGGGAATGCCTCCCATACGCGAATACGGCGGTTGGAACAAGCGCGAGACGGACTCGCTAGATCAAGAGGAGCCTCGTAGGAAGTACGTCTTCATATGCGAGGGGAGCAAGACGGAGGTCCATTACTTCAAGGCGCTGATTGACCGCCGCAACGAGCTCGGCATACACCCCTTAATTGACTTGTGCCTTTGGGAGAAGACTGAAACTGACGAAGGCGTGTCAAATCCACAAGCTCTGGTGAGGTTTGCCCAGAAAGAGAAGGAGAGCAATAGGTTGCTGTTCGACTCGGTGCACGACCGAATGATTATCGTGTTTGACCTTGATGTCTACAGTAGGGTTGGCGAGGGGCGTGGGGGAAGCGGGAGCAAGGCGGTTGAGTTCGATAAAGTCAAGGAGGCCGCCAACGACAACGACATATTCGCGGTGACGAATCCGAGTTTTGAGCTGTTCCTGCTCCTGCATGCCGATGGGGCATACGACAGGTTTGTTCGACCACATTCAATTGAAATTCTGGAGAACAGGAAGTGTGGAAAACAGCGATTCGTGCAGAGGCTCTTCACTGATGCGTATGGGATGAATCCGAAGCGGAATCCAGACGTGGGGATGCTCGCCAAGGACGTGGACACAGCAATTAGAGAGGAAAGGTATCTCAACCAGAGCCTCGATGGCGCGTTGGATGAGCTGACATGTAACATTGGGAGCATCATAGAAAGTGTTCGAGAAGATCGCCTTTGCACCCAGCCGAACAATAATCCCGATTGACTCACACCCGCGCGTAGTAGTCCTCGAGGTCGGCGCGCATCTGGGCGCGGACGCGCTCCCAGTCGGCGTCGGACATGCGCGCGAGGAGGGCGTGGTTGAGCGACAGCTCCCCGAGGTCGCGCGAGTAGTACATGAACCGCTTGCGCTCGAACTTCTCGAAGGGGTTTCTCAGCATGGACTCGCGCACGGCCCTGCGGTCGGAGAGGAACTCGAGCGTGTAGGGGCAGGTGGCCCTATCGACGGGGAGGCCGCGCTGCAGCCGGTCGCGGTAGAAGGCGGCGTAGTCGTCGAGCACGTCGTCGATGGGGGCGCTGCCGGTGCTGGGGTCCACGTGGTCGAGCAGCGCCAGCAGGAACGGCATCTTGTACGAGAGCGAGTAGTCGCGCTCCTCGAGGAAGGCGAAGAAGTCGTCGCGGATGGTCTCGTCGTCGTGCACGGGAATCTGCAGGCGCTCGCGCGTGGCCGCCACGTCCTCGGGGCTGAAGAGATGCACCGTCCTGCTGCCGAAGGGGAACGACACGGTCGGCGTGACGCGCTCGCGCCGGATCCAGCTGTTGATCGTCCCCGTGTTCACGAAGAAGTCCCGCGCCACCTGCTCGACGCTGAGGTAGCCATCGTACTTCTCGGCGAAGGAGTCGACGTGCACGGGGACCACGCGCTCCACGCGCTCGCGGATGCCGTCGACCTCCACCAGCTCCCCGGACTCGTAGTCGCGCTGCAGAATGCTGCCGAACGGTACGTAGTACGGGTTCTGGAAGATGGAGTGCAGCGAGCAGGGCATGACCATCGAGCCGTACTCGTCCACCACGTCGACGACGAAGACGTCCTCCTTGGAGGGTGTGCGCCGCAGCCCGCGGCCGAGCTGCTGCAGGTAGAGCACGCGGCTGAGCGTGGGGCGCGCCATCACGAGGATGCCGAGCTCGGGGTAGTCCCAGCCCTCGGAGATCATCTGGCAGCTGCAGAGGAAGCGGATTCGGCCGCCACGGAAGTCGCTCATGACCCGCCGGAGGTCGCGCGACTGTCCGCTGATCGCCCGTGCGGAGATGCCGGCGGCGTTGAGAAGGCGCTCCATCTCCTTGGCATGGCGCACGTTGACGCAGAAGACCACGCCCTGGCGCCTGCCGATGGCACCCTCCGTGAAGTAGCGCCGCAGCACGTCCACAATGAGGTCGTTGCGCGAGGTCACGCGCAGCGTCCGCTCCAGGTCGGCGTTGACGTACTCGCGGCCGTTGACACGCACGCGACTGAGGTCGACGTTCGTCTCGATGCGGAAGGCGCGTGCCGTGGCGATGATGCCCTTCTCCATAGCCTCGGTGAGCGAGAGAGTCACGCGGTACGAGCCGAAGACGGAGTCGAGTCGTTGCATGTCGGGGCGCTGGTCCGTGGCGGTGAGGCCGACGAGGAAGTCGGGGTCGAAGTGCTGGATCGCGCGCTTGAGCATTGGCGCCACGGCATGGTGTGCCTCGTCGATGACGATGTAGTTGAAGTGTCGAGGGCTGAACCTCGCGTAGCGCCGGGCGAGGTAGCTGTGGGTGCAGATGAGGATGCGGTTCTTGAGGCGGGGGAGTGCTTGTGCGATGCGGGCGTTCCAGTCGGCAACGATTGTAGTGGTCGGTGCGGTGATGAGCGCCTTGAGGTGCGGGTGCGACTGCGCAAAGGACGCGAGGTCCTCGATTGCTATCTGGGACTTTCCGCTTGCTGTAGGCAGGACGGCAAGGAAGCTCTTGGTTCCCTCGGCTCGGCGACGTGACATCTCCTCGAGAGCGCCTTCTTGGTGCTCATAGAGTTCGAAAGGTCGGTTGACCACGAAGCCCGCGTCGATGAAGGAGCTTGCGGACGGTCCGAAGTATGAGCGGATGTCGTCCTCGAAGCGGTCGGCGAAGCGGATGTCCTCTGTCGAAAAGCGGAAGAGCTTGATGCCGAGGCGCTGGCAGGAGTTCTGCTTGAGGAGCTGCCTGCGATAGCGTTCCTTGCCAATGATTTGCGGGTGGTGGTAGTTCACCCCATTCTCCTCGATGCCGAGAAGGCCGTGCTTGGTGCGGATGACGTAGTCGATGAAGCACGTGTGGCCCTCGAGGTCGGTGATGCCGTACTCGCGCTCGAGGAAGCGTGGGCTGTCGCTGCCGTAGACGTTGGTGAAGTGCTCCTCGAAGGCCATCTCGAGCGGAGAAGCGGAGGCAATGTCGGCACGATCGGCGGGCCGATGGGGCGTGGCGTTCATGTCGTACTCGACATCCACGCGAGTGAGAAGGGCATCGAGCTGGTCTAGGTCCTCGGCGAGCAGGCGATACAGCCGCTCGTGGCGAGCAACGTAGGCGTTCTGCTTGTTGGTTATGAGCGCGTAGTCAAAGGCAGTGCCGTCTGGCGATGGGTCGCAGATGCCGTCGTCGATGATGACCGCCACGTCGTCATGAACGTAGAACGCGCTCGTCCCGCCGTTGGGGTAGGTGACCGTTTCGCGAAGGGCGAAGGTGGAGATTGGTGACGGCATGCTTAGCTCTTGCGCAGGATCACGTTGAGCCAGCGTTCCTCGCCTCTCCCGGGGCGGACGTCGGAGGTCGTCCACAGCTGCTCGATTGAGAGGCCGGCGCCGGTGGCGGGGAGAAACTCGCGCAGGGTGGGCTCGGTGAAGTCCGTGAAGTAGCGCCCGTTGCGCATCCCCTCGAAGCCGCCGTACTTGAACGAGGTGTAGACGATGCCGCGTGGGCTGAGCGCCCGTCCCACGCGTCGCAGCACGTCGGCGAGCTGGTCCTTGGGCAGGTGCAGGATGGACGAGCATGCCCAGACGCCGTCGTAGGCGCCCACGTCGTCGAGGTTCTGAAACAGCTGGTGGCGCACCGGGATCCCCGTAGTCCGCTCGGCGATGGCGCACATCTCAGGGGAGCCGTCGGTCGCCGTCACGTCGAAGCCTTCCTCGAGGAACGCTCTTGCGTCGCGGCCCGACCCGCAGCCCAGGTCGAGTATGCGTGCGCCTGGCCCGAGCAGGGAGGTGAATCGGCCGCGCATCGCAGCGAACTCCACGTCGCGCGTGGAGTCCGCGAAGGCCTGCGCGTTCGCGGCGTAGTAGGCGAGGGTGG
>CADBYM010000021.1 GCA_902798915.1 uncultured Coriobacteriaceae bacterium | reverse complement strand
TCGACCGGGCAATGACCTCCCCGAAAACGCTGCGTTACCGCGAATACTACAGGCAAAGGCCCAGCTAGGACAAACGGCAGGTCACAATATCATCAACTCTCTGCAAGAGGGGATTTTGACATCATTTACCCATGATATGCCGAACACGTAACAACCCGTCTTCGTATCTGGGAGAATCTCATACGCAATCCCATTACTGTGCCTCCTGCCGTCGGAATAATATGGAAGGCAATCTGGCATCTGCACATCACATCAACGCACAAGAAGTCAAGCCAATTGCCCTCCCACGAAACATAGGGCATTGGCTGTCAATCTGTATGTTAATCTCGACAAAAGGCGGCAGCAACTTCTTCATAGCCTCTCTTCGATACATGTGGGCGCGCTATTCATTACCCCATTGTCTATCTTATCGTATGAGCTCAATAAAACCTACATGAGTACTGGATACCTGAGCATGTGAAGCACAATCTCCGCAGGCCCGGGCTCATCTCGTCTCTTGACAACATTGACAACATGGAGCCTTGGACAAATGGCACTAGGCAATTGCTATACTTACGATTAAATCCTATCCAATCAGCGAGGTACACAGCATGATTGATTACACCTATTTGCAACATAAGGTTGATCAGGCGTTTGCAAGCAGTAAGAGCATAGACCACGAACTACTAGCAGACAAACTGCACAATGAACTTAAAAACTTGCCTGACGATGATTTTGAATACCTTCTCACTACCGCAGGTTTTATACCTGACGTATACGAGAATGATTCGAGTGAGGAGACGCTATTCACCAAGTTCACCGAAGCCCTTGTTTGTGCTTGGGCAAATCGAATTGGGTTTTCTGCAAAAATGGTTAAAACTAAGGCTAGCCGCGAAGATGTCACCATTGAATTTGGTGACAAGATAATCGTTTGCGACGCAAAGAGCTTCCGCTTGGGCAGAAGTCAAAAGGCACCCAATGCAAAAGACTTCCTTAAACTCGAAGATGTGCGTAAATGGATGGAACACCATGGTAATGCTAATGCTATAGGTGGTTTAGTTACTTATCCATGCAAGCATGAATGGACAAGTAGCAGCGATGTTTATCAGTACTGTAGTACTAAGGAAGCGCCAACTGTCATGCTGCCCTACAAAATTCTTGCTTTCTTGTTTCACTACAGGAATGAATACAAGCCTGCTGATTTGCTTAGACTTTGGGATTATGAGAGATTGTTCCCAGAAAAACTCCCTAAGAGAATGAGCGGTGGCAACAAGTCTGCATATTGGACAACGATTAATGGAGCGCTACATGAGATTACTCATCAAACACCCGAGGAATTGCAACAGCACATAAAAGAAGCTGATACGAAAATTGACGCAATTGTAACTAGCCGCATTGAAGCAATGCAGAAAGAGGTCAAGGCTATAGAAGATCGCGTGAAAACACGAGTACGAGAGCTTCCAGACTAGGACGTTCGTTCGGAGTTGATTAAATACATGTCCGACAACGAAACATCCTCGTACCGCACGCTCATTCAACGAATAAAAGGTTTTCGGCTCTAAAGCGATGATCGATTAACCAGCTTAAAGCCCTCAAACTCACTTTGAACGCGATCTGCTAGTTCAATTATCAGATGTTTCTCGGATGCTACGTCATCCGTTGTATCACAATTCGAGAGCTTCCCGACAAGGCATGCAATAGTTGCCATACCCGCATCCTCCGTTGACCATCCGAGTTCGGTTACAAGGTTTCGACCGAACGGTATCGCTGTCGATTCAAGAAAGCCAGTGATATCGGTTGCGCTAGCCTTCACTCGACAGCCAGTCCGCTTTCGGGACACAAATGTCATACATGTATTCACAGCTTGTGATGTCATGGCCCGTGGCCTGCTTTTTCGCTCAATACTTAGCGGTTGAACACTTGTAATCTCGAAATTCGCAGCTCTGTACGCATCTATAACTGCAAGCCATGCATCCACCGAAGCATGTGAATATACGAATGAAAATACACCGTCTGATTTCAGTGTTCTTGCTGCCTCAAGGAATGCCTTGTTCAGCTCTTCGCAGTACTGTTTAAACGCTTCTGACACACTACCAGCACGTCTTGCCGAGGCAACAAGTTCGTCTGCATGATCTGTAACATTCGCGTCAAACAATTCCGGTTCCACTAACTTCAATAGCGGTCTTTTCCATACATAGAAGAAATCAGCAAGGATTGAATAGTAGATGTTGTCATAGTAGGGCGGATCAGTGACAATGGCATCGAAATAATCGTTTTCAAATGGAAGGGCCTGCGCGGCGGCCTTCTTGACATGAACTGCACCGGTAACATGTTCCATTGATGCCACGCCTTTGATAATCCTATCGAGCTTTGACCATAGATTTGCTGGCCCCGCCAACAATTGGTCTGTTTCGGCATAATCCCAGTACATAGCAATGCCGGGTCCGCAAAACGCTCTGCCGACTTGTTCATTCTGCGGTATCCACATGGATAGCCGACAATTCCAATCGACAACCTGATCAATCAGGCTAGAGAGCATGCCAATAGTGAATTTTGCATAATCCGAATTCTGAGATTGCAGTGTCCGATATTCAACAATTAACTCATCCAACAGATAGAGTAACAGGAGACGCTGTCTCTGATTGATAAAGTCTGAATGAGTGTTTATGCCGCTTAGCGCAGGATTGACAATTCCCGACCACTTTGGAAGCTGACTTTCCGGCAACTCCATGTCCAAGGATAGCAACAATTCGCGTTCAGCTTTTTTCATTTCCTCGGAGCTGGGAAGCTGAGCTCTACCCTCTGCAACTGAAAAGTGTTTACCTCTTGTATCGTTTAAATATACATTTGCGAGTATGACATCTTCACAACTAGTAGCATCTGGATGATCGTGTATTTGGCCGCAGTTTGGACATACAGCAGTAAGCGAACGACCCTTCCAATGCGGCTCATATGAAGGAGTTGCAGAATCTACGATTTCGACCCTTTCCTCACCTGATTTCAAGTCTTCGCTTAGTTCAAAGGCTAAATGCTTGCCGTTCTTCTTTGAAAGCCATCTGCGTTTTGTGAGATAGAAAGTATAGCCACACTCCTCGCATGACATCCTATATGACCAAATATAACCGAAACATTTTTCGTCGCTTATCTTACGCAGCGGATAAAGCCAATTCGTACGTTCTTTAAGTCTATTCAAAACATTGCGACCACTGGTAGCGACTTGTTTCTGCGCTTCTTGAGAATCAATCACTGAAGGGTAGACAAGATTGCACTCCTGGATGAATACGGATAACTGATTTGCATCTATCGAATATGTGTCACACCCAAGTCGATTGGCTTCAAATGGTATTGTTCCACCGCCAGCAAACATATCCAAGACACGCGGCGATTCTTCGTAACCGCATGCTATAGTATTCCTAGCCTCTTCGAATAGTTCTTCCGTAGGAGCAACGGCGAGCTTTGCCATCATCTCCGCTGCCTCAGTGCTGCAGTCTTTACAAAGAGTTGCGAACACGACTGAGCGCATTGCGCTATGAGGCCTTCGTGCCCACCAGACATGGATGGTATGCGATGTCTCCCCCCTGTGATAGCGCTCATTGAAACCAGCAACCGATGACTCATAGTGAAGCATTCCCAAATCAATCAATCTGGGTGCAGCTGCTGAGAGATTCCCAATCTTGGGGCTAAAAAACATGCTAACAACCTCCGTCTGTGGTGATATCTAGCCTGCCATTCCTAAAAGCAAGCTGATAATAGGTTTGGTCCAAAGCAAGGCCTTGAGTTATTCTTTTACCAATGTAGATACGGTGGTAACACCAATCGACTTTCTTCATTCCAAGCAGAATGTTATTTATTGATACTTCCAATTCATTTTTGCCTTCCACCAGGCGTTTAATATCATCATCGAGTTTGCTATTCCAGATGAGATAGCCAAAACGTCTGGCTGATTTAGTGATCCATACTCGCATGATACTCCTTAGAAAGCTTACATTTAAGCTTCTAGTAGTATAGCACATATATATTCAAGTTGGCAGTGATTCCATCCAGATTTCAAGCGGCAATCAATGCGGTAAATTTTCATTCTATGACAGCTCACTAGCCTCTTCGCAGGTTGATGAGCTGCCCACCTGTTGACCGCTCTAGCTTACAAAAGTCGGTGCAACATGGACGATGAGAAAAAGCAGTCAGTAAACCATGCAAGGTGCTGAGAGCTGAGCGCAAGAGCAGCTACAAGGAGGCGCACATGTCCGACAAAAAGCAACCAGCAACGGCACAGGCTGAAGGGAGTGAACTGTAAATCGCAGTGCTCGCATCGGCCAAGATCGTGAGTCAAGTGGTCGAGGCGGCGATGAACGCCGAGGTGGTAGAATCTCTTCGAGACAAGGTCACCAAACTCAATGCACAGAACGAGTCTGACCAGATCGACTTTTAGCTGCTGCTTGCGAACATGCGCAATGCTAAGGCTGCACACACAATCCTTTCCACCACGACAACAACATCGACAAGGTCAGGGAAGCAGAGTCGTGGTTTTCCGAGAACGAAGGCAAATACGCTACCAAGGACAACAAAGGTGGCAACGATACAATCGGGCTACAAATGCTGACGCCGGCACCGACTCCGGTAAGCAGCTCAAGCACTGGCGTGAGGTTACTTGTCGCACCGACGACAACGCCAAGAAGTAGCGGTAGACCATGCCTAGCAGCATTGCACACGCAAAGTGCTGCATGGCCATCATCGACGAGGTGTACCAGAAAACGTCCGTCCTGTACGTGCTCAACTCCGTTCAACGTCATGGTGCGCATGGGCCACAAAGCAGAATCTGACCCAGCTTTATAGCATCCCCAGCCCTATCACCCAAACAAGACATGCTGTCTTTTCCGTACTAAATGCCAAGAATACACAACCGAAACTCTGCCTAGGGGACGATTCCGTCGAGCACTCCCGAGTTAAGCGTGGTTCGAACTATACCACCACGAGTATCTCCTCGCAAAAAAGGGAGATACATTTGAGATGTAGCTGTCAGCAGATAGACCGGTCGCTCGTCGAGCGCTTCCTCACATGGAGCGAGGGCACACGGTGCAACTCGGCGTCCACCAGAAACCTGAGGGCGACACCATCAGATCGTTCTACTCGCACCTCCATGCCTTCGCTCCCGAGCGCTTGCTCCAGCACCAGCAGATTGCGGCAATTCCCAGAAGGAGGGCATCTAGCGCACGCGCAGGTAGCTCACACTCGAGTAGGTGCATTCGCTGCTCGCGGACATTGTCAGTAGCAGGTGCCAGAGACGAGGAAATGGCTCTGGCCAACCCCATAAGCAGTCGTGTCACTTTTTGTAGCAGATAGACACTTATATTATCTAATGCATTTGGGTACAATCCTTTCCGTATGTGTGTAGGGGCAGACCCCAACGATAGGAGCCCGCTTCATGGCAGCGATGAACGAAAAGGACTACTACGCGGTACTCGAGGTCGACGAGGGCGCGAGCACGGAGGAGATTCGCCGCGCCTTCCAGAAGAAGGCCCGCAAGCTGCATCCCGACGTAAACAAGGAACCGGACGCAGAAGAGCGCTTCAAGGAAGTGAGCGAGGCGTACGCGGTGCTTTCGGACGAGAGCAAGCGCAAGCGGTACGACGCCATGCGCTCGGGCATGCCCTTCGCCGGCGCTTACTCTTCGCGCCCGACGGGCGGAAGCGGGTATTCTCAAGGCTCGCCCTTTGCCAGCGGCTTCCCATTTGGCGGTTCCTGGACGGGCGGCCAATCGACGTCGCGCAGCTACAGGCCACGCGCCGGCGCGGACATTCTCTTCGAGCTGGACCTCGACGCGGACGCAGCAGAGAAGGGCGTGCACCGTGGGGTCACCTACCAGCGCTACACCCCGTGCAATGTATGCCACGGCATGGGCTCCGTCGAGCACACCGAGGCGACAACCTGTCCCACGTGCGGCGGAGCCGGTCGCATGCGCATCGACTTGGGCAGCATCTTCGGCTTCGGCTTCTTCGAGGTGACGTGCCCGGAATGCGAGGGCTCTGGCGCGGTCGTCGTCGACCCTTGCACAAACTGCGGAGGGACGGGCCGCGTGCTCACGGCGACGGAGATCGTCGTCGAGGTCCCCGAAAACTCCCACGACGGAGACGAGATTCGCGCGAAGGGAATGGGCAACGCCGGCACCAACGGACGCGAGTCCGGAGACTTCGTCTGCGAGGTGCGCGTCGCCGAGGAACGGCTCACTCCGCAGCAGGAGAGCGGATTCCGCATGGCAGGCATAGGCATCCCCATTTTGGTGCTCGGCCTCTTCGCCACGAACGGCTCTCACCTCGCAGCGATCATCGGAGCAATCCTGCTCGCCATAGGCCTTGCGTCGGCACTGCGCGACGGAATTCACATGAACACGTACTGGTGGCGCCAGGTGGGAAGCGCGCTCGCGGGCGGCGCCATCTCTGGACTGGTGGTCTCCTTGCTGCTCTCCTTCCTGGTCTCGGGCATCTTCTTGTACCCCATCACCTTCCTCGTGCTCATATTCCTATTCCTTGCGCTCACGGCGCAACGACCCCAGTAACCTTTCGGCGAGTCTCGGCGTCGCGCGGCAGATTCGTGCATCACCGAGACTCGCCGCACTTCTCGTCCCCTAGGCTGTACATCGGAGGTTATCAAACGTGGAACCCAAACGAGACTTCTATGAGGTGCTCGGCGTCGCGCGTGACGCTGACCAGCGCACGATCAAGCGCGCGTTTCTCAAGCTTGCGCGAACATTGCACCCCGATGTGAACAAGGAGCCAGACGCGGAGGAACGCTTCAAGGAGGTCAACGAGGCGTACTCGGTCCTATCGGACGAACGCAAGCGCGCCAACTACGACCAGTACGGCAATCCAGACGGGCCGGGCGGCTTTGGCTCCGACTTCGTGGACATGTCGGACATCTTTGGCGGCGGCTTCGGCATGTCCGACATCTTCGATTCCTTCTTTGGCGGGGGAGGCTCCCGCGGCGCGCGTGCTACAAGGACGCGCGGGCGCGACATGGGCATTACGCTGCGTATATCGCTCGTCGAGGCAGCCACCGGCGTCACAAAGACGGTCGCCTACGATCGGCTCGCACCCTGCGATGACTGCAACGGCACAGGTGTGGCCGAGGGCGGACACGAGGCCACCTGCGAGCATTGCCACGGCACCGGCCGGGTCGTGGAGGTGCAGCGCACGATCTTTGGCCAGATGCAGAGCCAGACGACGTGCCCGATGTGCCACGGGTCGGGTCGCGTGGTCGACAACCCCTGCGAGACCTGCCAGGGAGAAGGAAGAACGCCCTCCCACGAGACGGTGAAGGTGGACATCCCCGCCGGCATCCACTCCGGACAGTCCATCCGCGTAAGCGGGCGCGGTGAGGCCGGCGTGCGCGGCGACGTGTCGGGCGACCTCGTCGTCACGATCCAGGTGCTAGAGGACGAGCACTTCGAGCGGCAGGGCGACGACCTCGTTCATGTGCTCGAGATTGACGCGATTGACGCCATGCTCGGCTGCGAGACCGAGTTCGACGGCATCCTGCCTGGCGAGCGCGTGAGCGTGAGCATTCCGAAGGGCTGCCAGTACGCCCAGCAGGTCATTCTTGAGGGGCTCGGCATGCCACGCATCGGCACGACCACTCGCGGCAGGATGGTAGTCGCCGTACGCGTAACGATACCCACAGAGCTCGACGGCGAAGACGTGCTCCTGCTCGAGAAGGTGCGCTCCCGCAGGCCACATACCGAGTCGGCAGCCTCACAAAAGCAGCAGGCAGACGAGCCAAAGAAGACCCGTCCCACCAAGGGACGGCAGCGCAAGCGTCCCTTTAGGGGTGGCAAGCGGTGACGATGGCCGCAAAGGCCGCGCACAGGCCGGGCGTCGCGTTCATAAACCTCGGCTGTAGGGTCAACCGCGTCGAGACGGACCTCATCGCCTCGCAACTCACGAACGCGGGCTGCGAGGTCTGCGGTGTGGAAGAGGCTGACCTTATCGTCATCAACACCTGTGCGGTGACGGGCGAGGCGCAGGCAAAGACGCGCAAAGCCGCCCGCCACGCATGCGGCTTGCCACAGAGGCCCATCGTCATCGCGTGCGGATGTGCCGCGAGCCTCTTCGCAGACGAGTTGCGCACCGCAGCGCCTCGCCTCGTTGTTGAGCCGTGCAAGGATGCGGTGGCGCACAGGGCGCTCGAGCTCCTCGGCATGGCCGAGGGTGCGCCTTTGGACGGTTCGGGCCAGGCAGAAGGGACGGGTTCCCACCGCGCATCGCCATCCCCGCTCGCGCCAACGGTATCCCTCACGCCTACGGGAAGGGTGCGTCCGGGCATAAAGATCCAAGACGGCTGTGACAACCGGTGCACGTATTGCATAGTCTGGAAGGCCCGCGGGCCATCGCGCGCGCTTCCGAGCGAGGATGTGGTCAGTGCCGTGCGCGAGGCATGCGCACGCGGTGCGCATGAGGTGGTGCTCACCGGCATCAATCTGGGAAGCTATCGCGCGCCACAGGCCGACCCGCTGGGGGAGGGCGCCACCCTCGACGCGCTCCTTGCCGAGCTCCTCGAGCAGACGACCATCGACAGGTTGCGCATCTCCTCCATCGAGCCGCCTGACGTAAACGAGAGGCTCCTCACGGTGATGGCGGGCTCCGATGGACGCATTGCCCCCTTCTTGCATGTGTGCCTGCAGTCAGGCTGCGACCAGACCCTCCAGCGCATGGGACGACTCTACACGACGACGGAGTTCTCGCGGATGGTATCACAGGCACGTAGCTACCTTCCCGCCATCGCAATCGAGACCGACGTGATTGCCGGATTCCCGGGCGAGACCGATGTGGAGTTCGCCTCTTCGTATGACTTCTGCAAGTCGATGGGATTCTCCCGCATGCACGTGTTTCGCTACTCGCGCAGGCCGGGAACGCCTGCCGCGACGTATCCGAACCAAGTCGCCCCCACAACACTTGCCGAACGCGCAGCCACGTTGCGCAAGCTCGCCAGGCAGATGCGTCAGGATGCCGCACGGTCTCTCGATGGCATCACCGACAACCTGCTCGTCATCGAACCCACCCGCGCCGTCGGTGGTCACCTCTTCGACATCGTGGTGCCTGAGGCTCAAGCGGTCGGAAGCTACCTTCAAGCTACGCTCAAGTTTAACTCGAACTTGAACCTTAGTGCTGAAATTGAACAAGTCTACTAGGCTCATTTTGGGTTGCTGTCTTGGGTTTGCATGAGAAAAGAGCGCTATCATAGTGCGTGTGCGGCTCATGCGCGCACACGACCAAGGGAACACGAGACGTAAGGGGAGGGCGCTTGGAACCGACGCGGGTGCGCATCACCATTCCAGATTCAGTCGACCCGGCTCGCGTCATGGGTACGGCCGACGCACATCTGCGGCGCATCGAGGAGGCCTTCGACGTCATGGTGACGGTGCGAGGCTCGAAGGTGTCGGTCATCGGTCCGTCAGATGCGGTCAACAAGGCCACATCCGTCTTCTCTCGCCTCATCGGCATGGTGGAGGCGGGGGAGATTCCCACCCACGCAGACGTTGACCTCCTGCTGACGAGCGCCGATGGTGGCAGCTGCACCGACGCCGTGACCATCGGGGACGTGGTGCTCCTCACGCACCGCGGCCGCGCCATACGGCCCAAGACCGAGGGGCAGAGGCGTTACGTGGAGGCGATTCGCACCCACCCCATCACCTTCGGCATCGGCCCGGCAGGAACTGGCAAGACCTTTCTCGCCATGGCGATGGCTGTCTCGGCCCTCAGGCGCCGGGAGGTGGCACGCATTGTGCTCACCCGGCCCGTCGTCGAGGCCGGAGAGTCACTCGGTTACCTCCCAGGCACCCTGCAGGAGAAGATTGACCCCTACGTCCGCCCGCTCTACGACGCACTCTTCGAGATGATGGACGCCGAGCGCGCGAGCGCGCTGATCGAACGCGGCACCATCGAGGTCGCCCCGCTCGCCTACATGCGAGGACGCACGCTCAACGACAGCTTCGTCATCCTTGACGAAGCGCAAAACACCACTCCCGAGCAGATGAAGATGTTCCTCACTCGGCTGGGATTCTCGACGCGCTTCGTCATCACCGGCGACGCGACCCAGCGTGACCTGCGGGGACGCGGTGGGTTGGAGGTGGCACGCGAGACGCTCGAGGGGGTCGAGGGCATCTTCTTCTGCGACCTCGGGGGAGCCGACGTCGTTCGCCACTCCCTGGTGGCTCGCATCGTCGAGGCATATGAGCGACATGAATCCTTCCTAAGGGGGGAGAGGCAATGCTAGAGAGCTTGGACTTCGTGGCGGACGAGGGCGTCTCCTGCCCGCTGGACGAGGAAGAGGTCAGAGGCATCTGCGAGATGGTGCTTGCGGAAGAGGGCGTGTCCCGTCCCTGCTTCGTCTCGGTCACCTTGGTGGGCGAGGAGCACATCCGCGACATCAACCACACGTGGCGCGGCGTCGACCGGCCCACCGACGTGGTGTCGCTCGAATGCGAGCGTCCGGATGACCCCGACCTCGCAGCGGGCGAGCCATGCGAGCTCGGCGATGTCGTTCTCGCTCCATCCTACATCGAGCGACAGGCGCTGCGTCTGGGCACGACCTACCCCAACGAGTTCAGGCTCCTGCTCGTGCATGGCCTTCTGCACCTGCTCGGCTACGATCACATCGAGGAGGAAGACGCGCGGGTGATGGAGGAACGCGAGGACCAGCTCGTGTCGCTGGCCTGCGGCACCGAGGCCCTCGGGCACGTGACGACAACCAGGCATGACGAGGATGATGCGTCATGATCCCTGGCCACGGCAGCAACCATCCCACGTTCAGACGAAGCTTCCTCTTTGCCGTCCAAGGCTTTCGCACCGCAGTCCGGACGGAGCGCAACATCAAGGTCATGCTTTGCGGGGCGGTCTTTGCCCTCACCATGGGGGTCGCGTTGCGCTTCGAACCCTTGGAGTGGGCCATCGTCCTGCTTTGTTGCGCCGTCGTCATCGCGGCGGAGCTGCTCAACACCGCCATAGAGACCATCGTCGACCTCGTCTCGCCCGAGTACCACCCGCTTGCGGGACGCGCCAAGGACATCGCCGCCGGCGCCGTTTGGTCGTTGTGCCTCGTCGTCGCGCTGGTGGGAATCATCGTATTCGCAAACGCGTTCCTCCGCCTCGTGTAGGCACCGGGACGCTGACTAGTGGCATAGAACAGTCAAGGAGGGGCACGCATGCCTCAGAACACATCCTTCAAGAGCGGCTTCGTCGCATTGGTGGGCAGGCCGAACGCCGGCAAGTCCACGTTGCTGAACGCCTGCCTGGGCGAGAAGGTCGCCATCACGAGTCCGGTCGCACAGACGACGCGCAAGCGCCTTCGCGCTGTGGTGACGACTGACGACGCCCAGATCGTAATCGTCGACACTCCGGGACTCCACAAGCCAAAGGACGCGCTGGGCAAGGAGCTCAACAGGTCCGCGTTGGGGGAGCTCGCCGACGTGGACGTCGTGGCGATGCTCGTGGACGCCACGAAGCCGGTCGGTACGGGCGATGCGTGGGTGGCCAACCACGTCGCGCACTGCGAGGCGAAGAAGCTCCTGGTACTCACGAAGGCCGATGCCTCGAACCCCGAGCAGATGTCCGCTCAGCTGGAGGCGGCGAGCACACTTGCCGACTTCGACGACCAGATCGTGGTCTCGGCACAGGAGTGCTTCAACGTCGACGCCTTCATCAGCCTCGTTACGGACTGGTTGCCGGAAGGCCCCAAATGGTTCCCGGACGGCATGCGCCATGACGCAACCGAGGAGGACATCGTCGCCGAGTTCGTGCGCGAGAAGGCGTTCCTGCTCCTGCGCGACGAGATTCCCCATTCCGTCGGCGTCCGCTGCGAGTCGATAAGCTACGCGAAGGACGGGCACGCCTCTGTGAGCGCCACCATCCTCGTGGAGCGTGCGGGCCAAAAGGGCATCGTGGTCGGCAAGGGCGGCTCCATGATCAAGCGCATCGGAATCGCCGCGCGGAAGGACGTCGAGCGACTGCTGGGGTGCAAGGTATACCTCGAGCTGAGCGTGAAGGTTCAACCCAAGTGGCGCCGCGACCGATCCGAAATCGCACGTCTCGGTTACGACGCCAAGGAATAGCCGTGGGTCGTCGACCGGGTGTTCGCTACCGCACCATCGTTTTGGGAAGGACCAAGCTCGCCGAACAGGACCTCATCGTCACTATGCTTGCCCAAGGAGGCGAGCAGGTGCGGGCAGTTGCCAAGGGGGCACGCAAGCCAGGCACACGCCTTGCGGCTCGCACCGAGCTGTGCGTCGAGGCCGACATGCTCATCTCTCCCGGACGGGGACTGGGCATCATTACGGAGGCCGAGGTCATCGACTCCCATGCCGGCGTGAGCACTGACGTGGAGCACCTGTCCTGTGCCTCCGCGCTCTGCGAGGTGGCGCGCCTCACCTCCTACGAGGAGATGTCCGACGCGTTTCTCCACCCGTTGCTGTCACGGGCCGTCACCGCATGCGAGGAGGCAACGTACCGCGCGCAGCTGGACCTCGTCGCGGCGGCATACATCCTCAAGGTGCTCTCGCACGAGGGTTGGCGACCGGTGCTCGATACTTGCGTTGCCTGCGGAGAGCCTTCTGCGACTCGACTGTGCGTGCGAGCGGGCGGCCTTCTCTGCGAGAGCTGTGCCCGCGAGGTCGAGGATGCCGTCAGCATCTCGCAGAACCTCGTCGACTGGCTGGGCGCCCTTATCAACCTGCGATTCGACGACTTGCTTGAGGCCCGCATCGACGAGGGCACGTCAAGCGAGCTGCTCTCGGTGGCACACCGCTGGGCAGCCACACACCTCGACGCGCGCCTGCGGGCGGTCGAGTTCCTCCTGACCATATAGGCCGCTCGCCGTCACGCCTCCTTCTCGAGGCGTCTGGCGGTGCGGGCACGAAGAGAATGAGAGAGCCATGAGACAACCGCACATGTGGGAACAGCGGGCGGGCACGCTCCTGCTCACAATCGCATTGACGCTGGGAAGCGTACCGCTGCCCGCAAGGGCCGATGACCACGGCGAGCCAGGCGCCCCGGATGTAGTCGAGTCATCCCTCCAGGAAGAGTCGGCAGGCATGCTAGAGGATGTCGACGCCGCCCCTGACGGTGACCGCGAGTCGCCTGAAACCTCGGAGGAGGGCGATGAGGCGGCCGACATCATCGACATGACGAACGACGCCGCGTCTGCGATCGAGGA
The DNA here is from genome assembly GCA_902798915.1 of uncultured Coriobacteriaceae bacterium. Taxonomy (GTDB): domain Bacteria; phylum Actinomycetota; class Coriobacteriia; order Coriobacteriales; family Atopobiaceae; genus RUG440. Next base: position 38,823 of record CADBYM010000021.1, on the reverse strand, counting down.
CGGGGACGAGGCCCCCTCCCTTGATGACGAGGCGAGCATAGTGGTTGACGCCCCAGAGGCCGACGCCCTTGAGCAGTCCCTCGCAGACGCTGCCGAGGGGGATGCGGTGGAAGAGGTCGACAACGACTCAGACGAGCGGGCCTCCGCACAGGTCGAGGAGACCCCACGAGAGGCCGTCGAGGAAGTCGAGGCAAGCACGAACGCTACAAGGGGCAAGGACGACTCCGAGGAGGAGGGTCTTGCTGCCATGGCCGCGAGCAAGAAGCGCGACATATCCAAGGCGACGGTCGCCAAGATAGCCAAGCAGGCATACACCGGTGCCGTCCTGCGCCCCTCGCCGACGGTCAAGTGGAAGGGCAAGCGCCTGACTGCGGGCAAGGACTACGAGCTGTCCTATGTGAACAACATAACTGCGGGCAAAGCCACGATCGTCATTAGGGGGCGGGGCTCCTACACGGGCACCCTGCGCACGCACTTCACCATCGTGGCGCCCAGCGTCGCCTACTACTCGCATGTGGAGAAGTCAGGCTGGGAGCATCCCTGGATCAACACGGACGGGTTCGTGTCGGGCACCTCCGGTCAATCCAGGCGCGTCGAGGCGGTGCGCATCAAGCTCGCGAAGAAGCCCGTCTCGGGTTCCATATGCTACCGCGCGCACGTGCAAGGCACCGGCTGGGAGGATACCTGGAAGAGCAACGGCGCACTGAGCGGCACCACCGGGCAGGGCAAGCGCCTCGAGGCAATTCAGATCAAGCTCACCGGAAAGATGGCCAAGAAGTATGACGTCCATTACCGCGTGCACGCGCAGCACTTCGGCTGGATGGCGTGGACGATGAACGGAAAGTCTGCCGGGTCACAGGGCTTCGCCTATCGGCTGGAGGCGCTGCAGATTCGCGTGGTGCCCAAGGGCACGAGGCTGCCGACGTCTGCAAGCAGAAGTGTGGCCTTCGTCCAGTACCAGCCGAGCGGGAAGACCGGTTGGCAAAACCCAAGCGAATACCCGCAAGTGAGTCCAAACTCCGTGACGCTTCCCTCGTACTGCACAGGCTACCACACCTACGTCACTCCCTCGCGCATCGCAGCCAACGCGACGCGCGCACAATGCGTGGAGGCGTTCATCGCACGGGCATATGAGTACCTGGGCACGCCCTATCGGGAGCCGTGGGCACGCGAGCCTGGCGTGGCATGCGACTGCTCCGGTCTGGTGCTGCAGTGTCTCTACGCAACGGGCATGGACCTCGAGCACGCACGAGGTACGGACAAGGTCGGCGGATACAACCCGTATAACCACTTCTGGGTCCCCGAGCAGACGTCCAACTCGATGAGGTGGTACGAGAACAACACCTTCATGCCCGTGAGCCTCTCGGAGGTCATGCGCGGCGACCTGATCTATTACCCCGGACATGTGGTCATCTACCTTGGCAACGGCAGAATCATCGACACCGTGGCCGGCAGGGGGTGTGCCATAACGAAGTATGATGCCAAAGGCGCCGTGGGGGCTCAAAGACCGTTCGTGTAATGCGATTGCAGGGCGCCATCCTCGGCAAATCACACTAGGAGCGCAGACGCACATGGAGCGGCAACAACGTGCTCGGCGAAGGTTACTAGGCTGAATACGCGCCAAAGATGCAGCGGGCAGAGCACCATGCGCATGCTACAATTCCCCTTTGTGCAATGCGCGAGGTACGTGCGGAACAACTCGAATTGAGGAGAACACTATGCGCAAGAGCGGAATGCTGGGCACGGTTGCGGCGGGGGTGCTCGCGCTCACGTTGGGTCTGGGTCTCACGGGTTGCCAGCAGCCCAACGACGGCCAGGAGACCACCGCCGAGATCGGGACCGCAACGGCTGAAGACACCCCCCAGATTGAGGCCAGCCCGATTGAGGGCAATGAGGCGTCATCAAGCGAGCAAAGGCAGGCACTGGGCACGGAGTCCCAGACGAGCGTTGAGGTCGCCCTCAAGAACTCCCTATACAATGATTTGAGCGAACTGAGCCTGCGCGCTTTCGGCGAGGCTGACTATGCCGAGAACCTCATTCCCGCTGGCAGCACCGTGAAGGCAGGCGAGGAGGTGCGCCTGTTCGTTGAGACCGCGGGCAGGGCAGCCGACACCACCTACGACATTCGCGTTACGGCCGCCAACGACGGTTCCATCATGGAGTTCACGGCCGTGCCCCTCAGCAGCATCAAGAGCGCATCGCTCAGGAACGACGGAGCGGCTTTCGTCGAGTATGTCACGATGGACGGCTCCGTCGGGAGCACGAAGGATGGCGACATGACCGCGCAAACCGACTGGCAACCGACTCTGACCGACGACGACGCACAGATTACCGCCGACACCGCCATTGAAGAGGAGTACAGCGAGCCGGAATACTCGTTCGACGAAGGCGCCACCTACGAGGAGCCCTCCTACGAGGAGCCTGTATACGAGGAGCCCTCCTACGAGGAGCCCATATACGAGGAACCCATTGTGGAGGAGTACGTACCCGAGGAGGCCCCCTTGGTCGAAGAGCCCATTGTTGACGAGAGCCCCAACACCTACTAGGGCGATATCGCCGCGCGACCAATATAGCCAATTGTCAATGACACGTCATTGAAAGGAGAAGTCATGAGAAGTACCTACAGGGAGGGAGGGAGCGCACGAGGCTTCACTGCCTGGATCCTCTCGTTCATCTTGGCGATGGGCTGCATTCCCACCCAGGCACTCGCAGACGCCCTCGACCAGGAGGTCGCGAGCCCGCAGCAGTTGGAAGACACCCTCGTTCCGAGCGACATGGCGGAGGAGACCATCCCGGACGACCAGGCGATACCAAAGACGGACGAGTCCGCTGATGGCTTTGAGCTCGACCTCGCAGCCGACGAGCAAGGCACAGCCGCCGACGCCCCTGAAGACGCCCCCGCCGACGCCCCTGAAGACGCCCCTGAGGACACCTCCGACGACGCTCCCACCGACGACGAGCAAGCCGCAGGCGAGGAAGAGGCAATCGACACCATCGCGGAGAGCGAGGAGCAGGCCGAAGAGGAAGACGCCACGCTCGAGACACAGTCCGCAGATGACGAGGAGGCCACCGGAGAGGAAGAGCTGCTGACCATCGCTCCCTCAGACGAGCCAACCGCGAGCGATGAGCAGTCCAAGACCATCCTCTCCGTTCAGAACGACGAGTCCGAGACTCCCGAGGGCGATGCCGTCGCCGAGCCAATCTCCTTGGCCGAAGCGAGCATCGAGGTCGCGAAGCAGACCTATACCGGCAAGGCACTTGAACCTGAGGCCGTCGTGCAACTTGACGGCACGACGCTCGTTCAGGGTACCGACTACACCGTAAGCTTCAAGGACAACGTAAAGGTTGGTACGGCCACCATCACGGTGAAGGGCGCCGGATCGTACACCGGAACGGCCACCGGTCGGTTCCAGATCGTCGCGGCAAGCCTCAAGGCAGCCACGGTGACCGTAGCCGACGCCACCTACACCGGCAAGGCCCTTGAGCCTAAGGTCACGGTCAAGGTCGGCGACGCAACGCTGAAGGCCGGCACCGACTACACGGTTGCCTACAAGGCAAACAAGAACGCCGGCAAGGCGACCGTCACCATCACCGGCAAGGGCAACTATGCGCACAGCAAGTCCGCGACATTCACCATCAAGGCAGCGCCCATCACGAAGGCAAAGGCGGCGAAGATCGCGAACCAAGCCTACACCGGCAAAGTCGTGAAGCCCTCCGTGAGGCTGGCCTTTGGCGGGGCAAGGCTGAAGGTCGGCAAGGACTACGCCATCTCCTACAAGAACAACAAGGCCGCCGGCAGGGCGACCGTCACCGTCACCGGCAAGGGCAACTTCTCCGGCACACGCAAGCTCAGCTTCAAGATTGTGAAGCCGAGCATCTCGTACATGGTGCATGTGCAGTCGTCTGGCGACCAAGCATGGCGAAAGAACGGCCAGATGGCTGGCACCTCGGGAAGGGGAATGCGTCTCGAGGCACTTCGCGTCAAGACTCCTTCGGACTTCCCCATAAAGGGCGGCATCACGTACCGCACGCACGTTCAGGGCATCGGTTGGCAGGGCTGGCGCTCCAACGGCGAGGAATCCGGCACGCACGGCCAATCCAGGCGCCTGGAGGCCCTTCAAATCAAGCTCACCGGCCAGCTGGCAAAGAAGTACGACGTTTGGTATCGCGTCCACGCCCAGAAGGTTGGCTGGACCGCCTGGGCGAAGAACGGCCAAGCCAGCGGCACCACGCGCATGGCATGGAGGCTGGAGGCCATGCAGGTAGTGCTGCTGCCAAAGGGCGCGAAGGCTCCTGGCAGGGTCGCAAGCATCTCCTCCAACGTCAAGTTCAGGGCACTCACCAGGGGCGGCGTCACCTACAGCTCCTATGTGAAGGACCAAGGCTGGCAAGACTGGAAGAAGACCGGCCAGACGAGCGGCACGAAGGGCGAGTCAAGGCGCATCGAGGCAATCAAGGCAAAGCTTGCCGCGAACTCCTCACTGGCGCCCACGGGATCGATCGTCTACCGCGCCTATCAACAGGGCGAAGCCTGGGCGGACTGGGCCGCAGACGGCGCGAAGAGCGGCAACGGCGGTCGACGCACCGAGGCCATCCAGTTCAAGCTCAAGGGGCAGGCGGCAAAGTACCAAGACGTCTGGTATCGTGCCTACGTCCAGGGCGAGGGCTGGCTGGGCTGGGCAAAGAACGGCCAGTCGGCAGGCACCATGGGCGCCGCACGGCGCCTCGAGGCCTACCAGGTCCGCATCCTTCCGAAGGGCTCCGAAGCTCCGGGGAGCACCGAGAATCGCTTCATGGACGCCGCGGCCCTCAAGCGCAAGGCTGAGGAGGAGGCCATTCGCGCCGAGCAGTCTGATCCCGTCTATTGGGACGCACAAGGCTACTACAGTCCCACCAGCTGGCTTCTCATGGTGAATTGCACCGAGTGCTCGCTCACCATCCTCAAGGGCTCGCAGGGCAACTGGCACAAGTACGACAAGTACCTCGTGGGTGTCGGCCGTTGGGAAAACCCGAGCAAGCACGGCGTATGGTCGGTCGGCGCGCGCGGATACTCGTTCGGCGGGGGCGACTACACCTGCTACTACTGGGTCCAGTACTACAACGACTACCTGTTCCACACAGTTCCGTGCTGGAGGGACACCTTCGACATCAAGGACAACCGACTGGGCGAACATGTCTCGGCAGGGTGCGTGCGCCAGCCCTTCGACAAGGCCATCTGGCTCTATAACAACATTCCGTCCGGCACGACGGTCGTGGTCTACGACTAGACGTTAGCGCCGACTGGCCATTCCGGGGTCACTGCCACGACATGGCAGTGACCCCGGAATGGCCAAGATGTGTTCTTTTAGCCACGAATTGTCCCACGTGCTATACTTCGCAAGTCCGTACCTCGCACCTAGCGGTTCGTTTGCCTTGACGGCCGGCTCGGTACGAGGCGAATCCAAACGAAAGGCGGTACAAAGATGGTAACCAAGGAACGCAAGGCAGAGCTCATCAAGCAGTATGGCAAGGACGAGAACGACTCCGGCTCCGCCGCAGTTCAGGTCGCGCTTCTCACCGAGCGCATCCGTGGCTTGACCGAGCACATGAAGCAGCACAAGAAGGACTTCCACACGCGTCGCGGCCTTCTCATGCTGGTCGGTAGGCGTCGTCGCCTGCTCTCCTACATCAAGAAGCAGGACATCGAGGCGTATCGTACCCTTATCAAGAGCTTGGGCATTCGCGACAACATCCAGTAAGTTTGTGGTACCGGGGCGCCTGCGGGCGCCCCTTTAGTGTGCGTTTCTCGTGAGGAAGCCCTCAGAGAGACGCGTTCTTTTTGGACATCATCAAAGGCGTGACCCCCAAAGGAACGAAGCGGCCCGCCTGCCAAGGGGGCAGGCGGAGATTGGTAAAGAGAGATATGGCAAAAGTTACACACGAATTCGACCTCTATGGGAAGCACTACGCACTCGAGACCGGAGAGCTCGCGAAGCAGGCGACCGGCGCCTGCATCGTGCGCTGCGGCGAGTCGACGGTACTGCTCACCGCCGTTGTCTCCAAGGAGCGCAGGGACTACGACTTCTTCCCCCTCACGGTGGACTTCATCGAGAAGATGTATGCCGTCGGGCGCATCCCCGGAGGTTACCTCAAGCGCGAGAGCCGCCCGAGCGAGAAGGCGACGCTCACCGCGCGCCTGATCGACCGCCCGCTGCGCCCCTCGTTCCCCGAGGGCTTCCGCAATGAGGTGCAGGTCGTCGCAACGTCGCTTGTCGCCGACCAGGAGCACGCCGTCGACACCGTCTGCGTGATGGCGGCAAGCGCCGCGCTCACCGTGGGCGGCGTCCCCTTCGAAGGGCCGCTCGCCTGCGTGCGCATCGCCCGCGACATCGACACCGGCGAGTTCATCGTCAACCCCACCTACGAGGAGCGCGACCACTCCGACCTCGACCTCGAGCTCGCCGGATCCGCCACCTTCATCTCCATGCTGGAAGCTGGCGCCCAAGAGATCAGCGAAGAGGACATGCTCACCGCCATGGCATTCGGCCAGGAGGCCATCGCCGCGTTCTGTGCCGAGCAGGAGACCTTCTTTGCCAAGGTGCGCGAGGCCAATGGCGAGTTCCCGGTACGCTCGTACGAGCTTGACGAGCCCATCCCCGAGGTGCACGAGCGCGTGTTCGCCCACTTCGACGAGATGAGCGCCGCCCTCAAGGATGCCGACAAGACCGCGCGTCAGACCAAGGTGGATGAGCTCAAGGAGGCCATCCGTGCCGAGTTCAGCGAGGACGAGCAACTTGAGTGGTCCCGTGCGATCACCACGCAGCTCAAGGCCCTCGAGAAGCACGCCATGCGCCTCATGGTCGTGGAGACCGGCGAGCGCGTTGACGGTCGCGCCGCAGACGAGGTGCGCCCCCTCATGATCAAGTCCGACTATTTGCCGCGCGTGCATGGCTCGGGCCTCTTCCAACGTGGTCAGACCCAGGTGCTCTCCATCTGCACGCTCGGCATGCTCAACGAGTGGCAGCGTCTCGACACCATCGAGCCGGTCGACGGCAAGCGCTACATCCATCACTACAACTTCCCACCGTTCTGCACCGGCGAGACCGGGCGCATGGGCGCGCCGAAGCGTCGCGAGCTTGGCCATGGCGCCCTCGCGGAACGGGCGCTGCTCCCGGTGATTCCCTCCGAGGACGACTTCCCTTACACCATCCGCGTGGTGAGTGAGGTCCTGGAGTCAAACGGCTCGAGCTCGATGGCCTCCACCTGCGGCTCCACCCTCGCCCTCATGGATGCGGGCGTACCTCTCACGCGTCCCGTCTCCGGCGTCGCCATGGGCCTCATCCAGGAGGAGGGCAAGACCGTAGTCCTCACCGATATCCAAGGCGTCGAGGACTTCCTGGGCGATATGGACTTCAAGGTGTGCGGCACCACCAAGGGCATCACCGCCATGCAGATGGATAACAAGGCAACTGGTCTCACGCCCGAGATCCTGCGCAAGGCACTCATGCAGGCGCGTGAGGGACGCATGTTCATCCTCGACGCCATGCTTGACGCGATCCCGCAGCCACGCGAGGACACGAAGCAAAGCGCGCCCAAGATTCTTTCCCTCACCATACCCACCGACAAGATTCGCGAGGTCATCGGTTCCGGTGGCAAGGTGATTCGTGGCATCCAGGACGACACCGGCGCGACCATCGACATCCAGGAGGACGGAACCGTCTTCATCGCGGGCGTCGCTGATGCTGCCAATGACGCGATGGAGCGCATCAAGGCCATCGTCAAGGTGCCCGAGGTCGGCGAGGAGTACAACGGTCGCATCGTCGGCATCCAGCCGTTCGGCGCCTTCGTCGAGCTCCTTCCCGGCAAGGATGGCCTGCTGCACATCTCGCGCATGGCCAAGGGCCGTGTGGAGAAGGTCGAGGACGTGCTCTCCGTGGGCGATGAGGTCCACGTGCGCGTCATCGAGGTCGACGAGAAGGGCAAGGTCAGCCTCGACCGCATCGACAAGCCCGAGGTCGCCCAAGTCAAGAGGGACGAGTTCGAGGGTGACGCCCCGCGCCCGCGCCGTCGTACGCGTCGGCCCGGAGACAACGGTGGCCCCACCACCGAACGCAGACCGCGCCGTCGTCACGAGAGCTAATCACGCGAAGGGGAGACTGCCATGAGCTCATATTACGAAGACTCCAACCAGGTGGCCGTGTTGCGTGAGCGCATAGCCGAGCTGGCCCGGATTCGTCAGGGGTTTGCCGCTCATCTGGGAGCCAGCCTGTACGAGGCGACCAAAGCTGACGACACCTTGCGCTGGGGGAGAGAGTCGCTCTATGACGGAATCGCGATGTGCGACAACGAGCGTGCTCGGCTTCTCGCGAGGATAGCGGAGCTGGAGCAGCAGACAAATGCCCCTGCTGCTCCTGCTGCTGCTCCGACTGAGGAGGCTGTGGTTGAGGCCCCTCATGAGGAGGAGCTCTTCGAAGGCACTTCGGCCGAGGAGCATGACGAACACGTCGAGGATGCGTCCGAGGCGACGCCCATCTCGAAGCCGGTCTTTGACCTGGAGCCAGAGCCTGACTTCGAGCCAACCTACGTCCTCGAGCCGGAGCCCGAGCCGGCCTTTGCCCTCGAGCCGGAGCCCGCATACGGGTCGGACTCTGTCCTCGAGCCGGAGCCCGCATACGGGTCGGCCTTTGCCCTCGAGCCAGAGCCCGAGCCGGCCTTAGCCCTCGAGCCGGAGCCCGAGCCCGAGCCGGCACCCGTGGTCGCGCCCGACGAGACTCCGGCACCTGAGTTCGAGCCGTCACATGGATTCTCGCTCAACGACGTCTTTGCCCAGCCCGAGCCGGAGCCCGAGCCCGCATACGTTCCGACGTACGAGCCGGCACCCGTCGAGCACAAGGTTGCAGCTCCCGTCTTTTCGCATGCCGAAGTTTCCCAACCGGCCGCGCGCACGAGCGCAATCAAGTGCCCAAGATGCGGTGCCATCGCACGCGACGGAGACAAGTTCTGCATGGAATGTGGAGCGCGGCTCTCCATTCCGGCACCGGCTCCCGCCCACGTGGAGACGCACGAAGAGAAGCCTGCCATCTGCCCGGAGTGCGGGAGTCCCGTGGACCCCTCCTTCAAGTTCTGCATGACATGCGGTCATAAGCTCTGATCATTGTGACTCACGTGCTGTAGGGTGTCCGGCAAGTTGGAACCATAAGGGTGCCGACTTGCCGGACATGCGCTATCGGCCGATCCTATATCACCTTTCTGCCTTTTCGGCTCTCGAGAGTGTTGCCACCAGCATGGAATCACGGCAAAGACCGCGCTCCTCGCATCACACGACAGCCAATCTAACGTACAATAATAATTTCGACTGAGATGGTCTCGCACGGAGCGGGGTCTTTGAATATGCATGGCACTCGTGGAAAGGAAACGCTGCAACATGGCAAAACGACAGACGCCGCTTAAGGTCATTCCCCTGGGAGGCCTAGACGGCATCGGCAAGAACATGACGGTACTCGAGTATGGCAACAACATGCTCCTCATTGACGCCGGCCTCATGTTTCCGGACGACGAGCAGCTCGGCATCGATCTGGTACTCCCTGACTACACCTACGTTCTCGAGAACGAGGACAAGCTCAGGGGCATCATCATCACGCACGGTCACGAGGACCATACGGGGGCGCTGCCGTACCTGCTCATGGACCTCCAGCCCAAGGTACCCATCTATTCAAGCAAGCTTACGCTTGGGCTCATCGAGGGCAAACTCGCCGAGCATCGCATCAAGAAGCCAATCTTTCATGAGGTCCACGACGGCGAGCGCCTCAACATAGGCGTCTTTGACGTCGACTTCTTCTCCATGACGCATTCGATTCCCGCCGCACTGGGCGTGTTTGTGCGTACCCCTGCGGGCAACGTCATGCACACCGGAGACTTCAAGCTCGACCAGACACCGATTGACGGCAAGACGCCCAACTATGGCGCCATCAACCGCTTCGCCTCGGAGGGCGTTGACCTCCTGCTCTCGGACTCCACGAACGCCACCGAGCCCGGCTTCACGCCCAGCGAGGCGGCAGTCGGGCCGGCCTTGCGCCACATCATAAAGAACGCACCGGGACGCGTCTTCGTCGCCTCCTTCGCAAGCCACATACACCGCCTCCAACAGGTATGCGACGCGAGCGTGGCCGTCGGCCGCAAGGTCGTGGTGACCGGGCGCTCGATGGTGACCAACACCAAGGTGGCCCGCGACCTTGGCTACCTCTCCATAGCCGCTGACGACATCATCGACGCCTACGAGGTAGACAGCACACCCGACGAGAAGATCGTGGTCCTGTGCACGGGAAGCCAAGGCGAGCCGCTCTCCGCGCTCTCGCGCATGGCAAACGGCGAGCACAAGTCGCTTTCCATCACGAGCAAGGATACCGTCATCATCTCTGCAACGCCCGTCCCCGGCAACGAAAAGAGCGTTGCCGGCATCGTCAACTCGCTCTCGAAGATCGGCTGCACCATCTACGACAAGAGCCAGACGCTCGTCCACGTCTCTGGTCACGGTAGGCAAGAGGAGCTCAAGCTGATGCTGGCCATGGCACGGCCAAGCTACTTCATGCCCGTGCATGGCGAGGCCGTGCATCTCCGAGCACATGCCCGCCTTGCGCGCCACATGGGCATCGACCCGAGCCACATCTTCGTGGTGGACAACGGAGACACGCTCGAGATGCGCAACCGCGTGGTGAGCATCGGACAGCCGGTGGACTCGGGCGTCGTATACGTCGACGGACTGAGCGTCACCGATGCCGATCCCGTGGTGCTGCGCGACCGCCAGAAGCTCTCGCAGGACGGTATCGTGACGTGTGTGGTCAGCGTTTCCCATCGATCCCGCAAGGCACGCGACGTCGAAATCTACAGTCGCGGTGTCACGTTTGCCAACGACGAGGAACTCGCCCTCGACGCCCAGGACATCGTTCGCCAGCGCATCGACAGCAACCAGGACGCGACGGTGGACCAGATGCGCAAGTCAGTGCGCAACGGCCTCTCGAACTTCCTTTGGAACAGGACCCACACCCGACCCATGGTAATCCCGGTCGTAATGGAGGTCTAAATGCCCCGTACACGAGGAACAGGAAAGGCAAAGAAGGGCGCAGCGCAGCAACGGACGAACGTCCCCCAGCTCCCCACGCTAACGCGCGGCTCGCTGCAGTCCGACATCGTGGGCGTGCTACTTGCGATTCTTGCGGTGGCGCTCCTCGTGTCCCTGCTCGCGCCGAGCGATGCCGTCGTCACGAGCGCCGTCGCCTATGGCCTCACCTGGCTCTTTGGGGTGGGTGCGGTTCTGGCGCCCATTTCGCTCATGCTCTTCGCCGCGACGTTCTTCGTGGATGGCGAGGAGCCATTCGGGCTGCGCGTGGCAGCTGGGCTCCTCCTCGTGACCCTAGCCATCCTCTCTCTGATATCACTCTACGTCACCGGCGCGGCCGAGAATCCCTCGCTCGTCCTGGACGCCGCCCAGGCCATGTCTGCCGGCGGCATGGTGGGCGGCTGCGTCGCGTGGGTGCTGCTCTCCCTCGTCGGCCGAATCGTCGGATGCGTGCTGCTCATCGGACTGGTGATTCTGGGAATCATCGTCTGCGGCTTTTCCATGTCGGCATTCGTCGCACGCGTACGCGCGGGCGCCGTTGAGTTCCACCATGCGCGCATGGCCGCTCGCGAGGAACTCGAGCCCGCCTTCGCGGCAGACGCACCCGTCGGCGCCCTTTCGGCCGACGGATTCCAAGAGCGAGACAGTGGTCCCAACGAGGCTCAGACGAGCTTCATCGGGAGCAGGACCACCACAGTCCTCACACGCAACCGCAGAAGGCCTACCGACCCACGCCCCAACGAGCGCACACCCAAGCCTACGGACGAGAAGGCGCGGGAAGAGGCTCCGTCCACGCCCCCCACACTTCGTCGAAAGGCAAGCCAGGCATCCCGCCCGCGCAGCGCGCGCACCAGCCAGAAGCAAGAGGTGCAGAACACGGCGATTCCCGACTTCCTGCTCAATCCGCGCACGGCACAGGTTACCACGAGGCAGTCTGAATCAAAGAGCCAGGCCCAGAGGTCGCGACGGCCAAAGAAGGCACGCACGACGAAGCCCAAGGCGACCACTCTGGCAACCCCTGCCAAGTCCAGGCGCGCGCCGCGCGCCGCGGCAGCACCCAAGGTGACCCCCGCTACGTCAGAGTCCACACGGCGTCCCGGTGACGGCATGGAGGGATACGAGCTTCCGCCCATGTCCATGCTCAGCTCCAACCCCAACTCGGCTGGCGCCGCAAGCAGCGTGGAGGAGCTGAACGAAACCATGGAGCGGCTGCAGGGCACCCTGCATGAGTTCGGCCTCACCAGTCGCGTCGTGGACTACATCTCCGGACCCATCGTCACGACGTTTCGCGTGGAGATGGGCGAGGGGGAGCGCGTGAGCCGCATCCGCAACCTGGAAGACGACATTGCCCTCACCCTTGCCGCAGAGAAGGTGCGCATCTTTGCCCCCATACCGGGCACCTCATTCGTAGGAATAGAGATTCCCAACAGGACGAGGCAGAACGTGTACCTGGGCGATGTGCTGCCCACGGCGTCGGGCGGCCCGCTTGAGGTCGCCATCGGACGCGACTCGAGCGGTCGTCCGGTCGTGGCCGACATCGCAAAGATGCCACACATGCTCGTGGCGGGAACGACCGGTTCGGGCAAGTCCGTCATGATCAACTCCATGATCATGAGCCTGCTCATGCGCACAAGCCCCAAGCAGGTGCGTCTCATCATGATCGACCCGAAGCGCGTCGAGTTCAGTTGTTACAACGGCTTGCCGCATCTCTACGTCCCAGTGGTGACGGAGCCGCGTCAGGCCGCAAGTGCGCTGCAGTGGGCAGTATCCGAGATGGAGCGCAGACTGCGCGTGTTCGAGCGCGCAGGCGCGCGCGAGATCAAGGTCTACAACCAGATGTGCGTATCGGGCAAACTGTCCGAGATGGAGCATCCGCCGGAGCCGATGCCCTACTTGGTCGTCATCATCGACGAGCTTTCGGACCTCATGATGGTGGCGGGCAAGGATGTCGAGGCCTCCATCGTGCGCATCGCGCAGCTGGCACGCGCGGCAGGCATCCACTTGGTCATAGCGACCCAGCGCCCTTCGGCGAACGTCGTGACGGGCCTCATCAAGTCGAACATCGACAATCGCGTGGCGCTGAAGGTTTCGTCGGGTCTCGACTCGCGCGTCATCCTGGACGAGGCCGGTGCCGAGCGACTCCTCGGCAACGGAGACATGCTGTTCAAGTATCGCGGTCTTAACATGCAGCGCGTTCTCGGCTGCTATACCTCAGACGACGAGATCAACGAAGTCGTGGACTTCATCCGCGACCAGGCAGAACCCGACTACCACGAGGAGATTCTGACCGCCGTCGTACCTTCGCAGCCTGCGGGTGGCGGTCGCTCCATGGATGACGACGCGGACGATCCCCTTGTTTGGGAAGCTGCACAGATTGTGGTGGAATCGCGCCTCGGCTCCACCTCAGGGTTGCAACGAAGACTCAAAGTGGGATACTCCCGCGCTGGGCGTATCATGGATATGCTCGAGGCCAAGGGAGTCGTCGGTCCGCCGGATGGCTCGAAGCCGCGCGAGGTCTTGCTCGACGAAGAGGGCCTTGAGGAGCTACGGATACAGGACGCAAAGTACCGGGAGGTGATCTAGCGTGGATCGACCGCTGTTTAGCGAGACGCTCTCAAGCAGACGTCGCCAGCTAGGCTTTTCCACGGCCCAGGCGTCGCGTGTGCTGCGCCTCAAGGAAGAGGTCCTCATCGCGTTTGAGGAGGGCGACTTCGAGGCCATGCCCAAGAGCGGCTATGCACAAGGTATGCTCTCCTCCTACGCACGCTACTTGGGCCTCGACGCAGCGCAAGTTGTGGAGATGTACGCCGACGAGCTTGAGCAGTGGCGCAGGGAGGTCTCGAGGAGGCCTGACGGGCCACACTACGGTGCCACTACTGCCGGACAGCGCTCGGGCGGCGTGGGGCAGCCCTATGTGGCATCACGCGGTTTGCTGCCAACCTCGGGTGGCCCTGCGGGCGACATGGGATCGTTCGCCACCACGAGGGTCCGTACGCGAAGGCCGGAGGCCTATGATGGTTACGACTCCGAAGTGGAGTCTGCCACGTACCCAAACTATCAAACGCAGGGATACCACTCCTCAACGCACCCTTACACAAACCGTGCCCCAGCACGACGCGTGCGCACGGGCACGGGTCGCTATCACGATGACATTCAGACCCGCGGCGTCGCAACCCGCGAGTACGAGGATGACCTGCGCATCGGAATGAACGCGCGCTCGTATGAGGCCGCCTCAACTCAACGGGGAAGGCGCACCTCACGCTCCACGTCGTCTTCCGGCCGGCAACGCGTGCGCAGGCGCACCGATGGACGCGGCGACTCACGCGGTCGTTCGGGATCATCGTCGAGAAGGCGCGGCAAGCAGTCGTCGTCCGGCATCCTACAGAGTCCCGCCCAGGCGCTTGCCGTCATCGGCGTTGCCATCGCAGTGATCTCGGTGGTCTTGGTTCTCTCGATCAGTTCGTGCATCAACTCGAACTTCAACACGACACGCACGGTACCGGTCAGCACCGCAACCACCACGAGCAACGACGCGCAGGCAGGCGGCCAAGATGCGACAGCCGAATCGGGGAGCATCGATGCGGCCTCCGATGTGAGCCTCGGAACCAACAAGAGCGACACCAATACGTCGCAACGCAACGCCCAGACGAGCGTCTCCATTTCCGTCGCCGACGGTGCGGTGACGTGGCTCGAGATTGACTGCGACGGAACCAGCGAGATTGCCGAGACGGTCACCGGCCCCTGGCAGAATACCTATGTCGTTGAGGATTCGCTCACCGTCCAGGCGGGCGACACCACGGCCGTGTCGGTCATACAGAACGGTCGGCAGGTTCAGTTCGACTCGATGGCATCCGGCATCGGCACCATACGCATACAGGGCACGAAACCCGCAAAGAAGAGCACGAAATCCGAAGACGAGCAACAAGCCACGTCCGAAGGGGACCAGGCGGAGACTGAGGCCGCTAGCGAGCGAATGCGCAGCTCGACCTCCTCCTCGGGCACGTCTTCGGCCCGAATGGGCAACAACGCCCAGACGGACGATGAGTCTGACGATAAGGAATCCCCGGAAACGACCGACGGAGAGTATGGCGATGGCTACGAAACCACATACTGAATCCCATTTGGCAGGCATGCCCACCTGCATGCTTGTGACGGTAGGCTGCGCAAAGAACGAAGTGGATACCGACCGGATGCGGGCCCTCTTGCTGGCCGCCGGCTTCCAAGAGACCCTGGCACCCGATGAGGCAGACGTAATCATCGTGAACACCTGCTCCTTCTTGGGAGTTGCGACGCAGGAATCGGTCGAGACGGTACTCTCGTTGGCTCAGGTTGGGACGGGAGAGGACGATCGGGCAGCCATTATCATGTGCGGCTGCGTGCCATCTCGTTACGGAGACGAGCTCGCGGCAGAGCTACCCGAGGTTGACGCGTTCGTGGCATCCGATGAGGAAGACGGCATTGTCACCGTGGTAAGTGAGGTGCTGGGGCTCGAGCCGCCCGCCACCGCTTCCAGCCTCTCTGCACTGCGCACGGTGGAGGGCGCAAGCGCCTATGTGAAGATCTCTGACGGCTGCGACCGTTGGTGCACGTTCTGCGCAATTCCCGCAATTCGCGGTCCCTACGCCTCCAGGCCAAGGGAAGAAATCGCAGACGAAGTACGGATGCTGATGGAGGGGGGCGTTCGTGAGGTCGTCCTCGTCGGCCAAGACACCGGCGTGTGGGGCAGCGACCTCCCGAATGGACGCGACCTCGCGTGGCTCCTTGAGGAACTGGCCAAGATAGTCATGCCATACCATGGGTGGATTCGCGTTCTCTATCTCCAGCCGGAGGGAATGACCGATCGGCTGATTCGCGTGCTTCGTGACGTCGACGCCGTACTGCCCTACATCGACATACCCGTACAGCACTGTGCGGCACACGTGCTCGCCGACATGGGCCGCACGGGATCGCGCGCAGAGCTGGAGTCGTTGTTTGCACGGCTGCGCGCGGAGATTCCCGGTTTGGTGCTGCGCACCACTGGCCTCGTCGGCTTTCCTGGCGAGACGGAGGACGACTTCGAGGAGCTTTGCGAGTTCATCGAGGATGTCGGCTTCGACTACGTCTCCGTCTTCGCGTATTCCGCAGAGGAAGGGACCATTGCCGCAACGCTGCCGAACCAACTCGATGACGCCGAGCTCATGGACCGGACCCAGCGATTGCAAGACATTGCCGAGCGATTGGGATTCTCCTCGACCGCCCGTCGAATAGGCGACGAGTTCGACGTTATAATTGATGGGGTTGAAGAGACTGATGACGGGTTGGAACTCATCGGACACACATGGTTCCAAGCGCCTGACTGCGATGGCGCCGTACACATAGAGGCCGGAGAGGCCACAGTGGGCGACATCGTAACCTGCACGATGGTGGATGCGTTTTGCTACGAGTTGGTTGGCGTCGTAACGACGCGGCACTAGGGGAGTGATTGTCATGAATCGCAAGATGTCGACCGGAATCTGGACACCAGCGAACATCGTCACGATGGTGCGCGTGGCGCTCGTACCCCTTTGGCTCCTGTTCGCCGAGCTTTCCGTCCCCCAGACAGGTGGCGGCATCTCGTGGAGCTCTCTGTTGGTCGCATTACTCTACGTGCTCATATCGCTGACGGATAAGGTCGATGGATACCTGGCGCGCAGCCGCAACGAGGTAACGGCCTTCGGCAAGTTCCTCGACCCAATCGCGGACAAGCTTGCAGTCATAGTCGCGCTCTGTTATCTGCTCGAGGTGGGTGACGTCTCGGCCTGGGTGCTGTTGGTGGTCATCTCACGCGAGTTCTTGGTTAGCGGACTGCGCATGGTCGTTGCAAGTGAGGGCGTCGTGGTGGCGGCGTCAAACCTTGGCAAGTGGAAGACGGCCATCACCATGATTGCCATCTGCGGTCTGCTCTTCGTGCGCGCCCTGCCCATGCCGGCGTTTGGCATCATCCCCTTGGACATCCTCTCGTTCTGGTTCCTGATGGCCGCAGTCCTGCTCACCGCATGGTCGGGCATAGACTACTTCGTGAAATGCTGGCCCTACGTGAGCAGGAGCGGAAGTGCTCGCTAGCAACGACGACCTCGCACGCCTGGTCATCGCCGAGGCGACCCGCCTGCATATGACCATCGGGACGGCTGAATCCTGCACGGGGGGATTGGTGAGTGCCGCCCTTACCGACGTCCCCGGCTCGTCCGAAGTAGTCCGTGGCGGAGTCGTCAGCTACGCCGCCGAGGTGAAGCAGGCCGTGCTGGGGGTCCAGCCAATCGTGTGCAACACCGCCGGATTGGGCGTGGTCTCTGAAGTCTGTGCCCGACAGATGGCAGAGGGCGCATGCCGCGCGCTGAAGTGTGATGTTGCGGTCTCGACCACGGGCATCGCCGGACCGACGGGGTCCGAGCCGGGAAAGCCCGTCGGTACGGTGTGGTTTGCCGTCTCGTCGGCATGCGGCACGCATGCGTCGCGCAGGTTGCTCCCCGGAAACCGATCAGGAGTCCGCGCCCATGCCGTTCGGGTTGCCCTGCAGCTCATGCTCGAACATCTAAGATTCTCAAATTAGCGCGTGCAAATTCGATTCGTTTCAACATTTTGCCCATTGCACCAGCTATGCACCTTGCTGCAAGGCCTTGGGTAATTATCCCCGGGAAATTCGTGTGTGCTAGCGGGGAAATTGCGCTATTCGAGGTTGCTACAATCTACTCACAAGCGCTTGCAACGAACGCGTGTTCGCTGTATCATTACGGAAGTCAAAAGAAAGGATTCCGCATGGCACGCAGCAAAGCCGTCACAAGGGAGATTCGCCCCCGCACGTATGGCGAGGAGCGCGACGCAGTTGTGGCTAGCACGACGAAGGAGATCGAGAAGAAATTCGGCAAAGGTGCGATCATGCGCTTTGGCGACGGTGGTCCAGAGCTTGAGGTCGAGGCGATTCCCACAGGTTCCATCGCGCTCGATGCGGCACTTGGCATAGGGGGCGTTCCCCGAGGGCGCATCATAGAGATTTTTGGCCCTGAGTCCTCTGGCAAAACCACCCTCTCCTTGGAGATCCTCGCAGAGGCACAGGCCATGGGCGGAGTCGTCGCCTTCATCGACGCGGAGCACGCGTTGGATCCAGGGTATGCGGCCCGCATCGGCGTGGATATTGACGAGGTGCTCATCTCGCAGCCCGACACCGGCGAGCAGGGTCTCGAAATCTGCGACATGCTCGTGCGATCCGGTGCCATCGACGTTATCGTCATCGACTCCGTCCCGGCCCTGGTACCACGGGCGGAGATCGAGGGGGAGATCGGCGATAGCTCCGTCGGTCTGCAGGCACGCCTCATGAGTCAGGCGCTTCGCAAGCTGGCCGGCTCACTCTCCAAGTCAAAGACCACCTGCATCTTCATCAACCAACTGAGGGAAAAGATCGGCGTGATGTTCGGCAATCCCGAGACCACGCCCGGTGGCCGAGCGCTCAAGTTCTACGCATCCGTGCGCCTCGACATCCGTCGTATCGACAGCATAAAGAAGGATGGCGACATCATCGGTTCGCGTGTGCGCGTCAAGGTGGTAAAGAACAAGGTCGCGGCACCCTTCAAGTCCGCCGAGTTCGACGTCATGTACGGGTCGGGCATTTCCAAGGAAGGCTCCATCCTCGACATGGCCGTAGAGATGGAAATCATCAACAAGTCCGGTTCGTGGTATACCTACGGACCCAACGAGAAGCTCGGCCAAGGCCGCGAGGCCGCCAAGGCGTTCCTCACTGAGCATCCCGAATTCATGGAAGACATCGAGCATCAGGTGCGCGTTGCCTGCGGCCTCGAACTCGGAGACGAGCGCGTCGGCGAACCCGACTTCATCGAGGAGCCTGACGAGGTCATGATGTTCGAAGAGGTGTGATCGAACCATGCAGGATCCGGTAACGTGGGAGGTCATTCCACCCGCCCAGCGCCGTGCGCGAAGCTGGGCGGACCGGCCGCGCGCCACGCTGGTAATCGAAGCATGCAACGACGGCGAGGAGGTTCTCTTACCCGTCGTCGTGGGGAAGGCGCTCAACCGTCGTAGGAAACGAGGAGAGTTGCGCAAGGCAACTCGCAAGGAGTTGCTCGATGCGGTCAGCGATTTGCAGAGGTCTTGCGCCAAGGAGCGTTTGTTCGAGCACCTACAACGACGGGACATGTCGAAGGGCGAGGTTGCGTCAAGACTCGCACGAGACGGCTTCCCACGCTTTGCCCAGGAACACGCGCTTGCCGTAGGCGAACGATGCGGCCTTCTCGATGACCAGAAGTACGCCGAGCGCTTCGCGCACCGCAAGTCGAACGGTGGGTGGGGTCTCAAGCGCATAGAGATGGAACTCGGCAAGCGCGGGATTGACGTATCTGTTCTTGCCGGATGGCCGGAGGACTACCTCGAGGTGGAAGGGGAGTACCGACGCGCGTTGGAGGTAGCCAAACGCAAGCACGTGAGCGAACCCAATGCCTGCGGCAAGCTCGCCCGATTTCTGATGGGCAGGGGATTCTCCTACGGCATCGCCCTGAAGGCGGCGCAAGAGTCGCTGGGTTAGTCAAAGGTGGAAGTGGGACCTGGCCGCGTGCGTCGGGTCCCACACATGACCGCACGTCAGGTGCATGGCCATAACATGCTTTTTTTCTGACTTCGGGCAACAAGTGTTTCATTTTGTTGACATTAAATTCTTTCAACAATACGATAATTAGTGTCGTTTGAGCCTTCTGCGTCCGCCCTTCGTGGCGACGCTTGCCTTTGTTTTGTGTGCTATCTACAGAGCAGTTTGTTGTGCGTGGCGGTCGTAATGAGCCTCGGCGACGGACTTTGCGACGCTTTTGCCGCGTCCAAAGCCCTTTATATACGTATATATGTGTTCTGAGGAGCCGCAATGGAAATCATGGTAGGGGTTTTGGGCCTCGTTGTTGGTGCAGTAGGCAGCTACGTTTACTCAAACAACAAGAACAACGCTCGTGTGCGTCAGGCAGACCAGCAGATTGAATCCGCGCGGATACAGGCGGAGCGCATCGCGCAAGAGGCCCAGGCTCAGGCCGAGACCGCACGCAAGTCCGCTGTCCTGGAAGCGAAGGAGGAGATTCTGCGCCTCAAGCAGGAGTCGGAGCAAGAGGAGAAGCGGCGCAAGAGCGAGCTTCAACGCATGGAGAATCGCATCATACAACGCGAGGAGTCCTTGGATCATCGCAACGACGCGCTCGACCGTCGCGAGGAGCAGGTCTCCAAGATGCAGAGCTCCGTGGACAAGCGTCGCAACGAGGTGGAGAACCTCTACGCAGAGCAGCAGGCGGAACTTGAGCGAATCTCCGCGCTCACACGCGAGGATGCGCACAAGGAGATTCTCGATCGCGTACGCGCAGAGACGGTACGCGACGAGGCGCAGATACTGCGCGAGTCCGAGCAGCGAGTGCGTGCGCAGGCCGACAAGACCGCTCGCGAGATAGTCTCCACGGCGATTCAGCGTTGCGCGGCCGACCAAGCGGGCGAGATCACGGTCACCTCCGTTCACATTCCATCCGATGACCTCAAAGGCCGCATCATCGGACGCGAAGGCCGCAACATCCGTACCTTCGAGCAGGTAACGGGCGTCACGCTCGTCATCGACGATACGCCCGAGACCGTCATACTCTCGAGCTTCTCGCCGGTGCGGCGCGAGACTGCCCGCGTGACGCTCGAGAATCTCATTGCGGACGGGCGCATCCATCCCGCGCGCATCGAGGAGATGTATCGAAAGGCGGAGCGTCTCGTCAACGAGCGGATACAGGAGGCAGGAGAGCAAGCGGCATTCGATGCAGGCATCCACGACCTGCACCCCGAGCTCATCAAGACCCTCGGGTCCCTTCGATATCGCACCTCCTTCGGCCAGAACGTTCTCCAGCACTCCATACAGGTCTCGGCCCTGTGTGGGCTGATGGCCTCAGAGCTCGGGATTGACGAGGCGCCGGCCAAGCGCGCAGGCCTGCTCCACGACTTGGGGAAGGCCATAGACCACGAGGTTGAGGGACCGCACGCAGTGATTGGCGCCGACCTCGCGCGTCGCTACGGCGAGCGCCCCGCAATCGTGCATGCCATCGAGGCGCACCACGCAGATGTCGAGGCAACGACCGTCCTCGACGTGTTGGTGCAGGCCGCAGATGCCATATCGGCGGCTCGGCCAGGTGCGCGACGCGAATCTGCCGAGGCCTACATCAAGCGTCTGGAGAAGCTCGAGGAGATCTCGAACTCCCATGACGGTGTCGTGCGCACGTACGCCATGCAGGCGGGACGCGAGCTTCACGTCATGGTCGAGCCCAGCAAGATTTCAGATGCGCAGGCAACCGTGCTGGCTCACGAGATTGCCACGCAGATCGAGGACGAGATGGAGTATCCCGGCCAGGTGCGCGTGGTCGTCATCCGCGAGTCACGCGCGGTCGACATAGCCAAGTAGGACGTCCCATGTCGGACGAGAGCGACCTCTTGAGCTTCGTCTCCGCCCTTCGAGGCGGAGACGGCTTCAGGGTTGAGGAGCGTCTTGGCGACGGCTATGTGCGCCTGAGGATATCCGAGGCAGAGCGCAGGCAGGCGAAGCATGACGTGCGTTGCGTCGAGGACGCTGTCATCGAGCTGCTGCGCAACGCTCGTGATGCTGGCGCGAAGCGCATTTTTGTGGGTACCTCACGTGAGGCGAATCTTCGCACCATACTGGTATTTGACGACGGGGTCGGCATCCCGCCATCTTTGCACGCGCGCGTCTTTGACGCGCGCGTCACGTCAAAGCTCGATACCATGCACATGGACAAATGGGGCGTCCACGGGCGCGGCATGGCGCTCTTCTCGATCAGGGAGAATGCAGTCTCCGCACAGGTCCTGCAGTCAGATGTCGGGCGAGGGTGCGCCATGCGCGTGGTCTTTGACGTATCCACCTTGCCCGAGCGTGCGGACCAATCCACGTGGCCCCGCGTGACCCATGCCTCAGGAGACTATATGGTACGAGGCCCGCACAACATCTACCGTACCTGCGTCGAGTTTGGCCTCGAGGAGCGAGGCGTCTGCAACGTATATGTCGGTTCACCATCGGAGGCACTTGCGACCATGCGTGCTCGCTGCATCCCGACAACGCCCCTTGTCTCCGCGGAGGCCGAAGAGGGCATTCCCATCACGGCCACTCCCTCCCTTGCCAAGGACGCACGCGAACTTGCCGCAAGGGCACAGGCCATGGGCGTCGACATCTCCGAGCGCAACGCACATCGCATCCTGCGCGGGCAGGTGCCCCCCCTCGTCAATGTCGTTGCACGCGTGGGAGGGCGCACGGGCCGAGGGCAATACGCAGCGTCGGCCTCTGGCGACGATGCGCGCAGGCTCACTCTCGACCAGCATGATGAGGCACTCTTTCAAGGCGCGCTACGCGATGCGTTCCGCGTCCTCGAGGAGCGTTACTTCGTGCGCCTCGCAGCAGATCCGACCGTGCGCATGGGCCCCGGACGCGTGACGGTCGGCTTCGAGTTTCTGGAGGATGACTAGTACTCAATATGCATGTTTTTGATTTAGTCTTCTCTTTTTCTCCATTTGTGGTTAGAATCTATTAATCGGCTCAATAACGTATCCTAAATGTGAGACATGGCGTCACGACGCCCAGGAGAAACAACGATGGATTTTCTAAAGGTTTCGAGCAAGTCTTCGCCAGCCTCTGTTGCTGGCGCCATTGCAGGCATGGTGAAGGATGGCGTACCGGTCAACATTCAGTGCGTTGGTGCCGGTGCCGTCAACCAAGCCATCAAGGCCATCGCCATTGCTCGAGGTTTTCTCATACCGACGGGCGTCGACATCTCCTGCGCTCCCACCTTCTCGGACATAGAGATTGGCGGGGAGAGTCGAACGGCCATCCGCATCGCGGTGTATGTGCATCAGATCACATCCAACACCGCGAACCCATTTTCCATGGGCACCGTCGTGGGATCAGCTAGCTAAATGACAGCTTACTCAGAGCTCGTCGGCAAGACCTACTTCATCCGGACGTTTGGCTGCCAGATGAACTTGCATGACTCCGAGCGAGTCTCGGGGCTGCTGGATGCATGCGGGTGCAATCTGGTCGAAAGCATCGAAGAGGCGGACATTGTCGTATTCATGACCTGCTGCGTTCGCGAAAACGCCGATACGCGCCTCTACGGACAAGCAACGGCGCTCATCAGCGCTCCTCCCGCTCCGTCAGGTCGGCGTGTCTTGGCAATCGGCGGCTGCATAGCGCAACGCGATGGCGACTCCATGCGCCGCAACATCCCGAATGCCGATGTCGTGTTCGGCACTTCGGCGCTTGCCTCGTTGCCCGAGCTCCTCGAAAGGGCATTCGAACACGGCGGTCGCGAACTCATCGTGCGCACAGAGGAGGACACGCAAGGCTTCTCGACCGACCTTCCGTCGCACAGGGCCACGCGCTTCCATGCCTGGGTGCCCATCATGACGGGATGCAACAACTTCTGCACCTATTGCATCGTGCCACACGTGCGCGGGCGCGAGCGAAGCCGTACCATGGAGTCAGTCGTGACCGAATGCGAGCTGCTCGTATCGCAGGGAGTGAGGGAGATCTGCCTCCTTGGTCAGAATGTCAACTCCTATGGACGCGACAACTATGGTTCCCCTCGTTTCGACGAGCTGCTCAAAGCAGTTGGGGCTACTGGCATAGAGCGACTCCGCTTCACGTCCTCAAATCCCAAGGACCTTTCCGACTCTGTCATCGATGCCATGGCGCAGACGAGCGCCGTGATGCCGCACCTCCATCTGGCGGTTCAGAGCGGTTCGACCCGCATCCTGAAGGCTATGAACCGCAGCTACACACGCGAGGAATATTTGGATTTGGTCAAGCGCATCCGACTCGCGATGCCCGAAATCGCGCTTTCCACCGACATCATCGTCGGGTTCCCCGGCGAGAACGAGGAGGACTTTGTCGACACCCTCTCCCTCGTCGAGGAGGTCGGATTCTCGTCCGCATATACCTTCATCTACAGTAGGCGACCGGGAACGCCTGCGGCGCAGATTCCGGACGACACGCCCCACGAGGTAATACAAGCGCGCTTCGAAAGGCTCACGGAGTTGGTTGCGGGACTTGCCCACGATGAGAACCAGAGGGATCTGGGCACTACCGTTGAGGTGCTCGTCGAGGGCTCCTCGAAGCGCAGCCAAAACATGCTCGTCGGCCATAGCAAGAAGAACCAGACGGTTCACTTCGAGCTTCCTCCCTCTTACGCATTGCAAGACCTTGTGGGCAGCATCGTCAACGTGCAAGTGGCGGAGGCTCGTACCTGGTACCTTCGCGGATCGATGGTCGGCGATCCTCGATGAGCCTTGTTCGTGTGGCCTGCATCGTAGGCCCTACGGCAAGCGGCAAGAGCGAGGTGGCAGAGCTCGTCGCAATGCGATTGGGCGGCGAGGTGGTATCGGTCGACTCCATGCAGGTGTACCGTGGCATGGACATCGGCACTGCAAAGCTCAGCCCTCGCCAGAGACGTGTCCCGCTTCATATGGTGGACGTCACCGACGTGAGCACCACGTACTCGGTTGCGCAGTTCCAACGTGATGCCCGTGCCTGCTGCGACAAGATCGCCGCAAATGGGGGAGTGCCCGTTCTGAGCGGGGGCACGGGCCTCTACCTCGACGCGGTTATCGACGAGCTCGAGTTTCCCGCAGGAGAGCTCGTTGACGAGCGCCGGGCGGCCTACGAGCGCATGGCTCAGGCAGACGGCCCTCAAGCCCTTTACGAGCTACTCCTCGCGCGTGACGCCCGCAGCGCCGCCCTCATACATCCAAACAACGTCCGACGAGTCATACGGGCACTTGAGCTCTGCGATGACGGCCAATCGTACGCAACGCGCAACGAGGGACTACGTCGCCATCAACCGCATTACGACGCGTCGCTTTGGGCGCTCATCTGGCCACGCGAGGCCCTCTATGCGCGCATTGACAAACGCGTCGAGCAGATGTTCAGCGATGGTCTCGTGGACGAGGTACGTTCCCTGGACCAACAGGGACTTCGCTCCTCGCAGACTGCGAGCCAGGCGATAGGATACAAGGAGGTCTTGCAGCTGCTTGATGGCGTATTGAACCTGAGCGAGGCAAAGGAGCTCGTCAAGCGCAACACACGTCACTATGCGAAGCGCCAACTCAGCTGGTTGCAGCGCGACGGGCGCGCCAGCTCGATTGACCTCTCGATCTGCAGCCCAAACGACGCCGCTTCACGCATCTGCGCGGAATGGGAGTGCCGCAACACCTCAACACGACCATAGAGGAGGCCACGCATGGCACGCTTTGAGCCTCAGCCAACCAAGAGAGCGCGTGAGCGCGTGTTCGTCGTCGGCGTCGATGGGCCGAACAACACGCTTTGGCATGTCGGGGAGTCACTTGCCGAGCTCAAGAGGCTGGTACAGACGGCTGATGGGGAGGTCGTCGGCACCTATGTGCAAAAGCTCAACAAGCCCGTCCCCAAGACCTACATCGGCTCAGGAAAGGCCGCGCAGATTGCTGAGGACGCGGGCGCCCAAGATGTGGACGTGGTCGTCTTTGATGACGAGCTCTCACCCTCGCAGCAGGCAAACCTCGAGCGCATCATGGGCGAGGGAATCAAAGTGATTGACCGCACCGCCCTCATCCTCGACATCTTCGGTCGCCATGCCACCACCCATGAGGGCAGGATACAGGTCCAGCTCGCCCAAAACCAATACCTTCTACCTCGTCTGCGCGGCATGTGGAGCCACCTCGTGCGCGAGCAGACGAGGGGAGGCATCGGAAGCCGCTTTGGCCAAGGAGAGAGCCAGCTGGAGGTGGACCGTCGCATCATCCGGGGGAGGATCACCACGCTCAGACGCGAGCTTGCCCAGCTGGAGGAGCGTAGGGGAGAGCAGAGCAAGTCACGACGCGCCAGCAACGCATATCGCGTTGCGCTGGTCGGCTACACCAATGCCGGCAAGTCAACCCTCCTCAACGCCCTCACCGGCGCCAAGGCATACGTACAGGACGAGCTCTTTGCCACACTCGACCCCACGACGCGCGCGCTCACCCTCCAAGACGGGCGCAAGGCAACGATTACCGATACCGTGGGATTCATCCAGAAGCTTCCTACGATGCTCGTCGAATCCTTCAAGTCAACGCTCGCCGAGGCTCGCTCTGCCGACTTGTTGCTACTTATCGCAGATGCGCACGACGCCAATCTCGACGAGCAGGTAGCAACGGTGCGAAAGGTCCTCGATGACATCGGAGCAGCTGGCGCGCCTTGCGTACTCGTCCTCAACAAATGCGATTTGTTGGAACCCGACGAGCTCGACCGCCTCAGATCGCTGCATCTGGAGGCAGAGTTCGTCTCGGCGACCACAGGAAGCGGACTCTCCTCGCTTGGCTACCGCATCACACGCGAGGCATCAAATTCAGACTCCAGCATCACGATACTCGTGCCCTTTAGCAAAGGCTCCATCGTGCAGTATGTTCACGAACAGGGTCATGTAATCCATGAGGAGTACTCCGAGCAGGGGACCATCATAACCCTGAGGGCAGATGAGCGCATGCGCCAAACGCTGCAAGACTTGCGCATTGATGCGCCCTCACCCCATCAGCATGGCTATGCCCAGCAGAACGGGCTGATGTAGCACATACACCAGCAGCGAATGATGCCCCACGACCTCGAGCGGAGCATAACCCATCCCATACGCGACCTCCGGGAAGCCTCGTTCCTTCCACCACCCGCCCATGGCCGTGCCCGCAAGATAGAGGCATGTGTACGGGAGCAACGGATAGTAGTCCCCGGACGCAAAGGAGGGTCCTGGCATCCCAAGCCACGAGAACAGCCCACTCTCGTAAGGCCAGTGCGGAATCGCAATGACGAAAGGACCAAGGCCGATCACTCCGCGCTGGATTCGTTGCAGGAGGAGGAAGCATGCAAAGAGGACGAGCGCAGCCCAAGGTCCCTTTGGCACCATGTTTGCCCGCTCCAGGAGCCAAACCACAAAGGTCGAAGCCGCCATGCAGTATATGATGCCGAAGGAGATGGGAACATCGACCGACGCCAGGACCGTAGCCACATACACCGCCAAGGCCACAGCCCCATAGCGAACGGCACGCCTCAAATTGTTGCGAGAGAGCGAACACATGACGCCCGCAACAAAGAGAAACGTCCACGAGATGCTCGCGCGCCAGATGTCCTGTAGGGGAGGGGCAAAGAAGGGGAGCCCATGCCCCGAAATGTACTTTAGGTCGTAGCAGAAGTGGAAGAGCACCATCGAGACAACAGCGAACCCTCGAGCCGCGTCAAACAGTCTGAGTCGTCCCTCGCGCTGTTCCGACCGCCACTTCTCAGCAAAACGTGCGACGCCCATGTGCACTACAAGGCGCGAATCACGGCGCTCACGCGACCGAGAATGACGGGATTCTCGATGTAGATAGGCTGCATGGCGTCGTTCTCCGGCTGCAGGCGTACGCGATTCTCCTCGCGATAGAACGTCTTTACCGTGGCGGAATCGTCGAGAAGGGCTACCACGATCTCGCCGTCATGGGCCTCATGCTGCTCCTTCACCACGATGTAGTCTCCGTCAAGAATGCCTGCGTTGATCATTGACACGCCGTGAACCCTCAGGATGAAAGAACTCGCATCGCCAACGATGCTCGTGGGAAGGGTGAGCGTCTCCTCAACGTTCTGCTCTGCCAGAATCGGGATGCCCGCCGCGACACGCCCGAGCAGGGGCAGCGTGATGGTGTTGTTGTTCACGTCCTCAGACACGTCGGCCAAGCGCACGCCATCTGACTGAGAGCCGCTTCCCTCAACCACCTCAATGGTGCGTGGCTTCTTCGAGTCACGGTGAATGTAGCCGCGCTCTTCAAGAGTCTTTAGGTGCATGTGTACGGTCGACGGAGATGCCAGACCGACCGCTGTACCTATCTCGCGCACCGAAGGCGGGTATCCATGGCTCTTTGTGTACGCACAAATGTAATCATAGATGCTCTGCTGCCGTTTACTAATCTTTGCGCGCGTCATGTCCCATCCCTTTCCAAAGAAGCAAACACTTGTTCTTTATTCCTTGACAAGAACTCTGGCACATATGTACTATAACACATGTTCGCGTACGCGTGTACGATTCTATTTCCTGTCCTGCGCACAGCCTAGAGTAACGCCAAGGCAAACGAAGGGAGCAAAGATGTCTGCATTGTCACACCGTCATACAAGCTCGCAGTTAATGGCATGCGTCGTGATGGTCGTTGCTGCGGTGCTATTCGCACACGCGGCGTCTGAGGTGGCTCACGTCCGCCATACGCGCGGCCTCTTGAGTGCGCAGCCTCTGGAAGTAGTGCATGCACAGGAGGGTGACACCATCTGGAACATCGCTTGCATCCATCACGTCGAGGGAGTGAGCACGTATGAGTTAGTGACGTGGCTTTACGACCGCAATGACCTCTCCAGCTCCTGCCTCACGCCAGGGCAACCACTTCTGGTACCCACGGTGGACGTCACGTTGGAGCCATGATTTCGTGTCGGGAGCCGCCCTCCTCACGGCCACGCGGGACAGTCCTCTCCGCTCAACGGATTTGCCCCGTTCACATAAGCCATATGGCGTTAGGCTATGATAATAGGGCATATGTCGACGTAGGGAGTAACATGCGCTGTCCAAAGTGTGGTTGTGAGGAATCCAAGGTAATCGACTCCAGGCCGTCAGAGAACAACGAGGCCATTCGTCGACGCCGAGAATGCGTCAGATGCGCCACGCGCTTCACCACGTATGAGCGTCGCGAAGAGACGCCACTCATGGTCGTAAAGAAGGACGGCGCCAAAGAGACCTTCGATCGTCAGAAGGTCATGAACGGACTGTTGCGCGCCACGGTAAAGCGCAACATACCCGTACGCACGCTCAACACGCTTATCGACAGCATCGAATCAGAGCTTCGCGACAACGGAATCAGCGAAGTGAGCACTCAGGAGGTCGGCAGCATGGTACTCAAGCGTCTCCTGACCGTCGATAAGGTCGCATACGTACGCTTTGCCTCCGTTTACAGGGACTACAAAGACGTGGACGAGTTTTCCGAGGAGCTGAGGGGTCTCTCGCTATGAACACCAACGCAATTGCATTGAGAATCACCCGCCTAGACGCCAGTGTGGAGCTGCCCTCATATGCCTACGAAGGCGATGCGGGCCTTGATTTGCGCGCAAGCGAAGAGGTCATCTTGCAGCCCTTCGAACGGAGGCTGATATCCACCGGAATTGCCATCGCGATTCCCGAGGGATACGCGGGCTTCGTCCAGCCACGTAGTGGCATGGCACTCAAGCGCGGCCTCTCGATGGCAAACACTCCCGGACTCATCGACTCTCATTACCGAGGAGAGCTCAAGGTGCTCGCGATAAACCTCGACGCTCACGAACCCATTCACATCAGTCGTGGCGAACGCATCGCGCAGCTCGTCATCCAAAGGACCCCATGCGTGCAACTCGTGGAGGTCGACGAACTGGACGAGACGGATCGTGGGTCGGGTGGCTTCGGGTCAAGTGGGGCGTAGTCCGCGCGTTTGGCAATTCCCTATCGTGCTATAATAATCGTGCACGATTTGTTTGCAAACAGTAGGAGGGACATCATGGCCGATAACTCGACGAAAGACCTCGTCATCATCGGTGGCGGACCGGCAGGTCTTGCCGCCTCGATCTATGCCGCTCGCGCACTTCTCGATTCCGTCACCTTGGAACAACAGGCATACGGTGGTCAAGTGCTACTCACAAGCGAGATCGACAACTACCCGGGAGTGCCCAACGCCGATGGTTACTCGCTCATCGAGGCCATGAGGCAACAGGCCAAAGACCTCGGTGCGCAGCTTGCCACGGCTGAGGTGTCCTCGATCACCAAGGACCAGGATGAGTTCGTATTGCAGACGTCGGAGCAGGAGCTTCGCACGCGAGCCATCATCTTGGCCGCCGGCGCCGTTCCACGTCATGCCGGGTTCGAAGGCGAGCAGGCCTATGTGGGCCGCGGCGTCTCCTATTGCGCCACCTGCGATGGCATGTTCTTCCGCAATCGCGAGGTATTCGTCATCGGCGGCGGCAATTCCGCCGTTGAGGAGGCACTCTTCCTCACGCGCTTCGCCAGCCATGTCACGCTCGTCGTTCGCAAGGATCACCTCCGTGCCCAGGCGGTGCTGGCCGCCGAACTGGAGCGCAACGATAAGGCGAGCATCCGTTATCTCACCTCAATCACGCGCGTGTCTGGCGAGCAAGCGATTAATCAGATAACCTTCAGGAACAATGAGACAGGGGAGACGTACGAAGAGACCTTCCAGACGGGTGCAGGCGTCTTCGTCTTCGTTGGCCGCGTTCCCACGTCAGAGCTCGTGCGAGACCTTGTGGAGACCACGCCTGAGGGCTATGTTGTCACCGATGCATACATGGCCACGCGCACGCCGGGCATCTACGCGGCTGGTGACGTGCGCAACACACCGCTGCGCCAGATCGTCACCGCCGCAGCAGATGGCGCGATAGCGGCGACGAACGTCTCTGCCTATCTCGGCCATCCAGTATACGAATAGCAAGCACGTTCGCACAGCAACAGAGAGGGTATGAAGATGTCCGTCTTGAAGGTTGTTATCTGCATCGCCGCTCTGTCGTTCTTCCTTTGGCTCATGGTGCCATCGGCAAAGTCAAAGGGGGCGTCGCACAATGACGAGCGCGCCGATCGCGCGCGACGCAGGGGCTTCGCAATGGGATACATAATGCAACGCAGGAAGGATGACGCCAAGAGGCGCTGACATCAACCGAGTTCTCCCCTCTTTCTCTGATAATCGCGGTTATGTAAACCTGACCCCACCTGTTGAGAGGTGGGGTTTTTTATGGCAAGCACGTTTCACGGTGAGTTCGAGGTCACTCAGGGCATCATAGATTCGATCGATGGCAATGCGTATGGTGGCGTCAATCCGAGTTGGCTGCTTGTTTGCAGGCTGCGCGGATTTGATGCGCCCAGGCTGCTGGTTGTGGCAAGCGATCACTTCTCGCGTGATGAGGCGCTGTGCACGCTGCGCTGGTATTTGCATAACGACCTTCGTATGGGCTTGGATTACGACTACGAGCTGTGGCACTGCGTTGATGAGCCCGATTGGATGTCAGGTCATGTGCCACCTGCGTTCTATGAGGACTTTTGCGGCGAGCGTGTGGCATTCGGCACGATTGATGACGTCAAGGACTATGTGAGAGCGGCCGTAGGATCCTGCGTGGATGACTTCGACGTGGAAGGCATCGCGCGACATATAGTGCGATGGTCTGATGGGTGTTACTACCTCTTGGACGTTGACTTTTGGGCTGTCGTTGAGCGGCACGAAATTGCTATAGCGCTGGCGCAGCTTCGTGACGCTGCAAATCTCACGCAGATCTAGAGTGCGCGGGTTCACCTTTGCCCCTGCAGACGGCTCGCATTGCGAGTCAAGCAGGGGTACAGGGGCGGCACGCCCCTGTCATCGCTCGCCGAAGGCATGCGCCAGCGGCGCATATGGGGGGCGGTCGCCTCCATCGGCTTGCAGCCCCACAAGGCACGTCACCAGCTCGTGCCCATGCTCCTCACTCCCCTTTCATAGCCGTTGCAGTGCGTTACGAGCTGTACTTGTGGTGCAGGAGCGTTGTTTTTCCCTTGGCATCTATCAGGAGGTACTATCATGTGCGTTCTTCTCTCCGTCTCTTTATCGTGTCCTTGTGACTCCTGCGAGGTTGGCCGTTTCAATGACGGTTCCTGTCGCGTTCCCTGCGACGATGCGCGGGTTTACGATTCGCGTGCGCCGCACTACTTTCTGCGCGGGCGCTTTCCTTCCTATTCCAGCGCCCTTCGTGCCGCGCTCGGTCTGATTGACGCTCTGCGTCTTGTAGGCGTTGACGTGTCTGGCTACGTTCTGCGCGTCTGGCCCTGCGATATCTACTCTTCTCATGCTTCGCCAGCATCGCTCTTGTGTCACGAGCACGATGTTTTGTCTCTGGTTCCTACATGCTGAGTGACATGGTTAGCATCTTCGCCGTCTGCTCCATGCATCCGGTGAACGGTGCAGATATTGGCAGGCAGGGCGTCGTGCTGTACTTCTGCATGCCTGTTGGTGCCGATCTGGACAGACCGACCCATTACCTTAGCGTTCTCGGCGTCACGGGCGTTAGCAATTCGGAGTTAGTCTTTTCCATACTCAGGCGCTATAGCGTCTATTCGTATCAGTGGCTTACATACTATTTGGTTGGGAGTGGTTGCAATGTCTAGGCTCGTTGGTGACAAGGCCCGTAACGTTGCCGTGCTCTGCTGGATCGAGGACTTGGAGCACATCGGGATGGGCTATGGCGATTTGCTGGCCGTGCTCGACGGCATGCACATTGAGTGTGTCGTATCCCCGTTGCACGATAGAGATTCGTATACTCCTGAGGACGTACGCAAGTGGTGTCGTGCGCACATTGACCCTGACACCGGTGACGTCGCGGAGGATGCAGTCGTACGCATTCCCAAGGTGGGCGCAGCCAAGAAGGCGCACGTGCATATCATGTTGCGATTCAAGGGCGCGCGCACTGCGTCGTATTGCGAACAGCTTATGGCAGACGCCTTTGGGCATGCTCTCCCCTGCTTCCGTGCGCAGAAGTGGGAGAAGGTGGAGCACGTAGAATCGATGATGAGATACTTCGCGCACCTAGATCAGCCCGACAAGGCGGAGTATAGCGCCTTTGATGTAGTCGGCCTTGGAGGCGTTGATCTGTCTTGCCTGGTCAAGAACGACGTTAACAGCAAGCTCAAGACGCTTTGTGACGTCCAGGCGTTCGTGCAGAAGAAGGGCATAAAGTCTTATGCCGTGCTCGTGCGCTGGGCCTTCAACGGTAAGAATCTCGACTATATCAATTGCGTCACTGGCCGCGCGTCGTACTTTGCCGCGTACTTCAACGCTTGCCGGCAGGATCTGGCCGACAAGGCTGCGGCTAAGAAGGCTAAACAATCTGAAAGCGTCGCACGGGTAGAGACTTCGGATTAGCGTTTTCACCCGGATTTTTGCACCGCCCACATGCTACAGGGCGGTGCTTGTTCGTTGTTCGTATCCGCCACGTTTCGGCTAAGAGGGTCAACGGTGATTATACATGTTAGGTTATGGCGAGATGTGCCGCTGGTCGCGCACTCATGATAAACTTTTAAATCGTATTGCGATTGTTAACCAGATACACGGCTGCCGTTACGACTACTCCGTGGGCAATCCTTGCACTGTGCGCTATGCGCGTGGGGCATATGTCTGTGAGTATGGCGGGGCCGAGCTTTGTGCATGGGGAGTATATGACTTGAGCTCACTTGATGCGGCCTATGCCAAGGTTGACGCTCTGGCAGATGCGTTGTGGCTCGTGCGTCGCGCGGGTTTTTTGCGTGTGTCGATTTCGTGTTGATTCATACCAACAATGCATTACTAGACTGATGGTATAGCGCGGCCTTATGGGTCGCGCTTTTTTTGCCACAATGTATTTAGCCCGAATAACTGACTAAGCAGAAAGGGGCGTTGCAATGGCATTTGTGCTTAACTGTTCGCTTGAAAGTGTCGAATTTCGCGCTATGCGTACTGGCGTCGGCCGGGATTCGAAGAAATCTTGGATGTCGCTCGTTTTGGAAGACAGTGACAGCAATCATCTTGAGATTAGCGTACCCCAAGATTTGCAGGGCGAGGTATACGGCCTAAGCCTGCAAAAGGGCGACATACTAAAGGTCGATATTCGGGCCGTCGCTCGCAATGATGGAAACTCTTATGTGCAGCTTCGCGGCGTCCCGATGCTCTTGGTTGACGCTGACGGCGTCGTTTCGTAGCGGGGTGCTGGTTATGCTGGGTGTCTTCCTTCTCCTTCTCGTGATTCTCGATACCGTCCTTACGGTTGTTATTTTGCTGCGGTGCGGTAACCTGCGTAAGACCGTTACTGTTCTTGGTCGCGTCGTTCGAGACCTCTCGCATGACGCGCCCGTTGTCACTACTTCTGAATTTGTTGACGGCTTGGGTGACTAGCATGTCCAGTGTCGTTGCTCTCCTGAGTTTCCTGTGCTGCGTGTCTTGCTATGTTTTGGGAGTCCTTGCTTTCATTGCTGGGCTGCTCTTCGTCGCTATCATCACGAGACGCTGGGGGGTCTGGGGTGGACGCTGATTCGATTGACGTTCTGGACGTGGATTCTTTGGCTGGTGGTGCCGGTGATGAGGGTGAACGGGATGGCTCATCGACTGAGCCTTTGGTCGTGGAGAGTTCGCAAGGTGCTGAGGCTGATTCGAAGGATGATGGTTCGTTAGTGGTTTCTGACGCCGAGGACGTGGAGCCGGGTTTTCCCACCTCTCCCGGCTTCCCCTCGGTGGACGAGATAGCGGATGCGGTTGACTTGCGTACAGTCGGTACTGTCGATGCGGCGTTGAGTGCGACTGAGAGGCGGCTTTCTGCGGTGCTTTCTGTGCAGGGGAATGACGAAATGGATTTGAAACAGACTTCTGCAGAAGCTCTTTTCGAGTATCTGCCTGAGGGTGCCGCTGAGTATGCTTCTGGGTATTTCACGCCCTTTCTTTGGGGTATCGCTGCCGGTTTCGTTGCCTACCTTATCGGGCTTGCTTGGGAGTCTATGGTTAGATTCTTCGGGCTTGTCCGTGCTAGATAGGGTCTGTAGCTTCTATTTCTGAGGGGAGGTTAGCATGGAGGCCATCACCACCGCTTTTACTTCTGCCGTGACGAGCATGAGCACTAACGCGCTCTCGCTTATCGCTGCGGGTCTGCCGCAGGTTATGCCCGTTGCCGCTGCGGTTATCGCTCTTACGACCGGCTGGAGCGTCATTCGCCGCTTCATCAACGGATAGCCCTGCCCTCTCGTCTGGGCAAGTGCGCCCCGTGGAGAGTGTCCGAGCATCCCCGCCGGTGGCGTGCGCGGCGGGGGTGCCGCCCTGCGGGGGGCCCCGCCGCGCGGGACGCTGGCGGGGGTGCTCGCATTCTCTCCGCTTCGAGCCCGTGGCCCATACGTGGGGCTGCGGGCTTTTCCGTTTATGTGGTAGATTGGAGGTGTAGACGTGTTAGGGGGCGAACATGGCAAGGCATACGAGTTACGTTTCTTACAGTGCGAAGGTGCGCGACGAGCGGAAGGCCGCGAATGCTCGGCGGGAGGCATGGGAGCGGTTGCCGATCTGGCTTCGTCTCATACCAAAGGCTCTGAGCGGTGGCTTCAGATCTGCTTCCGGGCCTATGGGTGGAGGTTCGCGACATTAGCTTTGATGCTCATAGTCGTCTTTGTCCTAAGCCCAGAGGTTGCATATGCTAGTGAGTCTTGGGCCACGGTTGACGGTCCGTTTGTTACCGGGCTGACAGAGAATGATAAGGGCTATGTAGTTATTAACGTCGGCAATCCTTATGATGCGGCACTTGCCGTTATAGGGCGTAAGTCTGACAAAATACAGCTGTCTAACGAGCAATTGGCTAGATTGTCTAATGATGGTTCTGGTGGAGCCTTTTACGACCTGGCATCCAAGTTTTTTGCCGTGGGTTCGACTGGCACGACCTATCATAGTTTTCCCGGTTGGTGGGGCGATTCGCTCTTCCAGTCTAATATGGTCTCGCTCAACGGTGGCTTTGGTCACACTTGGGCTGTTGAGACTAGCCAACGAGAGATTGCTTCGGCGCGTGAAGATTACCTGGTTATATATGGCGGCGGCTCGCTCGGCGGTGGTGGTGTTAGCACCGATGGCAATATCATTAAAGCTCGTTGCAACTACACCAATGCTCAAGGTGCTGGTCTGACGTTTGACGATATCGGGGGTCAGCAAAACTTCTGGCGGCTTAACCTTGTTAGCTGGAAGAATGATTGGGATAGGGTCTATAGCGATAGGGACAAGCTACCTGAGTTGATTAACGTTAGCGTGCCCGATACTGCGCTGGGCTATCTGTCCGAGGTTGATTCAACCTTATACGATGTGGTCTGGCGTATATATCCCGATAATGGATTGCAGGTATACGTCTATCTACTGCCGAAGGGGCAATGGGAGTATACGACGTATACCGTGACCGTGGCGCAAACCCACGTGTTCAATTGTCACTATGCTGTCAGTTTTTCGGCTCAGACCATACAGTATGTGCATAAAGAGTGGTACTTCGTCTATGATTCAGCTACTAATACTCTTGTGTATCGCAGTGGTGATTCCATAAAACAATCTGACTTTAAGAGCACTAGTAGTATATCCTCGCGCATGGGGTCGATTACTAGTTTGGGTCTTATTGGTCCTCCTGCACCACCTCTGACGAATAACTGGCCTGATGATGGCGGTTCTGGTTCTGAAAGTGGTATCGTTCCTGAGCCTGACCCGCCTGCGCCTGTCGAGCCTGAGGTGCCTGTGAGTGAGCCATATGTGCCGGAATTGCCTACTCCTTGGATGCCTATAGTTGTTTATGATCCTGTGGGCACTGATCCATCTGACTATACGCCGTGGCTTCGTGCGATATTGCAGGAGCTTCGTAATTTTCATGTTGATTTCGCACTGTTTGCCAACGCGTTGGAGTCTGACTTGAATACTCACTGCTTGCATGTCACGCGTGCGCTTGCTGATTGGTCTCGCTGGTTGCGTAGCGGTTTGTATAAGGATGCCTCCATACTTTTGAATGATTTGGAGAGCTATCTTCGAAGTTTGTTTGTTTGGCTTTCTGGTGTGATTTCAGACGGCACCTTTGACCCGTCTGCCCTTTTGAGGTGGCTCAACAGGATTGATGAGGATATACGCGGTTTGGATCTGAACGTCAACGTCACATCACCTGGTTATTCCCCTGGTGACTATACGGCCGTTCTGGCTGCGATCTCTTCTGGTGTCCAGACTGCCAACGGATATCTGCGGGATTTGCTTAGAGATTTTGACGATTTGCTGGGTCGTGAGTGGCCATCTGGCAGTGACGTGGTGGTGGACGTACCGGAGGTTCCTAGACCTGGCCCGGTTGCGGGTGGTGACGATTCTGACGTGGGCGTTCAGATTGGGGATAAGCTCGGCGAGTTGGGGCGGCACTTCCCCTTTAGCCTTCCGTGGGACGTTGCATATTTGCTTGGCTTGCTGCAGGCTGAGCCGGTCGCGCCTGTTTTCACGCTTCCCGTGCTCACGACCGATGCGGAGATGACCATAGACCTTAGCATCTGGGAGTCTGTGGCAGTTGTCACGCGTTCCGCTACTCTTTTCATGTTTGCGTTTGGTTTGGTTTTGCGTACTCGTTCGCTGCTAGGTTCCGGGGGTGGTCTTGATGCTTGATGCCTTGGGCGGCGTGCTTGCTTGGTTGGGCACGTCTGCTGACGATCTGCTTGGTGGTGCGGTGCTTTGGCTGATTGACTTGTTGATTAGCTTTCTTCCGTTGTCCCCCTTTTTGGGTGTCACGTTGCAGGGTCTGCCCGCTCAGGCGTTAGGTTGGCTCAACTACTTTGTGAATGTGCGGGGCATGTGCGACCTCATGGGCCTGTGGCTGCTTTGCGTTACAATTTACATGGCGCTGCATGCTGTCTTGCATGTGGTGCACGGTTCGGAGGAATTGCGCAAGCTCATAGGTCATACCGTAAATCCGTTGTCTGGGGGTGACTAGCTTGATTTATCTGTATAGCGGCACGCCAGGGAGCGGAAAGAGCTACCATGCTACGCGTGACATATACGATGCGCTGAACAGGCGTAATCCAGTGCCCGTGATTGCCAACTTCGACTTGCGGCATGATGTGCGAAATTACGATGCTGCCTTTCACTTCAAGTCCAATTTGAACTTGCACCCCGACTGGCTTGTGGAGTTCGCACGAAAGTGGTGGGATACGCATCGCTTTCGCGAGAACTCTATTCTGCTCGTGGTGGATGAGGCGCAACTGCTTTTTAACTCGAGGGAGTGGAATAACCCTGACCGCATGGCCTGGCTGCAATTCTTCTCTCAGCACAGGCATTACGGCTATAAGGTGATACTTATAGCGCAGTCTGACCGGATGATTGATAGGCAATTCCGTGCGTTGCTTGAGTATGACGTGAAGCATAGAAAGCTGGCCAACTTCGGCATTGGTGGCGCCATTCTCTCGTTGTTCTGCCTGGGCAGGCTGTTTGTCGCCGTGACAATGTATTACGGCCTGAAGGAGCGTACTGGTGTGTTGTTCTTCGTCACGCGCAAGAAGATACATGGCCTCTATGACAGTTACTCTACGTTTGAGCGGCTCGAAGCGAAGAAGTCCAGGAATCGGCTCGCGGCTGCTGGTGCGTGAGTGGGGGTAATCGCGTAAGCGATTAGGGGGCGTAGCCCCCTTTTTCTCTAATTGCGCCTTGGCGCGGTCTTCTGCCCCGCGGGCGAAGCCCGCGGGATCTCCCCGCAAATGGGAGCGGTCGGGGGTTTCACCCGAACTGCTACCCTAGGCATTCCCCTGTGTACTCCCCTTCGCGACTGTGTGATTTGATCCTGGCCGTAACTGATGCTAACGAGGGCAGTGTGCGCCCTGATCTGGCCGTGCTTTGGCTTGCACGATACATCACTACAGACTATGAAGGGGGCGCGGGGGACTTGTCCCCCGCTCGCCGGGGGTGCAGGGGGGCGGCTAGCTCCCCTGCTCGCCAATGCCTTGCGTGTGTCCTTTCCTTCGCCAGTGTTTTCCTGGTTAGAGTGCGCTTATGCTCTGCAGCTTACGATCTGCGGTTGAATCTCGAAGTCAGCCGAACACATGTCTCGAGGCTGGCGTTTTAGCAGCTATCCGAACGGGCGGGAGGGATGGCAACGAGCCGTGTGCGAGGCG
>CADBYM010000020.1 GCA_902798915.1 uncultured Coriobacteriaceae bacterium | reverse complement strand
ACGACTTCTTGAGGGCCTTGAGCGAGCTGAGTGCGCAGGATACCGCCGACCTTAGTCTCGACGACCTCGAAAGGGCGGCCGGCGGCATAAATACGATTAGTTGGACAGATCAGAATGACCCGTCACTCCTGATAACGGCCACCGATAAGTATATTTTTACTCAATTTCGTCACTCTTCCATCATGGAGTACCCTGGGATCGCGGACTTAATTAGTAACACCAAGCAATAGTACGGCGCTCAGATTCAATGGTATTTTGGCGTTTTGTGCCATTGCCTCATAACATAGTGCGATTTGCGTAGAGTGCGCGGCTGGTAGAAGTCGCGCACTCCACTCTTCCGCAGTTGATTAGCTGATCAATAAAGAACTTTTCGTCCCCTGACCTGCCCGCTCGGGCACTTTTCTTTGTCAAGTTATAAGATTGTTTCTTGTGGTTTGTGGTGGTGTGTGGTATAATGCGACGCATATATCCGCAGGTGGGACGGGGTGTGGTATGTACCTGAAGAGGACGCCGACGAAGAGCGGCAGGGTGAGCCTGAGCGCGGTGCAGGCGTACAGGGACGACGAGGGGAGGAAGCGGCAGAGGACGGTGCGCACCTTCGGGTTCGTGGACGAGCTGGAGAGGGAGTTCGCGGACCCCGTGGCGCACTTCCGCGGGGTCGTGGCGAAGATGGACGCGGAGAGGCTCGCCGAGGAGGCGCCGGCGACCATCGAGATCCACCCGAGGCAGAGGGTCGACAGGAGGGAGTCCGGCCGGCTCAGGAGGCACGCCGGCGACGCGCTCGCCTGCTGGTGGCTGGACGCCCTCGGCGTGGAGACGGCCATACGCAACGGCATGCGCGGGAGGAGGGCCGGCTACGACCTGAACGCCGCGCTGCGCCTGCTCGTCTGCGAGCGGCTGATGGAGCCCGGCTCGAAGCTCTCCGCCTGGGGGAACAGGGAGCGCCACTTCTTCCGCGCCGAGCTCACGGACGACGACGTGTACCGCGCGCTCACGGAGCTCGACCGCCTGTCGGGCAGGATAGTGGACGCGTGCAACCGCTCGATAGCCAGGAACGCCGGGCGCGACGAGGCGCTCGTCTACTACGACGTGACCAACTACTTCTTCGAGTGCGACCCGGGCGCCGACGGGCTCAGGCGCAAGGGCGCCGGCAAGGAGCACAGGCCGAACCCGATCGTGCAGATGGGCCTGCTGCAGGACAGCGAGGCGATACCGATCGCCTACGACCTGTTCCAGGGCAACGTGAACGACTGCGAGACGCTGCTGCCGGTGCCCGGGAGGCGCAGGGAGCGCGGCCTGGGCCGCGTGGTCGTCGTGGCCGACAGCGGCATGAACTGCTCGGGCAACATCGCCGGCATAGTCGCCGGCGGCGACGGCTTCGTCCTCTCGCAGTCGATACGCGGGACCAGGAGCACGTCGGAGCTGAGGAGGTGGGCCCTCGACGACGCCGGCTACAGGGCCAGCCCGGACGGCCAGTTCAGGATCAAGTCGCGGCAGGGCGACAAGGCGGTCCACCTCAGGGACGTCGACACCCTCGACGGCGGGAGGAGGGACGTGGACGTCGAGGTCAAGGTGGTCGCGATGTGGAGCCGCAAGTACGCGGAGCGGGCCCGCCACGAGCGGGAGAGGGTGCTCGAGAAGGCGAGGCAGCTCGTGGAGAGGCCCGGCGCCTGCACCAGGGCCACGCACTGCGGGGCGGCGCGGTACGTCAGGGGGGTCACGTTCGACCGCAGGACCGGCGAGGTCGTCGAGCAGGCGGGCACCAGGCCCCAGATCGACCAGGCCGCGGTCGACGCCGCGGCGGCGCTCGACGGGTACTACCTGATAATCACCAGCGAGACGGGCTGGGACGAGGGCAGGATACTGGACGCCTACCGCGAGCTGTGGAGGATCGAGGAGTCGTTCAGGGTCACGAAGACGGGCGGCCTGAACTCCAGGCCGGTGTGGGTGTGGACGCCCGCGCACATCCGCGCGCACTTCCTCACCTGCTACCTGGCGCTGCTGGTCGTGCGCCTCTCCCAGCGCGCCCTTCCGTCGCACCCCTCGGCGGAGTCTCTGCTCGCCGACATGCGCGCCCTCGACTGCTCCTACGCCGACGACGGCTGGTGGCTCTTCGACCACAGGACCGGCCTCACCGACGAGGTGTTCGCCCTCGTGGGCGAGGAGGCGCCGCGCAAGTGGATGAGGACGCGCGACATAAAGGCCCTGTTCGCCAAGGGGAAGGAGATCCGCTGGAGGTAGCCGCCCGGCGGTGTGCCGCCGGAAAACAATCAGGACAAGAGCGCCGTTTGCCCAGCTAGAATGGGGCAAACGGCGCTAAACTACTGCGGAAGTCAGGATCTAATCGTGTCCAGAACTTTTTCCGCAATTGAGAGTTGCTTCTCTGTGGCGGACCCTCGCGGACCCTCTGAAATGTAAGTATTGCAGTTTTCATGAAAAGCCCGCATGTGCTTGAACGTCACGGGGCACGCTGGATACCATGACTCGCAAAACAATGCTTCGACATTTCGAACGGAAAGAGAGGACCACCATGAAACGACTTCTTGAGGGCCTTGAGCGAGCTGAGTGCGCAGGATACCGCCGACCTTAGTCTCGACGACCTCGAAAGGGCGGCCGGCGGCATAAATACGATTATTAGTTGGACAGATCAGAATGACCCGTCACTCCTGATGACGGCCACCGATAAGTATATTCGTTTCCAGTACCCGTTTCCAGTACCCTGGGATCGCGGACTTAATTAGTAACACCAAGCAATAGTACGGCGCTCAGATTCAATGGTATTTTTGCGTTTTGTTCCATTGCCTCATAACATAGTGCGATTTGCGTAGAGTGCGCGGCTAGTAGAAGTCGCGCACTTTTCCATGGGGCCCTTTGATGTCTTGCACAGCACCACGCGTGCACCATGAGGGGTTTCCCCGCGAGCCACCCTCGACCGTGGTCCCGTCTGCATTCCGGACACCCTGTCTGGCACACGCGTGCGCAGACATAGGCGATGCGTTACAATGATGACCGCCCGACAAACACAGCTCAAACGATCAAGGATTCGTCGTGCAACGAACTCAGCTTATGCCTCGCCCCGTCTCGTCCTCGGACGACGGGCCCCACAACAAGCAGCGCACCACCCTCGCAGGAACTCAGGCGCATGCCCGGCAAGGCACCCACACCCGGCAAGGGGTCCATATCAAGCAGGGCGCACATGCCGCGAGTGCGCAGGTGCTCCTCGGACGCTATCGCGTGCTTGAAGTAAACTCTCAGGGAGGCTTCGGAACGGTCAACGTGTGCTGGGACGCCCGTCTGCAACGTCGTGTGGCAATAAAGCGCATGCCGTTGCGCTTTGGCGAGAACTCTCCCCGTGAAGCATCCACCCTCGACGAGGCCCTCGCTGAGGCACGAACATCATCCATGCTTTCGCATCCCAACATCGTGACGATGTTCGACTTCGAGCGAGATGACAGTTACTCCTACCTCGTGATGGAGTACGTGGACGGTCTCAACTTGGCCGATTTCCTCGCACGCGTCGAGGATGGCGTTCTCACGTTCGACGAATGCGCCCACCTCGTAGACTCGGTTGCATCGGCGCTCGCCTTCGCACACGAGAATGGCGTGCTGCACCTCGACATCAAACCCGCCAACATCATGGTGGATCGCACCGGCACCGTAAAGCTCGCGGACTTCGGGATGGCCTCGCTCGCCTCCGCCGCGGGATACGGCGGCGCGCGCGGCGGAACCGTGGGGTATATGCCGCCCGAACAGATTTCCGGCGACATGGTAGACGAGAGAACCGACATCTTCGCGCTCGCCGTCGTGGTATGGCAAGCACTTACAGGCACATGTCCCTTCGCCGCACGAACGGCGGAGCAGTCGCTCGAGCTCATTGAGCGGGGACCCAGTACACCCCTCTCTCATGTGGAACCGGAGCTTGCCGGCCGCGTCGAAGATACCCTCCTGCGTGCGCTTGAGCCCAATCCCATGAGCCGCACGGCTTCCGTCGAGCGGTTCGCTCGCGATCTGGTGCCCGCACTCGGCAATTCCCAAGAAGGCGCTGCATCGCTACACGACCTTCTCAACCAAGCCGAACCGGACGAGGAGCCCGACATCGAGCAGGACTGGGAACGTCTGCACGTCCCTCTCTCCGCACGTGCTCCCTGGCTTCCCCAGCTCTGCATGCGCGCCTTCTCCGCAGCCACTGCATCATGGGTCGCCTACCAGCTCGTCCCCTACGTCGCACCGGGTTCGCACAAGGCGCTCATTGCAGGCGTTGCCGTCGCTGGCATCGCAAGCGCCGCGTGGCCCCCTTTGGCAGGCGCAAGCGCCATCGCACTCGTTGTGGCAGCACTCGTCGCACAACCATCTGCCCTCGGCATCTCACTCGCCCTCATCGTTGGCTCGATGGGCGTTGCCTGGTGGGTCGCCGCAGGAAGGCGTTCGTACCTAAGCGGCCCCGCGTTGCTCTTGCCAGGCTGCTTGCACTCACCTGTCGCGAGCGTTCCCCTCAGCGCCTTCGCCCTAGGACCTGTGGCCGCCTTCTTCACCGCCGCCGGCGGATTCCTGTTTAACCTGCTAGTAACCCTCTCCACATATGTGGTCTTCTACGCGGAGGAACTCGCCCCACTCTTGCGTGACGTTGCCCTCGAGCCGAGAACGTGGGCCATGACCGCCGCATGTGGGACCTCAGCCCTCGTCGGCTCGCTAATCTCGCGCGACCGTACCTCCTCTCGCATGATGCTTGGCCAATTGGTCTCTTGTTTGCTTCTGGTCGCCACATACGCGTTGGTATCCCACATGGAGAATGGCAACATTGCAACCACTTTGGGCATACCAGCTCTTGTGGTTGCGCTAATCTTAGGAGCTACCCTGTGCATTGTTTGCGCCCTGATGGGCGATGACGGACAGTATCAGAAGGGCGATGAGTAGCATGAACGTGCTTTCCATATTTGAGCAACGCATCAGTGCCATCTTCGAGGAGGATGCCCCCGGGCAGCGCAAACCCTTCTCGTTCAAACGGCTGGCGAAGCGCTGTGTGCGCGAGATGGAAGACGAGACCTTCGTGATTGACGGTGTCGACACGGCACCTGCGCTCTATACCGTGCTCGTCTCTGCCAAGGATGACGAGCTCATGCGTCCCATGTACGCCCGCATTTGCGAAGAGGTCTCGCAGCTCGTCGAGGCACAGGCAAAGAAGCGCGGCTACACCTTCGTGGGCCGTCCCTTGGTGCGCTTTATGGTAGATCCCGCCTTGCACGGAGGTCGATTCTCCGTGTTTGCCGAGAACGTCGACCCGCGCACGCTCGCACGCCTGCGTGACGAGGAGAACGCGTACTTGGGCCTGACCCCTCCCAAGAACATCCCGTTCGGGCAGGGCTTCGTTCCCGAGGCGCTCTCCATCGATGACGAGGAACCAGCCCCCATCGC
This sequence comes from uncultured Coriobacteriaceae bacterium, assembly GCA_902798915.1. Taxonomy (GTDB): domain Bacteria; phylum Actinomycetota; class Coriobacteriia; order Coriobacteriales; family Atopobiaceae; genus RUG440. The sequence continues at coordinate 51,813 of CADBYM010000020.1, read as the reverse complement.
CAGCAAGGTGGACTTCGTGGAGGAGCCCGACATCCCCGAGATTGAGGACTATCCCGCAGACGAGTGGGAGCCCACCAGCGCGGATGAGGAGGAGATAGCGGCAGACTTCTCTGACGAACCCGTTTTGGATTCCATCCCGAGCCTCGACGACGAAGACGATGCCATTCCAAGCCTCGATGACGAGGACGATGCCATCCCGAGCCTCGACGACGAGGATTTGTCCGAGGTCGAAGATGCAGACGAGCCCTTCATCGAAGAGTCCACCGCAGAGGGACCGTCTGAGGACGACGTCTCCGATGTGGCATATGACGAGGATGACGAAGCGTTCGACGACGATTGGATTGACGAGGAGGATTCGGCCGAGGACATCGCTGTCGACGAGGAGGATCTGGTCGAAGACGTCGCCGAATCACCGGAAGCAATCACCCGCGGAGCTCACTACAGGCCCGAACCCGATCTCCCGGAGGCAGCTGAGGACGAGTTCGACGAAGATGACCTCGAGGACGTCTTCGACTTCGACGCGGAGTTGGCGAGCGCGCCCATGCCTGACCCCATGCCCATGGGCGATTCCCAAACTCGCGTCATCCCCAAGCATCGTCAGAAGGATACCTGCACCCTCACCGACAAGGCGACCGGACGCACGTATCAGGTCATCGTACGTCGCACGCCCATCGGACGCGAGCGCATGGAGGGCGGCATCGTCCTGCGCGACCCGAATGTCTCGCGCCGTCATGCCGAACTCGTCTTTGACGATGGCATCTGGATGATTCGCGACCTCAATTCCACCAACGGCACGCTCGTGGACGACATGGACGTGCGCGAAGCCGTGCTGACGGATGGCGACGTCATAACCATCGGACTCACGAACCTCGAGTTCAAGGCGGGATAGTATGGTCGACCTCGTCCTCTTTGCAGGTCGCATACTGCTCGTCATCATCCTGTATCTATTCCTCTACTTCGCGATGCGTACAGGCATCGGTCTCGTTCGAGGTCAGCGACGCGACGCCGCCATATGGGCGGTGGACGTCGAGAAGGGATCCAAGCAGCTCAGAGGCCTACACGTAGACATACTGGGTCCCGTCATCATCGGTCGCTCACCCTCGTCGGACATCGTGATCGACGAACCCTTTGTCTCGGCCACACACGCACGGTTCACACTCCAGGGACCGGCGCTGGTACTCGAGGATCTCAATTCCACCAATGGGACCATGGTGAACGGTCACGTCATCGGACAGCCCGTCACCCTTCGCGATGGTGACGAGGTCCAAGTGGGCGACACAATCATGAGGGTGAGCCGCCGATGAGTGACGTCACAGAGCCCCTCGAGAATCAAACCGAGGCAAAGAATCAAGCTGAGGATATCGACCCCTCCGAGGTCGTCAACGCACCAGGCCGCAACGAAATGCCCGTGGACAACCGGCTCGGATCCGATACGTCCACAGGATCGACCAACAACCTCTCGTGGGGTGCCCGCTCCGACGTGGGTTTGGTTCGTGGACACAACGAGGATGCGTTCCTCGTAAAGGCGCCACTCTTTGTGGTGTGCGACGGCATGGGTGGCCACGCGGCCGGCGAGGTCGCCAGTCACATTGCCGTGGAAACCATCGCCGAGCGTGCTCCAGAGCATGCCGACGAGATTCTGCTCGGCGCCGCAGTCGAGGCAGCCAACGATGCCGTCCTGGAGGGATCCCTCACAGGCAAGGGCAAGCCAGGCATGGGCTGCACCGCCACCTGCGTGGTCATAGAGAACAACCTCATGTCCGTGGCGCATGTCGGTGACTCGCGCGTGTACCTGCTCCACGGAGGGACCCTCGTACGCATAACGCACGACCACAGCTATGTGGAGGAACTTGTCGACGCGGGAGAAATCACCGCCGACGAAGCTCGCGTGCATCCCTCCCGTTCCATCATCACACGCGCTCTGGGCTCCGATCCCGACATGTATGCCGACCACTTCACGCTGGACGTTTCCATTGGTGACCGCATCATCCTGTGCTCCGATGGCTTGTCGAGCATGGTTCCCGACAAGCAGATAGAGGAGCTCGCGGTCTCGACCGTCACGCCACAGGCAGCGGCCGACACGCTCGTCTCCGCCGCACTGACCGCAGGCGGACACGACAACGTGACGGTCGTGGTAGTGGATGTGGTCGAGGATGGACTCGCCCAGATGCACCGCTACCTACGCACGCGTTCCATCTTGAGTTGGATTATCGGTGCATTCGTGGCCATCATCCTTGCAAGCATAGCCATGGTCATCTTGGCAAGGAGCTCCTGGTACGTAGGCAACAACGATGGAACGGTTGGCGTCTTTAGGGGCATTAACGACGAGGTGCTCGGCATCCCTCTCTACGAGCTCGTGGAGAGTAGCTCAGTGAAGGTCAACGACCTGCCAGTCACCATCCAGCAGCAGCTCGACGAGGGCATAAGCGTGGCAAGCGAATCGGAGGGGTGCGATACCGTAGAGCGATATCGCGACCAGATTGACACCGACAAGACCCGCGCCGCAAAGACGGCAGAGGCCGCGAAGGGTTCCTCTGGTGTGACCCAGGGCATGGGCGACCCAGCCAATGCCACCGCCGAGTCTGGTGACGCCATTCCCGCCGAGGCCGCTGCCACTGGACAGCAGGCCGCCGACGAGGCCACCGAAGCGGCGAAGGCCGAGGCAAGCGCAGGTACAGTAGGAAAGGACGGTGAGTAACGTGCGTGATAGTTCCCTTGGCAGCAACTCCATGTCGCGTCGCACCACCGAGCTCCTACTGCTTTGCGCCGGTGCCCTGCCCGTGCTCTTGCTCTATGCCATGTATCTGTACACGGCGAATTCCGACGTCGACCTCACCGTCCAAGCGTTCGCCGTACCCATCGGCCTCTTTGGCGCATTCGCGGCTGCGCACATAGCCATCCGCTTCCTCGCTCCCGGGGCCGATTCCGTCATCCTTCCCGTCACCTTCGTACTTGCCGGCGTCGGTATCACCTTTGTGATGCGCCTGCGGCCCGACCTTGCGGTGAATCAGGTCCTGTGGCTCTTCTTGTCCGTCGGTGCGATGGTTGCGACGCTCGTCCTTGTGCGTAACCTCGACGCCCTCTCTGAATACAAGTACACACTTGGCATTGTCGGCATCGTATTGCTCGTCCTCCCCATGATTGTGGGCACCGAGCAAGGCGGTTCCAAGCTATGGCTCACCTTCGGGCCACTCTCGTTCCAACCGGGCGAGATTGCCAAGGTGCTCATCATTCTGTTCCTCGCATCGTACCTCTCCGAGAACCGCGAGCTGATGTCTGCCTCGACGAAGAGCATCGGCCCCATCGCGCTTCCCGAGCCGCAGATGCTCACGCCCGTGCTGGCCATGTGGGGCATCAGCCTTCTCGTCGTCATCTTCGAGCGTGACCTCGGCAGCGCGGTGCTCTTCTTTACCTTCTTGGTCGTGATGGTCTATGTCGCGACCGGCAGGGTGAGCTACGTGCTCTTTGCTCTGATCCTGCTCCTCGTGGGCGGCATCTTCTGCTATCAGGTGTTCAGCCACGTGCGCAATCGCATCCAAATCTGGATTGATCCCTTCGCGAACCCCGACGGCGGCTACCAGATCATCCAGTCGCTCTATTCACTAGCCGACGGCGACCTCATGGGAACGGGCATCGGCAGGGGCATGCCTCGCCTCATTCCCGTTGTGGAGTCCGACTTCATCTTCTCGGCCATCGGCGAGGAGATGGGCCTTCTTGGCGGAGCGGCAATCCTGCTGCTATACATGGTGTTCGCGGTTCGCGGGTTCGCTACTGCCGCGCGCGCGAAGTCCGACATGTCAGCCTTCACCGCCGTGGGTCTCACCACCTCCATCGCCTTCCAGGCCTTTCTCATTGTGGGTGGCTGCACGCGCTTCCTACCCCTCACGGGCGTAACGCTCCCCTTCATGAGCCAGGGCGGAAGCTCCTTGCTCGCGAGCTTCATCGTGGTCGGACTCCTGCTACGCACCGGCGACGAGGCTACGGGACGCGAATCGCTCATCTCCAGCTCGTCTACAAGCGCGTTCCTCTCGGAGAATGGCGCCGACAACACCGAGGCGCAGAAGGTCGCAGCGGTCGCACATGGCGGCAACGTGCGCGGACGCTTCGGGCTCGACACGCCGGAATCGGGCGTGTTGGGACGCGTCGCGCTGGGCAACCGCCTCACGGCGCTCATCACCATGTTCACGATTCTCTTTGCCGCACTGATTACCAACCTCACCTACGTGCAGGTCGTGCAGGCACAGACTTACAAGCAGATGCCCAACAACAACCACACCATCGCCAAGAGCTACCGCGTGCAGCGTGGCGCGATCATCACCTCCGACGGACAGACTCTTGCCGAAAGCGTGCAGGGTGAGGATGGCACGTACAGCCGCGTGTACCCGAACGGTAACGTTGCCGCTCACACCGTCGGCTACCTCTCCGAGCGCTATGGTGCGACAGGCATCGAGGCCAGCATGAACGACACCCTGCGCGGCAAGGACAACTTCTCCAACTGGCGCAGCGCCCTCGACTCGCTCGCCGGCAAGGCAACACCGGGCGCGTCGGTCGTACTCACGCTCAACTTCCAGATGCAACGTGCAGCCGAGGCGGCGCTCGAGGGACGGCAAGGCGCCATCGTGGTCCTCGACCCCCGTTCTGGTGCCGTCCTTGCCAAGGCATCGAATCCGACCTACTACATGGACGGCATCGCCGACGTCATCGAGTCTGCCGACGAAAGCGCGAGTCCGCTCGTGGACCGAACGACTCAGCTTTATACCCCGGGTTCGACCTTCAAGGTCGTAACGTTCGCCGCAGCGCTCGACGCAGGCATTGCCACCCTCGACACGCCTTATGAGGCTCATGCGAGCATCGACGTCGGAGGCCAGACCGTCTCCAACGACCACGGCGGCGAGTACGGCACGCTCAGCTTGCGTGACGCCCTCGCCCTCTCCGCCAACACGGTATTTGCACAGGTCAGCAGGCAGATGGGTCCCGAGACCCTCGTGCGCTACTCGCACGCCTTCGGCTACGATGCCAAGCTCGGCATGGACTTCTTCTGCCAGCCGTCACTCATGCCCGAGCCCGCAGAGATGACGGAGTGGGAGACAGCATGGTCGGCATGCGGGCAACCGGTTGGCGAGCACCCGAGTCCCTCGGGTCCGCAGACCACCGTCATGCAGAATGCCGTGACGGCTGCCACCATCGCTAACCACGGTACGGTCATGAACCCTTACGTGGTTGACCACGTGCTTTCACCCGAGGGGACAACCGTCTATACCACCTCACCCCAAGCATTGGGCCAAGCGGTGAGCGAGCAGGCGGCGGCTCAGACAGGCGAGGCGATGCTTGGCGTCGTAACCAACGGCACCGGTCTGGACGCCCAAGTGGACGGTTACCTGGTGGCAGGCAAGACGGGCACGGCACAGGTGGGCAGCGATTCCATCAACTCGCTTTTCATCGGGTATGCACCCTACGACAATCCCACATTGGCCATCTCGGTATGCATCGAGGGCCAGGGCGAGGACGTGCGCGGCGTAGCAGCAAGCATCGCAGGTGGGGTGCTCTCTCAGTGCCTCAACGTGCAGGCATATGGAGCGGCCCTATGACGAGACGAGACTATGGCGGCGCACAAGCACCGCATTCCAGAGATTGGCGTGATCGAGAGGCTCTGAGGATGGGAGCACAGATGGCAAACAGGGCAATGGGGGGCCGATATACGGTCCAGGACAAGATAGGCACCGGTGGAATGGCCATCGTCTACCGCGGACTCGACGAAGTGCTGGGACGCACGGTCGCCATCAAGACCATGCTCCCCCAATATGCCAACGACGAGTCATTTGCCGCTCGCTTCAAGCAGGAGGCACAAGCGGCTGCAGCTCTGCAAAGTCCCTATATCGTGAGCGTATACGACTGGGGTCGCGACGGCGATACCTACTACATCATCATGGAATACCTGCGCGGCACCGACCTAAAGAGCGGCATCCGCAAGCATGGGGCACTCGACTGCCGCAAGGTTGCGCAGATTGGCTCGCAAATCGCCAAGGCCCTCTCGGTAGCCCATGCGCACGACATCATCCACCGCGACATCAAGCCGCAAAACATCATGGTCCAGCCCGATGGCAACATCAAGGTGATGGACTTCGGAATCGCTCGCGCAAAGAACAGTCATCTAACCACCGACAACTCCGTGCTCGGCACCGCACACTACGTGAGCCCCGAGCAGACGCAGGGTCGCGACCTCGGCCCGACCACCGACATCTACTCGCTCGGCATCGTCATGTACGAGGCGGCCACAGGGCAAGTACCCTTCGACGGCGACGACGCCATCTCGGTCGCGCTCAAGCAGGTAAACGAGCCACCCATGCCTCCCAGCCAAATAAACGCACGCGTCGACCCCGCACTCGAGGGAATCATCCTCAAATGCATGCAGAAGCGCCCCGAGGATCGCTTCCAGACGGCAGATGACCTCTACAACGTCCTACGTGACTATCTATCCGGTCGTTTGCAGGCCGTAAACGAGGCAACGGCCGTGGTCACCACCCAAGAGACCAGCCGACTGAACCATACCGCCAGGACCGGTCGTGGCCAGACGGGTTCAACAGGTGGTTTCCGACGCCAAAACACTGGTAGGCAGAGCACGGGGCACCTCGCAGGAGGGACGACTGGGCACTATCGCACGCGAAGCGCCACTGAGGCAGAGCTCGACCGCAAGCATCGCCGTAACGTACTCATCGGCATCGTGGTCACATTACTCGTCATCGCGATAATGGCCGTGGGGTTCTTGCTCGTCGCGCGTCGACATGCGAGCCATGTTGTGCCCAAGTACGAGGGCCTCACGCGTGACGCGGCCGTGCAGCAGATCGAGCAGTCATCAGAGTTTAGGGTAGGCACCATCAAGGAGGACTTCAGCAGCGAATTCGAAGCGGGAATCGTCATCGACCAGAATCCCGATGCGGGCAATACGGCTCGCAACGGATCGAGCATCGACCTCGTCATTTCGAAGGGCGAGGAGCCCGCACAGACGGTCACGGTGCCCGAGCTCACCAACATGACCGTGACGGACGCTGAGGCCGCCCTCGCGCAGGTCGGTCTTATCGCCAACGCCGGCGACCCCGTCTTCTCCGACAACATCGAAGTCAACCGCGTAGTCACCCAAGACCCCGTTCCCAACTCGTCTGCCAAGGCAGGTGACACGGTCGTTTATCGACTGAGCAAGGGTGCAGAGGAGGTGCAGGTACCCTACGTCATCGAGATGTCGCAGACAGACGCTGTTGAGGAGCTCCAAAGCTCTGGCTTCGCATGGGAAGTCGCCACGGAAGAAAGCACCATATATGACGCAGGCATCGTCATCAACCAATCCGAGACAGGCAAGGCGAAGCGCGGCACGACGATTGTGATTACGGTTTCGAGTGGTACCTCGCAGCGCAGCGTTCCGTACGTGGTCGGCAAATCGGAGTACTCTGCCTCAAGCGACCTGATGGATGCCGGATTCTATGTCGCCACCACCTACGTCTACTCCAACGACGTTTCGGTGGGCAACGTGGTTTGGCAATCCGTCAGCGGCACGGCAGCACGAGGCACCACGGTGCAGCTGGGCATCTCCGCAGGTCCCGAGACCCCAAGCTCTTCCTCGTCCTCTTCGTCCTCTAGCTCCTCGTCTTCGTCCACGACCGACGATAGTAGCAGTAGCAGCTCCGGCGACAACAGCGGCAGCAGCTCTTCGGACGATTCGTCGAGCGGGGAGAGCGGCGACAGTGGCGGCCAATCCACCGACGGCAGCGACGGCCAGTCCCAAAGCGGTGATGACAGCTCAAGCAGCACCGATACCTCGAACAGCAGCAGTTCCACCGACAACACGGACGGATCGATCTCGTCAACCGACTCGAACTAGACGTCACGGTCCAACAGGGGGCTACCCCCCAGTGGACCCCCGTTCACGGGGGTCCACTGGGGGGTAGCCCCCTGTTGGACCCAGCCCATCCAGCCTACTTTCCTATCGATGTTCGAGGTCCTCCAAACGCAATTCGTCATACCTGCGCGTGCCCTTGTCCACAAACGTCGTCCCCGGCACGTCTAGATACAAGAATAACACTTCACATGTGTGTATCAGTGTCAGGGGGATGGGGGTTGCGTGACAGGGTGACGTGACAGGGGGACGGGGGTATTGTCACACGTGACAATACCCCCGTCCCCCTGTCACCCATGTCCGTCCCATGTCACGTCACGAAACGTCCCCCTGCCACTTACAATGCAAACAGGTCATCGGACGTCACGATCGACTGGACCACTCCGGAATACTTGCTGGGTGCGAGCCCGCCCGGCGTGACCAAGGTCGTATGAAGTGCCTTAGGGGTTCCGGTCTCCGCGGCAAAGACCTCGGTCTTCCTCGTAAGGTCCTCCGCGTCGGCCTTATCGATCGTGTATGCCGTACCAGACCCGACCCACTTCATCTCGCAGAGGTTCACGACGTTGTCAGCTCGATCGAGGACAAGATCGATCTGCGCTCCGGGGACGCTTGTGGGCCTACTTCGCCACGACTGTGCGCTCACCGACACACCCCATACGCCCAAAGCACGCAGAATCTGCGGCACATGCCAGAGGCACAAAAGCTCGAACGCACGCCCGGTCCACGCCCGAACAGCACCTCCGCTGCGGTTTGTGCTCCACCAGTGCGGATCGTCGGTCTCCTCTACAAAGCGTAGCCAGAACAGGGTAAAAGGGTCGATGAGCTGGTACATCTCTCCATAGGCCTCTCTTGTGAAGTCCCTGTAAACACGAACAAAACCACACTGTTCGAGCTCGGTAAGCGTGGTCGCAAACGTCCCGCCGTCCGAAAGGCCTGTAAGCTCCAGTATCTCCGATCTGCTAACGCCCGCCTGTCGGGTGCCGAGCGCACGGATGATTGCCACGTGTCGCTCGGAATGCCGGAACAGAGCGCGGAACAGAGCGTCGAACTCGTTGTGCAAGCGCCCGCTCCGCGAGAAGCACAGCAAGTCTATGTTCTGGCCAAGGCCGTACCGGCGGTTGAGCAGTCTGAGGTAGTACGGTACACCCCCAAAAACCATGTACGCCTCCATGACCTCCTGCCTCGTTAAGGACAGCCCATAGCTCCTCAGCAGTTGCTCGGTCTCCGCCAACGTAAAAGGTGAGAGCTGTATGACCCCCGTCACTCGGTTGTGCAATCCGCCGTGGTTGTCAAGCAGGCTCTTTATAATCCACGATGTCGCCGAACCGCACGCAATAAGCAACAGGTCGCTTCGCGCAGACGCCCAGCCGTTCCAAAAGAACTCGAGCGCCTCTAGAAAGCCCGACCGCGCGGTGTCCAACCACGGCATCTCGTCGATAAACACGATCATCTTGCCCGTGGACTCGTCGCGCGCGATGTCATCCGACTCGAGCAGCTCGCGTAACTGTTCGAAAGCATCGAACCAGTTCCTGGCCGTGCCCCTACCTCCGAAGCGCTTGAGCGTAGCGTTAAAGCCCTTTAGCTGCGTGGTCTTCCTCCCTCCCGCTACGCCCGTCGCATAAAAGGCAAACCGCTCGTCGAAGAATCTACGCACGAGATAGGTCTTGCCCACGCGTCGTCTGCCATATATGACGACGAACTCTGCCTCGGCAGACTCGGAGTAGCGCTGCAGCTCGCGTTGTTCCTCGAGTCGTCCAATAAGACTCATGAGTATACTCCTTGATAATCAGCGCAATTTGGATTGAATTTCAACATTTCGCTGATTATCGTACCATATTGTGAATTATGGCAACAAGTACGGTTACGGCTAAAGGGTGTCATGGGTGTCAGCGTGATAGGTGTCAGAGGCGACGTTGACACACGTGTGACAATACCTCCGTCCCCATGTCACCGTCCCCATGTCACCGTCCCCATGTCCGTGTCACACGTGCGCACAAGAAGGGCTGTCCCCCGCAAGACGCTTCGTCTCGCGGGGGACAGCCCTCCGCAACCATTTGTCGGACGAGACTACTTGACGAATGCCTTTGAGTAGGCCTGCTTGGCACCCTGATAGACGGCCGAGGGAACCTTGCCCCCCTTCTTTACCAGGACGACCTGCATCGCCTCGACACGAAGCTTCTTGCCCTGGCTACCCGCTTTGGCGCCGTTCTTGGTCCAGCCCATCCAACCGTACTTCTGGCTGTAGGTACGATAGTAGACGTTGTACTGCTTGGCCATGGAACCGTAGAGACGGATCTGCACAGCCTCAATGCGCTTGCTCTGTCCCGTAGTGCCGCTCATCTTGCCGTTGCGCGACCAAGACTTCTCCCAACCCTTACCCTGCACGCGGCTGCGGTACTCGATACCACCCGACGTCTTCGCGCCGACCAAGGTGAGCTCGTACGCCTCCAGACGAAGGCCACGACCAGGGAGGCCGATGACCTTGCCATCGGATGTGGGACTCAGCCAAGCGGCATTCTGCATGTGCGAGAGAGCCGATACCGTGGGCTTACCTGTAGCGGGGATGGAGACCTTCCTGGTCTGATTCTTTGCCCACGAGGCAGTAAAGGCCGCCGTGTACGTGCGCGTGCCGGCCTTCGTAGCGGTGGCCTTGCTCGTGACCTTGGAGGTCACCTTGGCCTTTGCGGTCTGTCTGTGGCTGCCGTTGCACGTGCAGACGCGCGTGGCCGTACAGGTCTTCAGGTCCTTCGACCAGGCATATCTGACCGTACCCCACTTGTGGCCAAGGGCCGGGATGGACGTGGTCTTTGTTTGCTTCTTAAACGCCGCATTGGAGAAGGTCGCCGTGTAGGTGGCCGAACCCTTCGCCGTGCAAGTCGCATTCTTGGTAACCTTGCGCGTGGTCTGGGCCTTCTCGGTCTGTACGTGGTTCGGGTCGTTGCTGCAGACGCGCCGTGCCGTGACGGTGCTGAGGTCCTTCGACCAGGTGTAGGTGACCTTACCCCACTTGTGGCCGGTCGCCGCAATCGCTTTGCTCTTGGTGTGTGTGTCGTCGTTCTTGCAGGTGTAGGTCATGACGCCCTTGGCGGTGCAGGTGGGAGCGGTGGTCACTTCGCCCTCGCCCCAGTCGTGGCCCAGCGCGTCGATGGGTCCGGTCTTCGTATGGGTGTCGTCGTTCTTGCAAGTGTAGGTCATGACGCCCTTGGCGGTGCACGTGGGCGCGGTGGTCTCGACGCCCTCGCCCCAGTCGTGGCCCAGCGCGTCGATGGGCTCGGTCCTCGTCGCGCCGCAGTTGTGCTTGCAGGTATAGGTGCGCACGCCGTTCGCGGTGCAGGTGGGAGCCTTAGTCTCAACGCCCTCGCCCCAGTCGTGGCCCAGCGCGTCGATGGGCTCCGTCTTCGTGTGCGTCTCGTCGTTCTTGCAGGTGTAGGTGCGCACGCCGTTCGCGGTGCAGGTGGGCGCGGTGGTCTCGACGCCCTCGCCCCAGTCGTGGCCGGTGGCGTCGATGGGCTCGGTCCTCGTCGCGCCGCAGTCGTTCTTGCAGGTGTAGGTGCGCACGCCGTTCGCGGTGCAGGTGGCCGGGGTGGTCTCGACGCCCTCGTCCCAGTCGTGGCCGGTGGCGTCAACCACGAGGTCTTCCGCGTCAACCTCGGTCTGACCGTTCTCGTCCGAGAAGAGCCGCTCGCAGCCCTCGCACTTCCAATGTTCGGCAGTACCGGAGTTGGTGCAGGTTGCTGCCGCTTCGACGACCTTGGTCAGGCTGTGAACGTGGTCGGACTTCGGGATGTCGCGAGTCTCGGTGTGGGTAGGATCGTTCGCGCAGGTGCGGGTTTCGGAGCCCTCGGTCGTCTCGGTCGCAGCCGTGGTGACGACCCATGCGCCCCAGTCGTGACCGGTAGCCGCAATCACGATGTCGTCCGCAGAGATTCGGTCAGTCCCATCCCCATCGGAGAAGAGCGCGCCACACTTCGTGCACTCCCAATACTCGACGGATCCGGGGACTTCGCACTTGGCCGTCACGGCGGCGTGGTGCTCGAGCACGTGTGCATGTGGCAGGACGTCCACCGTGCGCGTCTCGGTATGGGTAGCCTCGTTCGCACAGGTGCGCGTCTCCACACCGACCGTCTCCTCGGTCGCGGGCGTGGTGACGACCCACGCGCCCCAATCATGACCCGTGGCCGGTACCACAACGTCGGCGAGGTCAATCTCCTCCGTGTGCGCCGCGTCAGCAAAGGCGGTATGGCAACGCGTGCATTCCCAGTACGCAATGCTTCCGTCCTCGGTGCAGGTGGCATTCACGGCGTCGTACGAGACCAAGTCGTGCCCGAGCGCCGACACCACGACGTCAGCCACTGCGACCTCCTCGGCACCGTTGGCATCACGGTAGAGCTTGCTCGTCTCGTTGCACTTCCAGTATTCGATATTGCCGTCCTCGGTGCAGGTAGCTCCCACAGCGTCGTGGTGCTCGAGCGTATGCGCCGTTACCGTAACAGTCTGGCCCTCGGTAAGGTTCTTGCCACCCATCATGCAGGTTACGTTGTATACCTTGTCCACATCAAACACGGTGTTTGCGGGCACCTCGAACGTCGCTACTTGCTGCGTGCCAGTGCCCGACGTCTTCTCGGTGAGCTCCGCGCCGTTCTCGTCGGTGAGCTTCACCTCGATGCCATCGGCGAGGTGCTCACCGTCGAGGGTTACCATTACCTCGCCGCCTTCCGCCGCAAGCTCAGTGGGTTCGACGGTCGCCACCGGCAGGTCAGCCACGTGCACCGTGAGCCAGTCGGACCGTATGACGGGTGAGTCCTTGGCGTTGGAAAGCGTGTATGTGGCTCGTACCTTGTAGTCGCCCGCCTCCTCAGAGACGAACATGCCGTTCTCATCTATGGAAACCGGCGAGCCGGCATAGGCGTCGCGCGCCTCAAACCCTACGCTTTGCGACACGATTCTGTCGTTCGCGTCAACGACAGATGCCTTGAAGGCGTTGTTGAGGTTGAGCTGTTCACCACAGACAACGATTGGCTCGCCCTCGGCTTCGATCTTGTAGCCCGTAAGGTCAGTGGGTGCCTCGCTCACCGAAATGAGAATTATGGGCGCTTGCAGAGACTTCGTGCTTCTCGTAACCTCCGCGCCCTCCTTGGCCTTATAAGTGGTGCCGTTGGCGATGACCCATTTGAGGTAAGCCTTGCCGGCGCTCTTAGCAACGACCTGCTTGGAGCCAGAAACCGCGTCACCATCGAGGTCGATGATGCCACTCGAGTCAATCTCATTGCCGTTTTCGTCACAGAGGACCCATTCGCCCTTGGTTGGCTGGAACCCGTAGTAGTCTATGCCGTATGCGTTGAAGCCATCCACCGCAAGCCCATCGAGGTTAAACGTGTCTCCCACGGCCATCGAGTAGCGCTTATCTCCGGCCGTGAGTCGCACCTCAGCCAGCTGATAGAGCGGCTGGATGTTGCCTATGGTCGTGTTTACACTCGTCGTCACGGCAGTGATCTTCATCCCACCGGTGAACAAGGGAAGCTGCGTGGCGGCGTTCTGTATGTGCGTGCCTGTGTTGAGCACTGGAAACTTAGCTTCCACGTCGTCCCAAGAGATTCCATTGACTCGCGTGTTCCTATACTCGCCGAGCGTCTGTCCGTACGACCGCTCTATCCTGTTCCTCGTGGTGCTGTCCACCGCACGCTTATAGAGGTTCTGCGTCGCGTGGGTGCCGCCCGTCGTCACTCCGCAGCCAAACCGAGTGGAGAACGTCTTCACGTCATCTTCTTCTCTGGGTCTCCAGCACAGGCTCACGATGGCCACCTTGTAGTTGAGCACCGCGGGGCAGTCGAACGTGAGTGTCTGCTCGCTCTTACCGGTAGCCTTCTCGTACGCGAGCGCCGTATGTGCTGGTATGTAGACCCTGCTCATGGTACTGCTGCTCGAGCTGTTGCTTAGCTGCTCTCCCTTGGTGTATGCCGTGGAGTTCGTCTCGGTCCAGGTATGCTGGAAGTGCAGCTTTAACGACCATTTCCAATTACTTATCCAATTATTAGCTCCATGCGCTTGATACTCAAAACCGGCCTCGACTCCCCAGTTGATTGAGTGCGCGACGCTGTTGGTGTCCGTGAAGCTGCTCGAGACCGTCTCGGTGGTGGAGTTACTGAGCGTGAGGTCCTCCTCCTGCTTCTCCTGCGAGCGGTTCTCGATGTAGTCGGTGGTCTTCGAGGAGCTATCGTCTCCTGCACTGTAATCGACCGCGGACACTCCCACCGTGTCGCCCACTTCGTCTCCCGTAAGCGCCGTGAGCTGGAAGTCGTAGAAGATGAGGGCGTAGTTGTTTGAGTACTGGTGGTCATCGTTGTCGGCTTGCGAACTGACGATGCGATACATCGCCTGAGTGGACGTCTGCCCGTCCGCGTCGTCCTTCATCCAGCTCAGGCCCTTGTCGTCTTCTCCGGCTTTTTTGTAGAGTTTATCCGCTATGTCTTTACGTTTGTTTACCGTCTCCTGGGTCTCGTTGGTTGAGTTCCCATAATATGCGGTGGCGCTCATGTCGCACATCTCGCGCAGGACTTCGTCCAAGCTGGAAGCGTACTGCATGCCGGAGGTCATGTAGGTGGCCTGATCGCTACCGTTTGCCGGGTAGGTGTCGCCACGCCACTGACCGTTGCGGTTGTAGCGGTCTCCGCCGGTGTCGTTATTGTCCCGCTTGTTCTTCTTGCTCCTACCTGCAAGCGCATCTACTACGTCGACCTCGCAACCGCCGCCGTACCTGCTGTCGCCATTCTCGATACCCGGACCGTACCAGTACTTCCACTCTATTCTGTCGCCAGAATTGTTTATGGTTACGGGTGAGTACGTACCAAAGATGGATCCTGCGATGGGAGCCCAGTCATCGCTGAGCTTGTCCGCAATCCTACCAAGATTGTCTATAGAGAGCTCCGTGTCTCCGTTCAACCAGTCGTCTCGGTTGGTGAGGGTGTATGGGCCAACCTGCGCCTGAACGACTTGGGTGCGGTCGTCGTTCCACACGACGTCCTCTTCCTTTACCGTATACGCCTCATCCGCCAACGCAAACGTCGGGAACATTCCAACCACCATCACTAGCATGATTGCCGACGCCAATACCGCTCGTAGTTTGTCTCTCATGATTACCACCCCATCTTTGCGCAATGTGCTAAAACGAATATACCTTGTTTCATGGAATGCGACAAAGAGAGCACGTGGCAAAAGGTGTGTTTTACATAGGGACTATCCCCATAGTGAAAAGTGAGGGGGACGGGCTTATCGTTCCGCCCTCGCTAGCCCTCGTCAATGCCGACTTGCGGGAGGGGTTTTCGGCGTGGAACGAAAAACCCGTCCCCCGTTCCACAGGCCATCAGAGGCTTCCGCGGGGAGTACCTCTCGCAATACGAGTGGGCTTGCGAGTCCGAGACTCACCTGTATCTTTTATGGCAACAAGACACGCACGCAAAGCTTTAGGCTACAACGAAAGAGCTCGCGTCACGCATCTGCGCAACGCGAGCTCGTCTCCTGCACCAAGTGCCACGATGGCAGCCTTGCCGCGTAGACCTACGCCGCATGCCCAACAAGGCCTTACATGAGCTTGGTCTCTTCCATCTTCTCCTCTATCCATTCGTTCACAGGAACGAACGGCTTGCGGAGGACGAGGCCCAGAATGAGCGCCGGAATGAGGAATGTAGCGAGTATCCCCATCTCCATGGCCCAGTCGTTGCCGTACATGCCAAACATGGCGGAACGGAAGGCGTTCTCGGAATGGACGAAGGGCAGGTACGGATATGCCATCTGGAAGATGGGCGGCAGCATCTGGACGGGGAAGGTCCCGCCGGATCCTGCCACCTGCAGTACCATGATGAAGACGGCAATAGCCTTTCCCACGTCACCGAACGACGTCGCCAACGAGTAGATGATGTTGATGAACACGGTGGACGCAAGCCAGCCGGTAAGCATGAAGAGCAGCGGATTCTCGCACTGAACGCGCAGGAAGAACAGGTCGCCCAGGAGCAGGATGGTGGCCTGCAAGGCACCAACGCACAGGAAGAACGCAAGTCGACCCAAGTAGGCGTGACGCGGTGCTGCGCCAATTTCCTCCTCTGCCTTCTTGGATATGCCAACGTAGATGACGAGACCCATGAGCGTACCGCCGACCCACAACGCCATGGTCGTGTAGAACGGTGTCATGGCGGAGCCGTTGTTCTCGACCGGGAAGAACGCCTCGCGGTCAAGCGCAACGGGTGTCGCGAGGAAGTTCACGAGTGCTGCAGTGTCGCCACCCATGACGGTGCGCACGAGGTCCATGTCCCCAGACGCAAGCGCATTGGTGAGCTTGTCGCGCAGACCCCTGATCTTGTCGGCGACCTCGGTGAGCTTTGTCGACGCATTGCCAAGTGCATCCTCCAATTCCTTGAGGTCGTCACCAGCCTCGGTAATGGCACCAGAGAGCTTATCCGCTTCCGCATGGAGAGCGTCGGAGACTTCTGTGGACTTGACGGCCGCCGCATCAATCTTCGCTGCCAGGTCGTTAAGCGCACCGCTGAGGTTATCGCTGTAGCTTGCACGAACAGCCTCAATGGCATCCCGCGCACCAGTCGCCAGACCTTCCAGCTGCGCACGGCTCGCCTCTGCATTCGCCTTGGTGGTCTGGACATCTGCGGCAGTTCGCTCCACGGCCGCAATAAGTTCGTTGAGATATGCGGTGGCATTGTCTACCCTCTTGGCAAGGTCGGAGATGTCGGTTTCGACCTCGAGCACCACAGAGAGGTCACCGAAGCTCGCCTCACGAGACGTGACCTGACCACTGAGGTTTGCAAGCTTGTCGCGAAAACCCGCAAGCTCGTCACGGCGTGACTTTGCGATGTCGTTGGCCTTGGTGAGGGCATCTGCAAGCTGGTCGGTCTTATCTCCCGCCACCGTAAAGGCCTCGTCGAGCGCTGCCTTGACATCGTCAACCGAACTCTTCCCCGCATCAATCGCCGATTGCGCCGCATCCTTGGCACGTTGTCCCACCACGTCTAACGTACGTACGCCATTGGCCGCGTCCGACAAGGAGCCAGCGACGTTGAGTGAGGCGGAATTGTTGCCGAGTATCGATGCCGAGGAGTCCATGACGCCTCGAATCGATGCGACGACCTCCTTGTAGGCCGCGATGTCGGACGATGAGCGCGCGAGCGCAGAGATCGTCCCATCGAGGGCATTGCTCACGTTAGCTCCTGCAGCGGCGACGTCCTCATTGTTCTTTATGCTCGATATCTCATCGAAAAGATCGATTGCAACGTCAGTGATTGCCTTGGTAAATCCCTCATCGACCATGGTTTGCACTGATCCCGATGCCTTGCCAGTGACGATCGATGCAATGGCATTGCGCTTCTCGTTGACGTAGTAGTCAAGCTCAGGATGCTTGGGCGTCTTTGTAAGCACACTCAGCAGGTTGGAAGAGAAGTTCTTGGGTATGACCACGGCAGCGTAGTACTCACCTGAACGCACGCCGTCGACGGCATCGTCTGCATCGGTAACCACGTATCCGATCTTGGCACTTCCGGTGAGCGCAGTGACCACGCGCTCACCCACATTCACATGAAAGGGTATGATGCTTCCCTCGACCCCCTCGTCGGAGTTGGCAAGAGCAACCTTGATCTGCCCCGAGTTGCCGTAAGGATCCCAACCGCCCGCGATGTTGAACCATGCGTAGAACGAGGGCATGATGGCCAAGCCCATGATGACAAGCAATGCGATGGCATTGCCGCGCACTTCCTGAATGTCACGCTTCAAGATAGCGATTATCTTCCTCATTGCTCGTCGCCCCCCTCCGAAGCATCCGCCTCGTTTTGGTCATGCGCCTCCGCCTGACCCCGTCGTTCCGCAATCCGTCGGCGTACCTTACCGACAGGAGGCTTTGCATGGCGGCGCTTGCGCCTCTCGATAATCATATCGATGGGGGCATAGGGCATGAGTTCGTCTCGAAGTGCGTTGGTGAGGGCCACGTCGAGTTCCTCGGGCAAGAGGTCGGTGAGGGCGCGCTTGTGCACGATGCGGTCGTGGAAGTACTCGACCACGATGAGGTAGCTGTAGATTACCGCAAGTGCCAAGACCAGACCCCCAATGAACGGCAGCTTGGCGTCGAGCGCAAGGGCAAGCACAAAGAGCGTCAGCGGAACGGCAATGAGCGCAAAGACGCCACGCGCCACAAGCTTGGGATAGGCTGCCTCGAAGGCGGCACTGCGTTCGTCGAACACCTCGCGATATTCCTCCGGGTCCCGCATCGCCTTGACGAGCGTTGCCAAGCGGAATCGATCGCCCCTTATCGACACGGGCTCGGACACCATGAGGTGATCGGTCTCGCGCAGTCGTCGGTCAAAGAGCGCGTTGATGTTAACCAAGTGACTCCGTGCGGTCACGCCCACCAGGATGGAAGGCACCACGAACAAGAGCAGCATGACGATGTTATACGCAAAGTTGCCATCATAGAAGCCCGCAATGGCCTCACGCATCGCGTTGTTCGAATAAGTGAAGGGAAGCCAGGGACCGATGGCTTGGAAGAATGGCGGCATCATCTCGATGGGGTACATGCCAGCAGAACCCGGAACCTGCAGGATGATGAGCGTGAAGGCAAGGGCCTTGCCCAGATGCTTGAAGGCAACCGACAGTGAGTAGATGACGTTGACAAAGGCGAACGAGGCCACCATGGCACTCAAGAAGAACGCTACAGGATACTCGCATTGAATACCAAGGAGCAGATCCCCCGTACAGCAGACGACTGCACAGAGTGTTCCTAACATGACGAAGAGGAGCCAGCGTCCAAAGTAGGCCTGCCATGGCCGAACACGCCCCACCTTCTCCTCGTCCACCTCAAGCTTAAAGACGGCGACAAGCGCGATGCCGCCGACCCAGAGGGCGACGCTCGTAAAGAACGGTGCGACGCCGCTGCCATAATTCTCTACCGGGTACAGGCGGTTCTCGCTCACCGCGACGGGTGCCGAGAGGAATTCCTTTACGCCTTCGGGATTGGTGGAAGCCATCACCTTAAGAACCGCCCATGCGTCCGAGGCGCGTATCATCTCCAGCTCTTGCATCAGACCGTTGACCGTGCTCATGAGTTCGCCTAGAGAGGCACGGGTCGATCCGACCGCATCATTGGTCTGCCCGAGCGTGCTTGCGAGCTGCGTCGCCACATCTACCGTTTGTGCCACGGTGGGATCGACCAGCAGCGCCGCCGCCTCAAGCTGCCGCGCCACCCCGACGAACGAGTCAAGCGCCATATTCACCTCGTTAAGATCATTGCCAACAGCCTCTTCCTGCGCATTCCGCAGTGAGCTCGTTGCTGCCTGAACTCTGCCGTCCACGTTCCGCGATAGGCTCCTTACCTCATCTGCCGCAGCATCCAACCTTGATCCTATGTCCCTCAGCTCATCGAGCTTGGACGACTCCGTACTGGAGATGTTGACAAGAACGTCGTGCTCGTCGCTCAGTTGCTGGTCCAAAAGCGTCTTGGTCTCTAACGCATTCGCATCATCCTGAGGATCGAGATTCCGTACCACCGAGAGCGATTCGTCCACCCTAGTCGTCAGGGCCTCGTTGTCTGTAAGGTCACGTTCCAGTTGCGCAATCGCGCCGTTGACCTGTGCCTGAGCATACGCTATGTCCCCCGAGAGCGACGAGACGTCGTAGCTGGCCTGCGACGAGAGCGACGATATGGTGGAGGCTCCGCTGTTTAGCGTGCCAGCGATGTCGAGCATGAGGTTGTTTGCGTTAGTGCGCGTCTGCTCGAAGTTGTTCAGCGCATCATTGATGGAGTTTGCCGCCTCGGCACCCCTGCCCTGCAAACCATTGAGTCGGTCTGAGGCCTCTGTGAGCGATGTCTGCGCGTCTAGAAGGCTTTCGGAGAGCCCGTCAAGCTTCCCGTCAACGTTGCCAAGTGCCTCGCTGGCTTCCGCCAAGGCGGAGGCAATGTTGTCCGCCGCTTTGTCCACCCCTTTGGTCAGCTTGTTGGCAACGCCGCCGAGCTTCTCTGCTATGACTTCGCCCGCGACGGCAACGAACTGCTCGTCAATGGTGGTCTCCACGGTAGACGCACCCGTGTCGGTGACCTTAGAAGCGATGGCGTTGACCTTCTCGTTGACGAAATACTTGAGGTGCGCCTTGTCGGTCTTCCCATCCAAGACACCCGTGAGGCTCGAGGTGAAGTCTTCGGGGATCACGATGGTAGCGTAATACGTCCCTGACTTGACCTTGTCGAGGGCCTCGTCCTTGCTCTTTGGGAAGGTCCAGCCTATCTTGTCGTTCTCCGCGAGCTTCTCGATCATCATGTCACCGACGCAAATCTCACCCATGTCATCCAGCGTGACCGGTTTGTCCTCGCTCACGACGGCAACCGGCATGGTGCTCGTGTTTGCATACGGATCCCAGTTGGACGCGATGTTGAGCCATGCGTACAGGCATGGCACGATGGAGACGCCGAGCGCGACAGCAAGTGCGATGGGATTGTGAAGCAACCTGTGCAGGTCGCGCTTGAATATGGCAACCGACTTCCTCAAGCGATATCACCTCGTTTCACAATGACTGACCACATCATCCATCTCACTTTTTTACGGCTCCGGCAAGGGGACTGTCGGCACCAATGACCTCGATCAGATCGACTGGCTCGTCGGTAGGCACCGCTGCCTCGCGAACCTCATTGGGTATGGCGACCTCCGGCACGTCAACCTTGCCGTAGTCCTCAAGAGTCGCGGTAACATCAATGCCAGTCCGAACCTCGACGTCGTTTGTCTCCGCGCTCTTGAATGTGAGCAGAACCGACGAATCCACCAAGCGCATGAGGCAATCCTCGGTAAAGCCGATGCGGACCTTGTCGTTGCCGACTGCGTCAAGCATACCCTGCTCGTCCATACCCCCGACCTCTGCGGAACCAGCCGTCACGTCAAACGCGGTCTCCAAGAGCTTATCTGTGGGCACCGTGAGCTCGTAGCGCACCTGCGCATCGGAATCCTTGGAAATCAAGGTGAGCTCGGAGGCGGAGAGCAGGTCAGTAATGGTGAATATATCAATCTTCGACGTCATGTCGACCGTCCAACGTTTCCACGCGGTCTGCTCCCCCTTGGGCGTGCCAATGTAGAAATTCAACGCGTCATCGAGCAGTTCGGCATAGAACTCAACCTCATAGTCGCGCGTGTCGAGGGAGGAGAGGCCCACGACAATCGTTCCGTGCGCCGTGTTTTCTGTTGCGTGCAGACTTGTCACAATGGGGATGATTGCGCGCACCCCTAGCGTGTTGACACTTAGACCTACGTCCACCTCGGCACTGAAGTTGTCAACGTTCTCGTTCGCCGCGTAGCGTACGAGAAGCTCCTCCGTGGTTGCGGGTGCTCCAAATGCCGCACAGCCGCACATCCCAAGAGCAAGCATAAGTGCAAGAACAATGGCAACCGTTTGCTTGATGTGTCTCATGCCTCGTCATTTTTCTTCGGCAAATAGTAATGTTTCGATGATAGCATACTTAAGCAGTATCTGTTTGCCAAAGGGCAACCAGGGTCAGGGGTGAGGGAATGGGACGTCCGAACGCGAGCGAGACGACCCACGGAGGACAGCCCTTTCATCTTGAATAATCGTCGGCAGCTATCGTAACAGCTTTACGTTATATGAAGGGCAGCGTTCGAGGATTACCTACAGGATGCTTGGTGCCAGAGTCTTCCCAACTCACATCCCCACGGCGCGAGACAGAAAACAGCTCAGGGGCAAACAAGCTCCTGAGCTGGTCTTTTCTGGTGCCCCCGGGCCGATTCGAACGGCCGACACCCGCTTTAGGAGAGCGGTGCTCTATCCCCTGAGCTACGGAGGCGCGTTGGGCTATTGTAGCACAATGTGACCCATTTGGGGACTGTTCCCGGTCATTAATATACCCGTAGGGAACGGACTCCTTGAGAGTTCCTTAAGGACCGTGAATGGCTACTTGCGATTCTGTTTGCGACGCTCCTCTTCGGCCTGCTCACGCGCCTTCTGGTTGAGAACGGTCTTCACGCGCTTGTCCGACATGGAGCCAACGCGCTCGTTGATCTTTCGACGCAAGGGCCGAATCTTTACCCAGTCAAATATGAGCCCGCCGATGATGGCGATGTATGCACAGACCATGCTTCCCATGGCACAGAATGCCATAACGGGACTGGCACCCTCCCCCTGTTTGCTGACTAAGCCGTACAGCGTGAAAGCCACCACGATGAGCGCCATGCCAACGCCCAAGAAAATCCACCACGCCTTGCGCGCCTTCTTGTACTCTTGGTCCTCTTCGAGGTATGCCTGCGTGAGCGAGTAGCGCCTGTCTTCCTTCTCGCGCTCCTTCTTGCGTTCCTGCTTGCGCTCTTCTTTGGACATCTCGGCAGCGCCCTTGGTGGTCTTGCCACTCGCGCTCACCACACGCACGCCGGCGGCCGCCTCACGCGAGGGCTTTGCACTCGCGACCGAGCGACGTGCCACGCCGCGCTTCGTACGCATGGCGTCCGTTGACCCCTCTTCCGAGGTGGTGTCCTTCGAGCGCTCGAAGGGGTTTCCGCTAGCCGCAGCCTCATCGCGCGCACCGCGAATCGTATCCTTAAGCGACATGACTACTGCTCCTTAGCTGGCACGAACTCGTTACCGGTGATTATCTGGAACGCCTCCTTATAGCGCTCGGATGTCCCTTCCACGACCTCGCTGGGAAGATGGGGCGGCTCGCCACACATGTCCCAATGCGCGCGGAGCCAGTCGCGAACGAACTGCTTGTCGTAACTGGGCTGCACCGAGCCAGGCGCATAGCCCTCGGCAGGCCAGAAGCGACTTGAGTCCGGCGTGAGGCACTCATCGATGAGCACGAGATTCCCGTCAATGAAGCCAAACTCGAACTTGGTATCGGCGATGATGATTCCACGGGTGCGTGCATACTCAGCAGCAGCCGTATACACCTTGAGCGATGCATCCTTGACCTGTGCGGCAACGTCATCCCCCACGATCTGGGCACACCGTTCGTAGGAGATGTTCTCGTCGTGTTCGCCCAGCTCTGCCTTGGTCGAAGGGGTAAATATCGGCTCGGGAATCTGACTTGCCTCGACGAGGCCGGCGGGAAGTCTGATTCCGCACACGGTGCCGTTCTCGTCGTAGGTCTTCTTGCCCGAGCCAGTGAGGTAGCCACGTACAATTGCCTCGATGGGCACCGTCTGAGCCTTGCGAACGAGCATGGAACGACCAGTAAGATAGTCGCGATAAGGCGCAAAGCGCTCAGGATAGTCACTCGGATCCATCGAAAGCAAGTGGTTGGGGATGAGGTCTGCAAAGCGCTCGAACCAGAACGCAGAGATACGAGTAAGGATCTCGCCCTTATAGGGAATCTCGTCAGGCAGAACGAAGTCATACGCGCTCACGCGGTCGCTAGCCACCATCAGCAACGCATCACCGCAGTCATATATGTCGCGTACCTTGCCCTGGCTGTCGGGACGAAGCTCCATCGAAGCCATGTTACCTCCCTGTGCTGAAGACATATGAGTTGCCATTGTAGCAGAGTTGCGTTCTTGCACGCAGAGGCTTGTGGCGTTCTCTATTACTTGCGATGAACGATGGGCAGATGCAGGGTAAAGGTGGTTCCGACGCCCTCTTCCGAGTCCACGGCGATGGTGCCGTTGTGCCGATCAACGATTTCCTTCGTGAGCGAGAGGCCAACGCCCAGTCCTCCCGCCTCGCGCTCGCGACTCGCGTCCGACCGCCAGAAGCGACTGAAGACGCGCGGGATGTCCTCCTTGGCGATACCCATCCCCGTGTCGCTTACCGAGAGAAGCACGTTACGTCGGTCGCGCGCGACACGCACCAGCACGCTGCCTCCCTCCGACGTGTAGCGCATGGCATTGCTCATGAGGTTGACCATCGCCTCACGCACGAGGTCGGAGTCAATTTCCGCCATGAACTTGCGATGCCCCGTGTCGTTGACAAAGCTCAGCTCGAGGCCGTTGTCCTGGAACAGTTGCACCTGCATGGTCACGAGGTCATTCGCCAGAGCAACTACGTCGCACTTATCGAAGTGGATGGGAATCTTGCCGTTCTCCATGCGCGAAAGGCGCAGCATCGCATCAACGAGCCGCGAGAGGCGTCGCACCTCCACGGCCACCGTCGCCAAGTTGTCTTGATTTGCAGGCATCACGCCATCTTGCATGGCCTCGACCGTTGCCTGCATGGCCATGAGGGGCGTTCGCAATTCGTGGGCAACGTCGCTTGTAAGACGGTGTTCAAGCTTGATGTCGCGCTCCAGAGAGGATGCCATATCGTCGAACGTCTCTCCAAGACGTCCCATCTCGTCCGTACCGGAAAGCCCCGTGCGGGCAGTGAGGTCACCATTGCGAATCTGCGCTGCCGTCGTCGTTATGCGCTTGATGGGCTTGGTGAGCG
The DNA here is from genome assembly GCA_902798915.1 of uncultured Coriobacteriaceae bacterium. Taxonomy (GTDB): domain Bacteria; phylum Actinomycetota; class Coriobacteriia; order Coriobacteriales; family Atopobiaceae; genus RUG440. The sequence continues at coordinate 27,524 of CADBYM010000020.1, read as the reverse complement.
CACGCGCGACGAGGTAACCGATCGCACAGGCAAACACCACCGCCAAGCTGGCCGCCATCACGATGGCGGCATAGGAGTTGGTGCGGAAGGTCGAGTCCGTCTTTGTGAGGAGCAGGTCGGAACCTGCGGGCCAGTACGTGATGGTGCCCACCACAACCCGCTTTGCCTGGGATACCACCTCCGCCGAAACGCCCAGCTCCACGCCGTCTCCCGTTATGGGCCGAACGGGCTCGCGTCGGACGCCGACTGTCGCCACGATGCCGCCCGCCGTGTCGTCGTACAGCACCACGCCATCGGCATTCACCAACCGCATGCCCACTTCGGGCATCGACTCAGAGGACTCGTCCATGTAGTCGAGCAACCCGTCGCTCCATGCCCCCTCGACATCGTATTGTTGACCCAGGCTGTCGGCCATGTACTGAACCATGCGCTGCATGTTCTGCCGCGTATAGAGCTGGAACTGGCCTTCCCACACCACCGCAAGGACCATGGAAAGCACCAAGGCCGTCATGACGGCCGTAAGGGCAAACGAGAGCGTCATGCGCGTGCTGTAGCGCATGGTGCTTCTCGGTCGCCGCTTTATGGTGTTGTATGACGAGACGTTCGAGTCGACGGACGTCTCACGCTGCCCATGGCCCATGTTACTCACCGGTATTGGCTACTTGCGTGCACGCGCCTTGGCCTTGTCCCCCGACTTGTCCGGTGACTCGAAGCGATATCCGACACCGTGTACCGTGTAGAGCCAACGCGGGTTGCGCGGATCGTCGCCAAGCTTCGCGCGGAGGTTCTTCACATGGGAGTCAATCGTGCGCTCATAGCCCTCGAAGTCGTAGCCAAGCACCTTCTCGACCAGCTCCATACGCGTGTACACACGTCCTGGGAAGCGTGCGAGCGTGGTGAGCAGCTTGAACTCGGATGCCGTCAGGTCAATCTCGCGATCGCCGATGGTCACTTTATGACCAGAGATGTCGATTACCAGGTCACCAAAGTCAAGCACCTCAAGCTGGGGCTCACTCTCCGTGTGAGCGCGTCGCAACAGGGCGCGAACGCGCGCCACGAGCTCGCGCGGCGAGAAGGGCTTGATGAGGTAGTCGTCCGCGCCGAGTTCCAGGCCGATGATACGGTCCTCGACCTCGCCCTTGGCCGTCAGCATGATGATAGGCACGTTTGAGGTCTCTCGGATGGCGCGGCACACGCGCTCGCCCGAAAGCTTGGGAAGCATGAGGTCCAGAATCACCAGGTCAAAGGAGTGCTTTTCGAACTCCTCGACGGCACTTTGGCCATCGCCCACGCCACGTACGATATAGTTCTCGCGCTCAAGGTATGCAGCGACTGCATCGCGAATCGCCTTCTCGTCTTCCACCAGAAGAATCCGTTTTTCGTCTGCGGCCATGTTCCGTCTCCTAACTTCGATTTCGCCGTTGCCGAACGAGTTACCTCACCCATATGAGTTTAGCGCAAGCTCAGAGAAACCATGGGCAGTTTTACCTTGCTATAGTGCAAACGAGCGCACCGTCACCGCCGTCGGATATCCCGACGCCTCGTCTTTGACCGTCGCGAACGTCAGGAAGTCCCGCGTCTGACCTACGCGTGCCGGGTACTCCCCGTAATCGACGCAGCGATTGGCTGCCGTGAGGATTGAGTATGTTGACTTGCGCAGGTTTACCACAAAGTATGATGCGCGACTCTTGATGATGAACACGTCATCCTTTGCCGCGACATTCGCGCTCGGCTCGCGCGCGAGGCGCACGAAGGGACCCTCGCTCGGACCCAAGTAGGTGCCCATGAGTCCAAACAGGCCACCCGAGCTATAGTTCGCCTCAATCGAAACCGCGAAGCGGTTCCCCACGTAGGTGGCATAAAAGGGACGGACCGAGCGAGGGAGGACGAGTTGGTCAACTATGGTGTTGAGGTCGTCGTTGAGCGCATAGGCAGTCACTCCGTAGAACACGCCCTCGTCGGCGCGCACGCGCGGTGCGAGCACTACCACATCGTCCGATATGCTCGGTTCCGTCGCGAAGCGCCCAGGAGACTCGACGACCGCCTGAGCATTTGCGTCTCCGAGCTTCCATAGATAGCAATACGAGGACTCCCTTGTCTTGTCGCCCGAGAGGGATGGCATGACCTGCCACAACACCGAGTTGCCTACACAGGTGAATCCAGGCGGATCGTAGTCGGCATCTGCCTGCCACAGCGTGGTGGCCGTTCCGTCAAGTTTGCCTTCCGTACGAGAGAACCGGGCAGCGTAGAGCGACCAGTCATGCGTGAGGTAATCCAGCTCGATCCACGCATACACCTCGTCAGAACAACGCACGTCATAGATCACGACCGTATGGCTGTCCCCCATGACGTCGGGCACTACTTCCGAAAACGTTCCGTCCTCCGACGAGAACGCGCATCCTTTGACCATCGGCGATGCCGACGACCCTGCCTGTGTGACGGGAATCCATGTGCTCACCGCCTCGTGGAGCACGCTACCAAGTGGCAGACTCCACTCGGCAAGGTCGTTCAACTCCAGCTCGGTCTCTTCATACTCCTCGGTGATGTCGATAGCCGCATCCTCGTCGATGACCATCGGCTCTGGCACCACATGCTGCTCGGGATTAGTGCACCCAGGCAACACGCCAATCGCTGTCCCCGTAACCGCAGCAATGCCTGTCGCGCGCAGGAAACCACGTCGAGAGATGCTCGGCAGTCGCACGCTAGGCAGTCGCACGCGCCATCTCCTGTGCCTTGCGGAGCGCGACAGTCAGCTGATCCGCGCACGACGTGCCACGGTTGTTACAATTGTTCCCCTCGAGCAATGCAACGACCTCGTCGACCGACCGTCCTGCCACCAGCTTTGCAACCGCCTTACCGTTGCCATTGCAACCCCCGTCAAACACGACGTTGCCCACGGTGCTGCCATCATCGGATACCTCTACGTGGATGTTGCGCGGACACACGCGCCGCGGCATATAGTCAAGGGAGTACATCCATACCTCCGAATCACTATTGAACAATTGTGTCGTTTCTGCTTGGCAATTGATTAGTATACCCCCACTTCAGAAGCGTCATCCCCTACAAAAGAATCACTTTTGCATATACGCACTACATTTATGGTTTTCAGCTTAATCAGGAACTCAGATGTTTGAAAATGCGTTATTTGAACCCACAAAGCGGGTCACACGATGTATCGCTCTTGGTTTTTCTGGGAAAACATGCTCTTATACTCCAACAATTGCGAGATTCGGGTTCAAATAACGCATTTTCAGCCATGGAAGGACTTTGGGATTCTCATGAGACTCGTCTTGGATGGAATAACAGCATATGAGTATTGGATGCTTTATAACAATCGCTATGCCCACGGCACTGACATTATGATGAAGCAGCGACTGACCTCATTCGAGAAGGTAACGAGCACGGAGTTGGGCGAGGCGATAGCCAAGAATGAAGGAAAACCCGAGCCAATGCACCTCCTTGTGGAATCCGCCAAGGATCGCAGGAGGTCCAAATGGTTTTCGTGCCATGTTTGGTCAAGCAGTACACCACTTCCCCCAAATTCCATTCACAACATTGGTCCGAGCCTCTACGTGGAGTCGCCAGAATTATGTATGGTTCGCCTCGCTGCCACAATTCCACGCTATGAGCTGTATCACAGAGTGTCGAATATGCTCGGTCTCTTCGCTTTTGATTTCTGGGAACGCATGTCCCTTGTTGAACGGGAACCCATCACCACAATCGAAAGCGCAAAGGCCTATCTGCAGATGGTCCCGCACGCAAGAGGAGTTAGAGCACTGCGCCAAGCACTGACCTCGGTTTCAGAACGATGCCGCTCCCCGCGCGAGTCAACGCTTGCCCTGCTTTTGAAGATGCCAACACGTTTGGGCGGTCAGTCGCTTCCACCCTTCGAGGTCAATGCGCGACTGAATCTATCTAACGACGCGAGGCCTCTCACCACAAGGCGGTATCTGGAAGGCGATGTGGTCTGGAGGTCCAAGAACGCAGTCCTTGAATACAATAGCGACGAATGGCACCTCGACGCCGTGCATATTATGACCGACATGGAGAAGATAGCCACCCTACAGCGCATGGGCGTAACGGTCTTCCCCATGACCACGCGGCAGTTCGATGATTACGAGGCGTTCGAGACGATCATCCAAGGCATTCGCAACGCGTTGGGCGTAAGAGACCGAGACGCCGACCTCGTACGAGGTCGGCGCCAACTACTTCACTATGACTTGATGGAGATCGAACGTACCGAACGAGAGGAACCGGTGTTATCAGAGACATCCCGCTGGAAATACCTCGCACCACGCCTCGACGTAGCCGATTCCTAGGCTTCTATTGGATTACCGCTGCCTTCATTCCTCGAAGCTCAGCTCTTCCAGGCGGTCGAACACCACGTCGATGCGCTCGAGGAACGCACGTGGGTCGAATATCCGATCGAGCTCGGCAGGACTCAGGCAGCAGTCCGCATCCTCGTCCAGGCGCTCGCGCAGCGTCGCCCCCGCACGAGCCTGTTGGACGTCATCCCAAACCGCCATGGAGTTACGTTGCACGATTTTATAGGCATCCTCACGCGAGAGCCCCTTGTCGACCAGAGCTAGGAGCACCTTGCTCGAGAAGATGAGCCCGCGCGTGCTGTTGAGGTTTGCCTCCATGCGCGCAGGATACAGTACGAGACCGTCGATGATTCGAATGAGGCAGCGCAGCATGTGGTCGAGCGCGATGAAGCTGTCTGCAAGTGCGACGCGCTCGTTCGAGCTATGGCTTATGTCACGCTCGTGCCACAGCGCCACGTTGTCGAAGGCGACCTGTGCATTGGCCTTCACCACACGCGAAAGGCCGCAGACCTTCTCGACCGTGATGGGGTTGCGTTTGTGCGGCATGGCCGATGAGCCCTTCTGCCCACGCCGGAACGGTTCCTCGGCCTCGAGCGTATCGGTCTTCTGGTGGTTGCGCACCTCGAGGGCAAGGCGCTCACACGTCGCCGCGGTCGTCGCGAGGACACCCGCAAGGTAGGCGTGGTGATCGCGACTCACGACCTGCGTTGAAAGCGGGTCGCCGGAAAGCCCCATGTGCTCGCAGACGTACTGCTCGATGAAGGGGTCAATCGACGAGTAGGTTCCCACCGCCCCACTGATGGCACCGACGGCAACCTGCTTGCGCGCATCAACCAGTCGGTCCAAGTCGCGCCGCAACTCCCACGCCCAACTGCCGAACTTCATCCCAAAGGTCATGGGCTCAGCATGAATGCCATGGGTCCGACCCACGCAGAGCGTGTCTCGCTCCTCGAATGCGCGCCGACGGCATATCTCGCCCAACTCACGCACGTCCTCGATGATGAGGTCTGTCGCCTGTGCAAGCTGGTAGCACAGCGCCGTGTCGCCAAGGTCGGAGCTCGTCATGCCGTAATGGACCCAACGGCTAGGCTTCGGTTCGCCGTCAGGCACGTCAGCATCTACATAGGTACCCATGTTTGTGAGAAACGCAATCACATCGTGATTGGTAACCACCTCAATGGCATCGACCTCGTCCACGTTGAATGAGGCGTGCTCGCGAATCCACTTCGCCTCCGCGAGCGTTATGCCAATGCGACCCATCTCCGCGTGGGCCTCACAGGCCAAGACCTCAATCTCCTGCCAGATGGCGTACTTGTTCTCCAGCGAGAATATGTGCCCCATCTCGGGACGCGTATATCTATCAATCATGAGTGTTCCCTTCGTGTGTTCTTCCGACTTAGGCCGTCGCGAGCGCCGCACGCGCCTCGGCAAGCTGTGCCTCAACGGCGACATTGCCCGTGCCACCATAGGTCGTGCGCGCACGCGCAATGGCGGCCGGGTCAAGCGTTCCCACCACGTCCTTATCAAAGAGGTCGCTTGCCTCTCGCAGCTCGGCCAAGGTCAGATCCTCCAGACCGCAACCACGGCGCTCGCATTCCAGCACGAGTCTTCCCACCACGGCATGGGCCTCGCGGAAGGGCATGCCACGCTTGGCCAGATAGTCCGCAACATCGGTTGCCGCCGAGAATCCCGTTCCCGCCTCAGCAAGCATACGCCCCTCGTTGACCCTCATGGTCTGTAGCATGCCAGCCATGATGGCCATGCAGTCACCGAGCGTGCGCGCGGCGTCGAGCGGACCCTCCTTGCATTCCTGCAAGTCCTTGTTGTACGCGAGTGGCAGCGACTTGCAAGTGGTAAGCAATGCCATGAGATCGCCATACACGCGTCCCGTCTTTCCCCGCGTGAGCTCTGCGAAGTCCGGGTTCTTCTTCTGCGGCATGATGGAGCTACCCGTCGAATACGAGTCGCTCAGGGTGACAAACCCAAACTCCGAGCTGCTCCACAGCACGACCTCCTCGCACAAGCGCGAGAGGTGCATCATGCTCACGGCACACGCATACTCCAAGTCCAGCAGGTAATCACGATCGCTCACGGCGTCCAAGGAGTTGGGAATCGTCCGCGCGAAGCCCAGCAGCTCCGTGGTGCGAGCGCGATTGAGCGGGTAGGTAGTTCCGGCAAGTGCCGCAGCACCAAGCGGGTTGGCGTCAGCCGCATCGCATGCCGCACGCAGACGCGTGGCATCGCGCGTAAACATCCAGAAGTATGCCAACATATGGTGCGAGAAGAGCACCGGCTGAGCATGCTGCAGGTGCGTGTAACCCGGCATCACAACGTCGAGGTTCGCCTCTGCAACGTCCGCGAGCACGCGCCTCAGCTCATGGTTGCCCTCGAGCAACTCGGCGCAGAGATCCTTGGCAAGCAGGCGAATGTCGGTGGCAACTTGGTCGTTGCGCGAACGTCCCGTGTGCAGACGCCCTCCTGCCGCACCGATGCGCTCAGTCAGCACGCGCTCGACAGACATGTGCACGTCCTCGTCGTTGACGTCCCATGCGAACGTGCCATCCTCGATCTCCTGAGCAATCTGCCTGAGCCCCTCCACGATGGCCTCGCGATCCGCATCGCTTATGACACCTTGCTCCGCGAGCATCGTCGCGTGGGCTATCGAACCACGTATGTCCTGCTGAGCCATGCTCTTGTCGACCTCGAGCGACGCGCCGAACTCCTGAGTGAACGCATCGACGCCACCCTCGAACCTTCCGCCCCACAATGCCATGCCTTGCTCCTCACTTCGGGTACGCGGCTATTCTACTAAAAGACGGCAAAAAGGCATCTGGTACCTTTTTGCCGTGCGAAACAGTCTGTCTATTGGCTACAGAGCGCCTATTCCACCGTCTGCAAGCCCGAACCAGGTCCTTGCACGCGACTCCACGTCTTGCTCTGGAGGCCATGAAGCACGATGAAGCCCTCGGCGAACGACTGATCGAAGGTGTCCCCCTCATCATATGTTGCGAGGTTGTAGTCATACAGCGCGTAGTCGGAACGCAACCCGTCAACGAAGATGCCGCCCTTGCAGAGCTTGATGCGCACCTCGCCGCTCACGAACTTCTGCGTGTAGGCGTTGTAGGCGTCGATGGCGCAACGGCTCTGGCTGTACCACAGGCCACGATACACCGTAGATGCCCACTCGGTGTCGAGCTTCGCCTTCTGCTTGAGCGTCTCGGCATCGAGGCACAGACGCTCAAGGGCGTTGTGCGCCTCGATGAGCAGCAGAGCGGCCGGACACTCGTAGCACTCGCGGCTCTTGATGCCCACGACACGGTCCTCGATCATGTCGATGCGGCCAAAGCCATTGCGTCCGGCAATCTCGTTCGCGGCAATGATGAGGTCGAGGAGCGGCATGCGCTCGCCGTTGAGCGACACGGGAATGCCAGCCTCGAAGCCGATGATCACCGTCTCGGGCTCGTTCGGGCAGTCCTCGGGATTGCTCGTCATCGTCCAGATGTCTGCCGGCGGCGTATTCCATGTGTCCTCGAGAACGCCACACTCGATGGCACGACCCCAGAGGTTGTCGTCAATCGAGTAGGGCTTCTTCTTGGTGGTGGGCACGGGCACGCCATGCGCCTCCGCCCACGCCATCTCGGAGTCGCGCGTGGTGAGGTCCCACTCACGGACGGGCGCGATGATCTTGAGATCGGGGTCAAGTGCGCGAATGCAGGTCTCGAAGCGTACCTGGTCGTTGCCCTTGCCCGTGCAGCCATGCGCCACGTATTTGGCACCATACTGATGGGCAACGTCCACCAGGTGCTTGGAGATCAGTGGGCGGCTCAAGGCGCTGAGCAACGGATAGATGCCCTCGTACTTGCCGTTCGCCCAAATCGCCTTGGAAAGAATCGTCTGCGCATACTCCTCGCGCATGTCGATGGCCTCTGAGGCGATAGCGCCCATGTCCAGGGCCTTCTGCTTGATCCAACCAAGGTCCTTCTCGTCCTGGCCCACGTTGCCACAGATGGCGATGACGTCCATGTTGCGCTCGACTTGGAGCCACTTGACGATGACGGACGTATCGAGGCCTCCCGAGTATGCGAGGACCACCTTCTCTTTCTCTGCCATGTCCCTGCCTTTCTATAGTGTGCATGGTGCGTCGATTCTAGCGTATTCGGTACGGAGGCGCGCCGTGAGCCAAAAGAAGCACCACCCCGAAACGCGCGGGTAACGTGCGCATCGCACAGAGGACCGTCAGGTCACGTCAGCTCGCACTCATTCTATCGGCAGTTCAGTATGTTCTTGAGCGCGTTTGGGAAGTATAATCGCATAGTAAAAACTCGTCGATTGGCTCAACGTGAAGCGTTATCTGCGTCTCTTCGCCCTCTACGTCGTCATTGCGGTCGCCGTGGTGCTTCTCTATGCGCCGTGGGGCCTTGCCCTGCGTCCCACCGACTACTCACTGCTGCGTGCGGGCTTCAGCATCATATGCGGCATTGCCCTCGCGGGCACCTTCGGGGCAGGCACCTATCTCGCCCTCAAGGACCCGGAGGAGCACCTGCTCACCCCCGCGGAGGTCATCAACGAGGACGAGGTCATTCCCGTCTTGCGCTCGTACGTCGAGACACCCTATGTCGGCGGAATCGCGGCCGACGTCATCGAGCAGGTGCAGAGCTCGGATCGCAAGCGCAGACGCCTCCAGAAGTACATCGCCTCGCAGTTCAGCGAGGGCAGCATCACTTGGGACCGATTCGCCGGACTGGTTGACCAGGCGCATCACACGATCATTCGCAACGCGGCACTCGTTGCAAACAACGTCCAGACCTTCGATCGCGAGGGCTATGCCAAGGACTTGGCGGACTTGCACCGCAAGGGCAACAAGAACAACGAGGTGCAGCGGCAACAGGTCGCGGTATATGAGCAGTCGCTGGCCCACATGCGCGAGATCATCGCGGCAAACGAGCGCATGCTCCTCGAGCTTGGCAGGCTCGAGCTGGAGCTGAGCAAGCTTGACACGGGCAGCACGCTCGAGAGCAACGAGGGCACCATCGACGAGCTCGCGAGGCTCATCGAGGAAACCAAGTACTACGGTTAGTCCATCCCATCGACGAGGAGGAAGCAATGGGAAAGAAGCGTGTCATCATCGGGCTGCTCGTGGGTCTTGTGGTAATCGGCATACTCGTGTTTGGCATTCTCTTCCTGATGCGCAACACCGGCAAGACCGAGCGCACCATCAGCACCGAGACCGCGCAGGCAAACCTGACCGACATGGTGAACAGGATAGACCCCACCACCGCAACCCCCACCAAGTCATCCATAGAGTACACGGAAGACAACTTAGACGCCGAGGAGCTTCCCGAACTCAACAAGGACGACCTGGCCGTAAAGGCGACAACGGACGTCTACGCAGAGATCTGGTCCTCGCCCGAGAAGGCCGGACAGGGCACCGACGGATGGATGCGCGAGATGGCAGAGGCATTCAACGCTTCCGGAGCCGAGGTGAACGGCAAGCCCGTGAGCGTACAGCTGCGCAGCGTGAGCAGCGGCCTTGCCGTCGACTACATCGCCAGCGGCAAGGAGTCCCCCGATGCCTACACGCCCTCCAACATGCTGTTCGTCGACCTGCTGTCGGCACGCGGCGTGAAGACCGACGTCGTCCGCGAGAGGATGGTGGGCAACGTCGCGGGCATACTGCTCGACAAAGACCACTATGATGCCGTGCTCGAGAAGTACGGCACCGTCGACCTCAAGTCCATCACGGAGGCCGTCGGCGCGGGCGAGCTCACCATGGGCTATACGAACCCCTTCACCAGCAGCACCGGGCTGAACTTCCTCATTTCGTGTCTGCTCCGCTACGACCGCGACAACCCGCTCTCCGAGGCCGCCACTCAGGGATTCCTCAAGTTCCAGTCCAACGTGCCCTTCGTCGCGCTCACCACCGTCCAGATGCGCGATGCGGCTGAGCGCGGCTCGCTCGACGGCTTCGTCCTTGAGTGGCAGCTCTATCAGAACGATCCGTCCCTCTCGGCGAACTACGTCTTTACCCCCTTCGGATACCGTCACGACAACCCACTCGTCACCTGCCCCGCCGCAAGTGCCGACAAACGGGAGGTCGTTGAGCTCTTTGCCCAGTATTGCGATGCCAACGGTGCCGACCTCGCCAATCGCTACGGCTTCAACGGCAAGGACGACTACGTCAGCGAGCTGCCCGAGACCACGGGCGAGACGCTCGTCGCCGCCCAAAACCTGTACAAGAAGAACAAGGATACGGGCCGCACCGTCGTCGCCGTCTTCGTGGCAGACGTATCGGGCTCGATGAGTGGTGCCCCCCTCAACGAGCTGCAGGCATCGCTCATCAACAGCATGCGCTACATCAACTCCGACAACTACGTGGGACTCGTGTCATACTCCGACTACGTGACCATCGAGCTTCCCGTCGCCCAATTCGACCTCAACCAGCAGGCATACTTCAAGGGTGCGGTCGAGGGTTTGCGCGCTGCGGGCGGCACGGCCACCAATGACGGCATCATCGTCGGCGCCGATCTTGTCCAAAAGGCCATTGCCGATCTTCCCGACGCGAAGCCCATGATCTTCCTGCTCTCCGACGGCGAGGCCAATGCCGAGATAATCGGCTTCGAGGACATGAAGGCCGTTATCGGTGGGCTGCACATCCCCGTCTACACCATCGGTTACAATGCAAACATCGCCAAGTTGCAGCAAATCAGCAGCATCAACGAGGCGGCAAGCATCGACGCAACGAACGATGACGTTACGTATCAGCTCAAGAACCTGTTTAACGCTAACATGTAGGATGGTTCTGTCACGCGCGAGCGGCAATCGATGATTGTCAATGAGAACTGCACGTGACACTCGCATAGAAAGGAAGGCAGTCATGTCGTTTGACCTCGAGATTCCCGAACCCGAGGAAGTAAAGGCCAAGGTAGAGCAAGAGCTTGCGGTCCCCGAAGACCGGGCAATACTCATAGACAGCACCGCCCAGAAGAAGGGCGAAGAGATTCTCAACGTCGATCTGGACTCCGTTCAGAGTCGCCGGGAGATTACCCACGCCGTCGAGGACCTCGGCACCGACCTTGTGCGCAAGTCATCCGCAAAGAACGACATCCTCGCCAAGCGGATGGCGGACCTCTCGCGCTCGGGCAGCGAATCAGGCGACGTCGCGAAGGGACTTGAGGACCTCGCCATCAAGATGCGCGACCTCGACCCCTCGGGCATCGACTTCATGAAGCGTGGTGCCATGGGCAAGCTCTTCAATCCCGTGCGTCGCTACTTCGATCGCTACAAGACGGCCGATGCCGAGATTGCCGACATCGTGAAGTCCTTAGATAAGGGCCGCGAGACCCTACGCAAGGACAACGTCACCCTCGAGCTCGAGGCTGGATCCATGCGCGAGCTCACCAAGCAACTCAACCAGCGTGTGGCCATGGCGACCGACCTCGACGCATACCTCAGCAACGCAGTGGATAACTACCGCGCCCAGGGTGGCGATGAGGATAAGATCCGCTTCCTCGAGGAGGAGGTCATCTTCCCCCTGCGTCAGAAGATCATGGACTTCCAGCAGCTGCTCGTGGTCAACCAACAAGGCATCGTCGCCATGGAAGTCATCCGCAAGAACAACCTCGAACTCATCCGTGCCGTCGATCGCGCCGAGAACGTCACCGTCGCGGCATTGCGCACGGCCGTCACCGTAGCAGGTGCGCTCTACAACCAGCGCATCGTACTCGAGAAGGTACAGGCACTCAACACCGCGACCAACGACATGATCAACGCCACCTCGCGCATGCTTCGCGAACAGGGCGTAGCCATCCAGAAGCAGGCAACCGATGCGGCCATCTCGCCCGAGACGCTAAAGAGCGCCTTCCAGGATACGCTCGCCGCACTCGACGACATCACCGACTACAAGCTCAAGGCTCTTCCGCAGATGCACCAGACCATTGAGGAGTTCCGCCTCATTGCCGAGGAGGGCGAGGCGCGCCTTCAGCAGATGGAGGATGCGGGAAGCTTCACCCTAAACCCGGGAGCCGACCAGCGCCGCCTCAACTCGTAGCTCCAACCATCGCCTCACGAGGAACCCCGGTCGTGCTGTACGCGCGACCGGGGTTTTCCTTCTCTTTTTTTGCACCACCTAGAGCGAAAGGACGGTATACGTGCCCTTGCCCCGATCCTTGCTCCTGTACATCGCCTCATCGGCAACCTCAAGTAGATCGTAAAAGGTCACGTCAGGACGATCGCACAGTGCAATGCCCACACTGCAGGCCGCATTGACCTTCGTCACCGAGTCGATGATGCTTTGCGCCCGCCTGCACGCAAGTCTCTGCGGGTCATCCCCCGCATAAGCCATGAAGGCCACAAACTCGTCTCCGCCGTAACGACCCAACACGTCACCCTCACGGAAGTTGCTGTTCAGCGCCGCGGCAACATCACGAAGCAACGCATCACCGGCGAGATGCCCCAACTCGTCATTGACCTGCTTGAAGCCATCGAGGTCAATCATGAACATCATGCCAGAGCCCTGTGTTCGTATGGACATGTTTATGTACTGCTCCGCCGCATTGCGGTTGAGCAGTCCCGTGAGCTGGTCTACCTCCGCCTGTCGACGCCACCAGCGCACCGAACCCATCTGGTCGCTTGCGTCCTGCGCATATCCGTGCACCACAAGCGTTTTGTCATCCTCGTCCGCGTCACAGGTGTAGTTGATATGGTACCAACGCAACTCCTCGCCATTATGAAAGTTGCACTTGATGTCGCTGTAGCCCGCCACGGGATGCTGGCGCAAGTCACTCACCGTTGCGATGATCTTCGTGGCACTCGCCTTGGTGATGTAATCAGGCGACGTCTCGAGGTCTTGCAGGAAATCCGCTATAACGACGTCTCGTACCTGTCCGTCTGCCTCGGGAATGTGAACTGTGAGCAGGTCGGTGGCAAAGAAGTAGTCAAAGCGTGCCACATCGCTCCCTCCGCCACCGCCTTTTGACTCTGCGCTATCCACATATGGATCGTTTTGCAAGATGACGAGCAGGTATAGCCACGTATCTCCGTCTGTCCCACTCTCCACATGGCCCGTTACGCTCGCATCACGGCGCTCGTTGGCGTATCCGTATTGCAGGCGCACATCACAGTTCATCATGCGACCCGTGTGTCGCGCGTCTTCAATCGCGTTCATCAGCTCCTTGCGATCTTCGGGAACGACGACTTCATCAAATGAGTTGTGGAAACGCCGTACGAACTCGGACTCAGAGAGACCGAGCTCCCGATACAGTTTGGGACTCAGATAGTTGATTTCCAGCGACCTTCCAACGCCGCACTTTACAAACCCGTTGGGCACAATGGCGTCGAGCAAATCGACGTTCCACCCAAGGTCAAGCATCTCCTGCATGTTACCGTGGCCAACGACGCGTTCTCCCGAGTGTACGATGTTCAAAGAGAAGATGTCACCACGGGAGCTTTGACCCAAGTATCTGACGATGCCATTGAACCATCGCTGCGTCAAACGAACCTGCGCCTGACATACCGCAACACCATGCTCACGTGCCTCGGCAGCCGCGCGCCACATAGTCGCGCGCGAGGATTGCTCAATCTCTGCAATTGGATTAACCCTCTTGTCGCCAAACGCATCGCGGGGTAGTCCGCAGGCCTCATAGAACTCGTCATTTACGAGAATGCTCTCCGAGACGCCGTCTGCGGCGAAGAAGAACATGGTGGGTCCGATGCCATGGTTGAAGAGGAATGATGACGCGACATTGATGCTGGTCAGCTCATCGAGATATGACTTGATGTACATGCGTCCTCGCGCATGTTCCACCGCACGATTCGCCTCAATGAAGCTGTCGAACTCGGCGATGGGCATCGGACGCGAGAAATGGTATCCCTGCATCAGGCGGCAACCGATGTTTTTGAGCATTTCCGCCTGTTCGAGCGTCTCAACCCCCTCAGCAATGATGGGCGTATCGAGGCCTTGGAGCATGCGTATGACCGCTCCAAGCACTACCCCTCCTCGGCCCTCATTCACGGCAGAGCGCATGAACCCCATGTCGAGCTTGATCACATCCACAGGCACATCCCTGAGCATGTTGAGCGACGAGAGGCCGCTACCAAAGTCGTCCATCTCTACTATCATGCCGTTCTTGCGCATGCGTTCGATAACCCCATACAGACGTTCCGCCTCCTCTACGAAGGCGCTCTCAGTCACTTCGAGTCGGAGACTGCCCTTGGGTAGGTCATACTTTTGCTGAAGCGAAAGAAAATGCTCGAGCAGCCCGGGCTCAAACATCTCGACACGCGACACGTTGACAGAAATCGGCACAGGCTTCCCGTCTGCCATGCTGTGCCACCTGCCGGCGCAACGACACGCCTCCTCCCATACAAAGAGGTCCAGCTCGTGCACCTTGCCACAGTTCTCCAGGATGGGAATGAATTCCACGGGCTCTATCCAGCCATATTCTGGATGGTGCCAGCGTGCCAGCGCCTCTGCCCCTACGACTTCTCCGAACGAATAGTCTACTTGTGGCTGGAACCACACCTGGATCTGTCCATCCGAAAGGGCGGATTCTATAGATTGCTCGATGGCGACGCGACGTTGGTCGCGCTCGAGGTCCTCTTGGGTGAAGCGCACGAGTGCGCTGCGAGATTCCTCATGTGCATGTCGATGCGCGACGGACGCATAGTCGAGCGGAATTTGGTGACTTGCGTTGGCCAAATCACTCTCGGATAGGAAATAAACGCCTGCGCATAATACTATCTGATGATTGACGCCCTGTTTGCTCACCTCTTCATTGAGAACCTCACCCAAATGCGCAAATACCGTTTTCGCCTCCTCAAAATCCATGTGTTCGGTGAGCAAGATGAAGCGATCGCCTCCAAGACGTGCTACCGGCAACCCATGGGCTAGCAGCTCGCGGATGCAGCGCGCTATCGTCTGGAGGACCAAATTACCGGTCATGAAGCCGTATTGGGGATTAATCGAACGGAAGTTGCGGACATCGAGAAACCACAGCGCCAAGCCGTCATGCTCGCCGCTAAGGATAACCTTTGCATATTCTTGGGCAAATGCCGAAATGTTGAGCGCACCCGAGACGAAGTCCAATCCAGGAGGAGGACCCTGTGGCACACCCGGTGGAGGACCTTGGGCAATCCTCGGCGGAGGACCAGAGGGGGCATTTGAAAACTGAGGGTAGTCTCCCATTGCTGCTTCCCCTTCACGCACGAGATTCATACAGAAGAAGAGTACCAGATATAGACCGGGGGCATGCTCATCTAGGCCCCACCTATCGGCGAATAGAGTCGACGCACCCAACCATTCGGCCGAATTGCAATGTGGGGCCACTTGTCGTGCTGACGATGGGGCACATACTTCGCAGAGAAAACGCAGGTCAACCAAACACCATGGTTGACCTGCTGATTTACGTGGTGGGCCGTCAGGGTCTCGAACCCTGGACCTTGGGATTAAAAGTCCCCTGCTCTGCCTACTGAGCTAACGGCCCTCGTGGACTATAATAGCACTAACGGAGCCTTAGTAGTTGACGACTTGCTCCTCAAAATAGGACTGCGGGTGGTTGCAGGCCGGACACACCTTGGGTGCCTTTGGTCCCACGTGCAAGTGACCGCAGTTGATGCACTTCCACACCTTGACGCCCTCGCGCTCGAAGACCTCGCCCTTCTCTACGCGCTCAACGAGCTTGAGATAGCGCTCTTCGTGGCTTTTCTCGATGTTGGCGACCAGACGGAACTTTGCCGCGATCTCCTTGAAGCCCTCCTCGTCGGCGACCTTCGCGAATTCCGGATACATGCAGGTCCACTCTTCGTTCTCTCCCGCAGCCGCATCCTTGAGGTTGGCGAGCGTGTCGGGCACGGCGCCATCGTGCAGATACTTGAACCACATCTTGGCATGCTCACGCTCGTTGCCCGAAGTCTCGGCAAAGATCTGCGAAATCTGGACGAAGCCGTCCTTCTTTGCCCGACTTGCGTAGTATGCGTACTTGTTGGTAGCCTGAGACTCGCCGGCAAAGGCAGCCTCAAGGTTCTTCTTGGTTTGGGAGCTCTCAAAATCGATGGCCATGCTACCTCTCCTCTCGTGCGAAACACTACGTGCCGACCGCGGACAAGCCTTGAACGGCACGCCAACGCTGCCATTCTACCCATGGGAGTCAAGCGTGTCCATAGATGAGAACACCGGATGAGAACCGCCCGACCACTCAACACATAAGGGGAAGCCCGCGACCGAATTGGCCGGAGCTTCCCCACACGTCCTACATAGCGCTCTAACGCGCCGACCCTTTCTTAGCGCTCACCGGATGCGCGACGATCCTGATACTCCTGTGCCAGGCGCTGCTGCACGTCATGCGGCACCTGCTCGTAACCACTCACCTCGAGCTCGAACTCGCCAGTGCCACGCGTAAGCGAGCGCAGGCGGGTGGCGTAGTCGGTGACCTCGGCGTACGGAACAGTAGCCTCGACGCACGTCTCGCCGGCGCCAGCGGCCGCCATGCCCTCAACACGTCCGCGGCTGGCCGAGATGTCGCCCATCACGGCGCCTGCATAGCTCTCGGGTACGGTGATCTTCATATGTGCCATGGGCTCGAGAAGCACGGCATCGGCGCCCTTGACGGCATCCTGGAAGCCAAGGCGCGCGGCCGTCTTGAAGGCCATCTCGTTGGAGTCAACGGGGTGGAACTGGCCATCGTACACGGCGACCTTCACGTCAATGACAGGATAGCCGGCGAGCACGCCACCGCGCATGGTCTCCTGCACGCCCTTGTCGATGGCAGGAATGAAGCCACGCGGGATGGCGCCACCAACGACCTCGTCAAGGAACTCGTAGCCCTCGCCCGGGTTCGGCTCGATGCGCAGGCGGCAATCGGCGAACTGACCGGAGCCACCGGTCTGCTTCTTGTGGCGACCATGGCCGGTAGAGGTGCGACGGATGGTCTCGCGATACGGAATACGCAGCTTGACGGTGTGAGCAGTGACGCCGGTGCGGTCTTCCAGACGCTCGAGCAGAACGCTGACCTGTGCCTCACCGATGGCGGAGATGACCGTCTGGCCGGTCTCCTCGTCGCGCTCGACCTTAAGGGTGGGATCGGCATCTGAGCTGCGCTCGAGGAACGCATACAGCTTGCCCTCAGTGCCGCGCTGATCCGGCTCGATGGCGATGCGATACAGGCTGTTGGGGAAGCGGAACGCGGCAGCCTCGACCTTGCCCGTAACGGAGAGCGTATCGCCCGTAAGTGCGTCGAGCTTCGGCACGACGACGATGTCGCCGGCGGCCGCCGACTTGACATCGGTCGTCTCACGACCGGTCATCACATACAGATGGCCAAGGCGCTCGGACTTGCGGGTGCGCGCGTTGGTGAGCTCCGCGCCCGGCGTGATGGTGCCAGAAAGGACCTTGATGAAGGAGAGCTTGCCGTTCTGCGGGTCGTTGAGGCTCTTGAACACGAACGCCACGGGACGGTCGTCGTCCGGGTCGATGTCGAGCTTCTCGCCGTTGACCAGCGGAATGCGCCCGAAGTCGGCCATGGTGGGGAACCATGCGACGACGGCGTTGAGGAACGAGATGATGCCTTCCTCCTTGACGGCGGCACCGGCAAAGGCGGGAACGAAGATGCGCTCGCGGATGGCGGTGGAGAGGCAGTTCTCGATGTCCTCCTGCGTGACTTCCTCACCCTCGAGGTATGCCATCATGACCTCGTCATCAGCCTCGGCCACGAGGTCGATGAGGGTCTCGTGTGCCTCCTCGGCAGCGTCGGCGTACTCGGCGGGAATCTCTTCCTCGACGACCTTGCCGTTCTCGAGGTGGCGAGCCTTCATGTGCACGACGTCGATGACGCCCTTGAAGTCGGCAGCGGTGCCCATGGGAATCGTGACGGCACCGACGTTGTTGCCAAAGCGCTCCTTGCAAAGGTCGAGGGCGGTGTCGAAGTCAGCCTCGGGCTTGTCAAGACGGTTGATGAAGACGGCGCGAGCCAGCGAGAGGTCCTCAGCGGCGTACCACAGACGCGTGGTGGTAGTCTGCGGGCCGTCGTTGGCATCCACAACGAAGAGAGCCGTCTCTGCAGCACTCATTGCCGTATAGGCGTCTCCGACGAAGTCGGGGTAGCACGGTGCGTCAAGGACGTTGATGCGAGTGCCGTTCCACTCGATCGGCGCCATGGTCGTCGAGATGGAGAACCCGCGCGCACTCTCCTGAGCGTCATAGTCGAGCGTGGGCTTGGTGCCGGCGTGCCCGCCCAGACGAGAGGTCTTTCCGGACAGATGAAGCATGGCCTCGGCGAGCATGGTCTTTCCCACGCCACCTTGGCCAACTAAAACCACGTTTTTGACCTGCTTTTCCTTTGCCATATGAACCTCCTTTGTCCAAGGTCATTCGCAGATGGAGTCAACATTACACGTGTTGTCCATAGCGGAATAGCTTTTATCGGGGAGTGGCATACACGTCATGCTTTTGCCGACCGCGCGCGTGTATGTCCACCAGTCCAAAACGAAAACGACCCACGGGGGATGGCCCCCGTGGGTCTCTCTTGCGTGGTTGCTAGACAGCCTCGTCCCACACGATGCTCTCCTCTTCCTCCACGGGTTGCTCACCCGACGGATCCTCGCCACCGTTGAAGGACGTTTGCACGTCCCACACATCACCGTTGTAGGCATCCACCGTCACGGTGTAGTGCGCATCGTCGAAGTCGAAGTCCACCACGTAGTGCGGGGCATCACCACCGGTAACGAGTTGTGCCCCGGCGTTGCGCACGTTGTTGGCGCCCGCCACGTGCGCCACCGCGCAATTGATCGCCTCGTCACCGGTGAGCATTGGGTTGGGTGCCTCGGGCGGCGCATACGTCTGGTGCTCTGAATTCGGCTGAGACTGGATCTGAGCCTGCGTTTGGGTCTGGGTCTGAGCCGCCGCCGGCCGATTCGCGGGTACGAACTTGTTCACAATGCGAGAGAACATCCCCGATCCAAGCACGAATGCACCCACGATCGCGGCGGTAACGAGGATTCCGACTACGGCACCGGCAGCGAAGGATGGTCTGCGCTCGGGCTCAACCTGCTGTCCGTAACGCCTCTGCTCGTTGTAGCGGTAGATGGTCTGGTCGTCTCTCATGTTCATCCCTTCTTCGGGTCTGCTTTCTCTATCTGCACAGTACTACGCATCGAATCCGCCGCCGTCTCACCTGTTCCCCGCAAAACTCGATGTGGGTGCATGGCGACGTGCGTTACACTGGAAAGCATGGGATACAAGACGTACACATGCCCGATCGCCAAGCGCTGCGGCGGCTGCGAGCTGCTCGCGGTGCCCTATGAGCTACAGCTCAAGCGCAAGCAGCGAGCGATGGAGGAACTCTTCGGCGAAGTCTGCGCCCAAGACGGACTCTCCGTTGATCCCATACGCGGCATGGATGCGCCGATCGCCTATCGCCACAAGGCGGCAACGCCCTTCGCTCCAGGTTCGCGCACGACGGGTGGCAGAATGCGCTGCGGCTTCTATGAACGGGGAACGCATCGCATCGTCTACTGCAAGGAATGTCTCGTCGAGGCAAAGGGGGCCCGCCGCATCCTGCGCGATGTCGCTCGAGTGGCGGACGAGTTGCACATCTCCGCCTATGCGGAGGACCGTGGACGTGGCGTACTGCGTCATGCCATCGTACGTATGGGCTACGCGACGCACGAATCGTTGCTCACCATAGTGACCAACGGCACCACCTTTCCTCGTGCCGAACAGTTCGTGCGACGCCTACGCAAGCTCCACCCCGAGCTCACCGCCATCGTGCAAAACGTCAACGATCGGCGCACGAACGCCATTCTCGGGACGCGCAACCAAACGCTCTTCGGGTCTGGCATCATGCATGACGAGCTGCTCGGCTGCACCTTCGAAGTTGGTCCCACGAGCTTCTACCAGACGAATCCCGCACAGACCGAGGTGCTATACCAGCTCGCCATAGAGGAGCTGGGCGAAGACGGGCCGGCCGAATCCGCTACCCTCCTCGACGCCTACTGCGGCACGGGGACCATCGGGATCTGCGCTGCGGCAGCCGCACGGCTTCGAGGCCGCAAACTCGACGTCACTGGCGTAGAACAGGTCTCCAACGCCGTAGGATGCGCGCGTCGCAACGCACGCGCAAACGAGCTTGCCGACACCTGCCACTTCGTTTGTGCCGACGCAACTACTTGGATGGCCGAGCGGCGACGGACGTCGTACGACGCCGTGGTTCTCGACCCGCCGCGAGCCGGCTCCACGCCTGAGTTCCTGCACGGTGTCGCGAGCCTCGCACCCCAGCGCATCGTCTATGTGAGCTGCAATCCCATGACGCAGGTGCGTGACCTCTCCCTTCTGCGCGAGGAAGGCTATCGCGTGCAGCGCATCATGCCCGTGGACCTCTTCCCACACACCAAGCACATCGAGACCGTGGTGTCGCTTTCGAGGTGACGCATGCCCCCCTTCCGTCGTCACCCATCCCCTTTGTTACTTCTTGTCACCCTTAACGTATGCTGTGCTCAGTTATGATATGAACTTATCACGCATAGGAATTGCAAACCGAATCTGGACGACGGAGCGATAGCCATTGCCGCCGGCCTCAAGACCGCATATGAAGACCGCATAGAGGAGTGATTCGTATGAGCGACGCATCATCCGCCACCAACACCACAAGCAAGCTGCAGCCGTATCTTTCTCCTCTGGCCGTTTGGGCCCTGTCGGTTGGATCGGCCATTGGCTGGGGCTCCCTCGTCGTTACCAGCAAAACCTATCTCTCCCAGGCGGGGCCAATGGGCTCCATCCTTGGCCTGCTCATCGGCTTTGCCATGATGATAATGGTGTCGAGCCATTATCACTTTTTGGCCAACCGATACCCGGGTGCAGGCGGTCTGTACAACTACGTGAAGCATATCTTTGATTATGACCGCGCCTTCCTGATCGCGTGGTTCATGTTCTTGATCTACATCTCCATCTTCTGGGCCAACGCCACAAGTATTCCGCTGTTTGCGCGCTATTTCTTGCGAGCAGTGTTCAAGCAAGGGTATCTCTTCACGGTATTCAACTATGACGTCTACCTTGGGGAAGCACTGATTACCCTGGCGGTAATGTGGCTCGTCGGCTTGCTTTGCATTAAGAGCAAGCTAGCCACCGCCCGAATTATGGTGGGGATGGTGTTGGTCTTTACCGTCGGCATTACCCTATGCTTTGTCGTCGCCATGTTGGGACACGCTGGCTCCGGGATGAGCATGAGCCCGGCCTTCGTTCCAGAGAAGAATGTCTTGCAGCAGGTCATGCGCATTGCCTTTATCTCGCCTTGGGCCTTTATCGGATTTGAGACCGTGTCCCATTCTGCTGAGGAGTATGAGTTCAAGCACTCTAACATATTCCGCATTCTGGTTAGTGCCGTAACCATCACCACTGCGTTGTACATCTTCGTGGTCCTCTTGAGCGTTACCGCCTATCCGGAGGGCTGCAATGGCTGGCTCGATTACATCAGTCGGCTGGACGAATTTGAGGGAATCGCTGGGCTGCCAGCCTTCTACGCAGCCAACCATTATCTCGGTTTGGGCGGAGTAAACATCCTGATGGCATCCTTGCTAGCACTCGTGCTTACCAGCCTGATCGGCATGCTGCGTGTTGTAAGCCGCCTATGCTATGCCGTGGCACAGGACGGCATTCTGCCTGAGCGTTTTGCCAAGCTCAACAGCAAGCAAATCCCCGCAAACGCCATCCTCTTGGTTCTGATCGTATCTTTGCCCATACCATTTCTTGGTAGAACGGCAATTGGTTGGATAGTGGACACCACCACAATTGGCGCCACCATTATCTACGGCACCATATCTATCGCCGTTTTTAAGGCTTCGGGCCAAGAGGGCGTCAAAGGGAATCGGATCGTCAGCGGAATCTGTCTGCCCATCTTGGCCATTTTTGCCGTATTCCTGCTTTTCCCAAGCGCCTTTTCTGACTATTCAATCGAAACGGAAACGTACGTGCTTTTGGCCGTTTGGTCGTTTTTGGGGCTTGTGTACTTTCACTGGGTCATCCGCACGGACCACGACAGGAAATTCGGAAAGGCCATCATCGTCTGGCTTGCCCTGCTTGTCTTCATCGTTTTGATGACAATGACCTGGGCAGAGAGGCTCAACGAGGCCAGCGAGAATGCCATCATAGCCGAGATTTCCAGCTACATGGATGGCACGGGCAACCATGACCTGCTCGCAATGAGTGAACAGGAGTTCCTTGCGATGCAGCTCGTTCGACTTCACGACGCCGACAATCTGAGCGTCTTGACGATTGTCGGGTTGTTCGGCGTGTCACTGATTGTCATGTTTGTCAACTACACTTCCATGCGGAAGTGGGAGAAGAAGGCCGCTCAGGAGCGTGATGAGGCCCAGACGGTCGCCATGACTGATCCCATGACCGGCGTCAAGAGCAAGCATGCCTTCCTCATGAGCCAAAAGCAAATCGACACCTCCATCGAAGATGGCTCGGCAGAGGACTTTGCCGTTGTCGTCTGCGACGTCAACGGCTTGAAGGTGATCAACGATACCCTCGGCCATAAAGCGGGCGACGAGTACATCATCAGTGCGTGCAGGATGATCTGCGACATCTTCCAGCACAGCCCCGTGTATAGGACGGGCGGAGACGAGTTCGTGGTGATCATGCGCGGGCGCGACTATCTCATCAGGAACGAGCTGCTACTGGCACTGCATGATCGCTCCGTTGAGCATATCAACACCAATGAAGTCGTCGTCTCGGGCGGCCTCTCCGAATACAAGGCAGGAACGGACACCAGCTTCCACGAGGTCTTCGAGCGTGCCGACTCCCTGATGTACGAAGAGAAGCAACTGCTCAAGGGCATGGGATCAATCACGCGAGAAGATGCCGAGGACGCCGCAAAGCCGTTGTTCCCAGCAGACGAAGACGCGGAGATACTGAACCTCAAGCGGCATGTGCTCATCGTGGAGGACGAACCCATCAATCAGATGATTCTGGCCAACATGCTCGAGGATGACTATGAGATCTTGTATGCCTCCAATGGTGTCGAGGCATTGGAGCAGGTCAAGACTCATAAGGACGATCTGGCCATCGTGCTACTTGACCTGCAGATGCCGCAGATGAGTGGTTTGGAAGTGCTCAAGGTGATGAAGGAAGGGGAAGAGCTCAGCGACATCCCCGTGATTGTATTGACGGCGGACCAGAGCGCCGAGGTCGACTGCCTCAAGATTGGGGCGATTGACTTCATTCCCAAACCCTATCCATCCGCCGAAATCGTGCAGGTTCGCGTCAATCGCAGCATCGAGCTGAGCGAGAAGCGGAGCATCATCCAATCCACGGAGCGCGACGGCCTGACGAGCCTGCTGAACCTCGACTACTTCCTCCGCTACGTCCGCATGTATGACCAGCATTACCACGACGCCCCGATGGATGCCATCGTCTTGGATGTCAACCACTTCCATATGATCAACGAGCGCTATGGCAGGCAGTACGGCGACAGCGTTCTTGCCCGCATCGGCAAGCGCATTCGCCAGATATCCCGCAAGGTCGCCGGTGTCTGCTGCCGTCGAGG
Organism: uncultured Coriobacteriaceae bacterium; assembly: GCA_902798915.1. Lineage (GTDB taxonomy): Bacteria > Actinomycetota > Coriobacteriia > Coriobacteriales > Atopobiaceae > RUG440. The sequence continues at coordinate 3,664 of CADBYM010000020.1, read as the reverse complement.
GGCGGATACCTTCCTCATCTACTGCCCACACCAGGAGGACTACGAGAGCATACTGGACAAGGCATCTGAGGGGCTTGTTGACAAAGACGTCTCTTCGGACCGTGTTCGCCTGCGCATGGGTGTGTACTCCGAGGTGGACAAGTCACTCCAAATCGAGCGTCGCTTCGACTACGCGAGGATTGCCGCGAACACCGCCAAGAATGGGTATCGCAAAGCAATCGGCATCTACGACACGGAGATGCATGAGGCCGAGCTGTATAGAGAGCACCTGCTAGAGGACTTCAAACCCTCCATGGAGAACAATCACTTCGTCGTCTTCTTCCAGCCCAAGTATGACATCCGCCCCGACAGGCCCGTACTCGCAAGCGCGGAGGCGTTGGTGCGGTGGAATCATCCCGAGCTCGGCCTAATCAGCCCGGGTGTGTTCATCCCGCTGCTTGAGGACAATGGCTTGATTCTGGACCTCGACCGGTTTGTGTGGCGTCAGGCTGCCGCGCAGATACGGGAGTGGAAGAATCGCTTTGGATATTCCGTACCGGTTTCGGTAAACGTCTCCCGCATCGACATGCTCACGCCCGATCTGAAGAGCATCTTCCGTGACATTCTGGAGGAGTACGACCTCAGTCCGAACGATCTGATGCTCGAGATAACGGAGTCAGCCTATACGGGCGACTCCGATCAGGTCATCTCCACCGCGAAGGAACTACGCGGAATGGGAATGGGATTCCGCATCGAGATGGATGACTTCGGCACAGGATACTCATCCCTGGGCATGCTTTCGCACCTTCCCATCGACGCGCTGAAGCTAGACATGAGCTTCATCCGCAACGCCTTCGGAGAGAACCGGGACGTGCGCATGATCGAGCTGATCATCGACATCGCAGATTACCTGCACGTACCCGTCGTGGCGGAGGGTGTCGAGACCGAGGAGCAGTACCTCGTCCTCAAGACCATGGGCTGTGACTATGTCCAAGGTTACTACTTCTCAAGACCGGTGCCTCCCAAGGAGTTCAGCCGCTTCCTCGTCGAGATGGCGGAAGTCGCGAGCGAAGTGACGCCGACGGCCAAGAAGACCTATATGAGCATCTCCAAGGCATTGACCATCGACTTCGAGAATATCTACTACGTGGATGTTGTCACGGACTTCTACTTGGAGTTCCACATCGGCAAGGAAGGCGACCTCGCGATACGACCCGGCGGAGTCGACTTCTTCGGAGACGCTCGGGAACACATACTCGAGGACGTGATCGAAGCCGATGCTCAGAAGGTCCGAGATGCGACCGCCAAAGAGAACCTTGTGCGCTTAGCCACGCAAGGCGAGGACATCCAGCTCTCATACCGTCGACGGAAGGACGGAGATACGATATCGTATTATCTGCAGACCATCAGGACGAGGGAGAGCGACCGCAATCACATCGTCATAGGGGTCAGGCAAGCGTAGTTTCCTGCCGGGGGGTGTGTCACATGTTCAGCAAGCACTTCGTCCTCAACGAACAAAGCCTGTCGGTCATCGAGCAGTTTGGCGAGCACATGCCGGGTGGCTTCTTCATCTACAAGGCCGACCAAGACGAGGAGCTTCTCTATGCCAACGGTGCCGTCTGCCGCATCTACGGCTGCGAAGACCTCGAGGAACTCAAAGCTCTTACCGGATTCACCTTCCGTGGCATGGTCCATCCCGATGACTACGATTGGGTAACGGCCGCCATCGGCGACCAGCTCAACGAAACCCGCTATGCCCTCGACCACATCGAGTACCGCATAATCCGTAAGGACGGCGAGGAGCGCTGGATAGACGACTACGGTCACTATGTCGAGTCCGACGTTTACAGTGGTCTGTACTACGTGTTCATCTCGGACATCACCGAAAAGCGACAGCAAGCCGAATCCGACAAGGCCCTCCGCTCTGCTGTCATCGAGGCCCTCACCCGCGTCTATGACTCGGTATGGCTCATTGACGACATACCAACCCAGCATTTCCAACTGTATCGAGTGGACGAGAACCTCGCACACCTCCTGCCTGCCAACCAAGCGGTAAAGATCAATCGGTTCTCGGACGCCTTCGCCTTCTACTCAAACTTGGTGCTTGAGGAGGATCGCGAAGGATTCCTCGAAGCCGTTACTCCGGAGGAGATCGTACGCAACACCGAAGACCGAATCATTTATTCCGTGCCCTTTCGCCGCGTGTTCGAGACGGGCATACGTCACTACCGACTGGAATTCGCGAAGCTCGACATCGGCGCCAATAAGACCGGGATCGTCACCGGCTTCAAGGACGTGGATGACGAGGTGCGTAGGGAGAAGCAGATTCAACAGGCGTTACGAGATGCCGTCGACGCCGCAAACACCTCGAACAAGGCGAAGAGCGACTTTCTCTCCAACATGAGCCACGACATCCGCACACCCATGAACGGCATCATAGGGATGACCACCATCGCCGCCAACAACTTGGACGATCGCGAGAAAGTGGCCGACTGCCTCCGAAAGATCACGGAGTCCTCCAATCATCTCCTTTCCCTCATCAACGAGTTCTTGGATATGAACAAGATTGAGTCGGGAAAGATCGAACTCATGGAGGAGGAGTTCGATCTGGCAGAGCTCATCGACGGCATGCTCGCCATGACGCGCCCCCAAATCCAGGCGCATGGCCACACCTTCCGCATGGATATTGTGGATGTTCGCCACGAATGCGTAATAGGAGACAGCCGCAGACTCCAACAGGTCTTCGTCAACATCATGAGCAATGCCATCAAATACACACCTGACGGTGGGCAAATCTCCTTGTGCGTCGCAGAGTCTTCCACCAAGGCCCATGACTTTGGTCATTTTCAGTTCATCTTTGAGGACAACGGCTATGGGATGACGGAAGAGTTCCAGAAGCACCTGTTCGAGCCTTTCACACGCGCAAACGACAGGAAGACTGCCGGAATTCAGGGCACTGGCCTGGGCATGACCATCACCCGCAACATCGTTCGCATGATGGGCGGCGACATCGAGGTCGAGAGCACCTATGGGGTAGGATCAAAGTTCACGGTCAGCGTGTATCTGAAGCTCCAGCAGATGGACGACATCAACTACGATACCTTCGTCGATCTGCGCGTCCTTGTTGTGGACGATGACCCCGCATGCTGCGAATCAACATGCGGCATCCTTAACGACATGGGAATGAACAGCGAGTGGGTGCTTTCGGGCAAGTCCGCCGTCGACCGCGTGAGGACGCGATGCGAGCAGGGTCGGGACTTCTTTGCCATCATCGTCGATTGGAAGATTCCTGACCAAGACGGCGTGGAGACTACTCGGAGAATCCGTGAGCTGGTAGGCAGCAACGTACCCATCATCATCTTCTCCGCTTATGACTGGACGACGATCGAGGCGGAGGCGCGTGAGGCCGGTGCAGACACATTCATGAGCAAGCCCCTCTTCCGCACGAAGCTCGCAGCTCTGTTTGACTCCCTCGTCAACAAGCAATCCGAACCACTCGACTCAGATGCTGCGTTGCGCGACCTCATGGAACTTGCACTCGATGGACGAAGAGTGCTTCTTGCCGAAGACCAAGAGATTAACGCCGAAAATCCCCTCTTGCAGAAAGTTGGTTTTCGGTAGGTTTCCGTCGATTACGGCGCACTATAATTGTGCGTTGACATAGCCATCCGCCAGAGTGTTGCGG
>CADBYM010000019.1 GCA_902798915.1 uncultured Coriobacteriaceae bacterium | reverse complement strand
TGGTCGGCGCACTTGTGGCGGCGATTGCCGTTGCGACCGCCATAAGAATCATGGGCACGAGCGGCATGGAGATCGCCCGATCTGACGCTCCCGTCGAGGAGCTCTGCGAGACGCTTCCCGAGGGACGACCCGATCGGGAGCAGACCGAGGAAGTGACGCCCGCGCCGGCGGGGCCTTCGCGCGTGTTGGTGCAGTCAGCGCGCCGTTATACGCCCACGCAGCTCGCATCGTGCCTCAGGGCATGCGCCACATGCGAACGCGAGCTGAAGGGCGGCAGCAACGATGAGGAGGCGGCGTTCGTCAAGCTCGTGTTGTCAATCGGTGACCCAAGCTCCCTCGGCTGAGCGCAGAGACTGGCGATGGCGGGTATGTATGCAGGATGTGCACATCGCGACACAAAAAGAGACCCGGCAGCACTCCGGGTCTCTTCCAAAGTTCTATGGACGAGAATGGAGCAGGCTACTCCATGCCGTTGACGAGCATCTGAACGCCGCTCTTGCGCTTGGCGGCCTGATTCTTGTGGATGATGCCCTTGCTCGCTGCCTTGTCGAGCTTACGGCAGGCCGCATTCGCCGCTGCCTGCGCCGCATCCTTGTCGCCAGCCTCGACGGCCGCGCGAACCTTCTTTACGTAGGTCTTGAGCTCGGAGCGAACCGCGCGATTGCGGACGCGGGCCTTCTCGGCGGTGAGAATGCGCTTCTTCTGAGACTTGATGTTTGCCACGTGCGTACCCTTTCGGTCATGAACAATGAGGCCTCTACGCTGAGACACGGTTGCGGTGGAGGTCAACTTGAAGAGTATAGCACGCATTCCACATTGTGGACAAAACACCATAAACCGATTCCTCGCGGTCACCTCGCGGTCACCCTCAGGGTGGTCGCTACCGTCTACGGCTGCAAGGGGAAGCGCCTCCGCATGCTCCGGTACAATGGTTCGGTCCCAAGTCTACAACCGAGGAAGGGGACCATGAAGATCGTTCTCGAACACATCACCAAGCGTTACCCCAACCGCAACAGGAAGGTGGGAGGAGTCTTCACGGCAGTCGATGACTTCGACCTCACCATACCCGACGGCAAGCTCGTCGGCCTCCTAGGGCCCTCGGGTTGTGGCAAATCGACTACCCTCAACATGATTTGCGGACTCGAGACGCCCACTGAGGGAAAGATCTGGTTTGGCGAGACAGACGTCACCAACCTCACGCCAGAGCTCCGCGGCGTGGGCATGGTGTTCCAGAGCTACGCGCTCTATCCCCACATGACGGTCCGCGAGAACATCATGTTCCCGCTCGGCAACCTCAAGGGTGCAGACAAGCTCAGCAAGGAGGAGATGCTCCGTCGCGTCGAGGAGGCAGCCGGCCTCGTGCAGATCGACGAACTGCTCGACCGCAAGCCCTCCGAGATGTCGGGTGGCCAGCAGCAGCGCGTGGCCATCGCCCGTGCCCTGGTAAAGACCCCCAAAGTCCTGCTGCTCGACGAGCCGCTCTCGAATCTCGACGCGCGGCTGCGCCTTTCGACGCGCGAGGAGATTCGGCGCATTCAGCGCGAGACGGGCGTCACCACCATCTTCGTCACACACGATCAGGAGGAGGCGATGTCCATCTCCGACCAAATCGTCGTCATGGAGAAGGGCGTCATCCGACAGGTGGGAAAGCCGCAGCGCGTCTATGACGAGCCGGAGAACCTCTTCGTCTCGAAGTTCCTTGGCACTCCGCCCATCAACGTCTTCGCCGGACGGGTCGCAGGAGGGCGACTGCGCATCGGAGACGATGACGTGTTTGAGGTGCCGGGTGTCGCGGACGGCGAAGTCATGGTGGGCATCCGACCCGAGGGCTTCCAGCCGGCCACGCACGGGGCGCTTCACTGCGAGCTCGTGGCGGTCGAGCGCATGGGCAGAGACACCAGCGTCGTCGCCCGACACCCAGCCCTCGACGCCACACAGATGCGTGCCATCGTGTCTTCCGATGCGCGCATCGACCGCTCGCTTCAGATGGTGTGCTTCGCCATCCGTCCCGAGAAGTGCCGTCTCTTCGACCCGCAGACCGGCGAGCGCATACGCTTCGACGGCGACGCGGTGGGCGAGGGGGCAGCACGATGAACACGAGGAGCCTCAAAGGCTGGCTCTACCTCATTCCAGCCATCGCCTTCCTCGGCGTGTTCGTGGTATACCCGCTCTTCGACGTCTTCGTCTACTCCTTCGAGGAGGGGTACAACTCGGCATCGCAGACCTACTTTGGCGTGGGTACGTACAACTACAGCTACGTCCTGCGCGACCCGTACTTCATTCAGGCGCTCAAAAACACCTTCGTCCTGGTCATCGTCACGGTCCCGCTCTCCACGCTGCTTGCGCTCGCCATCTCGGTCGCCCTCAGCTCCATCAAGAAGCTGCGAGAGCTCTACCAGACCGTCTACTTCCTGCCGTACGTCACGAACACGCTGGCCGTCGGCCTCGTCTTTATGATTCTCTTCCAAAAGACACCCTATTCGGATGGCTTCGTCAACCAGATCATCATGGCCCTTGGCGGCAATTCGGTTGACTTCATCGACGGCCCCCACTGGGCAAAGATGACGGTGATGTGCATCTACACCATCTGGGTGGTGCTACCGTTCAAGATCCTCATCCTCACGAGCGCACTCGCTTCAGTAAATCCCGACTACTACAAGGCTGCGCGCGTGGACGGTACGAGCAGTTGGCGCATCTTTCACCGCATCACCTTGCCCATGATCAGCCCCATGGTCTTCTACCTCGTGATCACGGGCTTCATCGGTGCCTTCAAGGCGTACGGCGACGTGGTCGGCATCTTTGGCACCAACCTCAACGCGGCCGGCATGAACACCATCGTTGGATACGTCTACGACATGCTTTACGGAAACTCGGGCGGCTACCCCTCCTACGCGAGTGCGGCAGCCCTCATCCTCTTCGTCATCGTCCTGACCATCACCTGCATTAACCTGCTGGTGCAGAGAAGGAGCGTGCAGACCTCATGAGCGACGTCACTTTGAGCCAGGAGCGGGGACGCTCCTTCGCGCGCGGGCAGAAGGTGCGCAAGGCGCTCACCTACGTGTTTCTCACCATCTGGGCACTCATCGTCCTCTTCCCCTTCTACTGGATGGTCCTCACCTCCATCAAGACCTACAGCTCCTATAACGCCGAGTACGTTCCACAGCTCGTGGCGACCGACCCGACGTTGCAGAACTACTCAGATGCCTTCACGGCGGTACCCCTCGCGCGCTACTTCACCAATACCGTCATCTTCACCGTGGTCACCACCGTCCTCATGCTCGTGGTCATCGTGCTCGCTGCGTTCGCCTTCAGCCGCCTCGACTTTGCGGGCAAGAACCTGCTCTTCACGGTGTTCCTCTCGCTCATGATGATCCCGAACGAGCTCGTCATCATCACCAACTTCGTCACCATCACCGACCTCGGGCTGCGCAACACCTTTACGGGCCTCATCCTGCCCAGCGTCACCTCCGTCTTCTATATATATCTACTGAAGGAGAACTTCGACCAAATACCCGACGAGCTCTACAAGGCCGCCAAGGTGGACGGCACGAGCGACTTCAAGTACCTCACACGCGTGATGATCCCCATCTGCAAGCCCACCATCATCACGGTATTGCTCCTCAAGGTCATCGAGTGCTGGAATTCCTACGTATGGCCGCGCCTCATCACCGACAACCAGCTCTACTTCCTCGTCTCCAACGGCATCCAGGAGATTCGCGAGAACGGCTTCGGACGCGAGAACATACCCGCGATGATGGCGGCCGTCGTGGTCATATCCATTCCTTTGATCGTGCTCTTCGTCATCTTCCGAAAGAAGATCATGGAAGGCGTCTCCCGAGGAGGTATCAAGGGGTAATGAGGATGAACTTGATTCGTCACTTCGGGGCCTTCCTTGCCGTCGCATGCTGCGTCGTCGTGCTGGCGGGTTGCCATGGCTCACGCGACACCACAGCCTTCGAGATTCCCGAGACGTGGGACGCGAGCAAGGACTACGAGCTCACCTTCTGGGCAAAGAACGACACCAACAAAGCACAGACGAAGATCTACGAGAAGGCCATACGGGACTTCGAGAAGCTCTATCCCAACGTCCACGTCTCGATGAAGCTCTACACCGACTATGGCAAGATCTACAGCGACGTCATCACCAACATAGCGACCAAGACCACCCCAAACGTCTGCATCACCTATCCGGATCACATCGCCACCTACCTGACGGGCAACAACGTGGTCGTTCCGCTCGACGGCCTCATGGCATGCGAGCGCTACGGACTGGGTGGGTCGGAGCTCGCCTTCGATGGACCGACGCAAGACGAGGTCGTACCGGAGTTCCTGCGCGAGTGCGTGCTTGACGGCGCCCACTACGCGCTGCCCTTCATGCGCTCCACTGAGGTCTGCTACGTGAACAAGACCTTCGTGGAGAAGCTTGGCTACGAGCTTCCCGACGTCCTCACGTGGGACTTCGTCTGGGAGGTCTCTGAAGCTGCCACGGCAAAGAAGGCAGACGGGACGTATGCGGTCAACGGCCAGCAGGTGATGATTCCCTTCATCTACAAGTCCACGGACAACATGATGATTCATATGCTGAGGCAGCTTGACGGGGGATTCTCCACCCAGATGGGCGGAATCGACGTGCTTGGTGCTGCCAACGAAAACGCGCGCGAAGTCCTGAAGACGATTGCCGCACATGCGAAGACGGGCGCATTCTCCACTTTCCAGATCAGCGGTTACCCAGGTAACTTCTTCAATGAGGGCCAGTGCATCTTTGCCGTGGACTCATCAGCCGGCTCCACGTGGATAGGTCCCGACGCACCGCTCGTAGACATTCCCGCCGACAAGAAGGTACACTTCGAGACGGCCGTACGCATGGTTCCACAGTACGACGCCGCCAATCCCGCCATGATCAGCCAAGGCCCCTCCGTCTGCATCTTCAACAAGGAGGACCCCGACGAAGTCATGGCATCGTGGCTCTTTGTCCAGTACCTGCTCACCAACGACGTGCAGAGCGCCTATGCCCAAACCGAGGGGTACGTGCCCGTGACGACCAAGGCGCAGGAGTCCAAAGAATTCAAGGCATATCTCGCCGCATCTGGCACGGATGCCGAGAACCACTATCAGGTGAAGATAGACGCGACCAAGACGCTGATGAGCAACGCACAGTACAGCTTCACGACGCCCGTCTTCAACGGATCCACGTCACTACGTGACGCAGCCGGCCAGCTCATCGAGAATACGACGAAGTCCGCACGCAACAAGGAGGTCATCGACGACGACTACCTCGACGCGCTCTTCGTGGATGTGGCGGCGCTCTATCACCTCGACCAGCTCGGCACCGATGCGCCGAGCGCTGACAAGGCCTCGCTCGGACCACTGCCGCGCGCCTCGGTGATTCTCATCGCATGCCTCGCCGTGGCGTGGGTCGGCATCGGTGGCGTGGCACTGCACGACAAACTGCGTCAACGAGACGCGCGGGTTCGGTAGGGAAGGGAAGGCTCGCCCACGGCGGGCGAGCGGCCAAGGAGGAAAGGACCACGCATGGCAGAGCGCATTCTCAACATTGGCTTCATCGGCAACGGCAAGGGCGCCAACCGCTACCACATACCCTTTGCCCAGGCACTTCCCCAGAAGTTCCGGGTAAAGACCATATACGCACGTCACATCGGCAATGGGCCGTGGCCCCCGCTCGACGACGTCTCGTACACCACCCAGCTCGACGCCATGCTCGCCGACCCCGAGATTGACGTCGTGGAGATCAGCACGCCGCCGCACACCCACTACGCACTGAGCAAGCAGGCGCTCGAGGCGGGCAAGCACGTGGTGTGCGACAAGCCCTTTGCCGAGACCGCCGCGCAGGCGGAGGAGCTCTTCGCGCTTGCAGCACAAAAGGGCGTGACGGTGCAGTGCTACCAGAACCGCCGCTTCGACTCCGACTTCCTGACCGCAAAGCAGGTCGCGGCCTCCGGCAAACTGGGTAAGGTGTTCGAGGTGGTCACGCACTACGACTACTGGCGCCCCGAGTTCGTGCGAATGAGCCACGAGGCCAGCTACGATCGCATGATGGGCATCGTTTACGGGCACTCATGCCATTGCGTCGACCAGCTCATCAGCTGGCTCGGCATCCCCGACCGCTGGCATGCGGAGGCGCGCCAGCTTGGCGGCACGGGCCATCCGGACATGTACTTCGACTTCGACCTCTATTACGACGAGCTGGGAATCAAGGCGACGGCAGCCGCCAACTACACCTGCGCCATCCAACGCCCGAGCTTCGAGGTGTACGGCGAACGCGGCACGTTCATACGGGTGGAGAAGGACCAACAGGAGCGCGATCTCAAGCACTTCTATCTGCCTCAGGGCCACCCGGACTTCGGTCTGGACACACCTGAGCAGTGGGGGACGCTGCGCTATTACGATGAGGACGACCGCATGCACGAGGAGCGCGTCGAGCCGGTGCGCAGCACGTATTCGCTGTTCTTCGAGGCGCTGTACGAGACCGTTGCCCATGGTGCCCCGCAGCTGGTCAAGCCGGAGGAGACCGTGGCGCAGCTGCGCATCATGGAGGACGCGACCCGCGACCTGCGCTGATGCCGAGTTGAGTTGCGCGGCGGCATCCGGACGTGCTGCCGCGCACTCAGTCCTTCTTGTCCTCCATCTGCTCGCAGCTCAGGCCAAGGGAGCTTCCCATGGCCATGAGCTTGTCCCTTCTGCGCAGCAGGAAGAACTCGTAGGCAAACGTCGCATAGACAGCTACCACGTGGCATGCGAGGCCAATACCCGGATCGAAGCTCGTGCCAATGCCCACCAGCACGATGAAGGCGCACACGACCAGGCGCGCGATGACGTAGTTGCGCGAGTAGCGGTACTGCGGCTTGTTGTAGATGCCGAGCAGAAACGACGTGAGCAGATACAGCACGAGGCAGCCAGAAAGAAAGATGCTCTTGGGCACGAAGGCGATTTCGTCCATGGGCATGAACTCGAACGCAAGCGTGAGGTTGCCGATGACCACGATGAGCCATGACGAGATGGTCGTGTAGATCATGCCATCCGTATGGGCATCGTGGTCCAACATGAAGTCGTGCTCAAAGATGTAGATGAGGAAGAGTCCCACGGTGAGCATGAACACGCCGACGGGATACCACATGGACGACATTCCCGTCATGTAGATGGAGATGCCCACGACCATCTCGCCAAACGCGACGATGGTAAGCAGCGAGCATCGTTCGGCAAGGTGAGAGAAGCGCGCGGGCTTCAGGCGATACAGCCTCGACTGACCCCAGACGCTCATGCCGAAGAGAAGCGCCACCCACGACATCACCTCGCTGGGATGACCGGGAAGGAATGCCGCGATGGAGGCGAGGACCGCTTGTATGCCGAGGGAGACGATCGTCCAAAGCATGATGCCTCGGTCCGTACGGTCGAGGTTGGTGTATGTGCGCAGCTTGAGCAGCCACTGAACGGCAAGGTTGAGCAGGATGGCAGCCCACGTGAGGTTGAACATCTGTGACGTCTGATGCCAGTCCAACCGTACGCCGTTTGCAAGGAAGTACAGAAGGAACATGTTCGCAAAGAGGCCCACGGTCTCTGCGGGGGAGCGGTCCCCATAGCGATTCATGAGCAGCGTCGTATAGAACCAAATCTGCAAGATGACCAAAAACGAGAAGAGATAGATTATCCACATGCCCCAGTCAAAGAAGCCTCCCTGGGGGTTTCGGCACAGTGACGTGACGACGCTGATGCCGTACACGAAGATGAGGTCGTAGAACAGCTCGATGTTCGAGACGCCCTCGGCGGGTATGAACGGCCGCTTGAGCATGCCAGCCTCCTAACGCGATACTTGACCTCCCTCGTCACCACGTCAGAAGCGTGGTGAGGTTGCGTACGAATCGCTCGCGATCCTCCTCGTCGAAGGCGGCATGCCTCGTGACGCGAGGCCGTCCGTGTCGACGCTTGGAGCGGAGTTCCTGCTTGGTGGCGTGCCGTACGAGCAGCAACGCATCGATGGTGCGTTGGTCGTACACATGCCCACGGGGGTCGATAGCCTTGCAGCCACGACCGAGCGCCATGGAGGCGAGCCCGAAGTCCTGCGTCACGACCACATCACCCGGCTCAAGTTCGCAGACGATGGCGAAGTCGGCCGCATCGGAACCTTGCCCGACCTGAAGCGTGCGCACCCAGAAGCCGCCCTTCTCGCCCGCAGCAGCCGCGCTCGGAGGCTCCGTTGGGTCGTCCTTGCGCACGTGGCGCAGAAGATTGTGGCCAGAGTCACCGGCAAGCACGCACGGGACACGGGCCTTGCGCGCACAGGCGAGCGCCTCACGTGTGGTGGGGCAGGCGTCGGCATCGACGAAGAGTGTGGGCACGAGCGCTCCTCTCGCGTGAACCAGTCCAGCAACAGCATAGCAAAAGCGCAACGCAACCCTGTAGGTCGGAGGCCGAGAAGTTCACGTCGGCGAGCATGAGTCAGTGAATGCGCGTCAACAGAGCCCGCGTGGGCGGCGCGTTGCGAAGGGAGGGCGCATGAGTATTCACGAGGAAAGGCCGACCGCAGCCGGTATCCCTACGAGAATAGACCCGACGTCACCCACGAAGTGTTAACCGGGGGCGGACTCTGCTGACGCAATACCATTATACATGCAGTACGCACCTAAGCGACCAAAGAAGAGGCGGAGTGGAACCGCCTCTCGGCCTCACGCATCAACCGATCGTTCTTTTCCCCTTGCATTCCAAGGAGTGCTCCCTTTCCACCCAACGACTGGTCATGCCGCTCCGTCCACCCGCTGACGCTCGACAAGGTCGGCGAAGATGCCGCCGCGCTCGATGAGCTCGTCGTAGCTGCCCTCCTCGGCGATGCCGCCATTGGCGACCACCAGGATTCGGTCGCACTCGCGCACGGTCGACAGCCTGTGCGCGATGACGATGCGCGTGCATCGCAGGGACGCGAGCGAGTCGGCGACGTGCTTTTGCGTCTTGTTGTCGAGCGCACTCGTAGCCTCATCGAACATGAGGATGCGACGGTTACCACACACGGCGCGGGCTATCATGATTCGCTGGCGCTGACCGCCCGACACGCCGCCCCCGCCCTCAGACACGAGGGTCTGCATGCCCATGGGCATCCTACGGATGTCGTCGGCAATGCCCGCAAGCTCGGCGGCTTCCCAAGCGTCATCAAGTGTGGCTGAGGGCGCAGATATGGTGATGTTCTCCAATATGCTGCCCGCAAACAGCCTGCTATCCTGCATGACCGTACCAATGTGACGCCTGAGCGAGCGTAGGTTCACCTGATGCACGTCATGCAGACCATAGAAGATGCTGCCCCGCTCCGGCTCCTCAAACCCGAGCAGCAGCCTCATGATGGTCGACTTGCCGCACCCGCTCTCACCGACGAGCGCGACGTACTCGCCGGACTTCACGCTGAAGGAAAGATCGTCGAGGATGTAGGGCAGGCTCTCGTCGTAGCGGAACGAGACGCTCGACACCTCTATGGTGCCCGCGAGCGACTCCACGGACGGGCGGTCGTCATCAGTCTCGGGGTCAGCATCCAGAATGGGTTTGACCATGTCGAGCAGGGGCTTGGTCTGCGCTATCTGTCCCGCTATCGAGGCAAGTGCCATGATGGCTCCTGTGGTCTGTCCATAGGCCACGGTAAACGCCATGTAGTTGTCGTAGGTGACGCCTGTGGCGGCAGCCGTGTAGTAGATCAGAATGTTGCCCAGAATCCCCACGAGCCCAATGAGCGCCGGTAATGCGTTGAGGAGCACCGGGCGGTTGTAGGTTGCCCTCACGTATTTGGAGTACCCACGCGCCCATTTGGCGAAGGCAAGGTCCTCCGCACCTGCGAGCTTGATCTTTTGGATGCCACCTAGCAGCGCCGTAACCACACCTGACGTCTTCGCGTCAGCCTCCATCGACGCCCGCTCGTACCGTATCGTGAGCAGCGTCGACATGATGCCCAAGACCGCCTGCACCACCACAACGAGAAGCGCGGGCGCCACAAGCGTCGGGGTGTAGACGAAGATCTGGAACACGTAGATCAGCGAGAGAACCGCCGAGAGCCCCGATCCGAGCAGGATCGACACCATCTGCCGGCAGAGCGACGTGACGCCTCCCATACGGCTTGCGAGCTCGCCGGCGGCGTAGTCCTTAAAGAACTTGGCGGGCAGCGACAGCACGCGTGCGTACGTGGCCGCCTCGGTCGCTATGTCGAGCTTGATGGACACCCGTGCCATAATGAGGTTGCGGCATATCCCAATGAGCGTGGTGGTAACAGTTACACCCACGAGGAGAAGGGCGATGGGAAGCACGAGCCCGACCTGCCCCGAGGGTGCCACGACGCCAAACGCCACCTTGTTGGCCCACGCGGGCAAAAGACCGATGAGCGTTACCGTAAGCGCCGCCCCCATCACGATGAGGAAGTCCGTGCGGGAGAACGTGCTGAACACGAACGAGGACAGGTCGTCGCCCTGGAGCGGACGGGACGGCAGCGGTCGATAGAAGAACACGGCCTCTTGGTCGATGTGCGTCGCCACCTGAGCGTTCACCTTGACCCGCTCGCCGGTCTGCGGATTGAGGTAGTGGTAGCCGGCCGTCCCTCTGGGTATAAGCGCCACCACCTCGCCCGTGTCCAAGCGTCCCAGCAACGCACCGAACGCCTCCCTCTGCCAGCCCTTGCTGAGCCTGACCGTACGGTGCATCGTACCGGAGGGGCGGCAGAGCCAATCGATTCTCTCCTCAAAGCCGTTGATGCTGGGCGGCGCATCGCCAGTCTCCACGCCCAGGTGCCTGAGGCAGGCCTTCACCGCTCGGTCGATTTGCTCGGAGCCCTCGATGCTCATGGGCGGGGTCTTGCCCTTCGGACTCACACTCGCCGCAAGCTCCGCGTAGGCCCGCTCCATCTTTGCGGCATTGAGCTCAGCACGCTCCTCGAGCTGGGATTTACTGATGAACTCATCCATTGCGCACCAACTCCGCGTAGGCGCCATCGGCCGCAAGCAACTGGGAGTGCGTCCCCCGCTCGACCACCTTGCCCGCATCGAGCACGATGATCTCGTCACAGTCGCGTATGGTGGAGAGGCGATGCGCCACCACGATGCAGGTGATGCCCCGCTCGCGGATACGCTCGATGACTTTGGCCTCGGTCCTTGCGTCAAGCGCGCTCGTCGCCTCGTCCAAGATGACGATGGAGGGATCGCGGGCAAGCGCTCGCGCTATCTCGAGGCGCTGCAGCTGGCCACCGCTAAAGTTGCGTCCTCCCGGCAGCACGCGCGAGGAGTAGCCGCCCACGCGTCCCGCCACCAGATCGTGGATGTCCGCGTCACGACAGGCCAATACCACCTCGAAGTCCTCTATTGAGTCGTCCCACAGCTTTATGTTGTCAGAGACCGTATCGTCGAACACCACGGTGTCTTGGTCGACGACGGACAGCGACCCCCGCAGGATGGGACGGGGCACCTTGGCGATGGGCACGCCGTCAAAGCCCACCGAGCCGGACCATGGCTCGTAGAGACCGCTCACCAGCTTGGCCAAGGTGGACTTTCCGCAACCTGACGGCCCCACGAGCGCCACCCACTGGCCGGGTTCGACGTGCAGGTCGAATCCCTCGATGAGCGGCGGCTCGAGCGGAGAATAGCCAAACGTCACACCCTCCAGGTCCACCTGACCGCGCAGCTTCGCCCTGCCGAACGCCTCCTTTAGGTTGGCGACCTCCTTGGGGTCGTCGCAGCCCTCCGGCGCGTCTCCCTCGTAGTTCATGACGTCCTCGATACGCTCCATCTGCGTTTCCATCTCCCGCATCGTCTGGTCCAGGCTCGTGAGCTGGTTGACCGGGGACATAAATGACGAGAGGAATCCCGTAAAGGCGAGCAGCATGCCCGGCGTAAACTCGCCCCGCACGATGAGCCAGATGCCAAGCACGAGCACCGTGATGTTGGCCAAAGACGTGAACGCCCCGGGCAGCGAGCCTAGGTACTCGTTGAGCCGCATCGCACGTACCGAGTCCCTGTTCATGGCCGCCTGGTAACCCGACCAACGTTCGAAGTAGCTGTTCTCGGCGCCGGCGGCCTTTATGGTCTCAATCATCTCGATGCCGCTCACGCCCGTGGAGTACTTCTTGCCCGCGTTGGCGGTGGTCGAGCGGGAGATGTTCACGCGCCTTTTGGAGACGACGCGCGTGATGAGCACGTTGATCACGACGGCCGATACCCCCACCGCCGTAAGAAGCACGCTGTGGCGCAGCATGACCACCAAATAGAGCACAAGCATGACCACATTTACGAGTACGGGAGCAATCTGGGTCACGAGCGCGAAGGCGATCGTCTCGTTGGAAGACTGCCTTTGCTGCAGGTCGCCCACCATGCGCTGCGAGTAGAACCTTACCGGCAGGTGCAGCAGGTGACGCATGAAGCGCGATGACGACACGACCGCGATCTTTCCACGGATGCGCACGAGGTACACCGCGTTGAGAATGGACACAGCGCCCGTGACCACCGCCATCAGCAGCAGGCACACCAAAAGTGGCACGAGCCAGTCGGGGTTCTCGCCCGTGAGGATGCGATCCATGAAGACTTGGCCCATCGACGTGTTGGCGATGCCCGCGAGCGACATGAGCGCAGCCGTCAGCATGACGAAGGCGATGGGCGCACCCATACCTGACAAGCGCTCCCTCGCGTAGCGCAACGTGCTGGGCTTCTGGCCGCCCTTCTCGAAGGCATCGGTCGTTTGGAAGAGTAGCACGACGCCGGTGAAGCTCTCCTCGAACTCATCCATCGCCACCTTGATCTCGCCGCGTGCCGGATCGTTGATGTAGGCGTATTCGCCCCTAAATCCGTCAAGCACGACGAAGTGGTTGAAGTTCCAAAAGATGACGCAGGGGAAGGTCGCACCCTCACGCAGGGCATCGACATCGCCCGAGGCACCCTCCGCCTCGAGTCCGTAACTGCGCGCCGCTTTGAGGATGTTGGCCGCCTTGGATCCGTCACGCGAGACACCACACTGCTCGCGAACCTTCTCGAGCGGCTCCCAGCGTCCGTAGTAGGCCAGGATCATGGCGAGACAGGCAGCACCACATTCGAGCGACTCCATCTGCATGATCTGGGGGACTTTTGCGACTCCCTTGGTCATATTCGCACCTCGCGCGAACGGGAAACGGGCTTTGCGTCCATGGGCCGCTCGTTCATGACGCGGCTCCAAAGATGACGGTGAGTGGCGAAATGCGTTCGACCGTGATGGTGACGGGAATCGGGACGTCCTCTTCGAAGGCGTGCTCGCCGTCGTCTGCAAAACGCACGAGGTACGTCCAGTCGCCCTCCACGAGCGTGTTCGTTAGGTAGTCACTGTCCACGACCTCGCGTGCCTCGACACGCGACAACGGCACGGTACTTATGGATTCAACCTTCGATAGGACACCGCCCACGTTGGCGAGGTCACCCACGTGGACCTTCGATGCCCTCTCGGCGGAAAGGAAGCACAGCGCCTCTCCTCTTACGCACGTGCCGATGCCAATCACGTTCGTCTCGACCGTACCAAAGAGACCCCACGCAAAGAGACCAATCATGAGGGTGGCGCACGCCGCCAGCACAACCCAACCGCTTGGGTTCGTCACGCGCACATACTCGTCCAAGTCATCGGGACTGCGCAGCTTCTTGGACGCCTTCTCCGTAAACATGTCGCTTCTGTCGTCGGCCATAATCCATATCCCATGTTGTTGGCTTCCGTATATCGCTCAAGCAATTATACCTATGCTTCTGCAGCTGACTAGGTGAACCTGTAGTACACTAAGTAACGCTTCTGATGGGTGGAGGGTTCGCGTCTCCGTCCCCGCTCCTCGTTACAGGGGGTTTCCGTGACGAACAGAACGATTGGCACAAAAGTCCTCTGCACCGTGCTTGTCATTGCCCTCCTTGGTGTCATAGGCCTTGTGGGTTGCGGTAGTGCGAGTTCGAGCGCGAGCGACGAGAGCTGGACGATATGCCTCTACCTCTGCGGGTCGAACCTCGAAAGCAGGCAGAGCTGGGCAACGAAGACACTCCTAGAGATTTGCGAAGCAAGCATTCCTGCAAACACGAACGTGGTCATACAGGCAGGCGGGGCAAGGAAGTGGCACAACGAGGACGTCAAGGCCAACGGGGACCGCTTCGTCGTGAGTGACCACAGGTTGCAGAGCGTGGGCGAGGCCAGTGAGGTCTCCATGGGGGAGACGTCGACATTCGCCGACTTCCTTGAGTTCTGTGCCGAGGAGTACCCCGCCGATCACGTGGCGGTATTCCTCTGGAACCACGGCGGCGGCCCGCTCAGGGGAGCCTGCTACGACGAGGTACACAAAAGAGATGCACTCTCGCTCGCCGAGCTCGACGAAGGTCTTGGGAAAGGCATTCAGGCCCGTGACGGCAAGCCCTACGACATCGTGGGATTCGACGCCTGCCTCATGGGCTCGCTGGAGATTGCCGCCATGTTTGACGACGATGCTCATTGGCTGGTTGGCTCCGAGGAGCTCGAAGCGGGTGCAGGCTGGGACTATGGGGCGCTCTTCGACGCGCTGTCCCAGACGTCAGACGCGCGCGAGATCTCGGCGGCCATCTGCGACGGTTACCTGGCCAAGTGCTCCGAGCGTGGGAAGGACGGCGCCGCAACGCTCTCCGCCATCGACCTCTCGAAGGTCGCGAAGGTGGAGGAGACCCTAGACGTCGCGCTTGCGGGGCTCGAGGACGAGAAGAAGAACGAGGTGCAGGCACTTCGCCACCTCGTGTTTGGCACCCGATACGCGCAATCGTTCGGTGGCTCAACCAAGGAGGAGGGCAGGTCAAACCTCGTTGATCTGAAGGGCATGGCCGAGGGCAACGCCGAGGGCTCAGCGGATGGCGGCAAGGCGTGGAGCAACCTCGCTCAGGCAGTTGACGAAGCGGTTGCCCACCGTGCAGGCGGGTCCACCATGGCAGGCGCGAACGGAATCTCGCTCTGGTACCCCCAGGCATCGAACGCAGATGACCTCGCCAGCTACGTGGAGACTTCGCCGCTCACCTCGTATGCCCAGACTCTCAGCAGGCTTTACGACAGCGTCACGGGCGAAGTGAAGTTCTCCGACGCTGGTTCCGTCAACAAGGACGGAAAGCTGAGTGTCACGATCGACCCCGCCACCACCGACGAGTTCTTCGACCTCTACGTGGTGAACGAGGCAGTAGACGGATCCTATCAGGACACCAACGTAGACATAGACGACGACTGGGACAACCTCACCTTTGCGTACAACCCGGCGGGCGCCGTCGCCATCACCCTCGACGGCATGGTGCTCGACGCCTCGGTCATATCCTACGAGGAAGACTACGTGGTGTTCTCCGCGCCCGTCACCGTGGACGGCGAGGACGCTTACTTGCGCATAGCCTGGATATGGAACTTCGACGAGCCAGACAACGGCCACTACGAGCTGCTCGGGGTCTGGAACGGTGTCGATCACGTTACGGGCATGGCTGACCGTACGGAAGACAGCCTCCCGGCCGGGTCGACCGTGGGAGCCCGCGCGCTGCATTCGGAGACGGTGCGCGAGGAGGTTGTGGTCGGCGATGAGGTGAAGATTTCGGAGACTGCCTTGGCACCGGGCACCTATGATTGCTACTTCGTCGCGCTTGACCTCAAGGGCAACGAATATCGGTCGGATATCTGCACCTACGAGGTGGATGCCGACGGAAAGACTAAGATCATCTCCATCGGTGACAAAGAATACTAGGGCCGATGGTTGTAGAAAGGAGTAGGAGATGGGATTGTTTGGCAAGAAGAAGGACGTCGAGGATGAGTCGAAGCCCAAAAGCACCCTCAAGCGCGAGGACGACGGAGACCTCACGGACTTGGCCGGCGGCGCGAAGAGACCCGATGACCCCAATCGGCAGAGGGATGGCGGTGGCCAGCACATACCGCCAAGGTAAAAGGACATAATCACGCCCGATAATGTAGTGCGCGCCGCGCCCCGACGATGTCGTGGGCGCGGCGCGCGTCTATCTCATCCGTCCTTATGCCGTTCGTCTCGCCCCGCAAAAGCCCTCGGACACCTTGGGCATGTGTTAGATATGGGTTACATGACCTGTTTCTTGGCGTCGAACTTGTTGTTGAACCCGACGCCGTGGCCGCAGGTGAGGCACCAATCGTTCCCGCCCTTCCAAAGTCGGTTCTTGTAGTCCTCCCTCATGAGGTAATAGCGGGAGAAGAGATGGCACTCGTAAGCCGTGCCGATGTCGCCGTCGAAGCAGGCCAGCTGGGTCGCGAACCCGTCTCCCCAGAGCCCCGCGAGCTTGAGGTCCGTGTCGACGGTGTGCCCGTGCAGCCTCTTGATTTTAGGAGGTTTACCGGGCGCAGCCACCTATTTGGAGAGCCCGCAGGCTTTGGGATTGACTCGGAATCTCTCGCACAGACGACCAGCCCGCACACAAGGCGATACATACCACCTGGATTCCCTATCATGAGCATGTGCGGGTGATACGTCGCCTCTCGATGCTCACGATACTGATACGGAGGGCATCACCGCCTCGCTCATGCGTGCACTCGGCGTATTCGACCCAGGACCGGCCCATGTTGAGGTGAGTGCGGCCGCTCGCGCCGAGGTACGCTATTGGCTGCGCGTGATTGAGGTCTTCGCTGATTATGAAGTCCGCTCGCTCGAGCCGGGAGCCGTACTTCTGCATGTGGAGACAGTGACGCAGCCGGTCCCCTTGGCCTAGGAATCGACTACCTCAACGTCGAGGAGTATCTGCTCGGGTTGTGAGATGGATTCAGCAGGTGCCAGACACAGTCGACCAGCTGAGGGAGGACATTTGCCGTGAGTCGCGGCGCCGGGTGATCGTGCCTCAAGCAGACATAGCGTTTGAGGATGTGCAATTCACGTCATCCTGAGAGGGGAGTATGTGCAATCTGCCGGGGCAATCGTACACAGTTGCCCCTTCGCGATGGCGTAAACTGCACATCCTCAAAGGGCGTAGACAAGAGCGGCCACGAGACTGGACATATGCCGTCCTACGTCCCCTGCTCGATGTCGCGCACGAGCTCTGAGAGGGACACGTCCAGTCCGCCGGCAATCTTCATCATGTTGTCGAAGGCGATGTTGCGCTTTCCGTGCTCTACGTCGATGTGGCTTGTTCGCCCACGAAACGAAGGCTCTAATCAAGTGCATGGACGCTATTGCCGGCACCACCGCCGACTGATGCTCGTGATCATGGAACCCGACGAGGCGTTGTTCGCATCCAATAGATGTTCTAAGGCTGTTTCCAAGGATGGATTCTTCGTGACACAAGACGAATTCAACTAGCCTGAGCGACCGCCCCAGCCTGCCTAATCGCGAAAAGTGCGTCGGTGATTTGGCGACGTTTGCCCAGCTAGATGGCCTGCGGGACAGTACGACGGACTCAAAAGGGACCTCTTAGAGCCTTGTTTGGGGCCAAAATGTGTGTCGACCTCTCTGTGAGATGCCGCCACTTCGTCTACCTGCGCTTTTGCAAAATCATCGACGCACTTTTTGCCCTCGAAATGGGGCCGTTTGGAAATGGTTTGGATAGTGGGTTCAGAATATTCGACTCTGGTGTATAATTCGACCTAATGTACTGGCCAGACCTTACCCCTTGGGGAATTGAAACCTCAATGCCGGTCTCAATTCCGTTCTCGATCATGAGCCAGACCTTACCCCTTGGGGAATTGAAACACGAACACTTTTATGTCGTCAAGTGGACTTGCAACAGCCAGACCTTACCCCTTGGGGAATTGAAACGTAGCGCGGCTTGTTCATCAAAATATACCGCCATCGCTAGGCCAGACCTTACCCCTTGGGGAATTGAAACGTATGCTCCCAAAAACGTCAAATTGTTAAACGTATCGCCAG
Source organism: uncultured Coriobacteriaceae bacterium (assembly GCA_902798915.1). Taxonomy (GTDB): domain Bacteria; phylum Actinomycetota; class Coriobacteriia; order Coriobacteriales; family Atopobiaceae; genus RUG440. Next base: position 36,946 of record CADBYM010000019.1, on the reverse strand, counting down.
ACCTTACCCCTTGGGGAATTGAAACGTACTCATCAACTTTCTGTTTGATTCCTTCTTCCGTAACGCCAGACCTTACCCCTTGGGGAATTGAAACCTGTTGAGCACTTTCGAACCACTTTATGTTAGCCATGCCAGACCTTACCCCTTGGGGAATTGAAACATTTATATACGTCAAACCAACCGCCCTCGATGGCGGCTCTCGCCAGACCTTACCCCTTGGGGAATTGAAACTAGCCAAGCCACTCACCATGAGTGTCGAGCCACTCGCGCCAGACCTTACCCCTTGGGGAATTGAAACGCAACTGGGTGCTTGTAGCACACGTCGCTGATCTTGCCAGACCTTACCCCTTGGGGAATTGAAACACATGGGAAACCCAAACATATGCATTGCACAATCCACGCCAGACCTTACCCCTTGGGGAATTGAAACTTAATCAGATCATTCACCTCATTATTAATCTCTTCGCCAGACCTTACCCCTTGGGGAATTGAAACCAGAACATTGCGAGATTTGTAGCGAAAGTGGTGATGCCAGACCTTACCCCTTGGGGAATTGAAACCGATTGGTTCGGCTGAGCAAGCGTTACAAAATCAGTCCATTCGCCAGACCTTACCCCTTGGGGAATTGAAACAAAGTATCCCTTCCCGTACCAACTTTGTAGTCTATGCCAGACCTTACCCCTTGGGGAATTGAAACCCTCTGCTCTTCGAGGAATGCTATCTGACTCTCACGCCAGACCTTACCCCTTGGGGAATTGAAACTCGAAGTAAGCCGTATCGTCGTTCTCGTCGGTATTGCCAGACCTTACCCCTTGGGGAATTGAAACCATACTGCGTTAAATTAGACATCTCACCAATCCTATTGAAGCCAGACCTTACCCCTTGGGGAATTGAAACGTTGATGAGTTGGTCAAGTTGTGTGCTCATTTCGTCGAAGAGGCGAGACCTTACCCCTTGGGGAATTGAAACGCAATCATATGCGAAACTGCTGTACGCCTCATTACGGGGCCAGACCTTACCCCTTGGGGAATTGAAACCAACACTTCTTTCTTAAAAATCTTCAATACTCGTTTTGCCAGACCTTACCCCTTGGGGAATTGAAACATTCGTTGGCAGGGCCATGAGGTCCCGCTTTCCCATCGCCAGACCTTACCCCTTGGGGAATTGAAACAATTCGAGTATCTCGTGATAGAGGTCGTACTGGTCTGTGCCAGACCTTACCCCTTGGGGAATTGAAACGTCAAGGCAAGATTTCCATAAAATATTCACACATCCATGCCAGACCTTACCCCTTGGGGAATTGAAACCTCATCTATACTTGCCATTCTTCCTCCTATATTTTTATGCCAGACCTTACCCCTTGGGGAATTGAAACGTGACCTCATCCACGGTCTCCTGCGTCTCGTCCGTGTACGGCCAGACCTTACCCCTTGGGGAATTGAAACTTGTCGGTCGTGAGTCTGTTGTTGTCGCTGTGCTCCAGCCAGACCTTACCCCTTGGGGAATTGAAACGTCCTTCGTGCCAGTCATCTCATGGCTGAAAAAGTCCATGGCCAGACCTTACCCCTTGGGGAATTGAAACCCTCCGCGTCCAAGGCGCAGAAGTCCACATATGTGTCAAGCCAGACCTTACCCCTTGGGGAATTGAAACCAAACGTTGCGGTTTCTTCCTCGTCAAGTGACACTACCGGCCAGACCTTACCCCTTGGGGAATTGAAACAATCGCAGCGGTCCCATTGACGATGGCGTTCAGTGTCTGCCAGACCTTACCCCTTGGGGAATTGAAACGCATTTGCGCCGCTTACCACGTAGGGGAAGTGCGCATTACGCCAGACCTTACCCCTTGGGGAATTGAAACGTAATTCCATAAGAAATTTGTAATACTTTCCATCCGCCAGACCTTACCCCTTGGGGAATTGAAACATGGATGCGTAGTTGATTTGTTCATCGGGGTCATCAACGCCAGACCTTACCCCTTGGGGAATTGAAACAATCGCACCGTTTACAAATGCAATCTGCTGTTCGCCAGACCTTACCCCTTGGGGAATTGAAACACAACATCTACGGTTACGCTTTGTGGCATGACCTTAGAGCCAGACCTTACCCCTTGGGGAATTGAAACCCAACAGTAGAATATCGTTTATATTTACTTCGGGTTGTGCCAGACCTTACCCCTTGGGGAATTGAAACTTGTTTAGCCTGGCTTCTCGAATTCTATCCCGCATGCCAGACCTTACCCCTTGGGGAATTGAAACAAGCCAGAGCAGATCCTCTCTGCTCTCTGGCATATGCCAGACCTTACCCCTTGGGGAATTGAAACAACTTGTCGAATGCATCGCTCAACTCGTCGATTCGGGCCAGACCTTACCCCTTGGGGAATTGAAACTTTTATTCATTGTATCAAGCATTGCTTCGGTCTCTGCGCCAGACCTTACCCCTTGGGGAATTGAAACAGCCATATGCTGTCCATCATGGATGCAATATCCCACACGCCAGACCTTACCCCTTGGGGAATTGAAACAGGTCGCGGATGGTTGCCACCTGCCTCCCCGTGACAATTATTGGCCAGACCTTACCCCTTGGGGAATTGAAACGATTTCGTACATCATGTTTCCTTTCTCGTTGTCCCGCCAGACCTTACCCCTTGGGGAATTGAAACAGGCTCGAAGCCTTTTGATGTGTATTGGTCGTGTATGCAAGCCAGACCTTATCCCTTGGGGAATTGAAACATGTAGTCCGGATACACGAACTTGTCGGCATCTGCATGCCGGACCTTACCCCTTGGGGACTCTAGGCAGTCGACGCCAGCTGGAAGTAACCTCACTCCTGCGTGGATTGCCTTTCCATGAAGCTGCGTCCAACCTTCTGCCTCCGATTCGATGCTCGACAAGCACATCGAATCGGAGGCTTGCGCATGTTTTCGACTGGATGTGCACCGCACGGATATCGCCGACACATGACATGGCGAATCGCTACCTCGGTTACGCATTTCGCGATTCCGAGGCAGCATACGCCACAAAGCGTACCAATTGGTGCCACGCGCATACGTTGAGGCACGGCTACCCATGTCCGATTATGGACGACAGGGGAGTGCCCCCCATGCGGTTTGCCCACCACAGCTCGCCGGGCAATCTCATCGAGCGTGCGTCTCCAACGCCGTCGCTCGCATACGCAGCAACAAGCCCTTCATCCAGTCCTGCGCCTCAGCCCATTCCCGCACGTCATAGTCGAACGTCCTTCCGCCCCTGCGTCAGCGTAGGCACCCTCAATCTCGCCACGCCGCTCGAAGAGCTTCTCGTAGCCTTTTCCCTGGGGGTAGTAGATTCCCACATCCGCGTACCTGTCACGCTTTCCTGCGCGTGCCTCCACATGGCAGTTACCAAGGCCAATGCCGAAGGACGCCCACCAGTCGCGGTTCTCGGCACGCCCTGTCTGGTCGCCGAACGCATCGATAAAGGCTTGGTCCTCGCTGCACCTCTCGTAGAGCCCGTCCCAGAAGGCGATACGGAACTTAACGCGCTCGGCCTCCGCGTCGTCCTTCTTCCCAGCGAGGAGCTTGCTGCGAAGCTCATCGATAAGCGGCCCATCCTCACTGCCAACACGCCAGCAGTGCCATCCATTGCGCGAGCCTGAACCACCCTGCCGCTTGACGAGATTGATGAACGATAGGGAGGGGCTGGTGAACTCGTCACCATTCTCGAGCCTGATGGCACCTTCGACAGTTACGGTCGCGGTTCCTCGGAAGGTCGGGGTGCTGCTCACGAGCAGGTCGCCCTCCTTGAGGAGGCCAGCGTTGAAGACGTCGCGGAAGGTGACCACACGCTTGGCTCCGGTGGGCTTCTTCTCGGGGAGGTACGACTTTCGCACCGCCTCGTCAATCGTCGGCAGGGACCAGATGCCAACCGCCTGATCGACCAGATCGCTCGCACGGCTGGAGATGGTAGCCGCGTTCCAGGAGCTGAGTTCCTTCAGCGCATGCGAAATGGCAAGGTAATCATCGTCGTAACCACTCCTCGCACGAGCCTTCTTCTCCTCGAAGGTGCCATCGGAGAGCTCAGAATTGTACGCAGTGAGAGTGAGGTTGCCGATGTTATGCACGAGGCCATCGAACTCCTCCTCGCTTACGTCGCCCAACATCCGCCTCCACTCATCGTGTGCGAGCGCGTTCTGGGGCATTATATGTTCGATGGTGTAGGTGCCGCTCGCAAAGTCTATCTCGTTCTTTGGGTGGTGGCTGTTCTCGATTCGCGTGAGCATGTAGAAGCAACGGCGGAAGCCGTAGGCATCGCGCGTCTTGAGTGCGTTCTTGAACTCGGCGTCCGTGGGAAAGCGCCTCGGTGTTCCGGCTTCATTCAGCAGGAAGGCGGTGAGTGCCTCGGCGTAGTTCCCGCCGTCGTCCTGCACCTTGTTGAGGCGTGCGATAAGCGAGGGAAACCATCGATTCAGGCCATGAGTCGGAACGTCACACGCCGCACGGCGGAACAGGAAGCTCTCGATCATGTCGAGCATCCCGAGGAAGTCATCGTACGAGAAGGCATTGTGCTCATAGTCGTCGTAGAGCGAGAGCAGAAGCGGGTTGACGACCGTCGCGTCGAGCCTTCTGATGTGATCAAAGCGCCTGCGCAGGCCCTCGTCGTCTTCGGTGCCGGAGGTGATGGCCGCATAGTAGCGGGCGAAGCGCTGCAGTTCCTTAAGGAGTGCCGTCATCGGCTTTCTCCTGCCGTACCCCTCATCGCGCAGCTGGTTCTTGAAGGCTTGGTAGACGTCTCGTTTTGACGGCAGCTCTGGTGCCGTGCACACGGTGAGCCATGCGCGCACAAAGCTGTCGAACACCTTGTCGTAGCTACTGGTGCCGAGTGCGACTTCGATAGGTCTCCAGTAGGTGAGGTATAGACCGTCCTGGTCGGGCTGTCCCATAAGCACATAGTTACGTATTAAGTCGGCGGATGAGAGGTCCTTGCCCGTCGAGTTCATGGACTCAAAAATGAGTTGCGGGTTGTCCTGCCCCTGGGTGAGGGAAATGGATACGACCTCAAGGCGCTGCAGGCCAGCCCAGACTACATTGGGGTCCTCAATTGCCCCGACGCGGGACACTTTGTTAGCCCCACAGAGGACCAGCGGGTACGGGCGTCTGCCCGTACCCGCCTGGCTTCACCCCCTGCGCCCACCGCTGTCACACACGGTGAAGCGCAGATTGGGGATGTCTGCGTCAACTTGCTTGTCGCACAGGATGCCGACGATGCCCACCAGACAGAAGCAGCCGACGACGGCAACTACCGCCGGCGCCCCGATGCTCAGAATTGCCGCAGGAGCGGTGTTCGCGCCCAGTACCGCCGAGCTTGCCATGATTCCGTTTGTCATAATGCTTCCTCCTAGTGAATCGGTGCTTTCGTGCCTTCATTATTCAATCCACTCTCGCGCGGAAGATTTAGACTTACGCTAAGAATCAGTCACGATATTTTGCACCGTCATCCAGTCGGTTGCCCATCTGCTCCTTAAGGAGCTCGAACTTCTTGCGATGCTGGCTGATGACCGCGCTCGTCACCTTGTAGCCCTTGCTGGAGACATAGTCTACATAAACGCTTGTGGGCAGCTTCCACGGTGCGGGCGGGTTCTTCGCCTTTAGCGCCGGGTCGTCGAGACGCAGTATCGTACCCATCCCTTCCTTGAGCTCGCACCCCCAAAGCGCACGGATCGAGCGGCATGCCCGAGCCATAAAGACATCAAGAAAGGGGAGCTCCATGGTGGAGAAGAAGCGCGTCTCCTGCGACTCGAAGTGCTCGCAGTCATGAATGACAGGCTGCATCTTGACGGAGTACGTCGTCCACTCGGTGAAGTTCATCCTCAGGTACAGTTTGGCACGCTCGTTGTGCTTCTTGTCTGGCAAGTGGTCGAGGAACTCCACGACGAGCGAGATGAACTCGGCAAGCATGGCGTCGGCGTGAATGTGCGAATCCTCCTCGAAAAATGGCTGGACCTCCGTAGCCTCGAATTCATGTTTCTCTTCGTCAAGAGGCACGATTTCTGGCGTTGACTTGTACTCGCGTTCCGCAACCGTCATGCTCTGTCGCTTGTAGCGAAACCTCACATAGTGCGTGAAGGGACCTTTCGATGCGGAGTGGTGCTTGAGGCACCAGTACAGCTCGTTCACGAGGACATCATCGTAGGTGTCTTGACTAGCCATGCCTTGGCCAACGACGCGAAAATAGCGGATGCACAGCGTGAGCAGCTCCATATGTAGAGCAGTCTTTCGCGCCTCGTTTCCCTCGTTGTCGCGAATCTTGGCATACTTGTCGGCCTTGCGGTTTATACGATGCTCGAGCGACTCTTCTCCACTGTCGACCAACCGATGGCCGTACTGATCGATCTTGTGCCTATCCATTCGCGCCACTCCCCAGATCAAGCACCATGCGCAGCGCAGACTCCGGCTCGGCTACCCGCATGTCGGCGAGCACGCGGACGAGCTCGTCGAGCTTGGCGAGGGCGGTCACGTCGTAGATGCGGGCAAGGGGCGGATTCTGGCCGTGATCCATCTGCCCGTAGACGACGCACTCGATGGAGACGCCCTTCTTGATGCGACAGCCATACTGCAGCGCCATGGTGAGCATGATGGGAACGGGCTTGGAGCCGAAGGTGATGCAGGCGTACAGCTCATCCCCGTCATCGATGTGGCTGATGAGGAGCTGCCAGACGTGAATGAGGGCGCCGACGCTATCGTCGAAGGGAACATCAACAGACGCGAGGTCGATGTCGATGTCCTGGCATGCGGAAAGGTCGTCAAGCTCCGCCCGCAGTACAGCAAGGTTGTTGACGCAGTTGGAAGGTGCTCCATATGTGACGGTAATCACCTGCACGCACTCCCCGCTGGTCGCATAGCCGTTGATGAGTGGGACGATGGGGAAGCGCGTCCGTCCGTTGTAGCGAAGGGCATCGTTGTCCAGCGCCAGATAGCATTGGCTGTGCAGCATGCCCTCGGGTTGTTGCGGCGTGACCATAAAGAACTTCTTCAAGACGGGTCTCTCCTTTACTGAGCGTGGCCGACACTCCTATGATAGCGTGCCACCTGATAACTTCCTGCCATGGATACATCCGTCGACAGTACGCATGTTTAGGGATTCGCTGTGCTCGTGAGTCGTTCAGATGATTTCGCTCACGTCGTGAATGACGCCTATCTGCTCCTTCTTGACGAGCACCGGTGATTCGATGCGATAGATGCACACCGTGTCGTACCGCGTGTTCACCACACGCTCCAGCTCACGCTTCAGTTGGTTGAGCTTTCCCTCGCTTATGTTGCCCTCGAACACCGAGCGGTGCATGTGATGCAGGTACTTCCTACAGATCTTGAGCGCCTTCTGCACTCGCTTGGCCCCGATGTCGTACGAGAGAATCACGAACATGCGCACGACTCCCAATGCGTGCCGAACGCCACACATGAACCACGTCGGTCCTTGGGCCCTTGGCCCCGCATTACGCCTGACCTCTCAAAAGCGAACATGACCATCTCCCAGCATGCCTCCAATCCTAATACGAGCCTAGCGCAATGAAGGCCTCGAGAAAAAAGTGCGTCGGTGATTTGGCGACGTTTGCCCTGCTAGAGGGCTTATGAGGCATCGCCGGGAGCACGAAAAGGGCCTTTTGAGCCCCCGTTTGGGGGCAAAAAGTGCGTCGACCCCTACGCGAGATGCCGCCATTTCGTCTACCTGCACCTTTGCAAAATCATCGACGCACTTTTCGCCCTCGAAATGGGGCCGTTCGGAAATGGTTTGAATAGTGGGTTCCGTTTATCCATGTCTGGTGTATAATTCGGTCAAGTTTACTGGTCAGACCTTACCCCTTGGGGAATTGAAACTTACTCGTCGATTAGGAACTCGAAACCGTCAGATTTTGTCAGACCTTACCCCTTGGGGAATTGAAACTTTGAACCTCGTTGATGCCCATTCCACTCTGGCTAGGTCAGACCTTACCCCTTGGGGAATTGAAACCAAATCCAAGCTTTTCTTCCAGCTTGTTAATTAACTGATGTCAGACCTTACCCCTTGGGGAATTGAAACGGAGTGGTGAGGGAGTCCTCGTAGAGAAACTCCCCGTCAGACCTTACCCCTTGGGGAATTGAAACGGATGTTATTCCTACGACTGTTTTTCTACTATAAATGTCAGACCTTACCCCTTGGGGAATTGAAACCTAAGCAGATTATTCATGTTTACTTCTTTCACTTCTTTTGTCAGACCTTACCCCTTGGGGAATTGAAACCTCATCTTTCTTCCTTTCTCTATTGAGATGGACATGTCAGACCTTACCCCTTGGGGAATTGAAACAGCGTAACAAACATCACTAACTTTTGTTATTACCCGTCAGACCTTACCCCTTGGGGAATTGAAACCGAAGCAAGCCCCATAAAAGCATGTATGATCAGATGTAGTCAGACCTTACCCCTTGGGGAATTGAAACATTGGGTGTATTGCGGCTCGACGTCCGCCTTCACAAAGGTCAGACCTTACCCCTTGGGGAATTGAAACAACTTGTCCGACCAATGGTTGATGCCACTGGTCATTGTCAGACCTTACCCCTTGGGGAATTGAAACTATGCCTCTTCGGCTTCAACTTTCTTCGTTTCGTCGTCAGACCTTACCCCTTGGGGAATTGAAACCGTATACAACCTGCGGTTGCGTTTGTGCCTGTGCTTGTCAGACCTTACCCCTTGGGGAATTGAAACTCTCCTTTATGTACTGAATGCCTTTAAGCCCTGCAACGTCAGACCTTACCCCTTGGGGAATTGAAACCAAACTTGTTACCAGATTACGTAAGGCTCGATGCTCCGTCAGACCTTACCCCTTGGGGAATTGAAACGTTATTTTCGGGACCATCTGCCCCCAATCGATTATTTGTCTGTCAGACCTTACCCCTTGGGGAATTGAAACTTTTTGTCGCAAGCCATGTTAGAAAACGTCGGGCGTCAGACCTTACCCCTTGGGGAATTGAAACCTTACGCTGTTCCTGTAGTGCCTTAATATCAGAATGTCAGACCTTACCCCTTGGGGAATTGAAACGAATAACTCGAAACTCTATCAATCTGTGATCTGCTTTGTCAGACCTTACCCCTTGGGGAATTGAAACCTGATCGCCATTACGATCAGTGAATTCTCTCTTGTAATGTCAGACCTTACCCCTTGGGGAATTGAAACGTGGATACGATATTTTTTTAACCCCACGAATATCAGCGTCAGACCTTACCCCTTGGGGAATTGAAACATCTCTTTCATCTTTCTACCTTTCTACTCGACTTTATGTCAGACCTTACCCCTTGGGGAATTGAAACTCTATCTGGTCAGATAGGTCTACGAGCTGTGCTTGTCAGACCTTACCCCTTGGGGAATTGAAACATACCAATGTCCCAATTACAACAAATGTTCGTTTGCGTCAGACCTTACCCCTTGGGGAATTGAAACGTGGATGTGCAGTCCGCAGGTGTAGGCATCATGCGACGTCAGACCTTACCCCTTGGGGAATTGAAACATATACGCCACCAACATCTTGTGACTTATAGCCATAGTCGTCAGACCTTACCCCTTGGGGAATCGAAACTTAACGTTCCTATTAGAACTACCTTAATTTCATCATTATGTCAGACCTTACCCCTTGGGGAATTGAAACATATTCCAACTTGGACTATGATCTCGTATATCCTGTCAGACCTTACCCCTTGGGGAATTGAAACGGGCCGGGAGCATTGCTTCCAGCTTCTCCTCCGCATGTCAGACCTTACCCCTTGGGGAATTGAAACCAGAGATGCATTGCGAAGTCATACGCCATAATGTCTATGTCAGACCTTACCCCTTGGGGAATTGAAACAGGTCTAGTATTCAACGTTGTTGGTCAAAACCAAGACACGTCAGACCTTACCCCTTGGGGAATTGAAACTCTACTATCTCTTGATAGTCGTCTATAATTGCTTCCGCCAGACCTTACCCCTTGGGGAATTGAAACGTCGTAATGCACGAATGTTGTCGTGCGGAACCCATTCGCCAGACCTTACCCCTTGGGGAATTGAAACGATGCCGGCACTTTCACGTTGATGTATTGCATGTCTGTGCCAGACCTTACCCCTTGGGGAATTGAAACGTTTCTTGGTTCACTACACCACAAATCGTGGTATGCCAGACCTTACCCCTTGGGGAATTGAAACCAAACTATTCTAACTTCATTTTGTTCCTACAACCCTACAACGCCAGACCTTACCCCTTGGGGAATTGAAACATGTCCGTACCGTATTGGTTCGGTCCTTGGTTGTAGATACGCCAGACCTTACCCCTTGGGGAATTGAAACATGCATTCCAAGCACGTTCGGGTACTTGATGATGGTGCCGCCAGACCTTACCCCTTGGGGAATTGAAACATGACTTCAGTGAGGCCGCTGAGGGCCTGTGCCATGCCAGACCTTACCCCTTGGGGAATTGAAACATGATGAGAAGTGCGTTGTACGCTCCCCATGCTCGTGGCCAGACCTTACCCCTTGGGGAATTGAAACTTTTCACCAAGCGCGATCAGCTCGTCAAAAGCCTCTACGGCCAGACCATACCCCTTGGGGAATTGAAACACTATAACGTCCTTGTCAACCTCTCTTAGTCTTTCTCCAGACCTTACCCCTTGGGGAATTGAAACTACGTACAATATAGCTACCATTGCGCCTTTGCTTCCGGCCAGACCTTACCCCTTGGGGAATTGAAACAGGTAAGCTAGGCCGTTTGAAGAGAAATCGTTATATTTGGCCAGACCTTACCCCTTGGGGAATTGAAACGCCACCAGCGGTAGTCTTCAAAGGACATGACGAAATGCCAGACCTTACCCCTTGGGGAATTGAAACACAGCTTTCAAGATGGGCGAGGTGGTGAAAGTCAATTTGCCAGACCTTACCCCTTGGGGAATTGAAACAAGTTGATAATGCGAACATGTTGATAATCATGCTCGCCAGACCTTACCCCTTGGGGAATTGAAACAAAGAAACTAACTGCGGATTTGGCTTTCGAAATTCCTTACGCCAGACCTTACCCCTTGGGGAGTTAAACTACACGCACCACCACCTGCGCCTAAGAATCGGCCATCGGAGTCTTGGGGCACACCTCATGTCTGAGGCTCCAAGCAGGTGCGCCTCCGTCGAGGTGTGCCCAGGTCTTCCATCGTCCTCAACGGTTTATCCGCTTTTGGAGGCATTCCACGGCAGAGAGGTGCGGGCGCACCCGCACCTCTCAGTAATACTTATAAGGCTTGTACGTCTCACCATTGCGCACGAGACGCTGAAACGCGGCAACTTCATCTGCCATGAGCTGCCGATACGTGACGCCCTTGCCTTTGCCCGCCGCGCGTGCGTCGAGCTTCTGTTCCAAACGCTCGACGAACAGCTTCTTTCCCTCTGCGTTGAGGAGGATGCCTCCCTTTTCGCCGGTATGGAAATGCGATTCCGGCCTGATCTCGTGACGGTTCGCCAACGAGAAAATCACCCGATCGACGACAACGGGCTTGAAGAGGTCGGCGAAGTCAAGGTTGAGGCTATAGCTACGCCGGTTGGTCGCATGTACCACGCCGATCTTTGGATCAAGCGATGTCTTACAGATAATCTGAAGGAACAGGTTGTACAGCACGACGTTCCCGAAGCTGATCATCGCATTGGCAGGATCCTTTGGAGGCCTCTTGGTGCGCTGCGAGAACCCAAAGCCCGCCCTCTCCACTATCTTGCTGAATCCGTCATAGTAGCGCCGCTTAGCCCGTGCTTCGACGAGCATCAGCTCATCGACGTTCTTGCACTCGTTCGCCTCCTTGGCGCATGAGCTGAGATATGTGATGTGCTCCGCGAGCTCGTCTCGACCGCGTCGCGCGTAGTAGCGGAGGTTCTCCCTCATGTTGTGGATTGACGCGAGCTGCAACCTGCGGGCCACGTCGAGTCGACGGGCCGGGTCGTTGTAGATTGCGCACTGCCTGAGGAACACATCAGCTGCCTTGGCATGTGACTCTGGCACATACGTGCCCATGAGCGAGCCGTACTCGTCGATGTAGGCGATGCGAATGCCCGCCTTGCTCAACGTCGCGAGTGCGCCGGGGGAGACGGTCACGTTGCCGTAGACATTGAGCTGTTCGGTGACGTTGACGGGAATGTGGTGCTTCTCGTCCTCGTTTTCGAAGAGGAGGCTATAGTCCTTACGGTTCAGCACCCCATCCTGAACGATGTGATACGAGCCGTGCGCCTTCTCAACCACCGAGGTCGCCCAGCTCCTCTGTACGCGCGTGCACAGGTAGGTGTGCTTGCGAATCTCGATGATTCCGCCTGGGGCCTCCATGAGGTCATATCCAAGGATGCGGCGCTCAAGTGCACGATAGACGCCGCTCTTCTTCTTGTTGAGTCCCAGTTGATGTACCTGCCCGAGCCTGTCACGCAGCTGTGAATACATATTCGACGCCTCGTCTGAGGTCGCACAGCATACATAGATGTTATCCGAGAACCGCATCCAGCTGGCACCCATCTCTTCGAGCTCCTGGTCGAACCCGTGGAGATAGAGGTTGGCAAGCGCCGGGCTGATGGAGCTGCCTTGCAGCAGCCCTCGTGCGATTCGCTCTACCTTTCCCTCGCGTTCAATCTCTCGCGTGAGGAACGTCCAAATAAGCGTGCACACATCAGGGTCCAGGTGTTGGCGCATAATCTTGTTAAGTCTGCCAAGGTCGATGGAGCCGAAGTAGTCCTTGATGTCCAGCTCGCAGAGGAACGGCCGCCCCTCCGCGACGTAGTCACGTACCAGCATCGCTGCGTCGAGGATGCCCTTGCCCTCTTGGTAGGCACAGCTGTGGGGGAGAAACATCGGCTCGAGGTAGCGCCTGAGCTTGAGTTGGATGAGCTTCTCTACGAAGCGGTCCACGACGTTGATGTTCGCGATTGCGCGCTGCTTGCCGGATCTGTTGGAGACCTCGAAGCATCGAACGATTCCCGGTCGATACGAACCGCCACGGATTTGTCGTTCTATGAGTTCGTGATTCGCCTTCCAGTAGTCGTCGAGCTCGGATACCCTCATGCCGTCCGGACCGGCGCCGTCGCGCTTCTCGCAAAACGACGCAAGGGCGTATTCCTGGTTTCGCTTGGAGAGCAATTCCTCGACGTCGAACATGGCTACCCTCACAATGCATCACATGACTTGGCAGTAGCGTAATGCATGCCGGGCGGCAGGAAAAAAGTGCGTCGGTGATTTGGCGGCGTTTGCCCTGCTAGCGGGTTTGCGGGGCATGAGCAGACCCCCGAAGAGATAGCTTCTTCGTGCCTTGGAGGGGCAAATCAGTGTGGCGAAATCGCTTCCGCAGCTCGCATGCACTGACCATGCCTCTTTGTTTCCCATACAATAGAGTCATCGAAGGCCATCTAGGCAGGGAGGCTGGTATGGGTAGTCGTGTGATCGTGTGTGCGTTGTCTCCATTGAAATCGGATGCCGCGATGGAGAACTATTCCTGCTCGATGGCAGGTGGTGGCACCTATGCAGGTCGGCAGACCAACGAGGCCCCGATAACCTGTCTGATGGACCTCGCGATGCGCGATGATGCAACCGCGCCCGTCACCACAATCGTATACCTTCGCTCATCGAGGTGCGAAGGCCCGATCGAGGACCTCGGTGGGCTTACCACGGAGGAATACTTCCTGCGCTATGTGAAAGCCTATGCCACATCCCAGTCCCCAGCAATTCCGATTCCCACATGCAGGCCCATTCCCTTTGAACCCAACGACGACATGTCCGAGGCCCTGCGTCTGCTCATCGACGAGATAGAGCACGCGAACGATGGCCGGGGCGTGACGGTAGACATCGACACGACGGGCGGGCCACGTGACGCCATGACGCTCGTGGCCCTGGCAGTGCAGGTCATCAAGATGGGTGGCGAACACGGCGGGGTGGATGTAACCCTTGGCAGGATCGTGTACTCGTCGCGCTTTGAGGGAAAGAACCGCATCATCAGCCAGAACGACACTTACGAAATCGTCGACCTCGTGAATGCCATCGATACGTTCCTGAGCCACGGAAAGGCAGAGCTGCTTTCTGTGTTCTTTGACGGCAGGCATAGGGCATGCAGCGGAAAGCTGCGCGATGCCGTGGGGAGCATGCGCCTGTTCTCCGATGCGCTGGCGCTGTGCCGCGCGAATGACGCATACAGACAGATTCCACGCATTCGCGGGTTTCTTCAGCAGTTGGCGAATGACGAGCGAGATGGCAGTGATGTGCAACTCACGCACAGCGAGCGGCTGTTTAGGGCGCTCGTCCCCGCCATGCAGCGAGGGATCTTCGCACCCGATGCCGGCGACGGGGCAGAAGACGTCATCGCCGTGATTCGCTGGTGCGTCGAGCGCGGCATGCTGCAGCAGGCGCTCGCGCTCTACGAGGAGAAGATTCCCGACTATATGGGAGCGCGGGGAATACTGCCGTGCGTTCCGCGACAGAGCAAGCAACTGGTCAAGGCGGTTCTGTGGCTAGGGGAGTGCTCTGGACGTCGAGGGCGCGACGAGCGGGAGGACGTGCTGCAAAGCGGCAGCTTGAACCCCAGTCAGGTTCTTCGCAATCCCGTCAGCTGCATTCGTTCCGAGTTCTTTGACGGTTACCGGCACGCGTTCGGCCGAAGCTGGTCCGGGACCTTCGAGAGCTCGCTCTTCTCGCCTGCGATGCAGTGGTACTTCTACATCACGCGCATCCGCAACAGCGTGATGCATGCAGACGACATGTCGGCCCGCTTGAGGGAGAGGGTCACGCGGAGCTTTCGCGACTTCTTTCGCGCGTCCGGATCTGCTGCGCGCTATGTGTCGCTCGTCGAACGGCCGCATCCCAATGCGACGGAGCTCAACGTTGCGGTCGCGCACGATTTGCGGCATTCGTTGAACCTGCTTTGCGCCGAGCCGCCGAAGGTGACCGAGGAAACGCCTCAAGGTTTGCGAGTACTTGATGCTGCTAGTGCCGAGGCACCTCACATCGGGGGAAACAAGGATGCTGCGGCATACCTTCGAGCCCGTGACTTCTGCCTTGCGAGGGCAGAGCCGCTTGGGGAGGACCTGTTCGTCACGTACGTGCCCGTAGAGTGGGCGCACGCACATGGGCCGAGCAAGAAGACGCTGGGCATCGCCAAAGTGAAGGGCATGTCTGTGCCGAAAGCGATTGCGCGGGCATTCCCCCACACCTTTGCATACGTAGGGACGTAAGGGCCGAATTGTGGCGACTATCCCTAAATCGGCAGCAATGCCAGGGATTAGTATACGGTAGGGGTTTTGCAAAAAGGCGTAATCGACGAGAAGGGGGATACGATGCGAGTGGTCAAGAGTGTGCTCGCGGTAGTTGTTTGCGTGGCAATCGGCGTTGCCGTAGGAACCTTCTTCCTTCCGAAGGCTCCCATGAGCGCGGGCAGGGGTCGCACCACCATTGACGTCACGGTTCTTAGGGAGTCAATGGAGAAGAACAACGAGCTCTCGACGGCGAAGTACCTGTACACCGACTCGATTGCGGTATTTGACCAGAACACGCTCGAACAACTGGGCTTGCCGGGTATTGTCGTGCCATTCACCGGCGCAACGTACATCCTTCAGTTCGATGGAGTCATCAAGGCAGGCTACGACTTGAACGAGGCAACTGTGGAGCCCAAAGGAGACGACACCATCGTGCTCACGCTGCCTGCTCCGAAGGTCCTCTCGCACGAGACGGACAACGCGCGATTGGTGCACGAGGAGCAAAACATCATGAACCCGCTGCATGCAGGTGAGGAGTCGGACTGGATTGCGGGCAGAAAGGGGGAGATGGAGGAGCGTGCGACCTCGCTCGGGCTATTCGAGGAGGCGCAACAGAACGCGAAGGTCACGTTCCAATCGCTGTTCGAGCCAGCCATACCGGAGGGCGCAACGCTCGAGGTCGTGTTTGAGTAGCTAAGACAAGGAGGTCCCGCACAATGAAAGCCGCTTTCGTTTTCGTCCTGCTCGTCATCGCCTACATCATGCTCAACCGCATCTTCCTCTCGTAAGATGCGCAAGCCGCCGAGCGATCCCGGCGGCTTGCGTCTGTAGATGCGGACCTAACGCTCATCCACGCGGTACATTTCGCTTATGCAGCTGTCCGCAACCTCGTTGCGCCTAGTGACGGCCTCATGGACTTCGGCTGGACTCATGGATGCAATGCCGCTGAGATCGTCACAGATTCGCAGATCTGTCTTGCCCTCAAGCGCGTCAAGTGCGTTGTGAATGTCAGTCGCTAATGCCTTGTTGCATGCGTGGCTTCCTATACCAAGGGCGGAATCGTAGCCAAGCAGAATGCCCTCAGAGTTCTCGAATGCTGCAATAGAATTCCTCAAGAGCCTTCTCCGGTGCTCGGTCTCTGGAGTGGCTTTGGCATGCATGGTATCGTTGCGTATGGTTCGTAGGAAGTAGTTCCATACGAGATTGGCCGCGAGAACCCCTTCCTTTCCGGCTACGGCAGATAAGTTCGCACGGCTCTTTCCATCCGCAAAGGTGATGCGTCGACAAGCTCTCGACCGCGCACGCTTCTCCTTGCCGTCACCGCAATCACCCACAAACGCTTCGAGTGAGTCGATGAAGGCCTCGCAAAAGTCATGCAAGGAGGCGATGAACTCCTCGCCTTCAGCTCCACTCTCCGAGTTAAGGTACCCACGGGCCACGAGGATTTGCGGGGCCCTTTCTCTGTACAACGAAAGGGCTTGCTGAAGCATGCGACGATCAACACACCAGCGAATGATTTCGATGATTTGTTGTTCGGGTTCTCCTGCCGTCGGGGTTACGAATCCCTCACGAATAGTGGGAATTAGACTTGCCAATAGTATCTCGGCACCACTGAGATCCTCGTTTGCAGATGCAAATTGTTCGAACTCGTCGAGCCTGGTATGAATTGCGCTCACGTGTGTGGGTATGTGTCCCATCCGACATAAGAGAAGGTCATCGGAGAAGTCGCGCATGGCTAGGCACAGTCTGCTCGCCGCAGTGTCTCCCGTGCTTCCAAAGAAGGATGCGAGCATCCCTGCCCGACCATAGCGGGTGAAGGCACTTACGGCATTGATGAGACCAGAGAGGTCATATGTCGCACGCTGGTTGGCAAGAGTGCCCTTCGCATTCTTGATATCGAGCTGGGCGTAGACCGTCGTGCCTAACTCTACACTGTTTTCGCCGACCGTAGCCGTTTGTATGAATTCGATTGCATGCGAAACAAGAAGCTGCGCGTCGCGTTGCGCGCCCGACACGTCAACGTCGACCACTGCGCTGTGCCCAATGGAGTCGATGATGTCACGCAGGCTTCCCTCTGGCCCTTCAAGGTCGTATTCAATAGGCACAAAGAAGTCAACCTCGCTGTGCAGCCACTCAGTTGCTCCACGTTCCTCGAGATAGTCTCGGACCGTTTGCTTGAAATACTTCTCAGCGGTTGTCGCTTGGGTGCCAATCTTGACCTCATTGCTCCTGCAAAGGTCGGAGCATAGGTAGACAATGCGACTTATGGGCTGGTTTTGTCGTATGGCCAAATCAATGAGCAGCTTGATTGGCGCTTCGTTCGTGTGCCATGCCGTGTAGTGAGTGGGTAGGTCCATGCCTTCGAATCCGGAGACCTCGTACGAATAGGAGTGCGGTGCGTCGGGCTCATTTCGATACGACTTAAGGTCAGATAAGGCTAAGACAACGATATGCTTCTTGGCTTGATCACTCACGTGTGCTCCTATATGAACTCGATGTTGAATGCCGCGTTTTGGTCTCGATCGGGATTCTTCCCCTTCTCGAACGTGACCCGCGTCCCCGTCTTGAACTTGCTATTCCACTCGTTGCGCTCGATTTTGGGAGACCAATCGCTTCGACAGAAGAATTGCTCTCCATCCACAATAGCATGGCCATACTTCATGCCTGTGTTCCTGCTCGAACCAATGAGCTTGAGAACTCCCTCGATGCGGCGCGGCTTGTCCTCAAGTTCGCTCTCGCCTTCACGCGAATCGATAAAACGAGGTACAGGAGTACTTACGCTCTTTGGCATTTGCATTGATGGCTTTCGGATTATCGTCTGGTTAGGCGCATCGACACTCGGTAGGCCCATAGCATATTTGGGGAGACTGGCCTGGCGATTGAACGGGTCACGGTTGTCCGCAAACCATTCGAAGATGTCGCCTCCGGATGTGGTTGCCGGATACGAAATGTCACTTGTGGCGGGGATGGCAGTGTGATTGGCCACACGCTTGAGTGCTCGAACGGAAGGCGCATCAAAGAGCTTTTCAACCGCAGCAAGGTCCATCTTCCACGACGGGACATCAAGTACGCGATAGCCTTGCGTGTCAACAGTGCGCGTATGGATGCTCTCAACGGTGATGCGAACCGATCCCAGCCCGACTGGCTTGCCATGACCGATTAGGTGCCAGCATGCATCGCCACCGGTCCAGTACTGTCCGAACGTGAGCACCCAGAGCAAGGTGTTCAATTGCTCCTTCGTGACACCATCGACATAGACGTTGAAGCTGAACCTCGCCCCATCGGCAAGCACTTCCATACGCTGCGTGAGCTGTTCTCCCGACATCGTTTGCTGTGACTCTCCCCATTGGATCTGGCTTTGGTGATGCCAGTAGGCTTTTCTACCGGCAAGCTCAGTGCCGACAGACTCAGGCGTAAATGCATGTGGGTACTTCTCGTTTCTTAAGTACATCTCGAAGGCAGACTGGCGAGGCTCCATGAGGGGCAGAAGGTAAGGATCCATGCCGTCACTATGTTTTATGAACTCGCATGGGCTTCCCTTCGCAAGTGTCGCATCAGAGAAGCGCACGCGACTTGCGCGCGCCGCGCCATCACCGTTTCCGTCTGGAATGAACCCAAAGAGGGCACACGCAGGGCAGGCATGCTTCTCAGACGTGCAGGATGAGAGACCTTTCTCTGCCACAAGGTCTTTCGGCGATACGGGATACACGCTTCGTGACACCTGCGCCCACGAGAACTGATACGACTTGACGCTTCCGCTAGTCTGCACTCCATACCATACGGGAAGCATCCCGTCTCCGAGCTTCATGCGCTCGAAGGCTTCCTCGTATTCCTGCGCATAGACATTCCTTGGAGCTTCGCCTTCCTCTGCAGTCCTCTTCTGTCGCTTTGTCTCTTCATCCTTCTTGTTGTATTTTTCAATGTTCTTACACAGTGCCTCTTCGACGTAGCGAGCCTCCACGACTCCAAGCGATTTGCCTTGTTCAAAGACGCTCGGGTGGTTCGGCTCACCGGTATCGATCGTGTTGACGTGGAGGAACCACCCGGTGTGATGGCACCATGATTCGATATCAGTAACGGTGCCACTGGTGCTGCTTTTGCCTTTTTTGCCTTCGAACCGAACTCTATCACCGGTCTTTCGACCACGGGCCAAGCTGTCCTTCTTTACGCGGTAACGAACGGCATCGAACAACTCGTATGACCCATCCTTGCGCTTTGTCAGCAATCCCGGATTCTTGAGTCCTGAAGTCGAGTGCAGGTATTCAGCGTTCGTGCGCACACAGGAGGCGGTTACCACCTCGAAAACGCTGCGGATGCAGCCGCGCAGCGAACTGCCTGGGATTGCTGGAACGCCGGCGATCCTAAAGAAGGGAATGGGGCCGTCCTTTGGCTGGGCGCCGGGAACAGCGATGGGTCGCATCGTCTCTAGCGTGCAATGGACGATACCTGTTATGGGGGCAGGGGAGTCCTCTAGCGGCCCGAGACCGGTGACAGCGGTTCGTCTTGCAAGCGGAATGAATGTGTAGGGGTTAACGAACCTGTCGGCTTGCCTAACCATGAGTTTCCCCCTTCTTGCAAAGCCCGACGATACGGAAGTATGCGAAGGTTGCGATGCCCTCGTCGTCGTATCGATAGTAGTTCCTCACGTGAATGTAACGAGCATTGGCGACGGGAAGGTCGTACTCACCGCTCGCGGTCGCCTTGTAGTGTGTGCCGCACGTCAGGGAGTCCTGCTCGTCAACATCTAGGAACTGCCACTCGTCACGACAGAAGCCCTGCTCATCTTCAGCGGGAAGCGAACCATCGGCAGGCTCATCCGCGATGACGCGCGTGGCGAACTCGGCACCCATACTGCCCCGCAAAGCATGCAGCTCTCCTGAAGTATCGTAAGCGCGTAACTCAAGCAGATGACAAAGACGTTCCTCGGTCAGGTATGCCACGAAGCCGCCCATGGCGCGCCACGTCACCTCATCGGTGAACGTGGCAAGTACCGCGCACTCGGCTTTCTCCTCTGACATAGCAATCAGCTCTTGCAATAGTTCAGTCTGGGTCATGCGACCTCACCTCCCATAAGCATCATCGACAGCTTTCGTATGTCGGGCTGCACGAGCCCATCGCTTCCTTCCACAAGAAGCCCCTCGAAGAATTGGGCACTCACGTCTCGCGACGCCTCGAGTGATTTGCCCGGGAGCGTTAAAGACGACTGCGCCCCATTGATGCGGAAGAGCCCTCTGCCAACTGCCGTCAGGCCTCCCACCGCGAGAAAGCCATTGTGCAGGTCGGCTAACGTCGCAAGCAGCGGCTCAAGGCTTTGGGCCTCGAAGTCGCCCGGCCTGTCGATGCTGATCATAAGCTCGGTCGTACCACCAAAGTAGCTGCGCTCGGTAAAGAGTGCATGCGGTATCGTTCCTCCCGTGATGCGGTCGATTGCGTTGCGAGTGTAAGTTATCCACTCGCCGCCCTCGATGAGACTTTCGCTGAAGCTGATGCGTGAACGCTGAGTCCGCGTATCGCCCTCGTTGGTCTTGCCCACGTAACCGAAGAGAGCATTCGTTGTACTTAAGGGTACTTGAAGCAGGTTCGCAAGCTGCTCGTAGCGCGAGCGGATAGCTCCTGCCCAACTGGTACCGGGAATCAGCGGCACGGGATTATCCGACTCCGGATTCGTGTGTACAACAAGCTGCGCGAAGTCCGCTTGCTCGACCTCGGTCGTATACTCACGGACGGAGATGCCACCGCGAAGCTCAAGAGTCAGCCTTATGACCAGATCGTCATTTGCCTGTTGCGCCAACCTGCTCGATTTGTTTCCCTGCGCGTCCGTGAAGACTAGTACTTCGACGCTGTTTTCGTTCACGCTCCAGTGTTCGTCTACGTCACCAAACATGTCGAAGCGAAGCCATGAGCCCTTGTCCTCGGGCAGCGTAAACTCTCGCATGCGGCAGTCGGTCACACGCACGCGTCCTAGGCCGCGCGTCGTCTTCGCACCGAGGGTGATAGTACCACTATCGAGGCCAGCAACGATGCGCCCCACGTCCTCTTGCGTGCAGCCAACCGTATCATCACCTGTTGGCGCACGAAGTATCTCCAAGTACGTGACGAAGCGAGCACCGCGCTCAACGATTTGACG
Source organism: uncultured Coriobacteriaceae bacterium (assembly GCA_902798915.1). Classification (GTDB taxonomy): domain Bacteria; phylum Actinomycetota; class Coriobacteriia; order Coriobacteriales; family Atopobiaceae; genus RUG440. Next base: position 15,586 of record CADBYM010000019.1, on the reverse strand, counting down.
GTCAAACTTGAGGCCGGGAACGGCGACTTTGTCCTTGAGACTGACGTTATCCCGTATGGAGACGATGTCGTTACCACCTTCAAAGGTAGCGTCATACACGCGAAGCGGACTACCGTCTGTCTCTAGGTTGCCAAAGACGCGATTACATTCGCTTTCGGCCACCCTATCGTCGGGCTCCCTGCGATCATAGAAGAAGTCTCGGTACGCACCGGCAAGCGACGTGCCAGGAATGAGGGGCAGGCCTCTGCTGTCAAGGACTACGTCGTGGTCGGTAACGTCGCTATCAGTCGCGCCAATCGACAGAGCCGAGAGCGTCTCGAACTCGATGCGATAGTAAGTCTTAACGCCCATTCGCGGCCTCCTTTCCGTCTTTCTGCTTGAGGTAGTACTTTGCCAGACGGAAGAGCATTCCGAGGCATTCGCGGTGCACCTCCCAAGTGAGGGGTTGCTCAGCTCCGTCCTGCTGAAGGTGCGTTCGTAGGTCGGCGCACATGCTCTTCGCTTCCTTGCGCTTTTTCTCATCCTTGATTGAATCAAGGCGCTCGTCAAATGCTTCTTCGGTCGACGACTCACGTACCATGAGCGCTACCCTGCCAACAAATGACGCCACGAATGGGTCGGCGCAGAGCTTGCTGCGGTGATTCTCGGCAAAGCCAATCGTTGCGATCCTCAGCTGCTCGAGCGCTCCCTCGGCCGCGGAGGCACTGGCGGAAGACGCCTGTGCCTGCTTCTGCGGGCGTACCTTCGCGAGATCGATGAGCCGTACTTGTCCGAATCCCTCGGACTGCCGTTCACCTATGCGGAATGCGATCGGCACCTTTGCGCAGTTCGTCTGCGCCTTAAAGACAACACAGCTTCCTGCGGCATAGGCGCGTGTGTGGGGACGTTTCTGGTTCCACTTGGCGTTGTACCCCGTTATTAGCGTGGTTCGAATGTTGGTTATGGGATGGTCGGAACCGTCTGCGGCATCACAGAGAGCAAACGGTTGGGCATCGCCACAAGCACTGGTAAGCGCATTTCTCAACGCGTCCTCCAGCGTGTCATGGTCGGTTGCATGATTCGCTTGTTCGCCTACGACAAGCGTGTCAGACTCAAGGAGGAGGGCATACGTACTGCCCTTGGCAACACGCGTCGTGCCATCTGAACTTGCATAGTCCTTAGGGTTCTCAACAAGCGAACATGTTGCATACTGGGCGGATTTGCTACGTCCGAATGAGAGCTTACCGCTTGTGAGCGCCGCAGCGATGGCAGCCGCATGTGCCCGTGAGCACTCGATGTAGCCCGCAAAGTCTTGACCCTCGTTGATGCAAGTCTGCGTATAAAGCGTGCCTTCCCCTACCGTGCTGTGATGATACAGCGTTTGTGTATCGACCTTAACAGACTGCCAAGTAGTGGGACTGATGAATCCATCGCGGAGCGGTTTGGGTGTGCCCCACGCTTCTGGTTCGCGATTTGCCAATCTCTCGTAGTCCCGCGCATTCATGAACTGACCATCGTGAGAACCGCCCTTTACTTTTACAACGAATGGAGATGCAGGCAGACATCGATCACCTTCACTGTCAATGAGATAAAGCGGTGAGCAATACAGGTTGCTGCCAAAGAACAGCTCATCAAAGCCACCGTACACTCTGAGCTTTCGTGCAAGGAACCCAAAGACGGATGATCCAGGAATGTAGGTAGTGCTTCGCGTGCCACTTTGCTGCGAGAGCATGATGGGCGCTTCCAAATGCACCCGATAGGAAAGAGCCACACGCTCGCCAGCCACCTCACGTATCCTAAGGTATTGCATGCCTACCTTCTCTGGGAGTGGCAAGGGATCGAGCTTGCAACGAACTGCTCCGAACCCACGATTCCTACCCAGTCCGATGTTTCGGAGGGCGAGGGCGGCATCGGTAAGCAAGTTCTCTACCTCCTGTTGCCTGCCTTCATCGATGCCCATCAAGTTCACGGTAATCGGGGCCACGAAGCGCACTACGGAGCCGCCTTCACGATACTGACGTATCACGCGGATGAAGCGCAAGGTGTTCTCCTGTGCCGCGCCACTTCTTGGGTCGATACTCGTTTGCGCACGCGTATACGTATAGTGATCGAGCGTCGCCTGTTGCCCGCCATACGATTCGGCATTCTCCATGCACGCAGTCGACACGCTAACAAGACCCCCGGTGCCCGAGCCACTTGCACCGAACACAAGGGTGATGAGGTCATCACTGTCCGGGTATACCTCTAGAGCTGCCCCGCGAAGGCAACCTTTGATACGACGCCCCGGGAGTACTGGCATACCCTCCGCGTCAAAACAGATGTCGGAGTCTATGCCGCTCGAGAATCCGTCACCACTACCGGGGCACAGGTCAGATTTAAGGCTTATGGTGAGCTTGTACACCTTCTCCGAGGAATCGAGCGGGAGAGGGGCGATCGTTACGGTAGGGGGTTCCTTTCGTCTCTGTCTGGACTGGGCTCCGCCTTTGTTCTTCTTTCTGCGCGACATTACATCCCTCCCTCACTGTTTGTCGCCGTCTTTGCTGAGAAGCACAGGTCAAATACGTCCCAGAAGCTCGTAACGTCAAAGAGCAACTGCTTCAGGTCAAGCTTGTAGTCACCCGCAATGTCCTTAACGGCTTGCAAGGCTCTACCGCCCTTGGACTTGAGTCGTTCCAGCTCCATGAGATACCAAGATTTGCCACGCAGGATGGCTCGGTTAAGCTGCTTGAGGTCTGTACGGGTGAGTTCGCCCTCTGCCTGAGCCGTGCGAAGCACCTTGCCAGCCCCGAGAAACGCTTCATAGCTGCCACCGACGATGTACGGACGCGCAGTGAGTTTTTGTTCCTGTGCGTCACGTACCTGTTCAAGCGTGCCGGTGATGCCCGCACGACAGAAGTGAAAGTCTACATAGCTTGCATCGGGCTGTCCCTCGAGCTGAGCCTTGCGATTATGCGATTTGCCAGACTCACAACACTCTTCGGCGATGCGGTAGACCTCTGCGAAGGGGTCGTGCGAATGGCAAATGGCCATGCCTCCGCATGCGTGATATCCGGAATCTGCTATGGCCTCAAAGTAGGCGTTCATAGCGAGAGGAGCTGCGTGTGCATTGCAGATGAGTGTGATCTCGTCCCCATGGTCGATGATGACGCGGCAGCCACGCTGATCCATATTCTCAAGAGCATCAATCACCCGCTTCATGGCCTCTTCGGTTTCGGTAACGAGTGTCTTGTGCAGCTCCTTTGAGAACTCACGCATGACCTGTTCATCGCTTTTGTGAGATGCCGCTCCGTCGCGCACGGCACGCTTGACGCGCTCACCGATGGAATTGCCATCGAAGTACAGAACGGCAATGAGGCTGTCCGTGCCCTTCTTCGTGCCCAGCTTGTCGACGAACTTGCCCTCCAGTTCCCAATCACGGTCATCTCTTGCCTTGGCTTCAAACGCGTCGAGTTTTTTCTGAGCTTCCCGTGTCAGCTCGATCAAGTCACCTTCTACAGACCGAACGCCGACTATGGGCTGGTACGTTGCCCGGCTGACCAATGTGTAAGGCAATACGTTGCATGGAGTTCCCGTGTTACCCATGCGCTTGTAGCGATCGAGTGCCTCGTATGCGCGCCTACGGTTCCACTCGAAGTTGGAAATCGCTCTGTCCTTCGATGCTTCCCATTCGGCGCATCCAGCAATCATGGAGAGCGAGTACGCCTCGTCTGCAACGGCTTTGGAAAACACCCTGTTCGCAGCAACGTACGTCTCGCGATCACGGTAGAGCACAAGGAGGTTGCCCCCGCCCTCATAGACCACGGCTCCCGCCTCGTCATCTGCAAGCGCCGGCATGCCATCGCTCCCGAATACCGGCAGGGGATTATCGTCGTCCCAGTCGTCACGAATGCTCAGGCCCAGCACCTTGGATTCGAGAAGCTTCTTGTACATCCCTGCGATGAGCTCAGAGGCGCCCGTAATTTCCTTCATGCGATTGGTGCGGTATATGTACTCCTGCTTGCTCCTGAAGTCATAGACCGCCAACACGGGCTGATCACTTGTCATAGGCGAAGTCCTTTCCCTCGGAGATTGCCAAGTCGGCTATTTGTTTAGCGGCCTCAAGGGTTTCTGCCGCGCACAGAAAACCCGCTACGTGACAGAACGTGAAGCCACATATTCCCGTAATAGTATGGAGCACTTCGGCAGGCTGTCCCCGCCATGCATGGGGGAATGGCAGGACGGATTCCCGCGAATCGATGCTCTTGGGCACACACAGCACGTTGTAGCCCCCGCGCGGTGACTCAGAGATGACGTAGAGATATCCGCTTCCGATCACGAATGGCTTCCAAGGAACGTACCTGGTAAGGACGAGCACGCGCCCATCACACGCAGCCATACATTCCCGAACCTCATCCCGACTCTCGCGGACACGACGCATGGAGTCAATGCGTCGGCTCAGAATGCCGAGGGCCCATGTGGTTGCATCCTCAAAGGCGGCATCGAAGTCCTCTGTCGTTGCCGGCAGATAGGGATTGAAGTCCGAGACGAGTCGTGTCAGAAGGCATGGGGTGCCTCCGTTGTCCGCTATGTCGATGGGCTCGACAAGCTCGTGTTCGAGTGCCGCCGCATCCTCTTCATCGAGCAGGTGCGTGCCGAAGTCCCGCCACAAGAGGCCGAATGCCGCATAGGGTTTTCCGTTAGAACGGACCTTCTTCTGCTTTCCGTGGTGGTCGTACCTGCCGTCACCGATGTCGAATGCTATGCCGTCATAGCCTTCGGGTACTGCCGTGCCGCGCGTCAATTCCAAGTTGGGGTTGAGCAGGCGCAGCAATGCCGCGCCGAATACGTCATCGGCATGAAAAATCCCCGAGTGGGTGAATGCCTTGCTTGGTATTGTGTTTGTCATTTGGTCACCTCCACCATGGTATCTGCGTCTCTGGCCGAGATTTAGGGAAAGCAGCAAAACTTGGGTCATCGTCCTATGCTAACGTTTTACAACTGTCGTTGCTGTAGCTGAACAAGACGATTCGACAATCGGAGCAAACATGAGAGCGTTGCACATCACCTTTCGTACGCCGAGACCCATCATCTTGCCGCTCGCTTACAACGAGTTGGTGCAGGGATTGCTGTACAGTTGCTGGCGAGACGGCATGCCGCAGCTGCACGATGGGGGCTTTGGCGAACAGGGGATGCGGCTCTTCACGTTTGGACCGCTGAGGGGCAAGGCAAGCATCGATGCCAAGAAGCGCACCATTCGATTCGAGCGCTTCGTCGAGCTTGAGGTGCGAACACCCGTAGAGGACTTGCTCGATGAGCTCGCCGGCCAGCTCGCGACACGCGGTGTCGTGCGCATCGGCGCTCATGAGCTACAAGTGGTGAACCTTGAGTGCTGCGACCGGCTCCTCTTTCCCCGACAGGCAAAGGTGACGATGCTTTCTGCGGTGGTCGCCGAACGAGGGCTGGAGGATGGACATGCGACACCGCTCGCGCCGACCGACGAAGGCTGGATCGATTATGTGCGAACAAATGCCTGCCACAAGGCGGCGGCACTTGGCTTGACCTGCAGCCAAGAACTGCAGGTCATTCCGCTGGCAGAGACCCTGCGCAAGCGCGTGACGAGGTTCAAAGGGACGTACGTGACCGGTTGGGTAGGGGACCTCATCATAGCGTGCGATCCTCAGCTGCTTGCCACCTTGTACTGCTGCGGACTTGGCGCGAAGAACAGCCAAGGCTTCGGGATGTTCCGCATCAACGACGAGCCTCTTATATAAGTAAGGGGCGACATCGCTGGACCACGATGCAGCGCCGGTCAGCCGAGGAAGCAGTTCTCGTGGTGCCACTCGAGGTACTCGCGCGCCGGTCGGAGGATTTGTTGGTCTGGCACGATTGCTAGGCGTTTGCCGTGGTAGGGATAGTAGTCCTTTCCATTGCCAAAGTCATCATGCAACCGCGGCGACACCACGACACGAAGGTCGTTCTCGACGGTGATGTATCCCGCATCAAAGAGGGCGTGGAGGTCCGAGCGGAGCAGCGACCCGTTGTTCACCGTGTTGGGTCCGTCCGACGCGAAGGACTGTATGTGCGCAGCCTGCAAGACGGGCACGGTGCGTTCGCCCGTGATGGCACACCGACCTCCGTCATGTTGTGATTGCGGAGGTACTGGTACCAGTTCCAGTCTGTGGGGGCAACGAATACGTTCATGGAATAAACCTCTCGAATTGCATCAATCTCATGATAGACTCGCCCCACATTGACGTTCGACGCGTTTCGGCGGGCGAAGTGATTGACGAAGCACCCGCAGGAACCGTTCAGCCATTAGCTGACAGCATGAATCCTTCCGCATGCAAGTTGTTATACTGAACGACGTACATTCAGGTTGGGAAGGAACCAAGAATGCCAAGCAAATACTGCCTATCGATGAGCGGCTCGTCTGTTCGGCGCCCCGACACTTTGACGACCGCTCGCATGTATCTGGAACTGAGAGACTGGAACAAGACGCGCAAGCAGGTCGTTGACGAGAACCTCTATTAACTCAATGCAGAGAGCTCCCGTAAGCGTGTGGCCGGCGAACTCGTCAAGCGACTCCGCACTCTCACCGATGATGAGGTCCAGTTTCTAGTTGATTCTTATGGTGATGACCAGTCTGCGATGCTGTGGATCTCGGTGTGTCGCACCTACGAGTTTGTCAACGACCTTTCCGAAAGCATCCTGTGCGAACGCTACGAGTCGGGCATCCCGACCTACACCAAGGGTGCCTACGAGGCATTCTTTGAGGAACAGGCGGCACTTCACGAGGAACTCGAGCGCATGACGCCAGCCGGGCGCAAGAAGATGCGCCACCAGGTGTTCCGCATGTTGGTGGAATGCGATCTCGTCTCGGAGCAAGGTGACATCACTCCCATCCACCCGTCACCCAACTTCGCACGCGTCATCGACATTGACCATCGCGATGACCTCGACATCTTCCCGGGGGTGACGCTTCGGTGAGAAAGGAATTCGACCACATTTCGCAGGCGAGGCAGTTTATTGTTGATCGTCTCTCCGACGATGCGTTGCTCGGGCGCGGCGGGAGGCTCTTGCGAGAAGGCAAGTACCTGCTGCCGTACGACCCAGCACAAGAGGATGCTGCGGGCGAGCTCATGGAGGCAATCACGAAGGTCGACCTTCCCGCCCGCAACGTCCGCGCACACATCATCGACCTATACCAGATCGTCCTCGACTACCTCGATGCAACCTGCCATTGGGAGGCCATCTGCGAGGTCGAGGGGCAGATCACACGCGACGAGATGATCTCGATGTTGCAGGACGCCGCAAGCGCGGAGCACGTCCTCGCCCCCAAGGTGAACGAGGAGATCGAGGCGCATCCGGAGGCTGACATCTTCTTCATCCGCGGGGCGGGAGAGATCTTTCCCTTTGTGCGTACCAACAAGGTCATTGGCCTGATGAGCGCACGCAAGCCCGTGGTCCTGTGGTTCCCAAGCTCCTATGACCGTGCTCTCGATGGCTCGCCTACACTCAACATCCTCAACATCGAGCAAGGCAACACGGGCGGCCACTATCGTGCGACCAACATCTTTGACCTCTAGGAGGAACAGATGCTCATCCAAGACACATTCAAGAAGGACATCTTCCGTGCGATCGACCCGGTCGTCAAGGCCGACGAGGACAAGTACCTCGCGAACGAGCTCGACGAGTTCGTTATCACCAATGAGGTGGAACGGCATCTGCTCGAGTTCTTCGAGGAGTACAACGAGCCGAACGCCGTGGGCAACGGAGCATGGATCAGTGGCTTCTTCGGCTCGGGCAAATCGCACCTCCTCAAGATACTGGCCGTGGTGCTCGAGGATCGCATGGTCGATGGCAAGCACTCCATGGACTACATCCTGCCCAAGGTGGAGAACAACCCATCGCTCAAGGGCGCCATGGAGGTGGCCCGTGCCCGGCATCCGTCCGAGAGCGTGCTCTTTGACATTGACCACATTGCTCCCAACGAGGGACGCTCGGACTCCGGATCTCTCCTTGCAGCGTTCATCCGCGCCTTCAACATGCACTGCGGCTACTTCGACGGGGACCAGCAGCACATCGCCCAGCTCGAATGGGACCTCGACCGCATCGGGAAGCTCGAGGAGTTCAAAGCGCTCGTACCTAAGTATTGCAATATGCCGTGGATGTTTGCCCGCAACATCGCACCCGCCAAGGCCGTGGGCATATCCAGGGCATACGACGAGGCGTGCGGAAGCGAGCCCGGCACCAATGCAAACATCGTGGACTACTATCGCCAGACCTACAGCCCCTCCATCCGCTCGTTCGCGGAGCGCGTGCGCGACTATGTGCAGCAGCATGAGTCCGGCTTCCGGCTGAACTTCTTCGTTGACGAGGTAGGCCTCTTCATTGCGCGCAACTCTCGCCTTATGGTCAACCTTCAGAGCGTGGCAGAGGAGCTCAACACCATTTGCGGCAGCTCTTGGATTGTCGTGACCTCGCAGGAAGCGATGGAGGGCATCGTCAACGACATGACCGACGCCAGTGGCGAGGACTTCACAAAGATCCAGGCGCGCTTCAACCTCAAGATGCCGCTGACCTCCCAGGATGCAAAGACGGTCATACGCGACCGCCTGCTCGCGAAGTCGCCCGACGCCGAGCCCGACTACCTACAACTCTACAAGGAACGCAAGGCGGACTTCGGCGTGCTCTTCGACTTCTCAGACGGTGCCAAGCGTTATGGGCAGTACCGCGACTTCGACGACTTCCTTGGCACCTACCCGTTCGTGCCCTACCAGTTCGAGGTGTTCATGACGGCGATGCGCGAGCTCTCGCGCAAGGACGCCTTCACGGGCAAGCACAACTCGACGGGCGCCCGCTCGATGCTCGGCTTCTTCCAAGACGTGGCGCAGGAGCTCTGTCGCGGGGGAGCCTCGACCGAGAGTGAGGCCCTCGCGTCCTTTGACCTCATGTTCGAGGGCCTGCGCAACAGCTTCCGCACCGAGTTCTACGCGGCAATAAGCCAGGCAGAGCACAACATCGGCGTGCAGAACCCGCTGGCCGTGCGCGTGCTCAAGTCGCTTCTCTTGGTCAAGTACTGCCGTGACTTCCGCGCCACGACGGGCAACATCCGCGTGCTGCTCTACGGTTCTTTCAACGAGAGCCCCGGCAAGCTCGAGTCACAGATCAAGGACGCGCTCGACGAGCTGGAGCGCCAGGTCTACGTGCGTCGCAACGGCAACGTGTACGAGTACCTCACCGACGAGAAGAAGGAAGTCGAGAACGAGATTCGCAACACCGTGGTTAGCGACACCGAAAACCGCAACCTCATAGCTAAGCTCTTCCAAGACGTCGTGGGAAACGCACGCGTGACGTACAAGAACGAATCCTTTGAGCATGCCTACTCCTTGAACCTCAAGGTGGACGGAGAGGGGAAGGGCTCACAGCGCAACGACCTCACGTTGGACATCGTCACCGACTACTCGGTCGTCGGCCAGCTCGTTCAGATGGTGCCCACCCCGCCAAAGACGCTCACGGTGCGCCTGGTCGACAGCCGTTCCTTCCTCGTGGGTGTACGCACGCATCTGCAGACTGACCGCTACACCAATCTGAACAAAAACGCTGGGGAGGTCCGCGAGGCTATTCTTGCCGACAAGCGCCAGGCAAACCGCAAGCTCTACACGCGTTTGCAAGAACAGATGCGCGACTTGCTCACGCATGCTTCGTATAATGCGGGTGGGGCCGACATCACCGAGCAAGTAACGGGCTCGGGCAAGGATGCCGTCGCAAGCGCGGAGCTCGAGCTCGTGCGTCGCAGCTATCCCTTGCTGCAGCAGGTCACGCACAACATCACCGACAAGTAGGTGGGGCAGGAAGCCATCTCCACACAGATGGGGATGGCGCTTCCCGAGTATTGCGAAACAGCGCTCTCGCTCATCTGCTTGCTTGCGTCGGCGGGCACCGTCACCATCGCGGGGGACAACTTTGGTAGCCTGACGGCCACCTTCACCAAGAACGAGTACGGCTGGCCCGAGGTTGTGGCGCGCTCGGCAGTGGCACGTCTCTTTGCGTCTAATCGTGTGGAGGTCAAGCGTGCGGGCAAGTCTCTAGTTGCAGGTGAGCTCGCCACCGTGCTTCAAAAGAAGCAGAACCTCGACAAGCTTACGGTCGAGAAGATCAACGCCGTCTCTCCCGAGGAGCTTGCCCGTCTCAAGGCGGCGATGCGCTCTCTCATGGACACCACGCCCGCGACCGACGACCCCAAGTCCATGGCCGAACAGCTCCGCTCGTTTGCGAGCGCACAAGCTCAGGCCTATCGCGCGAACACTCCCGCTACGAGACCATATCCCTTTGCCGCGCGATTCGAGGCGCAGATCGCCAAGCTCGACTCCCTTGCGAGCATGGCAGAGGACTGGCAATGGGTGGTGAGCACCTTCCCCGGGGAGGCATCAGACTATGATGCGGCCAACAAGGACCTGGGAAAGATGGCCGCATTCGCAAATGGCAATGGCATGCAGAAGCGCTACGACGACTTGCGTGCTTTCATGCAGGCCGAGGCGTCGGAGGCAGTCGCCCTCGGCGTGAGCCAGGAGGACATAGACGAGATTCGCGCGACGCTCACCGACGAGAGTTGCTATGCGACGAGCAGGGTGGTGCAGGCAAACAAGAAGATGGTGCGCGCGCGCAAGACGATGGCGGCCGCACTTACCAAGGTGCGCTCGGAGGCTCGCGCGAGCATCGAGCGACTCAAGCAGTCCTACCTCGAGAACTACGATTTCGTCGCCGTGCCCGAAGAGAACGTGCGCCAGTTCGAGGACATCTTCGCGAGCTGCCTTGGGAAGGCGGACAACGCCGCCACGAAGCGCGAGGCCGAGGCGCTGCTGGGAGAGCTGCAAAGAAACGAGACCGCAAGGATCGTTGCGCTTCTCACGCCGCCGAAGCCCGAACCGCCTAAACCTCCCGTGAATGACGACGATGACGATCCGTCGGTCGACCCGCAGCAGCCGCCCAATCCGCCCAAGACGGTGTCCGCTCGCAGTCTCGTGCCGCGCGGCTGGTCCAAGCCGGTGTTCTCGACGCCCGAGGACGCAGCTGCATATGCCGACGAGATTCGGCGGCGCATAGAAGAGGCCATCGCACGCGGCGACATCGTAACGAGCTAGGAGAGACTCATGGATTCAGACACCACGACCATCGTCCAGCGGCTTGCGGCAACGTGTGCGGGCAACCGCAGGCTCGTGCTTTGGCAGGACGCATCCGGAGCGTATCGCGACATCTTGTCTTCGCTCGGGTGCCAGGCGTCACCATCGTGGACGCGACCGATGCGGAGCTTGCCACCAAGCGACGTGTCCTGCGCGACGAGCCGCATGCGAAGTTCGTGATCTATCGTGCGGGCGAGCAGCCTGAGTGTACGGAGGACCTCATCTACGACCTCGTGTTGCGCGCCGCGCGCTTCACGTGCTCGGAGGAGGGCGTGTGGGCTGAGGAGTGCGGCATTCCAGCGGAGCTCGCTGAGGTCTTGGCCGATCATGCGGCGTTCTTCAACAGTCACGAGCGCATGACGACGCTCACGCAGAGCGAGCTGCCCAAAGACGACCGCGCCAAGCTCGAATTCGCCATGTGCGCGGCTGCTCTGGGCATCCGCGAGGGAACGACGCGCGATGTGGCGCGTGCCATGGCGAGAAGGCTCATCGTAGTCATCGCTGTCGTACGAGGCGCTCTCCGCCGTACAGCATGTCTCGCAAGCTGACGAGTGGATGCTTACCGAGCTTGCCAAGGATGCCGTCGGCGGAGTTCTGGACCTCAAGGCGCTGGAGGACCTGGCTGCCCGTCGGGTGGGAGCGCCTTGTGCGGCATCCTACCAGCATCATTATTCGGCACTTGTCGCGCTCGCTCGGCTCTCGGAGGCGCTCAAGTGCTATCGTGCGGAGGTGCCCGCGGCGACAACGATGGCAGAACTCATGCAGGGCTACGCCTCCTCGTGGTATGAGGTTGACCGTCGATACCGAGAGCTTCGCCTGCATTACGGCATGGTCGCACAGGGTCGCTTCGGCCAGACGCTGTTGCCCGCCGTCGAGGCCGTCGAGGCACGCTACGATGCGTTTCTTTCAGATGGGGCGGCCCACTGGCAAGACCACCTGCTCGATGACGGCCCATGGCCCACGCGGGATCTGCCCTCGCAGACGGACTTCTTTCAAGACTACGTGGCTCGCAGGGCTCCCGAGGCAACGGCAGGCCACCGCGTGGGCGTCGTGGTGTCGGATGCCCTGCGTTACGAGTGTGCCGTGGACCTCACCGAGCGCCTCAACGCCTCCAAGCTGAAGGGCCTTGCCGGCAAGAGCAAGGCGAAGGTCGAGGCTCGCATAGGCGTGGTTCCCAGCTACACCCAGCTCGGGATGGCGGCGCTGCTGCCTTCCGGCTCCATGGAAATCGACCCCGCGACCGCGCTCGTCACCAAGGGCGGCGCGCAGACTGGCGGCACGAAGGCACGGCAGGCGCTCATAGCTGGCGCGATTCCAGGCTCGCAAGCCTACCAGGCGGACGAGCTGCCGCAGAACCTTCCCGCCGCCATCGCGTCCGCCCCCGTCGTGTATGTCTACCACAACGTCATCGACCGCGTGGGCGACAAGCAGGCCACCGAGCGCAAGACCTTCAAGGCGGTCGAAGATGCCCTCGCCGAGATTGAGCAGATCGCGGCGCGCCTCCTCATGGCTGGATGTGGCACCGTGCTCGTGACGAGCGACCATGGATTCATCTACCAGGACCGCGACCTCGGCGCAAAGGACTATGCCGGCATCAGTGGACTGCAGCTCCTGAAAGGCGCGGAAGGCGTGGAATCCGAGCGCACCAGGCGATTCGTCGTCTCGGACGTACTGCCAAAGAACTCGCTTCTCATCGAGTACACCTCCGCAGAGCTCTCGCTTACGGGTGCACGCCTTGTGGGAACGCCCAGAGGCGCCATGAGGTTCAGGCCCTCTGGTAGCGGCGCACGATTCGTGCATGGTGGCGTGTCTCCACAGGAGTGTGTGGTGCCCGTCGTGACCGTCGAGCAAGCCAAGCCCAGCGTTGCCGCACATCCCGCCGGGGTCTCGGCATTCTCCGTCGGCAGCCCGTACATCACGGGAGCGTTCATCTTCCTCGTTTTATACCAAGAGGAGCCGATTGGCGATCTGGTTACGCCCGCAAGCGTCAAGGCGGGAGTGTATTCCAAGGACGGAAGGCTGCTCAGTGCGTCAGAGATGTCGCGCGAGCTTTCGAGCGCATCGGCGAGCGCCGATGATCGCAAAGTCCACGTGCGGCTGGACCTCACCGACGACGTTGACTCGGTGGGAGTGGCTGTCGTGCGTGTGTCCAGGCGCGTGGGAGCATCGAATGCCTATAAGACTGTGTGGGAGCGCGACTATGTGGTCAATCGTGCCTCCGGCATGGATTTCTAGCGCCTAGTCGCATGTACGGCCGGATGGAACTTGGGTCCGCACGCTGAGCAAAGGTTCTGTGCTACCATCCCGTTAACTACAATGAAGTTAATATGGGGGCGTAACATGGAGGACCTGGGAGACATACGCGAACGCATAAAGCAGCTGCCCCAAGGCAACCTTACGCGCAAGACCATAAAAGGACACACCTACACGTATCTGCAGTGGCGCGAGGGCGGTAAGGTGCGGTCGCGTGTGGTTCACGAGGAGCAGTTGCCTGCGGTTAAGCGTCTCATTGCCGAAAGGAATTGTTTGGAGAGGAGGCTCGAGGCCATGCGGGGAATGGGTGAGGAAGGGGAGGTCTTCAACCTGGACGTCTACACGGGCGAAGAGCTCAACCTCATGTGCGCAAGCGTGTCTACGTGGAGGGAGAGGCACTTCTGCGAAGACGTAAGGACGTACCTGCGAAGCAGCGAGCCGAGGGTCTGCGTAATGTATGGGCTGCGGCGAACCGGCAAGTCCACGGCTATGCTCCAAACCATCGCGCGAATGAACGACAAGGACCGTGGCGACGCCGCGTTCATCGAGGTAAAGGTGCGCGACACGCTTGAAGCGCTTCTACAGGACATGAAGACCCTCTCCCGTTTGGGCTATCGTTTCGTCTTCGTGGACGAGGTCACCCTCCTTGAGGATTTTTCGGAAGGAGCCGCGCCTCTTGCGGACATCTATGCGCGGCTGGGAATAAGGATCGTCCTTTCAGGAACGGATTCCCTCTCCTTTTGGTTTGCCGAGGGAACTTCGCTCTACGACCGCACGACGACGATACACACCACCTGGATTCCCTATCACGAGCATGCGCAGGTCCTTGGCACGACGAGCGTTGATGAGTACATACGCTATGGTGGCACCATGCAAAGGGGAGGACGGCGCTCGCGATCGTCCTTTCGCGACTCGCACGCGACCTATGCCTACGTTGACTCCGCCATTGCCCACAACATCCAGCACGGTCTCGAGTTCTATAGGGATGGACGCAACATGCGTAACCTTGTGGAGCTGTGGGATGCCGACGAGCTGACGAACGTGATCAACCGGGTGGTTCAGCAGGAGAACCACTCGTTCGCGCGAAAGAGCATCGACCGGGCGTTCAAGTCGGCGGACCTTGGCTCGGCACGGCAGCTGCTTCGCGCCCGCATGGCCGAAGCGTCGCCCCTCGATGCTCACGATATTGATGTGGAGGGCATCACCGCCTCACTTATGTCGGCGCTCGACGTATTCGATCCCAATCCGACTCATGTCGAGGTGAGTGCGGCCGCTCGTGCCGAGGTGTGCAACTGGCTGCACGTGATTGAGGTCTTCGCAGATTACGAGGTTCGCTCGCTCGAGCCGGGAGCCGTGCCCCTGCGTGCGGAGACGGTGACGCAGCCGGGGCTCAGGTACTCTCAGGCATTGGAGCTGATGGACGTGCTGCGGAATAACGGCACGTTTTTGGCACTCACGCAGGCCGAGCAAACCTTGGTGCTCAACACGATTGAAGCGGACGTCCTTGGGCGAATGCTCGAGGAAATCGTGCTCCACGAGACCGTCGCGGCGCGCGGGGGCTGGGAATGGAGGCCAGCGGGTGAGGAGCCCGATGCGCGGCTTGAGGTGTTCAAGCTAAGCGGCAACATGCTGCCTTCCGGCAAGGCTTGTTTCTACGAGTTCGACATGGTTTCCTACGACCACGCAACGCAAGCGCTCGACCTATATGAGATAAAACACTCCGAAAAGGTGGCGTTGGGGCAGACGAGGCATCTTACGAATGCGGAGGTCGTGACAGCGCTGGTTGATGCCTACGGGGCGCAATCGGTTGAGCGACACGTGCTGTATCGCGGGTCGACCCTTCCCGATCCACTTGGCTTGGGAATCGACTACGTCAACGTCGAGGAGTACCTGCTTGGATTGTGAGGTAGACCAATCGGGCTTCGGGCATGAGCTTTTTGGCCCAAAGTGAGGTACTATTAACGCAGTTTATTTCGCTTATAACGAAATAAACTGCGTTAAAAGTGCATCTATCTGCCTACTGACCAATGTGGGGAGGGTCATGCTCAGACGAAAGTACGAAGTGGCGCTGATGGAGTGGAAAAACCGGCCAAACAGAAAGCCACTGCTCGTTCGCGGCGTGCGCCAGTGTGGAAAGACGCACCTGCTGAGGCATGCCGCCGGAGCCATGTTCGAAAACGTCGCCTACGTCA
>CADBYM010000018.1 GCA_902798915.1 uncultured Coriobacteriaceae bacterium | reverse complement strand
TCGCGGCGGACGCCCTTGCCATTGGCTGTGTGCTTCCCGCTGCCGGGCGCACTAGGGACTCTCACCCATTAGAGACGCGCCATGCCCGGCGCACAAGAATCCGCCCCCCAACGTACTCATATACGTTGGGGGGCGGCCGTTAGTACCGGCTTGTCGCTTACGAAGCCTTAGCGGGCAGCAGCCTGCAGCGCAGCACGAACCTCGGCAGAGGTCTTCAGCTTCATAATCTTCTCGACCAGCTCGTCAGCCTCAGCGATGGTCCAGCGGGAGACCGTACGACGGGTGCGCAGAATTGACGGTGCGGAGACCGAGAACTCCGTGAGACCGAAGGAGAGCAGCACGGGAACCATCAGAGGATCGGCAGCAGCCTCGCCGCACATACCGACCATGATACCAGCCTTGACGCCCTCACCAATGATGCGCTGCAGCGAGCGCAGCACGGCCGGCTGATACGGGTTGTACAGGTACGCGACCTTGTCCTGGCCACGGTCGGCGCACATGGTGTAGCCAATCAGGTCGTTGGTTCCGATGGAGAAGAAGTCGCACTCGGCCGCGAGCACGTCAGCGATGAGCGACGCAGCAGGCGTCTCGACCATGGTGCCAATCTCGATGTCGGGGTTGTAAGCGATGCCCTCAGCGTCGAGTTCCTTCTTGCACTCCTCGACCAGCGCCTTGACCTGACGAATCTCGTCGATGCAGGTCACCAGCGGTACCATGATCTTTACGTCACCATGAGCGGACGCGCGCAGGAGAGCACGGAGCTGCACCTTGTACTCCTCGGGGTGATCGAGGCAGTAGCGAATGGCACGATAGCCGAGGAACGGGTTCTCCTCTTTGGGAAGATCCATGTAAGGAATCTCCTTGTCGCCACCCACGTCGAGCGTACGAATGATGACCGGCTGATCCTTCATGATCAGGGCGACCTTCTGATAAGCCGCGAACTGATCCTCTTCCTTCGGGAGCTCCTGGCTGTCCATGAACAGGAACTCGGAGCGGAACAGGCCGACGCCCTCGGCGTCATGCTCCTTGGCGCCATTGGCGTCGCTCGGGTTGCCGATGTTGGCGACGATCAGGACTTCCTTGCCGTCGGCGGTAACGGACGGCTTGCCACGGAATGCCTCGAGGGCGGCCTTGTCCTCGGCGAACTTGCGAGCAGCCTCACGATAGGTCTCGAGCTCAGCGTCGCTCGGATCGACGACGACGTCGCCCTTGGAGCCGTCCACGATCACCAGGTCGCCGGACTTGATGTTCTTGGTAGCGCCCTCGACGGAAAGGACCGCAGGAATCTCCATGGCGCGGCAAATGATTGCTGCGTGGGAGGTACGACCACCGGTCTCGGTAACGATGGCGACAACGTGCTCCTTGTCGATGTCGGCAGTCATGGAAGGCGTCAGCTCGCCAACGACAACGACGGAGTTCTCGGGCAGCGTGGAGAGGTCAACAAGCTGCTTGCCCAGCAGGGCGGCCAGCAGGCCGGTGCGGACGTCAGCGATGTCGGCCGCGCGCTCGCGGAAGAGCTCGTCCTCCATCTGGGAGAACATGTCGTAGTACATGGTGTAGGCATTGTCGACCGCCTGCTCGGCGCACATGCCCTCGTCAATGGCCATGGTGACGGAATCGAGAATGCCGTCATCCTCCGCGAACTCGATGTGCGCGTTGAGAATGCCAGCCTCCTTCTCGAGGCCCTTCGCCTGCATGTTGGCAATCTGCTTATTGGTCATTTCCATGAAGGCCTCACGAGCGGCGACGTAGCGTGCCTTCTCGGCCTCCGTGTCATCAATCTTCGTGGGCGTGTAGGAAAGATCAGGCTCGATGGCGACGCTCGCCACACCAATGCCGATGCCATCAGAGGCGTTAACTCCACTGTACATTGCAATCTCCTCCTATCATTTCGTCTATACAGACGCCTTACGGCACTATGGAATGAGGCCCGCCACATAGTGTGACGGGCCCGCTAATACTCAGCGCGCTACTTGGCCTCGCTCATCTGCTTCTCGAGAGCAGCGACGACACGATCGATCTTGTAACGCTTCGCAATGCCCTTGCTGCCAGCCGTAGCGGTTCCGCATGCGGACGAGAAGAGCAGTGCCTCGTCGTAGCTCGCGCCTTCCTCGACCTTGGCGACGAAGCCTGCGACCATGGAGTCACCAGCACCCGTTGCGTTGACGAGCTTGATCTTTGCCGTCGGAACGGTATGCTCCTCGCCGAACTCGTCAACAAGCGCCGCGCCATGCCCGCCGCAGGAGATGATGACGTTCTGAGCGCCGAGCTCATGCAGCTTGTGCGCGAACGGGAGCGCCTCCTCCGGAGTCTCGGGATTTGCGTCGAAGATGCGCCCAACCTCATGGTTGTTCGGCTTGATGAGGAACGGCCTCGCGGACAGCGACTCCATGAGCAGCTGGCCCGGAGCGTCAACCACGAAGCGGATGCCGCGCCCGTCAAGACGACGCATGATGATGTCATACATATTTGCCGGCAGAGAGTTGGGGATGGAGCCCGTCAGGATGAGGGTGTCGCCAGCGCCAATTGCGTCAATGCGCTCGAGCAGCTCGTCGACCTTCTTCTGGCTGATCTTGGGACCCATGCCGTTGCAAATCGTCATCACGATGCCCTGGAGCTTTACGTTGATGCGCGTGTAGCCCTTCTCCAGGCGCACGAAGTTGCAGGAGATACCCTTCTCCTGAAGACGCTTGAGCAGGTAGTCGCCTGTGAAGCCGGCGGAGATGCCGAAGGCGACGTTCGTCACTCCAAGCTCGTTGAGAAGCGTGGAGATGTTGATGCCATTGCCGCCGCAATGCACTTCCTCGCTGCTGGACCTGTTGGTGAAACCCATGTCCAGGGTGAGGGGATGCATAACGTAGTCAATTGCCGGGTTTAACGTTACGGTATAAATCAACGCAAGCTCCTTCCAGCCCGATACCACTATACGAACCCGCCTTTGGCGGGGACAAACCTTACTTATGCCCAGGGCAAGGACGGCGTTCGTCGATGGGATTTGAGCTACGATTCAGACCGCGTTTCTTGCATACCTGTGCTTGATAGAGGCTACTCGGCCTCCTCCTCGATTGCAGCCGCAATCTCATCCTCGTCATCCGACTCGATGATCGTCGCGCAGAAGTCCGGCTGGAGCAGCAGGGCGGCAATCTTCGAGAGGACCATGAGGTGCGTCGTGGTGGACTGATCGTCAGGAACAAAGATGGCAATCGCAACCTTGACGGAGGAGTCGTCCATGGACTTCCACTCGACGCTGTCTGCAAACTTGACAACGATGACAGCGACATCCTTGACGGCGGTGGACTTGGCGTGCGGAAGCGCAAAGCCACCGGTCATGCCCGTGGGACCCTGGGCCTCACGCTCGTTGAACGCCGCGAAGACTGCGTCCTTGTCATCTGCAATACCGAGTTCCACTGCCTTCTCTGACAAGAACTCAATCGCCTCAGCCGTAGTCTTAGAGGCGTTGTCGAAGAAGACCTTTTTGACGAGTTTGCTCATTCCTTACTCCCATCTGTTGCGCTGACAAACCAGCCTTACAATTTTTTAGACCATTTGTCTCCATCTGTGCAGATTACCTCGGCGACCGTACAAAGATGGCGGGTCTACGTACTCATTCTATCCATATCGACGAAGTTTTTGGGTGATATGCCGTGCAACGGCGCTCACGCACCGTTCGCCTGTCTTGACGGAAGTCTCTGGCCGAATCAAGTCGCGCCGGAGGCCAAGATGTCCGCAGAAGGAGCTATCTGCCTGCCAGTTGATCAGTTGATCAGCTGCACAAAAAAGACTGGCTACAATCGCCAGTCTTGCACTTAATGGGTGGGCCGTCAGGGGTTCGAACCCTGGACCTTGGGATTAAGAGTCCCCTGCTCTGCCAGCTGAGCTAACGGCCCAAATTATGAATTCACGTATGGGGTGGGTACAGGGGCTCGAACCCTGGACCTACGGAGCCACAGTCCGTCGCTCTGCCAACTGAGCTACACCCACCATGTGACCCACTCCGTGAACGACTTATTATTATGCACATCACCCCCCACCATTGCAAGCACTTTTTTCTCAATTCTGGAAATTTCTCTGACCGCTCGCTTCAGGTCGCTTCACATAGCCGACCCACTTCTCCCAAATCTGTCCCTAGACGCCACAGATTGGCCTCATGCCAGACCGGCTGCCGCCGCAAAGACCGAGACGACCGTCTTTGCGTCCTCGATGAGCCCCGCACGTATCGCCTCCACCATGTCGCTGATGGGTATCCACACGACATCGACGAACTCTCCCTCGTCGGGCCGTGCCGAGCCCTGAGAAAGGCCACGTGCCACGAATATGCGCGTCTTCTCGTTGTTGAAGCCGGGTGCGCCCGCGCTCACGGCCAAAGGCTCGATTCGCTCGGCAACAAGGCCGGTCTCTTCCTCGAGCTCCCTCGCCGCGCAGATTGCGGGATCCTCGTTGGGGTCGAGCTTTCCGGCGGGAATCTCCAGCGTCATGCGCTCAAGTGCGATCCGATACTGACGCACAAGGCAAATCCTTCCATCACGCACGGCACAGACCCCTGCCCCACCGTTGTGACGAACAATCTCGCGCCAGCTGGTGGAGCCGTCCGGAAGCCTCACGTCGAGGGTCTCCACCCTAAAGATTCGGCCATTCCACTCGGGATGAACTGCCTCTATCGTCTCTACGAGGCGGTCGCTGGGCTTGAGCAGCTCACGTATGCGATCTAGGGACATGCGTAACCTCCTTATGAAAACAATGAATCACACCTCAGGGGCATGACTTGTGCGCGGACTGTAGATATGATAAACAAGTTGAGCACAAATGACAGGGCAAGGTGATGTGTATGGCAAGCAACGACATGCGCGTGAATGGTCGCCATGGCGAGTACATGTGGGTCGAAGAGAATGAGGTGTGTTTCAAATCCGGAAATGCCGTGCACAGACTCGATAAAGACGCCATCGTAGCCTTTGACATAAGGAACGTGGAGGATGCACGCAAGGCGGTTATGGACGCCACGGAAGTCGTCGGCTCGTGGACTGACGATATGCCATCGACGAACGGCAAATCGGTGTTGCTCGTTGGGTGCGGCAAGGACGTCTGCTGGGTTATGGAGATGACCAAGAGCCAAAGGTCCAACGCGATTGGCTTCGCACGCGAGATTTGCCCCGTCGTCGAAGAAGAGCCGGAATACAAACTCTACGCCGCAATCCAAACCCCAAAGGGCGCTCTCTTTACCGTAGGCTCCATTGCCTGCGTCTTCGGCTCATTCTACACGTTGAGCGAATTGCAGATGCCGATCGTCACCCTCATTCTTGCTGGTCTCGGCATCTTCATGTTCATCAATATCAAGTGACTTCGCGCCAATACGTGGTATCATACCCATATGCGCCCTTAGCTCAGGTGGATAGAGCAACGGACTTCTAATCCGAAGGTCGGGGGTTCGAGTCCCTCAGGGCGCACCAGAAGAACCACAGGTCAGACGCTTGTCTGGCCTGTTTTTTGTTAAAGGTTTTTGTCATGTGTAAGTCGGCGTAAGTGCAAGGTCTCTGAATTGCTGCACGTTAAGTCACCGTCACGGCATGAAAAAAGCCCCTCCCCGCCGAAGCGGAGAGGGGTCTTCGGTCTTTCGCCCGCGCGGTTTGCACACAAATGGCTGGGTTTTCCGATGATACCGCGCGGACGATTTCCTACTCAATCCAGATGCGGACGGCCTCAAGCCGCCTTGACTCGCCGCGCGTGCCAGCGAAGGTGCCCGCGCGCACGGGGTCGCACCATCCGATGCCCTGCAGGTGAACCTGGTACCACAGCCACTTGCCCTTGAGCGACTTGGGCCACTCGACCACGTCAATCTCGATGCCCTCGATACGCCGCGACTCGCCCACCGTGCCGATGATGGGGTCGATGTCGGATGACCCGGTGCCGCTCCTCGGCCCGGCCTTTATGCCGCGGAACCACACGTCGCCCACGCCTTGCTCGTGCACCATCGCGTCGAGCACCACGCCCTCGGGCGGAGCTATCTTGAGCGCCTCCAGCCTGGCCGCGAAGCCCTCGGTGCCCGCAGTCTGGCCGTCGCGCACCGACGGCAGCCACCCCGCCCTCTGGACGTGGGCGCGGTAGCCGATGACGAGGTCTTGGCACCTCGCGTCCCCGGGCACCTGCACGGGCGTTGGTGGTGCCGGTTCTGGTTCTGGGCGCTGAGGGCCGACGTAGCGGTACGTCCACGTCCAGTACCATTGCAGGTCGCGCACCTCAATCTCGTGCCCGGTCTGATCGCCCTGGTTCGGCCCGGTGATGCCACCGTACTCATCGCCGTGGGCGTCAGCCTGTAGGCCGTTGCCGAGTGCGATGCCCGTGTGACCCTTCACCCAGAGGATGTCGCCACGCTGCGTGCTCCCCCAGTCGAACGGCAAGCGGATGAACCCGTGCGACGTGAGAACCTCGTCCTCGTTCTCGGTCCACATGTAGCTATCCCAGTAGCCCCACGGCACGAGTCCGACTGCGGCCACGCACATGCGCATGTCCTCGGAACAGTCGTAGTCACCGCCGTGGATTTTGTACGGCGTGCCATCCGAAAACGTGAGATGCTCCACCGTGCCGTCACCTTCGCGGTTCGTCTGACTGTAGCCGTGGGCGTCATGGAGCGCAATGTGCTCGCCCACCTCGGCCATCATGTCTTGGTACGTCAACCTACTCATGCTTCCACCTCCGGCAGCCCGGCCACGGACGTGAGCACCGAGCACACGCCCGCAAGCACCGCCGTCCCTGCCACCGTGAGCCAATCCACCTGCTGAATCATCGTGGCCGCCGGGATCATCGCCACCGCCGTCTGTGCCATCGTCTTGACGGCGCGGATGCCCGCGGCCCTCCACCATTGCTTCCCCATTGCTACCTCCCTAAAAAGATGGGAGCCGCGATTTGCGACCCCCGCGCCAACCTACCTTGTGCCACCAACCTTTATCTCGTGCAAGTCATCGCGTATCTCGTCGATACGGTGAAAGGCCGTGGCCGTGTCGCTCTCCAACTTGTACGTGCGCTCGATGATGCTATTGTGCTTCTCAACGTCGCGCCGCAAGTCGGTGATGCACTGCTCAAGCCGTGCGAGCTTCGCGCTCACCGCCGCGTATGTGCCGCCCGCCGCTATCAGGGCCGTCACGACGGGCCCGATAAAAGGCGTCCAGTCCACTATGCTTCCTCCGACTCAGGCTCAATCTGAGTTATGGCATACCCGCCGTCAGCATCCCTCGTGATGGTGGCGATAACGTTCAGTTCGCGGTCGAGCAGGTGCCAACCCTCAATCTTGCCAATCGAGAGCGAGGTGGACGCCCTGCCGCCGTCGTAGCGCACGAGGTCAAGCTCCCCGTCGCCCGTCACGTCGTAACGGTAGACCACGCCGCGCTCGGACACCTGCCCGGTCTGCCAGACGGGGTAGATGTCGGTGGGAAATTCAAGGTTATAGACGCGACGCTCCAAGTCTGCGAGCTTCTCAACGATATTGATTTGCAGCACGTCCTTGGCGTGGTCGGCTGCGAGCTGCAACAGCTCCTCGCGCTCCTCGTTGGTGAGCTTGCCCTCTACCCACAGCTTATCTATCTTCTCCTCCATGGTTTCGAGCAGAAAGTCACCGCGAAGGATGACCGACTCAACGTATTCCTTGTAGCTAAACATGCTTCCTCCTAACCAGCGATGAGTTCGCTCACCGCTTGCTCCAAAGCGGCCAATCTGTCCTTGTACTCGCTCTGCGCCCTCGCGTAATACTGCTCCGCCATCGCGCGAACGTCATCTCCGATGAGGTACGTCACGCCCAGCGCGTCAAGCTCCGGGCATGTGACGGTAGCTTCTGACGGAATGGCGGGCATGGGCGCGTCAACGTATCCTGACTCGGTGGTGGGAGTCTTTAGCACGTACATGAGGTCGATTGGGTGTGCCTCAATCCACGCCACCAACGCATTGAGGTCTGCCGCCGTGGTGTTGTAGAGCGCAATGTGGAAATTGTATAGATTGTTCTCGATATACATGCACTGCTTTTGGTGGAGTTCGTCTCCACTGGACGCTACCTTGAACAGTGAGGACATGCACGACTTGCCGCCGAAGTACGCTGAGGTGGATAGCCGCTTGTACGCAGAGAAGAACCCATTGATGGAGTGAGCGGCGTTCTTTGTCCACGTGCCATCGGACGTAACCTGCATCTCGCCAACGTTATTCGTCCACTCCCATCTTCCCGCGCCGTTGATGGTGAGTGTATCAGCCGTGCCATCGGGCAGCGCCGCCGCGTAGCCCTTAGAGGGTAGGGGTACGGAAATGGTGTGGTGGTAGTATGGCTCGAACGGCTGCGGCTCGTTGGAATGGATGAGCTGGTAGGTGGCATTATTCGCTGTGACGCGCGAAACTCTAATGTATCGTGCGTTTGACGGAAGGTTAATCCGAATCTCAGATTTGTTGCTCTGTGTGACACTGCCGATGCAAGTTTTGTCTTCGTCATACCATGCTGTGTATATCGCGCTGTTCGCAGCTTTCATGCTGAGGTAGTACGTCTCACCACCAACTACAGGGATATAGTCGGTGTGGTTGTTCGTTGCTGTGCTAGTACCATAGACAGAACCACTACCGACAATGTAGCCGCCGAGTACAACGTTAGGGTCAATCAGATTCTTCCCTTGTACCTCCACTCCCACGTGCCCGTATGGGACGTATGGTGTGGGTGTGGAGCCGAGTTCGAGCTGAAATTGAGTGTCACGCAGTGGTACGGTTGCACGTATGTAGGCTGCGTTGTCCGGAGCTACAATCGTGCCCCGCGAACGAACATTGTTATAGCTTATGGAGCTTATGAATTGTTTACTTGCATCATACCACGCGAATGACGGGTATGAGTTCTCCCAATTGGCTATGAGGCCACTTGCCGTATACGACTCGCCTGCAATCACCGGAAGATAATCAGTCGCAAACAACAATCCAGAGGAAGTAGTAGCTATTCCGCTTTGATTGATGTAATACTGAAGTAAGTCATTCTTATCAATCAGGTTCCTCCCCCTCGCCACCCTGATTTCTGCGGGGTAGTCGGGGGATGGCGGGTCATCGGTCATCGTCTGCTCCGCCCAGCCCTTGGCCGTGAGTGACGTGATGGCACCACGCACCTCGCCCGTGGACTCGTGGGTCTCGGCGCTGATGGTGAGTGCGCCGTCTCGTATCTCAAGACCCTCGCCCAGCTTCGCGCCGCCGCGCGTGTCGGTATCCATGAGCGGCAGCACCACGTGGGACGCTATCTCGTCGTAGTCTGCGCTCGTGATGGTGTAGGTGTCGCCCTTGGGGCCTTGCGGACCAGTGGCTCCGGTGGCACCCGTCTTGCCTTGGATGCCCTGCGGACCCTGCGCTCCCGTGGCCCCGGTGTCGCCTTTGTCACCCTTGTCACCCTTCGGGCCGGTGTCGCCGGTGTCGCCCTTCGGCCCCGTCGCACCGTCGAAGTCACCGCGTTCCGCCGCCGCGCGCAGGTCAGCCGCGGCTTGGTTGGCAGACGTGGCCCCAGCGTTCGCCGCGACGGTCGCCGCGCGTGCGCCTGCCAAGACCTCGGCAGACGTGGCGTTGAACTCATCCATGTCGGCATGGATGCCAGAAGCCGTCTCGGTGGCCGTCTCCGCACTCTCCGCCGCATCGCTCGCCCACTGCTGCACCTGCGCCGCCCATGACGGGGTTGGCTCGGCGGGGTCGATGCCTGATGGCTGCGTGCCCTCGCGGACGATACCGACCTCCGCCCAGACTGTGGGTATTGCGACCGTGCCGTCAGGTCTCGTCGCGTAGACTCCCATCGTGAGAAGCCTGCCCCGCTCCGTAACGAGCTGCGGCGGCACGGTGACGTCCTGTCCGAACAGCGCCACGTCCACGCTCTCATCGCTGCAAGCGAACACGAGAATTGCTTGCAGCCCGTCGAAGTCGGCGTTGAGCACGACCTCCACGGGGATGCCGACGCTGCCAGTGGTGATTACCTCGTCGGTACGGGCCATGGCATGGCGGCCCGTGGCTGTGAATGTGATCATATGCGACCTCCGCTACTCGTCAGTCGTTTCATTGCGGAACACCTCGCTCATGATGACGTAGCCCTCGGTGGTCACGAGCAGCACCGAGTAGATGGGCTTGTTGCTCACCGCCGCTGCCGCGCACTGGACGAAAAACTTGTTCGTCGCGCCCCTTCGGTTGTCGGGGTCGAAGCTCGTGACGGTGTTCGACATCGTGCCGTCCGCGTTCTGACGAAGCTCCAGTACGAGGTATCTGGGCTGTACTGCTGCCATGGATTACTCCTCACTCTTGAATTAATCGTTAGATAACGTACGTGAGGCTCGCGCACCACGCATGTGACCCTGCCGCAAGCTGCGACCCGCTACGATTCACGATGTCTATAGACGTCGATGCGACCCTTAAATACACTCCGCTTGGGTGCGCGCCATCGACACAACACGGAGCGAAGCATCGACCTGCAGGACTGTGATTCGTGATGCCGATAGTGCCGATAGTGACACTGCTGTTGTTCGAGAGTGCCGACGAAAGCTTTACGCAGTCAACGATAACGGTAACAGTGGTTGCGTTATACACTACACGTACGTCACCGCTCGATACGTTGGTACTGTTGACGCGAGACGTGTTTGTTTCGGCGAGTCCGATGGCACTACGGAATTTCGCGGGGTCACTCATCCCGTACGAACGCGTTCCATCTTTGCCGACACCGACCTGGAACGCGTTGTAATGTGCGATTGAGCTTCCACCATCGGTTTCGTTATACGCGATAAGCTGTATGCCCGCGACGCCTGTCGCTCTCTTGACGATTCGTACCATACCCATGAGTTCGCCGTCTTTATCAAGAAGTTTGAGCGCATGACCATCAGAGTAGATGTCCGAAGACGGGCTTGAGTCTCGGTCGATGGCGTTATCTTTGACTGTGATGGCGCCTGCAATGTCGGTATTACCTGACCAATCGACGGTGAAGGCATTAGAGCGTGCAGAAACCTTCCTACCGTTGCCGATGATGAACGCATATTTCTTGAGCGCTTTGTTGAACCGCCCAATCACCGTCTGGTCATCATCGTTGGCGATTGTGTTGTTGTTCATGGCATGCGAATGTTTGCCACGAGCTACCGTGTTCTCTCCCTCGGCGAACGAATATGCGCCGCTTGCTTCGCATAAGCGACCAACCACGGCGCTGTATGCGCCAAGCAGCGTGTTTGCAGCCCTCGTTCCGAATGTGTACGCCTTAATCAGGGTCGATGTCGTTACGTACGTGATTGAGATCACCGTGCCGCTACTTGGTGTCGGGCTAAAGCTGAACCGTTGCGACGAACGCGAGTATGTGGTGGTCGCCACGTCGTTGAGCGTCACCTCCACGACCGAAGCAACGCTAAACGCCACACTGAAAGCGTATGTTGACCCATCACCCTCGAACGTCTCCGTCACGGTCGCCTTGCCGCTCGCGTCTCTCAGGTCGCTCAGGTGGGCGTAGGTGTTGCCCTCCTTGTCGATGAGCTGCAACGAGTGGTAGTCGATGTTCACGTGGCTGCTGTTCGAGCGCCCGATCTGCGCGAGGGCGCCGGTGAACTGTGCGAGGATGTTGGTCGCCGCGTTGCCCGTGCCGTCATAGATGGCGACGCCGGGGTTGTCCCCGGTCACAATGGCGAGCAGAATGTTCGCGGCCTTTCGGAAAAGCATGCCCATGCTGTTCCAGAGCGTGTTCTGCTCGCCCTCGGGCTCGTCCTCCTCGGTAGAGACGTGCGCACCGCTGTCATCGAACCAGAAGTGTTGCCCGATTGCCGACGCGACCTCCATGGCCGCGTTCGCGGTCAGCTCTGCCGCCGCCTGCGCCGCGTCCGCGAACTCATGCGCCTTCGTGACGGCTTCCTTGAGCACGTCGTACGCCTTGGTGTCATCTGTGGGCGGCGCGGTCACGTTGCCCGTCACGCGGGCGCGGTTGCGCTCGATCACGACCGTCACGCGGTCGCCCGCCTTGCACGCCACGGCGCACGTGGCGGGTGTCTCGCCGCTGCCGCCGTCAATTCTCACCCATGCCGTGCCGTCGGAGCCGACGCGCGACACGGTGGCGATGTGGGTCGGTGGCGCCGATGCCCGCTTGACGATCTTCGCACTCTCCTCGGAGAGCAGCAGCCGTATCGTCCTGACGATGTCCATGCGCATCACTCCGTCCACGTCGCCGTGCACTCGACCATGCCGCCGGTCTCGCAGTGGATGACCTGGCGCGACACGCGCGCCCGACAGTCGATGCCGTACTTGCCGTACCTGAGCCGGATGCAGTCGCCGAGCGCGGGCAGCGGCGCGACGACTGCGTGGCTGAACGTCACGCTCCTCCGCACGTGGCTGAGCTCCGCGAGCTTGACGCGGGCGAGCGCCCGTGCCGCCGACTCGGTGCATCCCGCCGACAGCTCGTCGGGGTTGATGAGCCGATGCAGCACGCGGCGGCCGCGCGCCTGCACGGAGAGCTGCGAGCCCTCGTCCTCGTTCGACTCCTCGGCGACGATGGTGCGGCCCTGCTCGCTCCACACCACCTGAACGACGTTCGGAACCTTGTGCATGTCGGAGGTCACCTCTATGCCGGCGTCGAGCACCGAGCTGTTCGAGTCGTCGAACGTCTGCACGGGGGTTATCGCCGTGAGCCTGCGTCTCGGCTCGAACCGCACTTGGCCGTAGGCGTCGACAGCGAGCGTGCACCCGCCCCTCTCGGCGAGGTCGCGTATGGCATCGAGCCACGTGTCGTTGTCACCCGCCACGTAGTGCTCGTCAAGCCTGACGCCCTCCGGCGGCGCGCCGACTGGCGCGCGCATTACGGCGCGCGCGGCCGTGGCCGCGGAAGCCAGGGGATCGCTCCGTGCCACTACCGAGTAGCCGACCGGGGGCTGGTCGTCTGCGAGGTCGCAGAGGACGCCGTACATGTCTGCGTCTGCCGACCTCACCCGACCGTCGCCCTTCCATCCCGGCGTCTGCACCACCATGGTCCCGACGCACAGCCGCTCCGTCGCCCCGCACTGCTCGGTGTCGAGATAGACGCGCACGACCATCTCGCCAGCCGGGGCGTCACCGTCAAACTCGAGCGAGCCCGACTCGAGCGTGTCCGAGGTCTCGTCACGCGTCACGGCGCACGACACGACGCCGTCAAGCTCGCGCTCGTCGCGCCAGGTGACTGGGTCAACGACCCAGTAGCGCCACGTCTGCCGCGCGCCCTTCGTCCAGTCAATGGCCATTTACGGCACCTCGCCCTCTGGGGTCTCGACGCGGGTGACCTCAAGCTGGACCGAGAGCGCTCCCGACTCGTACGTGTCAGTCATACTCGGCTTGACGTGCGCCCAGAAGCCGAGGCCGCTGGGCGTGCGGACGTAGACGGGCTCCATCGCGTCGGCCATGATCCTGAGCATCGCGAGCGTCAGCTCGTCCCGCATTTTCATCACGCTCGACGTGATGGTTGCCGACTGCCCGCGCTGGGTGCCGTAGTAGGCGACCGGATGCCTGCGGCCCGCGTACTCGCGCATGACCGCGTCCGGCGCGTAGGCCTCGGTGATCCTGAGGTCGAACGGCAGGTCGATTCGCTGTCCGGCGAACGTGGAGACCTCCCACGTCTCCTCGTCGTCGATTCCCACGCCCTCCGACCACTGGATGGTCACGTTGTCCACCGGGGATGGGCAGGACACGTCGATTGCACCCTGCTGCCCCGTCTCCTCGTCGGTCGCCACGACGCGGTAGGTCGCGGTGCCGAATGTTGCGTGCGGGTCAACGACCTCCTGCGCCCCGTCGTTCGGCAGGTTGCCGACGAGTAGAAGCGGGTTGCCGCTTGAGTCGATGCGGTACACGTCGAGCAGCGTTTGCGGCCTGAGCTGTGGATCGCCCCATAGCACAGTCACGGACGCCGGGAGGTCGACGTCGGCGTCATCGCGAATCGTCACCGCGCTCGCCTGCGCGTCAATCTCCCAGGCGTCGCCAGGGATAGGCTCGCCACCGACCTCGACCACGACTACCGTGTCCTCCGTGACGGTCGCGCCGCCGATCGCGATGGTGGCGGGAAGCGCGGAGACCGTGGCGGTATCGCTCTGCATGGCGTCGCGGGCCACCGTCGCCATGCACGACGGAATCACATGGCTCGCGTAGGAGACGGAGTCGAAGCTCACCTCGGCGACGGGCGAGGGCGTGTCGGCGCTCCACTGTGGGGTGAACTCGTACGGCTCCGCGTCAGCCCGGATCCCCTGCGCCGTGACGGCGCCGCCGCGCACCCCGTACGAGACGCCGCTGGCGAGCCGGACCTCCGCGACGCCCACGGTACGCTCCCACAGGCCCTGGTCGAACCCCTCGGCTCCCGAGACGATGGAGCCGCGCCACATGACGGTGCCCGCGCCCACGTGCGAGCCGCCACCGGCGTAGTCGTCCACGTCGTAGTCCTCCGCCGAGAACACCTCGGCCCAGTACTCGACCGGCTGGTTCTGCTCTGCGGCACCGCTTGACGACACCTGCACGGTGAGCGGCATCGACGTCAGGCCGTAGTCGGCGACGTCGCGCCCCTGTCCGTCGAGCAGCGCTATGGCGACCGACGGGGGCGACCACACGAAGAACTGCCTGCGCCCGCTCCACGGGCTCCAGTCGGTGACGCCCCTGGTTCGCACGCGCCACTCGACGAGCGTGCCGTCCGGTATCTGGATGGTGGTCTCGCTGCCCTCGACCTCGACCACGAAGTTGCCAAGGTCGATTGCTATGACGTTGGTCGCGTCCTCGCCGCCCATGGTGCCGGTTGTCTCTACCTCGTCGATGGTGACGCGAAACTCGACCTCCCACGCGCTTTGGTCGCTCTCCTGCTCGGAGTTGTGCGTCCAGGACAGGTTGATGACGTCGCCCTGCTCGTACCCTGCGAGGGTCGCGACGGTGGTCGGCGCCGCGAGCACCTCGGCCTCCGGCTCGACCACGAGCGTGCACGTCGTCTCGCTCGCGTAGGTCGCGCCTGCCTTTGCCGTGGCCCAGGGCCCGTTGCCCTTCTCGTTGGTCTTGCGGACGCGGAACCACCACCGCTCCCCGCGATCGAGCCCGGTCACGGTGAAGTGCTGGGCCGTGGCTGACGGTGCCTCGGTCTCGTAGGTCGCGCTCTCGATGTCGCCCGCCGCGTTGTCGGCGAAGGCGCCGGCGTTCTTGGTCCACTGGACCTCGTAGGTGGCGTACTCGACGTCGGGCGTCTGCCCGCTCGCCTCCGCCCAGTCGAGGCGTGCGTTCTCCGGGTGCTCCGCGCTTTGCTTGGCGCAGGTCAGCTTCCTCGGCGCGCTCGGCACGTCGGTCGGCACGCCCTCCTGTGGGGTCACCGGCATGGTCACCGTCTTCACGGAGGACCACGCGCTGGCCGTTCCCTCCGAGTTCTTGCGCCTCACGCGCACCCAGTACTGCGTGCCCTCCTCGACGTTCGTGATGGTGTATATCACGCCCATCTGCCATGCGGCCCAGCCGGTGGCGCTGGCGTATGAGTACGCGGTGCCCTTCTTGTACACGGTGCGGTACGCCCCGTCATGGGTCACGGTGCGCACCGCGTCGTCGGTGAACGCCGAGCTCACGGAGGACAGTTGGATCTCGCTTGTCTCGTCCTTGCGCGAGCCCGCGTTGCCGAACACGACCACGAGGTGCCCCCCGTTGGCGTATGCCGCCTCGAGCGTCGGGGCCGCGGCCGCCGGCGCCGTCGCGGTCGGGACGAGGACGCTCCCGAGGGACGCCCACGCGCTCTGCTTTGAGTCGTTGACGCGCCGCACGCGCACGTAGTAGCGCTTCCCCGGGCTCGGCTCGGCGATTGAGTAGATGACGCCCTTGCCGATCGAGGTGTATCCGGACGGCGCGCTGCTGCTGTACCCGTAGGCGTTGTCGCTGTTGCGCCTCCTTATTGCCTTCGGCGGGTCCTCGACGGTGATGGTGCGCGTCGTGTCGCCCGTCCAGCCGCTGACGTTGGACGTCTGTATCTCCCACTTCTCTCCCGACTTCTCGCCCGTGACGGTCGCGACGATGCGGAGCACGCCACCGGAGTCGATGTAGAGCGCCTGGGCGGTCGGCTTTGCGGGCGTGGCGACCACGTCCTTCTTCTCGGCCGCCAGCTTCATCGAGACGGTCACCGGTATGCCGCTGACGGTGAGCCCCTCGGCTATCGCGTAGTCGCTCATGCCCGCGTCGGACCTTCGCCTGAGGCGGAAGTACCACGTCTTGCCCCGTTCGAGGTTGTCGATCTGGCACTTCTCCATGTTGCCGTCAAAGCTCTTGGTCTGGACGTTCGTGAGCGAGTTGTTCTTGAGCGATTGCAGGCTGTCGGAGTAGTAGACGGTGAATCCGGTGCCGACGTACCCTGTGTTCTTCCACGTCAGCTTGACGCCGGACGCGTTGGCGAGCGTCGCCTTGAGGTCGGTCGGGCGCGACGGCCTCTCGTCGATGGTGGCGGCCTGCGTGTACTCGCTGTACTTCTTCGACCTGCCGTTGAGCGCGCGAAGGCGATAGGCGTAGTGATGGCCGACGGAGCACTTCGTGTCCGTCCACGACATCGACGCCTTGCGGTCGAGCGTGGCGACGGTGCCCCATCCGGCCCTGTCGGTCGAGCGGTACACGACCACCTTGGTCGCGAGCGGGTCGGAGCACTGCCACGAGAGCCGCGCGTTGGTGCCGCTCAGCACCGCCGAGAGCCCGGTGGGCGCTGCCGGTGCGGCGAGGTCGGCGTCATAGGAGCGCGACGGCGAGTTGGCCCACACGGTCTTGTCGAAGTACGGCTCGTTGCCATAGCGCGTCGATCCGTCCTTGTTCGTGCCCAAGGCGACCTGGTGCGTCTTCGACGTGGGGCGGACGCGGAACTTGACGGCCTTGACGGTCACGCCGCTCGGGATGGTGTATTGGGTCTGGCGCCGCGTCTGGAGCTTGCCGCCCTCCCAGTACTGCGTGTAGGCGTCAACCGACACGCTCTGCACGGACTCGGCTATCCACTTTCCCCTGTCGTTGAGGTAGAACCACTGCGCCTCGAAGTGGTCGACCGCCTGCGGCCACCCGAAGAAGAAGTAGCCCAGCAGCTTGGTGTCGGAGCCACTCACCCCGTCGATCCATAGGCCCGTGCACGAGAAGGTATCCTTCGATACCGTGGAGGGGTAGGTGCTGCTCAGGTCCTTCGTCAGCTGCCCATAGAACACGTCGCTCATCCTAGGCCCTCCCCTCGCGTATCGCCGCGCGGAACACGTTGCGCATGTACCCCGCGAGCTCGCTCTCGGCGGGCACGCTCAGCCCGTTGATGACGTAGGTGTCGCCTCCGCCGACGAGCCCGGCGAGCGCACCCGCTATCGACTCGGCGAGCGGCCTTGCGTAGCCGAGGTAGCGCGGGTTGTTGAGCGGGTACACGTCCATCGAGCCGTCGTCGTTCTGCCATGCCGCCTCGATGCCGTTCTCGCCGATGAGTCCGTACTTCGTGTGCGTCGGCCCAGCTGCGATGAAGCCGCCCGCATGCCGCGGCTCGGCATGCCCCCCGGCCGCCATGGCGTAGTGCCCACCGCCACCCGTGTACGTACTGCCGCTGCGCTCGACTATCTCGCGCGTGACGTGGATGGTCTCGTTCGTGGTCGTGAAGTGGGCGTACTTCTGCACCTCGTTCGGCAGGTTCATGAAGTCGACGGCGAGCTGTATCAGCTCATCGATTCCGCCCTTGTCGGTGAAGATCTGCGTGCTCTTCGCTTCCAGCTCGGTGCCGTTCCACACGACCACGTTGCCGTAGGCGTCCGTCAGCTCGGTGCCGTCTGCGTACACCTTCGCGTCGTGGTCGACGGGCTGGCCGTGCTCGTTCCACTCCACGATCGCCCCACGCGCGTCGCGGAGCATCGCGTCATCCACGACGACCTTGCCCTCCTTTATCTGGATGGGCAGGGAGTTGTACGCCGCGACGGCGAACACCATGGCGTCCATGTTGCCCTGGCACGCGCTGGCGAGCCTCGCGAAGTTGTCCTCGCCGATGGCGTCGAGGTCGGCGATGCTCGCGCCCGCGTTGTTGAGCATGTTGCCTAGGTCGCCCACGTTCCAGCCGATGTCGCTTATGGCGGTGGAGACGCGCTGGCTGGAGTCGACCCAGCCAGCGAACTTGTCTCCCGTGGTCGCGGTGGCCTCCGCGGCCTGCCCCATCATGCGTTCCACCTGGCCGAGCTCGCCGGTGAGGCTGTCGTAGGCGCTCTGGGCCTTGTTGAGGTCCTCGATGAGGTCCTTGCCTGTGACCTGCCACGCCCTCTCGGCCTCGTCGAGCGTGTAGCCCTTGTCGAGCAAGGCCTTCACCACGTTGTCGTGGCGCTCGTAGTACTCGCCCTCGGCGCGGCTGAGCTCGAGCGCGGCCTTGGCCTGCTCCTTGTACGTCTCGGTGTATATGTCCTTGAGGGCGTCCATGCGGAGCTGCTTCTGCTGCGTCTCGATGAGGTTGTCTATCTCCTCGATGACGTTGTGGACCTCGCCCTTCTCGTCCTCGTAGGCACCGCGCAGGATGTCCGTGGCCTCGTAGGTCTTGCCGGTCGCGTCCTCGATTCCCTTGAGCGCCCACTCCAGCTTCGCCATGTCGCCTGCCGACGCGCTGCCCGCACCCGCCATCTCGTCGATGACCGACTTGTACTGCCCGAGCAGCCCTATCTGGTCGGATGCGTCGTCTCGGAAGGAGTCGACCTTGTCGCGGTACTCCTTGAGGGACCTCGCGAGCCCGTCGATGTCGGCGCCCGTGCGATGGTACGAGTCGCCGTACTCGCCGACCTTGCGCGCGCCCGCGTCGAGCGAGCCGCCGATGTCCTCCACGACGCTCGACACGGAGCGCACCGCGCCGTAGAACTCGTCGCTCTTCCGTTTGGCCTCAATCTGCTTGCCGACGTACGCGCCGAGCACGCCGACCGTCGCGCCGACCACGGCAGGGAGTGGGTTGAACCCGCCGACAAGCGCCGATAGCCCGTCCGACCACGATCCGCTCTGGATGGCCGTCGTGACGGCAAGCGAGCCGAGACTCACGAACGACCCCGCCAGATTCGACACGATTGGCGCGATTGCCCCGGCGACCGCGTTGAACGCCGTGAGTCCCCCGCTGATTGCGACGAATACGCCCGCGAGCGGCGAGATGACCGGGATGAGCGGGCCGATGACGTTGCCGATGAGCTGGAACGCCCCGCCGATGGCCGACGCATACGGCTCCACGACCTTGCCGACGGCTACGATCCCGTCGATTCCGCCCTTGACGAACTCCGTGATGCCGCCCCACGCGTCCTTGATGATGGGCGCCGCATCCTTCGCCACCTCCTGCAGCGGCTTGAATATGCCGTTGATGACGCCCTTCACGTCGTTGACGGCGCCGGCGATGTTCTCCTGGCCGAATCCCTCCATGACGCCTGCGACGCCGCGGGTCACGGCGTTCTGCATGTTGGCGAACGCGGTCTGGATGCCTCCCTGGGCCTCCTCTGCCGCCCCCTCGAACCTGTCGCGCATCCCGGCGAACTTCTCGACGAACTCGCCCATGCCGAGGGACCCCCACTTGAACGGCCCTCCGTACTCGTCCTCCTTGCCGCCACCGAGCACTGCGTACAGGTCCTCCGTGGACGCCTTCGCCCCGAGGACCTCCTTCGCGAGCCGGTTCATCTGTCCGGGGGCCGCCGAGAGGAGCGAACGCCAGTCCTGCATGTCGGGCTTGCCCTTGGCCGCCATCTGGCGGAACTGCTCCATGGCCGCGTTCACGACCGCCTGGCTCTGGCCGCCGGCGAGCAGCATGGAGTTGAGCGCGAGCCCGGCGTCGGTGACGGTGTCGAGGCCCGTGCCGTACTTCTCCGTCGCTGCGTATAGTCCGGAGACGGTGCTCGCCATGTCGTCGAGGCGCGTGGGGACGTTGGAGAGCGCGTCGCTCATGGTCTGGACCGACCTGTTCGCCACCTCGGTCTCGACGCCGAGCGTCTCCATGATGCGCGGGTAGTTGTTGAGCGTGTCCACGCGGCTCGCGGCACTGCCGAGGCTCCCGCTCACGACCTCGATCGCCTTGCTCGCGACCTGTGACCACGCGCCTATCGCCGCGCCCTTGGTGAAGTTGTCCATGAACGACTGCCCGGTCTGCTGGCCCTTGCCGCCGACGTTCGCCCCGTCGATCTCGGCGTTTATGGCCTTGCTCAGCCCGCCGACGACGTGCGGGACGATGTTGAGCGTCGCCGATCCGATGACTGCCTTTCCCATCTCCGGTCACACCTCCTCGCGCCTCGCGCTCTCGAGAACCTCGCGCGCCTTCCTGTGACGCCGCGCGTCTGCGGCCTGCCTCGCCATGTCTGCCGGACGGGCGACACGCGGCGGCTCCGGCATCGCGTCATGGTCGATTGCGAGCGCCCATGTGAGGAACGAGATGGCGTCGCAGACGTCGGCCATGAGGTCCCGCGTCTCGCTCCACGCGCGCGTCGGGAACCTCGACGTCACGTAGCGCGAGCCGTCGGGAAGCGTCGCGATGAGGTCGATGGCCTCCGACGTGGGCACGTCGTCGTAGGAGACGTGGTAGTACCTGCGGAAGTCGTGTCGGAGCTCGCAGGCGCGACCGTCCTCGAGGGCCGCGAGCGTCAGTAGTTTTTTAGTTCCGCGTCCCCGACGAGCGTCATGAACGCGCGCCCGATGGCC
The DNA here is from genome assembly GCA_902798915.1 of uncultured Coriobacteriaceae bacterium. Classification (GTDB taxonomy): domain Bacteria; phylum Actinomycetota; class Coriobacteriia; order Coriobacteriales; family Atopobiaceae; genus RUG440. The sequence goes on along the minus strand of CADBYM010000018.1, from coordinate 36,219 downwards.
TCCACGTCGATGACGCCGTCATCGTCGGTGCAGCGCTCGATCACCCTCTCGTACTGCTCCTCGCCCAAGATGAGCGTCATGACCGTCGCCGCGTCCTTGTCGCTTTGCAGGTGGCCGTCAACGAACAGGTCGGACACGCGCTTGTCGTGCAGCCGCCTGACTGGAACGGCAAGCGTCAGCCCGAACATGCGGACCTCGGCGACGCGACCCTGGCGCTCCTCGATGAGCGCGACCTTGCTCTCCTTGGTGGATGCCCCCGTCGCGTCGATTCCGCATGCCTGGGCGTACAGGTCAAGCTCCGTGAGCGACATCTCCATCATCACTTCTTGCCTCATCGGCCCTCCTCTTGGTGCCAATATGACGGCAGTGGGCCGCGCTTGGCGCGCGACCCGCCGCATTTGCCGTCATGCGCTTGTTTGGCTTCGGTCTTAGCCGCCGTTGCCCTCGCCGTTGCCCTCGCCGTTGCCCTCGTCCTCGACGGCCGCCGCTGCGAGCCTCGCGCGGCGCTTGTAGTACGGCCGGCCCTCCTCGTCCACGAGCAGCGAGAACGTCATGCCGTAGACGTGCAGCGACCCGCGCTGGTGTGCCTCGTCGTCCACGTTCTCGACCTTGGCGCGCGGGAAGACGGCGCGCTCGACGATGCCGTTGGAGAACAGCGAGTCGATGACGATGGGCAGGATCTGGCCGGGCAGCACGGTCGGGTCGATCGCGGTGACGAACCCGGCTCCGTCCACCGTGACGTTGTTCGCGCCGTAGCGCATCTTGCACACGGTCGGGCGCACGACCTCTGTGCACTCGAGCTTCAGGGTGACCTCCTCGTTGGCGGACTCCGTGAGCAGGGTGGCGCCGTGGTGGCCTTTGAACTTGTTGACCGTGGCGGACGTGCTGGTGGTCCAGCCCTGGTCGGACAGCTCGCCGGCGTTCTCCCACTCGGAGCCCTCGCCCACGAGTGACTCCGTCGCGGTCTCGGGCAGCGTCACGTCGTCGCCGAAGTTGACGTAGATGCACGCGCCTTCGACCGGACCGCCGGTGGTCACGTTCTCGGGGTTGATGGCGGTGTTGGTGTCTTCGATCATCGGTACTCCCTTCGTCAGTTGTCAGTGCCTGTGTGTGGTGAGCGTGTATGAGAGGAACCAGCGGGGGGTCTCCGGCTGCGTCTGGGTGTCGGGGTCGCTCCTCACGGTCATCTCGTCCGCCCTGCTCACGCCCGCGAGCATCGCGGCGTCGGAGCGGTTGAGCGCCCACATCGCGTCGGCCACCTCGCCCGCGAGCTCCGACGTGGCCCACTCGGACCCGCCGTAGACGAGCAGGTGGACGCCGGGGCGGTCGCGGAGCGCGTCGAGGCGCCCGCCGCCGGCGCGGCGCACGACGACGAGCCGCGCGGGCCTCGGGTCCGGCACCCGCGCATGCACGGCCACGTCGGGAATCGCCGACCGGAGGTAGTCGATGAGGTATCGTTCCACGTTCAGTCGGGGCATGGGGTCACTCCTCAGTGGTTGAGCGCGTCGAGCGTGTGGTGCGCCTTCTGGTCGATGCGGCCGAGCTCGGTGCGCGTGGTGACGAAGCCGACCGCGGTGAGGTCGAGCACGTCGACGCCGCCGCCGTAGGGCGGCGTCTCGGGCGTGCCGTGCAGCCTCGCCGACGCGTTGGCCTCCTCCGCCTTCTCGTCGGCCAGCTCCCTGAGCGCCGCCTGCATGCCCTCGCCCTTCCATATGGAGACGATGCCGGGGCCGTTCGGCCGGAAGTCGGTGATCCTGAGGTCCCTAGCCATCGGTCCGTCCCACCTCGGCTATGGTGTCCCAGCGCGTGGTGCACGGCCACTGGGGCTGCGGGTCGCCGCTCACCAGGAGAGCGACCGGCTCGGCGTTCGCCCAGTCCGCGGAGTCGCAGAACGCGTCCTTGCGGACGGGGTTGAGGAAGGTGACGCGAGCGTGGCGCAGGGAGAGGCCGTGTCCCTTGGGGAACGCGAGGGCGTACCTCACGCGCACGCCGTCGGGCCGCAGGTCGCTTGCCGTGTCCCCCAGCCGCATGCCCTGCGAGTCGGACCCGTTCCTCACGGACACGCCGCGCACGTCGGTGAAGGACCACGAGTAGACGGGCTCGCCCAGGGGGTCGGAGCCCGTCTGCGTGCGCGTCCACACGCGCACGGTGTCGTAGGAGTCCCGCCAGTCGCGCGCCATGGCCTACCACCCGTAGGGGTAGACCATGCCCGCGCGCGCCGAGCGCCCCAGGAGACGCTTGAGGCGCGCGATGGTGCGGGCGTCGAAGCGGGCCCCGCCGCTCGGCAGCGTCACGGACTGCGTGAACCCGTTTGACGTGAAGCTCGCCTGCCTCACGCCGTCGAGGTCGCCCGCGAATCCGTCGAGGGTCGGGCGGACGAGCGCCTTGCGCGCGGCCTCCACGACGGCCTTGCGCGCGAGGATCGCAGCGTCCCCGGAGAGCGCGCCGTCGCCGCGGATGCCGCACTCCGCGCGCAGCTCGGCCGAGAGCTCCTCGAGCGCCTGGCAGATGCGCTCATCGCTCGAGAGCTCGTCACCCGTGGCGGTCACGTACTGCTCCAGCGTCGCGTAGGAGACTGCCATGTCGCACCCCTAGCCCTCGAGAAGCGCCAGGAGCTGCGCCTTGGTCGCCCTGCGCGGCACCTCGATGCCGCGCTCCTCGCACATGGCCGCGAGCTGGGCGTTGGTGAGCGACGTGAGGTCGGGGACCTCGTCCGGCACGTCCTCCAGCGAATCGACCAGCCGTCGGCGGGCGAGAAGGGCAACCTGGGACCTGCCGCCCTCGAACGTCTCGCCCGTCTCGTAGATGTGGCCGCCGCGCCGCACGAAGAACGGCCGCGTCACACGGCAGCGCATCCTAGCCGTTGCCACCTGCGCCATCCCCCTCGTCGGAGCCGTCGCCGCCATCACCGTCGCCAGTGTCGGTTGCGTCGGTCGCGATGGTGACCACGGCGATGCCGTCGTGGTACTCGGCCCACAGCTTCATGCCCATGAGCGCGTAGGCGTTGCCGACGGCGCGGTCGTAGTTGCCCTCGGCATGGAAGCCGATGAGGTTGGTCTCGCCGGCGACGGTGTACTCGAGTCCGAGCTTCGAGAAGCTGGAGTCGCCGGGGTCGATGTAGTAGAGGTCGACGTTGTCCTGGACGGTCGCGACCACCTTGCCCTCTGGGATGTCGGAGGTGATGACCATGGTGTTGACGCCCATGAAGCCCTTGATGTACTCGATGCCGTTGCTCATCTGGGTAACGATCTTGGAGGTGCCGAGGTAGCGGTAGAAGTCGAGGGTGTTGACGAAGACGATGGTCTCGCCTGCGCCCTTGTGCATCTTCTTCCACTTGTCGGACACCAGCCCGATCGCCATGGCGACTGCAAGCTGGAAGTCGGGCTCGGTGTCGGTGAGGGTGCCGGTCAGGGCGAACGCGTAGAAGTCGCCCAGGATCATCGTCTGGAGCTCGTTGAGGAACGCCTCGTCGGTCTTCTCGACCGCGAGCTCCGCGCCGTACTTCTCGACGGCCTCGATGGTCGTGGAGGTCTTGTACTTCTTGACGGTGAGGTCGGTCTTCGTGGAGGGGACGTAGGTCACCTCGGAGAGGTTGATCTCCTCACCCTCGCCGACGCTCTCCGCAAGGGTGACGGAGGCCTCGACGGACACGAGCGTGGTGCCGGGCTGCTTGCGGATGGGGCGCATCACGCCGAGGATCTCGCGCAGGGATTCCCAGCTCTTGTTGAAGCGGGTCACGAAGTCTATCTCGCGCGGACGGAGTCCGGCCGTGCTCATGGCCGATGCGGTGTTGGTGTTGGTGCTTGCGGGCATCGCCGCCTCCTAACCTATGATGGTGCCGTTCTTACTGGAACAGGGAGATGTTCTCCCCGATGAGCCGTTGGCGCTTGCGCATGTCGGGCTCGGCGAGAATCTGGTCCCTTGTGATCGGCGACGGGTTCGCGCCGCCGCCCTTGTCTCCTGGGTACGCGGGCGGCTCGGGCGCCTGCGCTGACGCGTACGCCTTGACGGCCTCGGCGCTTGCGGTGAGCTCCTCCTCCGTCTCGCCCTTGAGGAGCGCGCGCGGCACGCCGGTCTCGTCGGCGACCTTGTCGACGAGGTCGCGATGGGCAATCCTCGCCTCGAGCGCCTCGACCTTGGCCGTGGCCTCGTCGCGCGCCTTGGCGACCTCGTCGTAGTCGGCCCACGCCTCGGCGCGCGCCTTGTACTCCTCGTATCCCTCGTACTTCGAGCGCGCCTCGCGTCGGGCCTTGCCGACGAGCCGGTTGACCTCGTCCTGTGCGACGTAGCCCCCCATCATCTCGTCGACCTCCGCCTGCGTGTAGGTGCGCTCCCCGCTGCCAGACGGCCCAGCTGACGCCGTCTGGTTCGTGCCCTCCCCTTGGGGAGTGGTCGTGGTGCCCCCAGTATCCTGGGTGTTTCCGTTGGCCATGGATGGCCTCCTTTCCCGGGTGGATCCGGTAGCCGCCATTGACCGCTGGCGGGTTGGCGTGTCACGCGTTTGACGGCACGCGCCGGCCGCTATGAAGAAAGCCACCCTCGCGGATGGCTTGGTTCAACGATTTGGCTGGTGGGACGCTACTTGACGTCGGTGCAACCCATGAGACGCGCGAAGTCGTGCTGCATCCGCGCGGAGTCGCTCAGGTACACGACGTCAGCGGAGAACCCGCGACCGTCAAGGCCGTTGGCGAGGAAGAGCCTCACGGCGTGGCCATCGATGTCAACGCGCCTGTCCCTGGCGGGACTGACGACCTTGACTGCCCCTGCCCTCCTTGCGGCTGCGGCTATGCCGTTCTTGTGCTGCGTGGCCTGCGTCCGCCCGTCGCAGAAGACCGCGACGCGCTTGCCGTCCATGACGTCGCGCACGACCGCGTCGCAGTCCAGCTCGTACGGCCTCCTGATGTATGGACTCATCATGACGTCGGCTCCTTTCTATGGGAAGCCCCGCGCGGGGCCGCCGCTGGTCTTGGTCGGGGCGGCGGGAGTCGAACCCGCACGACCGAGGTCACGTGCTTCTGAGGCACGCGCGTCTGCCGGTTCCGCCACGCCCCGACGGCTTCGCGCCGAGGGCCCGAACCTCGTTTTCCGGAGCCGGAACCCGACGTCCAGCCGTCGGGCGAGCGCGAAGCGGTGTATGGTCCGCCAAGGGCGCACTTGCCGCCTCGGTTAGGCTCTGGGGGAGCGGGCGCTCCTCATTAATCTGAGATGAGGTGTGTTTACAAGCCTTCCCCTACCGTACCCAGACGAATCGAGCCCCGTACAGGGCTCGATTCGTCACGCGATGACTCCGATGGGCGGCTAGTACCATGCCACCATTCCACTTCTTTCAAACTCACCGCTTTTGCGATACTTGCTCAGTCGGTTGAGCAACATGAAGGCCCCACTTTTGCAATCGTCTCCCGGAGCGACTTCCTCAATGATTCTCTCGCCTGTTTCGACAACCATTCCGACATGCCCGACCCGAGACTCGTCGCCATTTGGCATATAAGAGTACATGGCAATGCCGTCACTCATATAGTCTAGTCTAAAAGTCAGCATCGAAAGTACCTCTACAGCAGCCCGTTGGCGCGCTTCCACTCGTCGCACTCCTTGGCCCAATCATACCCCATGTCACATGTCATGTCATGCGCTGCTCTGTATGGCAGCCCTCGCATGTACATGAAATCATCCTCAATGGCCTCATGGTACACGAGGGTCAGGTCATGCGGCTGAATGTCTACGCCAGTGCTCATGCGGCGCCAGGACTCCGCCATATCATAGTTCTCGTCAAAGAAGTCATGGCCCTTGTCGAGATCGTGCTTCTCTACAAAAATGTGACGGTAGGCCTGTCTAACCACGGCCTCCCCGATGCCCGTGTTGTCGGATGTTCTCTTCACCTCCGCGTCTTCGTCGCGATTCCGCAGCTCTTCGTAGAAGCGGATGGCGTGGTGGCCGCGCTTCCTGCCGTCGGGGTCGTTGCTCTCGTTCCAGGCACCGTACGCACCTCCGGCTTCCGGCAATGCTACGTCTGTCTCCCGCGACCCCAAGCCCCTCACGTTCGCGTCGTCCTCGAGGCGCTTCCTCGCGCGGTCGAAGGCCCACTTGACGCCCTGCACCTGGCGGTCGGTGAAGGCCTCGCCGCCCCTGGCCAAGGTCTCGTTCACCCTGTCGGCGAGCGCCTTGAGTTGGCCCGCGTCCCTGACCGCCTCGAAGGCGGCTATGGCGTCGTTCGTCCAGTCTCGGATGCGCTCCCGCTCCCGACCGCCGGCGCCCCCGCCGGACCGTGCCCTCGGGACGACGGCCGCGCCGCCGCCGCTCCTGAGGCCGATGGACGCGATCGAGCTGCCGGACGTCGTGACGGTGCCGTTCGCGAGGTCCTCGCGGTAGCGGTCGTAGAGCGCGTCGGGGTCGTAGCCCTCGAGCGAGGGGTTCTCGACGTCGAAGTCGACGCAGACGGCGCACCTGCAGTTGGCGTGCCTCTGCGCGTCGGCGGTGAGCTCGCTCCTGTACACGAAGCCGCGCGAGCCGACCATGACGCACCATGCGCACGCGTCTGGTCTGGGCACCACCGCCCACTTGGGGTGCGCCGGGTCCCTCGACGCGTTCTGGATGATCGTCCGGTCCGCGCGCTCCATCACCCGCTTGGCCGCCTTGCCGGGCAGCATGCCCACGCTCATGCCGCGCTCGCCGCCTGCGGCGGCGCGCACGTCCTCCGTCGCCCACTCGGGCGGGATCGTCCGTGCCGCGCGGGCCTCGTAGGCCTCGGCCTCGTCATCTCCCTCGAAGTAGGCGTCGCGGGCGCTCTGGTAGTACTCGCGTGCCACCTCGGCGCTCATGGCCCCGAAGCGGGCGAGCAGCTCCGGGTAGCGTCCCAGCAGCATGGCCGCCGCCTGGCGCTCCCCCATGGCCGGCATCTGGTCGAGGATGTCCCTGACGGACGAGTGGCACAGCTCCGCGACGGCCTCGAGTGCCCGGCGGTAGTCGGCGAAGAGCCTGGGGTCAACCAATTGGCGCACCGCCCCTCGCGAGCTGGTCGGCAATCTCGTTCATGAGCCCTATCGCGTCCGCCCGCTCCCTGGCGGCCATGATCCGGTCGATGGTCGCCCTCTGCAGGCCCAGGCCCTCGTACCACACGCGCGTCCCCACCAGCGAATGGTCCTCCGCGCCTATCTTCGTCCACGCGTCGGCCGTCGCGCTTATCGTCGGCTGCGCCGGGTTGCAGAACTGGGCGATCACGCCCATGGAGCGGTCGTCGAGGTCCTCGTAGGAGATGCCCCGGTCGACCGCCATCATGAGGCGCGCGACCTCCTCCATGGACTCGCCCATGGACTGGTTGATGCGCTCCACGTCGAGCACGAGCGGGTCGTTGGCCGCGTCGAGCGCCTGCGAGCTCGTGTAGGTGTTGCTCAGCACGCCGAGCTGCCCGAGCGGCACGTTGGTCGCGCCGCTGAACCGCTGGGCGTCGTTCTCGAAGACGGCCACGAAGTTCCCGGCATCGCCCGCGGGGAACTGGCCGACCTGCGGCAGCGCCCCGTCCGCGTCGCGCGTGAGCGCGAGGAACGCGCCCAGGTAGGCGCGCATCATCATGCGCGGGTCCACCGGCCGCGGCGGCGCGTCGTCATCGTCGTCGTCATCGCTCCCCGCGACGTCCTCTGCCTCGTCGGGGGGGACGCTGAACAGCTCCGGGTCCGCCCCCAGTATGTAGCGCTGCGGGGCGGTGAAGAACTCGGCGCCCACCTCCATGCGCAGCACGTCCCGCATGGCCTTGTCGATGATGCCGCACACCTCGGGAGTGATGACCGAGTGGCCCAGCGGCCGGTCGTCGTCGGCGTCGTGGACGATCGGCACCATGAGCGGGCGACCCATGAGGTGCGGCTCCACGAGGCACGACCACTGGTAGTCTGCGTCGCGCTCCAACGTGACCACGGCGTCGGGCTCGTGGAGCACGTAGCGGCTCGCCACGCCCCTGCGGTCCGTGCCCACGACGGCCACGCCGCAGCCTATGCCGTCGGCGTCCTTGTCCCACAGCATGCAGCACTGGTTGGCGCTCAGGCTGCGCACCATGACGGGCGGCTGCCTGCACCCCACGCCGCGCATGACGGACATCGCCGAGCACCCGTAGGTGAGCGCGCCCCGGCAGGCCCTGGAGTACTTCGTGACGAGCCCGTTGCGACGCGCGAGCGCGTCGAGACGTCTGTCCTGCTCGCCCTCGAAGACGAACCCCTGGAACCTCGACCGCACCACGCGCACGCGCATGGCCTTGTCGGCCCACCCCACCACGGCGTTCACGCGCGTGAGGTCGGGCGGTATGGATATCCCGAGGTCCTTGGTGGCGTTCTTCATCTCGACGTAGCCCCGGAGCGCGGCGTTGCGCCCGCGAACGGACGCCCACGCGTCGAACAGGTCTATGACGTGCTCCCGGTAGCGCGCGGGAATGACGCCGAGGTCCGGGACCGGCGTCGAGGACGCGTTGCGGGTTCTGTCGCTCATGTCAGCAGCCTCTGCTTCCTGCGCGGGTCGCGCTTCGTTGTCCTGCACGCAAGCACGGCGGCGGCGCAAGCCTCCAGCTCTATGGAGCCTTCGAACCCCCACCCTCCGTGCCTGCCGATGTCGCGTCGCGTGGCGGCGGCCGCGCACTCGTCGAGCACCTCCTGGCCATCGGTGCTGTGCGACACGGTTCCGTCCACGATTCCGTCGACGAGGCCCTGCGACGCGGAAATGACGTCCTTCGTGCTCATGCGAACGACGTAGCCCTTCGGGACGCGGAGTGCCGCGAGGTTGGCGCAGAGCGCGTCGGCGCCGTTGGTGCCGTCGACCATGACGGCCGCCACCCTGCCCTTGCGCATGGCTATCGCCTCGGCGAGCGGCCGCGTCCCGCGCGACGTGTCGCCGAGCTCGACGAGCTCGAAGGCGTAGCGGCTGCGGTCCCTCCTGGCCTTGCAGCCCGCGAGGGCCCAGCGCGCCCCGTCCTGGGAGAACTTCACGCCGAGCGCCGTGACGCCCTGGTACCTCCTCGCTATGGCGGGGATGGCCGTGCTCGCCCATGCGTCCGGGTCGATGGCGGGCGGGTCGCCCGCGTCGACGCGCGGGTCCCACCACCCGAGCCGCTCGCGCGCGAACCCCTGCGCGTCGAGCGTCGTGAACTCGTTCTCGTAGGTGTACTCCTCGTCGAGCGCGCCCGGCCTGCCCGTCTCCATGGACGGGTTCGTCTCGTACACCAGGGGCAGCACGCTCTCCCATGTGGCGTCGTCCGGCGGGCAGACCTCCACGCCCCACTCGTGCCAGGCGCTGCGCGGGGTCGGCGCGCCGACGATGTTCCGGCGCCTGCGGCGGAACACCCCGCCGTCAACCTTCTCCGAGGGCGGGGTGCCGACGTAGATGGCCTGCCTGTCGCCCGTGGCCGACGCCGCGAGCGCCTGGTTCATGGCCTCGAGCTGCGTGTCGTTGAGGGCCTGTGCCTCGTCGTAGACGATGTGGGTGATGTTGTCGAAGCCGCGGCCGGCGTTGGTCGACCGGGCGCTGTACTCGATGGTCGCGCCCGACTTCATCTCTATGCACTCCTCGCCGTTCGTGCGGCGGATGATCCTCACCCTCTCGCGGACGCGCCTCCACTTCCTGCCGGGGTGGGTGAACACGGCGGCGAGCCTGCGGAACGCCTTCTTGACGGTCTTCACGGCATGCGCCGTGTGGAGGATGTGCACGGACGGGTCGGTCATGAGCAGGTAGAACTCCATCGCCTCGATGGCGCCGGTCTTCCCGTTCTGCCGAGGCACCGAGAGCCCTGCCGTTATCACGAGGAGCCGGTCGTTCTCGTCGCGGCTGAGCCAGCAGTTGAGCAGTAGCTTCTGCCACGGGTCCGGGTCGAACCAGTACGTCTGGCACAGCAGCGTCGCGTCCGGCCCGTCGGTGTGCGCCGCCCCGGCAGGCTCGATGCGGATGCGGGGGTCCTGCTTCGCCTCGTACTCGCGGACGATCGCCTCCGCGACGTCCGCTATGTCGACGTCACATCGCGGCCCTGCGAGCTCCAGGCCCGCGACCTTGCACGAGCCGGAGGACCTCTGCCTCGTCGTCGCCTTCGGCGTTCGCATCCGCGTCCCTCCCGTCCGCGATCCCGAGCTGCCTGTTGAGCTGCCGTATCTCCGCGCTGGCCTGCTTCATGGTGGCGATCTGCGGAAGCGCCTTGATGTCGTCCATCTTGTTCGCGTAGGCGACCTGTATCCCGCCGCCGGCGCTCGACAGGTCCTCCATGCACTTGTCCACGACCTGGTACCACTGCACCAGGAGCGTGAGCGCCGGCACGTCGGACGGCTTGAAGTCTCGCCCGCGCACGAGCTCGTTCCACTTCTTGTTCCGGTACGGGTCATCCCGCACCGTCTTCGGCTTGGTGAGCCGCCTCCTCGTCGCCATGGGCCACCCCCCTCGCGGAACCTCGCCGCCTTCCCAGCGCGAGACGCCCGCGCGGGCGGGCGGCACGCTACAATTCCGTTGACAGAAAACGCTCGCCCTCAAGGAGGCCGCAATGGCAGCAGACCCAACGGCAAAGGCCGTCGCAGACGTCAGGAAGTCGATCGACGAGCTGCGCAGGTCGGTGGACGCCCTCCCCAAGGCGCAGGAGCGCCTCCGCGCGAGGGACCGCGTGGCCGGCGCGGCACCGAGCGTCGACTCGCTGAACGACGAGGAGATAGAGGAGCTGCGTGCGCTCTCGGCGCACCGGAGCGACGTGGCGCAGTTCACGCAGCAGCGCCTGTCCGACCCGCTCGTCGCGGGGATGTACCGCGGCTTCCACGACCTGGGGCTAGTCAGCTGCTACGAGACGGACTCCGAGCGGATGACCTGCCTCTGGGTCAGCCCGAAGGCGCTCTGGGTCGTGCAGCGCCACGACAGGGCTGAGAGGGAGAGGGCCGTGAGGGAGAGGCGCCAGACGATTCGCTTCGCCGTCTCGATCGTAGTGCCGTCGCTCGTCTCGATCGCCGCCGTCATCCTCACGTGGTGGCTGACGGCGCAGCCCTAGAACATCCAGGAGCCCATCCACAGCCCGACCGCGAACATGACTATGGGCCAGATGACGGCGATGGTATGCCGAACGGAATCGTAGTGGTCCATGCTCTTCTCCTCGTTGAAGGAAACCGCCGGGGGACGGCTCTCGGCGCGCACCCGGACCCGTGCCGGCAGGTCACCCCCGCGTGAGGGGGCCGCCCTCCCGGACGGCCCGGAATCCCCTGCCGTGCGCTTGGTCTAGATGTCGAACTCGATGGTCCTGCCGCCCGAGAGCCTGCGCAGCTCGGCCTCCATCTCGTGCTTCTTCGCGAGGTATGGCCCGGCGCAGGCCGGGCAGAGGTGGCGCCCGCCCTCGACGGCGAGCCACCCGGCGAGCGGTTCGCCCGGTTCCATGAAGGGGCCGATGATGACGTGCTTCACGTCTGGGTCGACCTCGACCTTGGCGCCGCAGCGGTCGCAGATGACCGCGGCCTTGCGTATGTGCATCCCTTCCCCCTACTCCACGAAGAAGCGGCACTCGGCGAAGCGCTCGCGGACGGACTTGCCATTGAGAACCGGGAAGTCTAGCGCCTCATCCAGGGACTTGAACTCTGGTGTGACGGTCTTCCAGCAGGAGAACGGGTTGTGCGTGTCATCAGGCCTGGAAGTGTCTGCGAACGCCCACCCGTTCAGGCGATCTAGGCAGAGGCTTAGGTCGCCCCACTTGATGAATACGAGGTCAGCGAACTCTACGTCGAACTCGTCCATGAGAGATCGAATCCCCTCGGGCCCAATCTCCTCCTTAAGCTCTGGGAGTTCTGCTGCGCGTATTGTCGCCATTGCCTGTTCACCTTCAATGCGATATAGACTTCGCTGAGCTTTAGCGCCCTGCCCGAGTCCCTCCTTCTGGAGTGCCGCAAGCCGTGGTGGGTATGGAACGTGGAGCCGAAATGCTTATGGCCCTTCCCGCCCGTGCCCACGTTCCACTGCTCCTTGATGCCACCCTCTCCGTCATAGAAGAACATGGATGATATGTTACCCGTATGCCAGTCAACATGGGCGTATATTCTGTTCTTGGCGAGGGTCTTGTCGGGAAGCTTGTTCTGTGTCGTATGCGTGCTCACCAGCACTTTAACTTCTCCGAGAACGGTGGGAATCTTGACAACCGTCTCGAAGTCGGTTCCGTGGCCTCTCGCACGGTACAGGGTCATGTACTCCTTGCTCTTGACCAATGAGCCACCACCTCCGCATACGCTCCTTGAGCAGCCGGCGCCGACTGGCCTCTAGCTACCACCTCATCCGGCTCTCCATCTCGCGGTTAAGGCGACGCTGGGCGCTCTCGTAGCTCTGCGAGGTGATATAGCGGGTCGTGGCCTCACCGTACGAGTTCACGAACGTGCGGTTGGCTGGCCGCTCGTTGGCCTGTCGGCGGTGGGCACGCTCGTCCTCGAGCGCGGCGAGCTCGTCGCGGAGGCGGTCGTATGTCTCCTTGGCTTCGTTGTGCCTGCGCTGTGCGCCATCGACTCGCTCCCTGCGCCCCTCCCTCGGGCTCATGCGCGCCTCGTCGATGCGCTGGGCGAGCTCGACGAGCCTATCTCCCATCTCGCCGATCCGCCTGCGCCTCGAGTCAATCTCGTTCGCCAGCTGCGAGTCGGTCATGTCCTCGGGGGGTGTCCCGGCCGACTTCGGCAGGCCCTTGGCGACGCGGTATCTCGCCATGTAGTCCTTCGACTTCACCATCACTTCGCTCCCTTGAACGACTTCGGCCTGTACCTGCGAACGTCGAGCGTCCCGTAGTCGAGCCCGAGGTCGCTGCCGAGCAGCAGCAGCCGGGACGGCTCGATGCGCCTCAGCGCCTCGCGTATGCCGACCTCGACGATGGCGCGGGCGCCCCTGTCCCTCGTCACGCCGACGGTGCTGATGAAGATCGTCCCGCCGCGCGGGATGCCCTCGAGGCAGTAGTCGAGGCTGTCCAGCCCGCTCCACGTGACGTTGGGCACGACTGTCAGGCCCTTGCGCTGCCACCAGTTGCCGAGCGCGCGGCTGCGGTAGAGGTTCCAGAGCTTCATCGGGTACGGCATGTCCAGATACACCGAGAAGTCGGGGCAGACCACGCAGTCAAACTTCCTCAAAAGGTCGATGTATGCCTCGGGTCTGCTCCACACGCGCTCGAACTGATAGTCGTCGATGCAGAAGTGCACGCCGACGCCCTCGAACTCGGTGGCGGTCCTGCAGAAGTTGAACGAGGTCATGTCCCTTGGCGCCGCGTCCGCGGGCAGGAGCGTGGGCATCTCGTTTGGCCCCGTGCAGTCCTCCGCGTTCACGAGGTGCATGTTCATGCGCTCGCCGGTGCGGACGATCTCTGCCCCCCTCGGCCTCTCCCTGCTCTTGAAGTCGAAGCGGAAGCGGCTCATGTCGAGCTTCTTGATGGAGCGCATCTCGTGCTGCAGGAGCGTCTTGTTCCAGGTCGCCACCTCGCCGGTGCGGTTGTCAGCCAGGCGGTAGGCGCGGATCTGCTCGTCGGTGAGGCCGTCGCAGTAGCAGATGTGCTCGTCGGGTATCTCGGTCCAGCCGAGGGACCTGCAAGCCTCGACCCTCGTGTGGCCGCAGACGATGACGGGGTTGTCCCGGCTCTCGAGCACGATCTGGCCGCGCAGGCCGAACTCGCGGATGGACTCGGCCACCACGGGGACGGCCTGCTCGTTGTGCCGGGCGTTGCGCTCGTAGGGCACGATGTCGGCGATGAGCACGGGAGGCCCCCTTTCCGCAGGTTGCCGCGTGAAAAAACCCGAAACGGGGGTTTCGGGTCCGGTGCAGGAGGGGGGCCATAAAGGTTCCAATCAAAAGACCCCCCTCCCCCTCGGTGGCGCGACGCTTTCGCGGCACTTTGGCGACCGCGGACTCCCCCATCCGCATGCGCGGGTCCCTCCTCGGTGAGCGCCGGGAAGGAGCCCGTGACGAATGGCGCGGCGCCCTCGTCGTGGGTGTGGCACGGCGCCAGGCCACGGAGCCCGCACGCGCGGAGCCGGGCGGCGCTCCGTGACGACCTCGGAAGGCCGAGCCTCACCAATCCGTGGTCGGCCTCACGCGTCGAGCGCCCTGCGACGCGGACCTCTGCCGACGGGCGATGGCGAGGACCTCGGCGACGCTCTTGTCGCGTCTCCACAGGTTGCATGCGCGGTGTGCCGCGTCGAGGTTGTCCAGGGCATCAGTGCCCCCCTTGGCCTTGGGGACGAGGTGGTCGGCCTCGAAGCTGCCGGGGTCGCCCGCCGGCAGCTCGTAGTCGATCGTGTCATCTCTGCCGAACGCGCGGCAGATCCAGCACCCGCGACCCTGCTTCCGAAGCAGGTCGCGGTTCATGCGCCATCGATGGCCGCTCGGATGTCTCGACTCGGACATGCGCTCACAGGTGGTTCGCGCGGGTGTCGCCGTTGCGTTCCATGAGGCGTCTCCAGTCCAGCTCCTCCTCTTCCTGCAGCGGCAAGCGAGGGTCGCGACCCCGCGCCGACGGCCGGGGACTCCGACCGGCCTTCGGGCGCACCAGGCGCACCCCCACCTCGTGCGCCTTCTGGTAGCATGCGACGATCATGGCGTCGGCCATAGCCGTCGCGTATCGGAGCGCAATTTCCAATAGCTCCTGCAGTGATGGCATGGGTTCCTCCGACCAGACGCAAAGAGGCCCCGCACCTACCGATGCGGGGCCTCAAGCCATAACACGACGAACAATAGCAGACTAAACGCTTTTCGCGCAGCTTTTCAAGTCCCAATCTCGCGACCGAGAGATCGTCTCGGCGCAGACGGCCTCGAGCCACTCCATCGCGCGGTCCCTGCGATAGCGCGCGGTGCTCGTCGGCACCCCGATCTCCCGCGCGACCTCGCTCCAGGTGGGCACCCGCTTGAGGTAGTACAGCTCGAGCACCTCGGCGTGCTCCTCGCCGAGCGCGGAGCGCAGCGCGCCCATGGCGGACCAGAACGCGAGTATGGTCGCCTCCGCCCGTGCGAGCTCGGCGCGCGCGTCCTCCAGGCTCGAGTCGAGCGCCACCATCCGCGCGAGGGCGGCTCCGGCCGTCGGGTCGGCATGCGCCGTCCTGCTTGACGTGCCCCCGCCCGTGCTCCATGGCATCACCTCGCTCTGAGCCTGCTCGAGGGCGGCCACCTCGCGCCGCAGCCGGTCGATGGCGCCCGCGGCGTGGCGCACCTCCTCGAGCCAGACGCGCGTGCGGCGAAATGGCACCGGATCCGTCGGGAGGCCCTGGGGCTCAGGCCGCTCCATCAGTCGCTCCCGTCGAGGAGCGCGTAGACGCAGCCCATGAGCTCGTCAAGCTTCGCGGCGAGGCTTGGCATGGCGGCCTCGTTGAGCGCCCATGCCAGCGCATGCGCGGTCTCCCGCAGCTCGCCGAGCGTCTCCTCCTCGATCGGGTCGACACGCTCGCAGGAGACGCATGCCATATGGCCACCATGAAACACGCTGTTGACATTGTGCGCCACGCACACGCGCGGCGGCTCTTCGAATGGAATCACTCCCCGCCCCTCTCGTAGTATCTTCTCTCGATCTCGAAAAGCGGTTTGCCGGCGTCCTCCGGGTGCAGGTCGACCCACTCCGCGGGCGTCAGCACCAGTGCGCCGCAGTGCGGGCAGAACCTGAGCGGCTCGGTTCCGTGCATGTTGCCGAACCTCTTCGGCCTGCAGATGTAGTAGTCTCCCCACTCGGTCTCCGACTCGTAGAGCCAGTGGCCGCACACCATGCACGTAAAGCCGTCGCTCTTGCCGGTCTCCACGTTCACGGTGTGCTTGCGCTTGACGAACGGGATGACGTCAGCCATCATGCTTGATGCCCAGCTCCCGCAGGCGCTCGCCTATGTGGCCGTACGCGACACACACGAGCGTGCGGCCGTCCATGCCCTGGTTGTACTCGCCCTCGCACTCGGCGCGATACCTGCACTCGTCAGGGCACGCGTCGCCGACGTATGGGTACATCTCGCGCGCCAGCCCGACGAGACAACTGTGCTTGTGTTCGAGCCCTTCGAATTGTTCGCGCGCAAGTCGTGACCACTCGATCACCCGCTCGAGCTCGCTCGTTATCTCGGCCTTCGTCCGCTCGCCCAGCTCGACCGTGAGGGTGAGGCCATGGACCTCGGCCGTGTCGCCCTTGGCGTTCTCGTAGGTGCGCGGCATCTACTCCGCCCCCTCTCCGGCAGGCGCGGGCTGTCCCACCTGTTGCGCGACGTAGCTCTGGCCCTCGCATACGAGCCACGTCTCCCAGGCTCCGTCCATCCGGATCCGCACCCAGCACGCGCCGCTCGTGCGGTCGACTATGCGGTACATGTGGTCGCATGACGACCACGATGGTGCCGACATGCGCACCATGTCCAGCGGCTGGCCCGGCACGTAGGCCTCTTCATACGCCCCGGTCCCGGCTGCCCTCGAGTAGTTATCCATCGTAGCCGCGGCGGTGCTTCCGATCCCGTACACGAGCGCGGCCACGAGCGCACCAGCCACCAAGCCGCCTGCGGCGACTGCCGCGTCATCCTTGCTTACTGCCATCTTCCCCCGCCTTCCTGTAGGGACAGCTCTTGACGTTGCCGTACCTGCGGCCGTCGAGCCCACAGGTGTACTGCGTGCATTTGCTGGCCCTGATGTACCTTGCTCCCACCTTGTGGTCGCAGCCGTCGCACGCCCAATGCCCCTTGGCGTGCTGCCCCGACCGATGACCCTTGCCCGTCACGAACCCTCCCCAATCTGCTCGTACCCGGCGACCACCGCGCCGCACTCGGCGCAGCGTCGCATCCATGCGGGCAGCGGTAGGAGCCGCTCCCCTTCCACCTTCGACTTCCACCGCTTGCCGCAGTCGGAGCACACCCAGGCGTCCCCGTCCCGGCGCATCGTGCAGCTGCGCGAGGGGCGGGTCGCCCATGCCTTCATGGCGAGCTCGTCATCCCTCATGACCGGACCCGCGGCCTTGCACTCGCAGGCGACGAAGCGCCATGTGCCCCACACCGACTTGACCTGAAAGCCGCTGTCCCGCCCGCAGAACGGGCAGGGCGGCAGCGTGTCGGGCGTCACTTCCCGCCCCTGATGAACGCCACCGTCTCCGCGGCGCAGGTGCCGCAGAGCTCGGCGTGCACGCGGCGCTTGCTCTGCTCGTGCACGCTGAGCGGCGCCGGGCCTCCGCTCACGTCGGCGCGATACGGCTTCGCATCGCGGACGAACGGTTTGCCGCACCTATCGCAGTACCTGAGGTTTCCCATTTCCGTCCTCCTTTCCGTTTGGAAGGCTAACGCCGGTCACCGTCTCGCGGAGCCTCGCGACGACGTTGTCGTACAGGGCACACGTCTCGGGCGTGACGACCTCCTTGGCTTGCGCCTCGCATAGCGCCCAGAGCGCGGCGCCGAAGCCCTCGAGCCAGCCGATGTCTCGCGCGATCTGCGCGCCCTTCTGCTTGACGGTCATGGTGTAACCTCCTTACTTGCCACCTTCTCCTTTTGCAGCGGGACCAACTTCCTTTCGTTCGCCGATGATCGTGTAGTCGAGCGCGTAGCGCCGTGGTGCCGTCGAGCCGTCGGCGCGGCCGGTGACGAGACGGAGCGGCCCGCCGCAGGCGGACAGGGCGTCGAGCGCGTCCCGCGCCGAGTCCGCCGAGGCGAGCCCCGCGGCGTCGGCCATCCCGCGGTTTGTCGCGATGAGCGTCGGCTCGCCGGCCGTCGTGGAGTCGAACGGGTCGACGACCGCCCAGACGGCGGTCACGACGCGGTGGCACGAGCGGCGCCTGCGCGAGTCGCGCACATGCGCGACCACCCACCGGTGCGCGGCGAGCGCCCAGGCAACCTCCCTCGGGCCCACCTCCGCCAGCCGCCGGGGGCTACGCGCGCCGTAGGGGACGCCCGTGGTCGCCTCGTGCGCCGCCGGGGTCATTCGTCCTCCCCCTCCTCGGCTGCCCTGGCGGCGACCTCCCTGCACGCCTGCTCGTAGAGCCACGTGTCCTCGGGAGCCTCCGCGTAGCCGTCGTCCATGGCCGCCGGCAGGAGCCGGTAGGCGACGTCGACCCAGCTGACGCGCGCGCCGCACAGCATGTCGGCGAGCTCGTACACGCTCATGGGCGAGTCGGCCACGGCGAGCGCGGACGCCCCGTCGACGTCGTAGGCCGAGAGCCTTTCCGGCAGCTGCCGGTAGCCGTAGGGGTCGTGCACCTCCCGCAGCGCGCCGCCCTCGACGGGCAGGTGGGCGAGGTCGCAGTCCCCGCACACGAACCTCACCAGGGCGCGGCGCAGGGAGTGGATGGCCCCCAGCCGGCGCTCCCTCAGCTCGCGCGCCTCTCGCTCCTCGTCGGTCTCCTCGCGCTCGGCCGTCGGAAGGTGGAGGTAGACGCCCGAGGACCAGTCGCTCGTGCGGGCCACGAGCGCGGACCGCTCCCCCTCCCCGAGGCCGTCGACGTAGTCGTCGACCTGCTCGACGGTGGAGCACCAGTCGCCCGGCCCGTAGCCCTCCGGCCTCTCGTCGGTGACGGCGACCCCGAGTGCGGCGAGCTCGGCGAGCAGCGGCGCGAGCTCCGCCTCGCGGTCGACCCTCCGCTGGATCGACTCGGCCACGTTCCGCCAGTTGGCGGCAGCCATCACCGCTCGCTGGTCCTCCTCGTCCTCGAACTCGGAGGCGCGGACCATCTGGTCGAGCGTGGCCTGCTCGGGCGCCATGGCCGCCATCCTCCTCGCCTTGCGCACGTCGGCGACGCTGCGGTTGAGCGAGCGGGCCACGGTCTGCTCGTCGACGTCGAGGCGCAGCATCGTCTGGAAGCCGCGCGCCCGCTCCGCCTCGCTGAGCTGGCGCTTGTCGTCGGTCGCGAGCATTGCCACCGCGGCGTGCGCCTCGGAGTAGTCGGCGAAGACGAGCACGTCGACCGAGGCGCGCTCGTCATCCCCGCACACCTCGCGCATGGCGCGGTAGCGGCGCTCGCCGTCCACGATCCGGTACACGTCGCCGTCCCGCACGACGCAGATGGGGTTGACCGGCTGCCCGCCGGTGGCGCGGATCCTGTCCGCCAGCGCGTCGATGTCGCCGAAGTCGCGGCGCGGGTTGTCCTCGCTCGGCCTCAGCTGGCCGAGGGCGACGCTGGCCTTGTAGCTGTTCGTCATCCCCTCCGCCTCCGTCCTCTCTTCCATCATCTTTCCAATCTCTTCCTTCTCGTCCGGATAATTGGTTGTTATTTGGGCCGGGCATCCCCCGGCTGTCGAAAACTCGTGCCCCCACCTGCGCGGGAGCGGTGTCCGGGCCTTCGCGGCGACGGTGCGCGGCTGCCACGCCGCTGCCACCGCCCTCAGACCCAGTAGCCTGCGGGCGTGCGTGACGGGTCGGGCGGCGCGTGGTGCGCCTGGGCCTCGCAGAGGTCGCAGCCGCAGCGGTCGCAGCAGAGCGCGACGTCCAGCTCCCAGACCGTCTCGGTGGCCATCTCGTGGCCGCGCCGGGCGACGGTCCTGCGCGAGACCCTCGCCCCCCTGGGCGGCTCCTCGCCGGGCACGGCCCTGACCGTGCGGGTGTAGGGCGTGCGCACGTACTCGGTGTGCGCGGAGTTCCAGTGGCCGATCCAGCGCAGCGGCGCGTGGCACGGTCCCGCGGACTCGACGGGCCGGCCGTAGGCGGTCCTGGCAGGCCTCGGGCACACGAGGCCCTCGGCGTACTCGGGCGAGACGCTACGCGGCATCGCGACCACCCCGGTCGTTGACGAGGACGTGGCGGACCAGCGCCCATGGGCTGCCCTTGCCCGGGTCGACCCGCTCGAGGGCGCCGATCATCAGCTCGAAGCACTCGGAGACGTCGGCGGGCGAGGCCCGACAGCCGCCGGGGCAGAGCTCGCAAGCCCTGCGCATGAGGCCGTCGAAGTCGCCGCGACCCGTGCGCTCGCGGTAGGTCGCCTCGAGGGCGCCGTAGCGGGTGCGGTGCGGCTGGTCGAGCGAGTCGGCAAAGACCTTGCCGTCCTCCTCGCGCGCCATGCACGTCGGGACGAGCTGGCTGACGTCGGGCGTCGGGCGGGCGTCATTCGCATTGTCGGGTGATTGCCTGTGACAAGAGGGACTGACGGACTGGTCTTCTCTCTTCTCTTCTTGTCTTGTCTTATCTAGTCTTATCTTATCTAGCGGAGAACTCTCCGGAGTTTTCAAGGCGTCACTTTTCAACATCGCCTGATTCTCGACGCTTGAAAAGCGCTCCGGGGTTTTCAATCGGTCGCATTCCGCTTCGTCGCGGCGTTGGCACGTTGGCGGGCCGTCAAAGCCCGGTTCCGCGCCTTGCGGCACGGCCCAAGGCTCGTCCGGGTCCTCGCCCTCGTCAAGCAGGTCCCAGCGCGAGAACTCCGCAGGGAGGCCCTGGGACTTGGAGCGGCCCTTGGCCTTGATCCACCGCAGCTGGATGCCGTGCGAGGTGATGACGCGCTCGTCATCCCACAGCCGCCTACTCAGCAGCCCGGCATCGACGCAGCGCGAGACGAACCGCTCGAAGCCGTCGAGCCCCAGCCCCAGGTCGTGCGCCACGCGGCGCGCCATGCGCCTGCCGACCTGCAGCGCGGGGCCCTCGCGGTAGACGCGGCTGATCAGGGCGACGTAGCGGCCGAAGTCGGCGAATGCCCCGTCGTCGGTCGCGCCGTCCATGAGGTCGAAGACCTTGTCGTCGTCGGTGAGCAGGTCGGTCTCGAGCGGGAACCACGATATCCTTGGCGAGCCTGCTGCGGTTGCTCCTGCGTTCGCTGCCATGTCTCTCTCACTCCTGTCCGTAGTCCTCGCGCACCAGCCGCTGCTGCTCGGCGAACCTCTGGGCGAGGTCCGCGTCGCTTGCCGGCAGCAGGTGCGCGTAGGTGTCGAGCGTAATCTTCGGGGACGAGTGCCCCAGGCGCGCCGCCACGACCTGAGGCGCCTCGCCGTTGAGCAGCGCCCACGTGGCGTGCGTGTGTCGCAGGCTGTGGAACGTGACCTCCGCCGGGATGCCGGCCTCGTCGCACAGTGCGCGGAACTCCCCGCTCACCTCGCTCGGCCGCAGGAAGTCGTTGGGGCCCGTCGCAACGACGGGCCGCTTGTCCGATGTCTGCCCCCAGAGGGAGCGGTGCCAGGCGACGTGCGCCCGGATTGCGCCGAGCACTTCGGGCACGACGGCCAGCGTGCGGATCCGCCTGCCCTTGGTGTGCTCCTGCCGGAACACCTTGCCGCGGGCCTCCACGACGGTGCCGCCCACCACGAGCGTCGGCGGCCTCATCGCGCCCCTCACGTCGCAACGCCTGAGGGCGCACGCCTCGCCGCACCGCATGCCCGTGTTGAGGGCGAGGAAGGCGGCCATGGCCGTTTCCCTGCGGAAGCGCTCGCGGAAGGTGGTCGCGTCCGTCCGCAGGGTGCGGTCGAGGAGGTCGCACAGCGTCGCGTATCCCTCGGCCTCGAGGGCGACCGCCGGGTGGCCCCCGCCTCTAGGCACGCTCGCCTCGCGCACGGGGTTGGCGTCCGCGCCGATCGTCGTGCACATCCATGCGAACGCCTTGCGCAGGAACTGGTGCAGCACGCGCACCGTCGAGGCCGACAGCCCGGCGCCACCCCTGGACTTCGGCCTGCAGAGGGCGTGGTACATCTCCTCGACGTCGCGCACCCGCACGTCGCCGAAGGCCTTGCCGCGGATGGCCGACGCCATCCGCGCGCAGTTCTCGTAGGTCTTGATGGTGTTGGCGCTGTACTGCTCGTCCTCGAGCCCCGCGACGTAGCGGTCGAGGAGGTCGCCCACGAGGGCGGAGGTGCCGAGGTCGGCGAACCGCTCGACCTCGGCGAGCCACGCCCGCGCGAGCTCCATGGCCTCCGCGTCGGTCCTGCCGGGGAAGCTCTTGTACGGCCTGATCTGGCGCCCGGTGCGCCGGTTGGTCCCGAGGTAGGGCCGCACGTAGGGCGTGCCGTCGGCGGTGTGGCGCAGCGTGAGCCCGGTGCTCACGAGAGGAACTCCGGTTGGTCGAGGACGCGCGCGAGCATGTGGAGCACCCCGCCCACGCCGTCGCCTATGTACTCATCGGCGTACGACATGATCCTGAGCGCGTCGGCCACCACCTTGCTCGCGTGCTGCAGCTGTTCGCACTCCTCGCGCAGCGCGTAGCAATCGTTGGCGGGGTCCTCGCTCGCCATCCCCGCGATGCCCTTGGTTCTCCGCTCGTCATCCATCACCCGTCTGCCTCCTCGAAGCGCACCGCCCTGGGCGCGCGATGCTTGCCGATCCACTTGACGGTCGAGCCGTGGCGGACGGCCACGGCCCCGCGGTGGCTCACGGCCACGACCACGCAGCCGTAGTGCCACTTGCCGCCCCACCACACGGTCGCGCGGCGGTCCAGCTCCCACCCGTGGGGGCCTTCGTAGTTGTGGCGCAGCCTCTCGGCCCGCGCACGCATGTCCCTGTAGGCGGCGGCCCAGCTCGCGTTGGCGCGCGCCATGCGCTCCTCGGCAGCGTCGAGGTCGCGGGTCGCGTGGGCGAGCGCGAGGAGCGCGGCGACCGCCGTCACCGCGCAGACGGCGGCCGCCACGGCGAGCGCCGCCGTCATGGCGCCGCCCCCTCGACGATCCTCGCGCGGCACCTCGGGCAGCACGCCCACCCGTTCCCCGCCGGCCCCTCGTACGTGAACTGCCATGGCTCTCCGCACGCCGAGCACGTGTAGACGCCGATGTCCTCGTCCCACCCGTCGGCGGGCTCGACCGTGCAGGTGCGCGTCGCGGCGAGCGCGGCGAGCAGCGCGTCGGCGCCGGCGTTGGAGACGGTGGCGCTCAGCGTGCCGCGGCCGTTCCACGTCGCCGTGCAGGCGAGGTCGCCGACCTCGAAGTAGAGCGTCTCGTCGTCGGCAATGGGCCGCGCCCACGGCGTCACGCCCAGCCCGGCGAGGCCCGCCTCGAGGGCCGCGAGCTGGGCGCGGCCTTCCTCGCGGGCGCTCACGACCACTCGCATTCCGGCTTGGCCTCCGGCTCGAACTCGCCGTCGTGCCAGCCTTTCGGGTAGTCCCACTCGATCCTGCTGCGGACCAGTGCCAGGCGCGCGAGGTAGACGTCCATCTCGTCCATCTCGGAAAGCGAGAGCGCGTCGAGGAAGCGCGTCTCGACGCGCCACCTCCCGTCGCCACCCTTTCTGCGCCACAGGCGCAGCTCCTTGGCGTACTCGCGCGCCTCGCCCTCCCCGTCGGTGCCCAGCGTGCAGAGGGTGAGCGTCGCGTCCTCGTAGCAGCTCCAGTCGTTCGCGGGAAGGCTTTCGTCGAGCTCGATGCGGCACCCGACGCTGCCGTAGTACGGATCGCCCGAGTCGAACTCCACCTCGCGACCGGAGCAGTCGTACTCCCGGGCGCACCATCCCTCGTAGCGCCGCAGGACGTCGGACGCCCTGACGACGTCGAGGGCCTTGGGCCCTCCTGGCTTCGTGAGCTCGGCGTACCTGCCGAGCATCGCGCGGCGCTCGCCCACCACGCTCTCCTCCACCATCTTGGAGAGCATGAGGTCGACGCGCGCGTCGTCGAGGCTCATGCGCTCGATGGCCGGGCAGATCAGACCGCGCACCTTCTCCTGCATGAGCCTGCGCGGCGAGTCCTCGTCCCAGCCGCGCAGGGCATCCGCGACCCAGCCGGCCACCGCGTCCGACAGGCGATCCTCGACGAGCGCGCGCAGGCGCTCGGGGTCGAGGGCGGCATCGATGCCGGCGCGCAGCGCCTCGTCGAACGGCACGGGCCTCCCGTCGATCATGGCTTCACCTCCACGAGGTCGGCCGTGGGTATGCCGCACTGGTCGGCGACCAGCGACTCGAGGCGCGCGCCCGGGCTGTCCTCCCATCCGGGCAGCCTGACCAGCAGGTCGTAGCGGCTCAGGCCGTCAGTGAGCTCGTGGACGCACGCGAGCATGCAGTCCTCGTGCCCGTCGAGCCGGGCGCCCTCCTCGAGTCGCGTCTCCATCAGCCAGGCCGCGGCGGGGTCGTACACCGCCGCGGCGCCGGCGTCGAGCAGCGCGAGGTGCGCGTCGACGAACGCCGGCACGTTGAGGTGCCCGACGCTGGTCATCGGCCCCGAGATGAACACCCTCTTCCCTGCCACGTCTACCATCCTTGTGTCTCCTCCCTGTAGGCGTTGCTGATTGCCGTGATGGCCGCCACGCACTCCGCGAGCGTGTGGCCGGTGTCTGCCATGAGGCCCATGGCCTCCGTGAGCCACGCGAGCTGGTCCCCGTCCCACTCCCCCGCCGCCGGGGGCAGCGCGACGCGGAGCGGAGTGCCCGAGTGCGCGTGCGCCTCGCGAAGGGCGCGCTTGCGAGCCGCCTTGGTCGCCCTCGCACCAGCGATGCCGAGCTTCTTGCGACGGTTGAAGATCGCCGACGTCGTGTGCCTCGGCACTAGGTCGTGCCACCCGTTCCAGGACGGCCCCTTGTCGGCGTGCGCCCTCAGGATGGCTTCCTCCTCGGGCGTCCATGCGGCATGCGTCCGGGGGCCTCCGTGCCTGCCGGCCACGCTCACGCCCCGACCGCCGCGGCCTGCGCGACCTCGCAGAGGCGGTCGATGAGCCCGTCGAGGCGCTTGGCGGCGCCGTCCCTCTCGAGGCCGTCCCACTCGCGGCGGATGGCGAGCGCCAGCTCGTAGAGCGAGGTCGCGTCATCCGCCCCAGGGTCCGCCTCCCCGAGGTCGAACAGCGTGCAGTGGCCGCCGTGGGCGTAGCGCCACCCGGAGTGGAGGTCCTCCTCGCCCACGCCGACGTAGAAGACCCCGCCCTGGTCGTCGACCCCGCCGACGCAGCAGACCTCGTCGCCGACGAGCACCACGGAGCCGGGCTCCAGGGGCCTGCCTCCCGCGTCAAGCGGGGTGAGCGCGTCGAGCTCGCCGAGCAGCGCGTCGACGTCGCGCGCGAGCTCTCGGACCTCGCGCTCGTGCGCCTGCCCGAGCTGTGCGAGCAGGTCTGCGCGACGGGCGCCCGCCACCGAGTAGGGGCTCACGCCCAGCGACGCGGCGAGCTCGCCGGCGACGCGCCCGAACTCCGCTTCCTTGGCATCCTTCTTGTTTTCCATCTGTGTCCCTTTCTTCGCATCTCCCTTGCCACGTTCCCTGCCGCTAGGCCAGCACGAGCAGCAGCGCCGCCCACACCATGCCGCTCGCCGCGACCAGGCACAGGGCGAACGCCCCCACGAAGCCGTCCCCCATCACGCCACCCCCACGATGCGGGCCACCAGCCATGCGATGCCCTGGGCGCAGCCGCAGAGCAGGTCGGCCGCCACCACCGCCGCGAACCCGAGCAGGGCGCTCTCGGCCGGGGCGACCGAGCCTCGACCCACACGGCGCGCCGCCCGCGCGTCTCCTGTCTCCACCATCTCCGACCTCCTTGATCGTTCGTCGCGGGCGCCGATCCGGTCGCGGCGCCCGCCCCATCGGCCGCTAGTCGGCCCCATCGCCGTACTCAATGCGGGCGGCCTCGTACCCGCTGCCGCCCACGTTCCCGCCGCGCTCCTCGTTGAGCTCGCGCGCCATGCGGCGCGCGACGGTGGCCGTCATGTACGTGTCGTACACGACCAGCGCCGGCCCCACGCCCGAGACGACGGCCCAGCGCCTGCCCTGCAGCGCCTCCCTCGGCGTGATGACCCTCGTGACCTGCGCGCGGGCCGACGCCTTCTCCTTGCGGTGCATCCTCGTCATCGGCGGTCACCCCACGGCCCCGCGTTGCCCGACTCCTGCATCTCCGTGAGGTCGTAGCGGGTCGCCCCGCTCGGCTTGCGGATCCCCGTGCCGCGTATGTGCGCCTCGTACTGCGACTGCGCGAGCAGGTTGCGCGCGCCGACCGACATGACCACCGAGTTCCTCGCGCCGGGATACACCGTCACCTTGTCGCAGTCGAGCTTCGGGATGACCCGCTGGTCGCGCTGGAAGGCGGCGAGCGCCTCGAGCCCGGCGTCCTCGCCGAAGAGCAGGGCGGCCACGACCGCCTGGACGGCGTCCTCGAGGGGGACGTGCACCGACGGCGGGTAGCCGTTCCTGGCGACGGGCTCGCGCCGCGCGCTCACGCGACCCTCATCACCTCGGGGACCTTCGCCCCCGAGGGGTACGACCTCATCAGCTCGTCCAGCGCGTCCACGTGGACGAACGTCGAGTGGGGTCCCCTGCTGTGCGACTCCACCTTGCCGGAGTCCACCAGCCTCTTGAAGTCCTTGTAGTCCTGGTGCACGTACGCCGCCGCGTCCGGGATCCTCAGCCAGGGCGACCGGATGCGTTCGTCCCTCAGGCAGCGCAGCATCTGCTGCAGCAGGCTTACGATCTTCTCCATCCATATCTACCTCCCTTGGGCAGCACCAGCGACGTGCCGCCGCGCTCTCTTTGTGCTACGATGGGGGCGGTGTCTCTTCCGAAGCGCACCGCCCTCGCCCGCGCGTGTCGTCCCACGTGCGGGCACTTCCTTCTCTGTCGCAGCCGATCCGGCCGCGACTCCTTGCATTCACCTGCGCTGGGCCCTGTTCGGGGTCAGCCATGACGGTGGTCGGGATTCAACACCGGTCGCCACAGCCCCCATGCCGCGGACCCACGTCCTTGCGCATGTCTTCGTGCTGTGAGGTTTTCAAGGTTCGGACGAGCGCGTGCGCTCGTCGGGAGAGGTCGCGGTTGGCAAAGGCAAGAGCTAGCGACGATGTTGTTCTTGCGACCTCCCCCGGCGGGAGCACCACGCCTGGTGTTCGGGGCCTACTTGGCGAAGAGACCCCAGACGATCCCGGCCACGATGCCCGCGACCACGGGCGCGACCCAGCCCATCGCGTCCACCTACGCCACCGCCCTTAGAATGAGGGCCAAGACCGCGACCGTTCCCGCCACGAGGAGGCCCACATGCCACAGAATCAAGGTTTCGTACGTCTGAACGTGGTCCAGAAGGATGTGCTTGAGCTCGTAAAGCCATTTGACGCTGACGTAGAGTTCTTTGCGAAGGTCAGCCGTGGGGACGTCGGGGGCATGAGGCTCGAGAAGCTCGTCCCCATCCTCGGAGAGCTTCAGGACGCCGGCTACCTCACCGTCGTCGAGGAGGACGGCAAGCCCCTCTGCATGGCCCTCAGCAGCTGGGCGCTTTGCTACCGGCGTGAGTATCTGCTTGACATAGTGCTGCCAGCGCTCGTCAGAGGCCTCGCCGGCGTCTCCGGCGGGCTCGTGGTCTGGCTGCTGACGAAGCTCGTCAGTTGACGTCCGCAAGTCCTTGTCACGCATCTCGCACCTCACTCTCCCCGGACGTCGTGCCCGGCCAGGAACCACCACGTCACATCCCGTCACCTCGCGTCACCTCCAGTCATCTCGGGAGAAGTAGCCGATCAGGAAGCACACGACGAAGACGGCGGCAACAATCCAGCCCAGCATCGGCTCACCTCCAGAGGATCAGCCCGACGAGGAGGCCGACGAATGCGCTGATGTCGACCACGACGAGGACCATCACCGCCAGCGGCATGGGCTCCGCGGCTGCCATCTCAGGCCACCGCCGCAGGCGCAGTGCGTCCGGCAAGCTGGTCGAGCGAGATGCCGTACACCTCGGCGATGCGCCATGCCTCCTCGAATCCGATGCTGCCGTCGCGCGACTCCCAACCGGAGTACGTGGACGGGTTGGTGCCGATGGCCTCGCACAGGGCTGCCTGGCTCACGCCGGCACGTGCGCGCTCGACGCGCAGGCCATCCTTGATCGACCGCTCGCGGTCCTCCTTGGTGCCCTGCAGCTGGTTTAGAGCCTTCATGATTACCTCCGTTTACTCAAAATCTAAGTAACTAATCACATAGTATCTCTGAATTCGCGTATGTCAACCATTTTTTACTCGAATTCTTGCGTTTTTGCTCTATTCTCGGTAATATCTGGCCTAGCGATGGGAGGCATTTACTTTGTTGGGACGAAAACAATGAGATTCAAATTGCAGGAGATGCGCAAACGCGCAGGTTTCTCTAGCGCAAAGGCGTTTGCTCAAGAAATAGGTATGAGCGACCGTACTTACACGAACTACGAGCAAGGTGTAACGAAGCTCACCCTCGAGATGGCGTGGCGCTTCGCCGACATCTTCGAGTGCACCCTCGACGAGCTGGCCGGACGCGACTTCCACCCCGACGTCGGCTCTCAGCCGCCAGAGGTGCGCGAGCTCGCCGAGATCTACCAGGGCGCCGATGCGCGGGGCCGTGCCGCCATCATGGCCGTCGCGCGCTCGCAACAGGGGGTGGAGGGGTCACCTGCGGCTGATTTGAAGGAACGGAGCGCATGATGGCCAGCGAAAGCGCCAGCACGGGGACATGGGCCAAGGAGAGCGCCGCGAGGATCGTGGGAACGGGCGTCGTCGGGGGCGGCCTCGCCGTCGCCACGTTCTTCCTGTCCGACGTGGCCCTGCCGGACGACGCGCAGTGGTGGGTGCGCTGGGCGATGGCCGGCGCGTCCTTCGTCTCCTATGCCATAGGCGTGACGGCCGCGGTCTCGCTGCTGCGCTCGAAGCTCGAGGGGCGGGTCTTCGCCCAGCTCGAGGACGCCAACGCCCGCATAGCGGAGCTGGAGGCCGAGTCCAGGCATGACGAGGTGCGCCTGCAGGAGCTCGAGATCCAGCGTGCCCGAGAGGCAGATGAGCGTGCCCGCCAGAACGCTAGGCACGAGAGGGAGCGTGTCGAGGCGGAGAACGTGCACAGGCTCGCAACCCTCCCGGCCCCGCTCAGGTCCCTGCTCAAGGAGGTCTATGACGGGGAGCTGGTCGAGGTACCGTTCAGCAACCGGGCGGCGGCACTCATCGAAGCCGGCGTGCTGCAAGACCTGTCGCATGTCTCCTCGCCGCTTGAGCTCATGGTCGCGCCCAACGCGCGGGTCATCATCGAGAGGCACTACGACGAGGTTTTCGGCGCGTACGACGCAGGGCGGAGACGGAAGGACGTGCGGAAGTGAGCGAGTGCAGCAGGTTCGACATGGCGGACTACATAGAGACTCCGCAGGACGTGAGGGCATACCTCAACGTCGTGCTGGAGGAGAACGACCTCGGCGTGGTGTACGAGGCGCTGGGACCGTGTGCAAGGTGCTCGGAGCGCTCGACCTGAGGCTGTCGGACTCGGAGAGGGACCCGAGCCTCACGCCCGCGTAGGCCGGGCCTCGGCCTTGCCCATTCGCAGAAGTGGCGCGTTGAAGGAAGGGAGTCACATACATGAACACGAGAGAGATCGGCGACAGGCAGCTGCAGCTGGATGATTTGCGTCACGAGACGGAGGATGGCGTCGAGTTCTGGTACGCAAGGGAATTGATGGACCTGCTCGGGTATGCGCAATGGCGCAACTTCGAAGAGGCGATCAGGCGCGCGATTGACTCCTGTGAAGCGGCCAAAACACCAGCTAAACGACATTTTGCTGAGGTCAGCAAATCATCCCCCATGCCCAAGGGAGGGTTCCGGGACATACGCGACTATATGCTCACGCGCTACGCATGCTATCTCGTCGCAATGAACGGGGACACACGCAAGGAGGAGATAGCGTTCGCCCAGTCATACTTCGCAATGAGGACCCGGTCTGCGGAGCTCATATCCCAGCGCATGCTTGACCTGCGCCGGCTCGTTGAGCGCGACGCCCTCAGAGACACCGACAGGCACTTCGCCGCCGTGGCTTTCGAGCGAGACGTGACCCCCAGGGAGTTCGCCACCATACAGTCCAAGGGAGACGGCGCGCTTTTCGGTGGCAACGACACCCGCGCCATGAAGAGACGGCTCAAGCTTTCCCAGAACAAGCCGCTTGCCGATGGGCTGTCGGGCATAGCCATAGTCGCCAAGAACCTCGCAACGTCCATGACCGCCTACAACGTCGAACAGTCCGACATGCGCGGTGCCGCGCCAATCGAGGGCGAGCACGTCGCGAACAACCAGAGCGTTCGCCGGGCGATGGTCTCCCGCGGAATCGTGCCAGAGGACCTTCCCCCCGCCGAGGACGCGCAGAAGGTGGCGCGACGCGTGAAGGCAGACGAACGCAGGCTGATGCGAGAGTCGCGAGGCTTCTCCGCTGAGGCTGATATGACGGATGTGGAGTGAGTTTCTATGAAGGCAACCAGCAACGAGGAGCTTGAGCGCAGGTTCGACGAGGGCGAGGACGTCACTGCGTTCATGGACATGTCGTCGGCTCGCAGGCACAACCTGCAGCACATATCAGTGCACTTGGACATGCCAGTCGGCATGGCACGCGGCATCGACCGTGCGGCAGCACGCATAGGCACGAGCGGCGAGGCGCTCATGAACGTGTGGTTCGGCGAGCGCCTGGACGAGGAGAAGCACGCCGTCATGGCGAAGCATGGGGAAGGGCTAGAACACAGATGACTGCAGTAGCGCTATTGGAGGCAATCGATAGGTCAACCATCTCCCCCTACAAGGAGGCGATCGCATACGAAGGGACATGGCTATCGATCTACTTACACCTGTATAGGTTGCCATAAATCAGCGAGGGTGCTGGTGTTTAGGAGGTGAGGTCAGTGGGTGACACTGCGACCATGCTCGACGCAAGCAAGAAAGCCAAACCTATCAAGTTTACTTGCTATCGTTATGCCGTTATTCCAAACGGACAGATAGGTCTC
The DNA here is from genome assembly GCA_902798915.1 of uncultured Coriobacteriaceae bacterium. Taxonomy (GTDB): domain Bacteria; phylum Actinomycetota; class Coriobacteriia; order Coriobacteriales; family Atopobiaceae; genus RUG440. Next base: position 5,714 of record CADBYM010000018.1, on the reverse strand, counting down.
TGGCAGGACGTTGAATTCTCGAAGCGACATGTGGTGGATGAGCTCATTCGGTACTGCTCGGACACGGCACCATACCCATCGTCTTTCAACGGTGTAGAGAGCGTCTTGTTCTATACACGTCCCATTGGCGAGACGGCGCATCTCCTAAAGTTTTGCCGAAAGCAACGGCTTAGGCGTTTTGAAATCGAGACGGATTTGTCAGATGTGATCCCTCGAGTTCTTGATACGTATCCGTTCGTCTATGTGATAGTGGACACAGGTCAACAGACAGTAATGGTTCAGAAGAAGTCGACCGTGTTTAAAAGTGCTGGTGGCGCCAAGGCATCGCTTACAGCAATGGTGAAGCAATTCCTCTCTGACGACAACTATTACTTCTCGCTTGATGAAATCACGGCCTCGTCATCATTCTGGGAGACAATAGAGTCGGCAGACGAGGTGTATGACGTTACCCTAAAGCTTCAGAGTCCAAACTTCTTGGGATCCGGGTACGCTACAACAGAACTGCTCAACCGCATAAGGAAGGTAACCAACAACGATTACGTTGATATAACGCTCTCTAACTCTTCCGGCGAACTCGAGATGCCGCGCGATGAGTATGGCGACACTATAGACTACGTCACCGCCGGCGGGGGGAGCTGGTCGACGACTGTCGCGAGCGGCGGCTCAAAACGGGTGACCCACAAGAGCGATGATTTCGCTAAGGTAATCGAGGTACGAGTAAGCGAAGATGCACCCCTTGACGACAGTGAGATAATCGTGGCCATTCGTGGTGTGGGGCAGAGAAAGGGGACCATTAATGAGTCCGTCGATGTGGGTTCGCAATAACTCGGGTTTCGCAACCTTACTCATTGTGGTACTGCTCTCTGAGGTGCTGGCTATCCTGATACCAGTAGCAAACTCAACCATGCTCGACGACGAGAATGTGGTGCAGATACTTGGCGTTATTGTCGCAGGCCAGCTTGCGGTGCTGGCACTCACAGTCCCCGCCCTTCTCGAGGTGCACTCCGCCGTTCTGGATACCGACTATTGTGAAGAGTTGCTTGACCCCATCGAACTATTGTCTGGAGAGCTGAAATCGAACACCGTTTGCTCATTTGCCATGTTTGGTATCGCGTTTGGTGCATCGACTGTGCTTGAGAGCATGCCTGACATCCTTGACTCTAGGATAGCGAATGGGCCAGACGTGAACACGCTTTTTGCAGGAGTCAAGATTGCGCTTGTCGTGTTTTCGCTTCTTTTGATGTGGGACAGCATCGAGCCGCTGTTTGGCCTTGGCAAAGCCATGTCGTTACTCAAGAAGGATTTGGATAAGCGCCGGAAGGCGAATCGGTACGTGCGCTCCCAGAAAGAGATGGAGGCCTCACCCAGGCCAGATGTGGGGAAGGTTGAATAGCCGGCAAGGCGGCCAAAGTGGAAGGAGGACGTGCGGAAGGAGCCTGTGGAGGTCGTGAGGGAGACCGCGCGGCTCTTTGGCCGCGCAAGGAGCTCGTGGAGGTCTAGCCAGAGGAAGGCCCGCGCGGGGTGCGATCCACGCGGGCCGGTTGCAAAACCCCGTTTCGGAGGAGGTAATGCGCATGGGAAATGATATCACAGGGAGGGACGAGAAAAGGAGGCGCGTCGGCTCGATCCGCCAGCTGCCCAGCGGCAGGTGGTACGTGCAGGTCGGCGTGGGCGTCAAGGCGGACGGCTCCCAGCGCCGCACGTCGAAGACGTTCGACACCAGGGCGGAGGCCGAGTCGTGGGCCATGGCCCAGTCGCTGCAGATGGGATCGAGACCGGACCTCGGGTGCGGCGTCACGCTCTCGGCGCTCTGGAAGCTCTACGAGACGGCGCGCCTCCCGCAGCTCGCCGGAAAGACGGCGGCGGACTACCGGTGGCACATGGCCGGGGTCACGGGCAGCCGCGAGCGCGCGGCTGACCACAAGCACGTCGCATGGCTCGACGTCCTGGGCGACGCCGACGTGAGCGCGATAGACCCGCCCACGGTGCAGCGGCACCTCGACACGTTGACGCGCGACAAGGCGCAGCACGCCAAGCGCGTGCTCTCGGCGGTGCTGACCTGGGGCGTCTCGGTGGGCGTGCTCACGTCCAATCCGATCATCGGGCACCGCTTCCGGTATGCGGCCCGCGAGGAGCCTGACTATGACGACGACCCGTTCGCGGCCATCGAGGGCGTACGCGAGGTGTGGGGCGTGGAGGAGGTGCTCGAGTGCTTCGAGCGCATCCGCGGCCTACCGCTCGAGCCGGCGTGGCTCGCGTGCGCCGGCGCCGGCCTCCGCGTCGAGGAGGCCCTCGCGCTGCGCGGAATGGACGTGCGCCGCCAGCAAGTGGGCGACCGGATGGTCACGCAGCTCGCCGTGCATGCGGCCAGGACCGACCGCGACGAGCGCAAGGCGACCAAGACCAGGCAGTCCGTGCGCATCGTGGCCATGATGGAGCCCCTGGGCGAGCGCTACTGGGAGATCGCGTCGAAGGTCGCGCGCGACGAGCTCGTCTGCAAACTCTCCGCGTCGCGCCAGAACAAGGCCTGGCGCTCATACTTCGCCGAGCCGTCCGGGTCGAAGCACGCCCCGCGCAAGGAGGGTCGCAACAACGTCGGAAGGCTCCACGGCATCCCCTACGTCCCGCTCTCGAAGATGAGGAACACCCACGTGACGCTCATGCAGGTGGCCGGAGTGCCCGACACGCTCAACGCCCTGATGCACGGGCACTCCGAGCAGGTCGAGCGTCGCCATTACATGCGACCGGACCACGTGGCCGTCGCGAGCGCGGCCGGGCTGCGCCTCGTCGGGTAGGTGGTTTCGTTGTTGCTAATCTGCCGAGAGTTTAGCACCCCGGATTCGCACCCAAAACGCCTAATCCGCACTATTCAGAGAGACCGACAAGCGCGCCCCACACACAATCGACCACGCCTATCTGAGACAAGACGCAGGCGTGGCGCGAGTCTCTTCATGCAATGAACACAGAATCGGTAGATGGAGGTTATGCATGAAACATATTGTCGTGAAGGTTCATACCGATTGCTTCGGTCTGCGTGCGTCACCATTGAATGAGTTGTGCTGCAATGGAAACCTATTGGATGCTGAGGGCTGCGACTGCCTGACACTTGACTGGTCTCGCGTTGGGTTTGCCTCCATCACGAAGATGGTCGCCCTAACCCAGCTTGGGGCGGCCGTCCAGGCGCACGGCGGCCGCGTGAGAGTGATCCCTCCGAGCCGGAGTGTGGATTCCTACGTCTCTCGCATGAACTTCTATAGGCTACTCGGACTAGACATGCGCGAGTCATTCCGCAGGCATGACCCCGCAGACAGGTTCATCCCAGCGAGGAAGATAGAGACTGCCGACGACCCCGGATGGATAGCCACGAGTGTCCGCGAGATGATAATGCATTGCGTGGAGGCTCCTGGTAACCAGGTCGCCGGCTTTGTGGACATTTCTTTCAGCGAAATCATGGACAACGTCATCAATCATTCATTGTCTCCGGCCAAGGGTGTCGCCGCGGGACAGTACTACCCAAACATGGGATTCGTGGAACTGTGCGTCGCCGACAGTGGCCAGGGAATCGCCACGAGCATGGGCACAAACCCCCTTTACGCAAATCAATCGCCTTTGGAGAGGGTGCTTAGCGCACTTGAGGAAAGGCAGGGACAGTACGTGGGAAGGCCCGCGTTTCGCGATTCTGAGACATCTGGCGGGATGGGACTGACCCTTGCGATGCGAACGACCACCGCCCTTGGTGGCCAGATGTGGATAGTCTCGCGCAAAGAGGCGATTGAGGTGACGGAGGTTGGCGCATCGGCGGTTCGCGGGCTTTACTACCCTGGAACGGTCGTATCGCTCAGATTGCCGGTTAGCCACTCGTCCACAATTCTCGAGTCTCAGATTTTTCCGGAAGGCAACGACGTGCCGGTGAGTTGGAGCGCTGCAGAGGGAGTGTATCCACTCTGGGATGAAGGGGCAGACGATGGAATACTCTGGTAGCGACGTTATGCCGACGTTCGTCTATGATGTGAGGGAGTCCCCACTATGCTGGGCACCCATAGAGACGGCGGCTGTCGAAAGGAAGGGACATGATTGTACAAATGAGCAAATATGGACGCTCGTTGGTCACGAGGATGGCTGGAAGAGCTGCCTACGAAGAGGTTTCCCAAATCATTGCAGGATCGAGAACCAGAGTGGTCTTCGACTTCGATGGGGTGGATTCCATTACCAACTCCTTCGCGGACGAGGTGTTCGGGCATCTCGTGGCCGACATGGGTATAGAGGATCTTCGCGCGCGCACGAGCTTCTCGGGCATCGGTCCATTCTGGGCGAGAGTCGTGCGCAATGTCATGGACGTACGCGAGTCGGATAGGGCAAATCTCGTCACCTGCTGACATCGTAAGACCGGACCACGTGGCCGTCGCGAGCGCGGCCGGGCTGCGCCTCGTCGGGTAGGTGGTTGCACATATGATAAGCTGTCGTAAGTTTAGGCACCCCAGAATCGCACCCAAAACGCCCCATTCCGCACCTTACGAAAATGTAAAGCCGCAGGTAGACGGCTCGTAACCCCTGACCGTCCCAAACTTCTAATCCGAAGGTCGGGGGTTCGAGTCCCTCAGGGCGCACCAGAATTTCCGCAGGTCAACACCGTTTTGCGATGTTGGCCTGTTCCTTTCTATCCCGTTCTTTACCCAATGCTTTACCCTCGTACTTGTTTTGCCCCTTCTTTCGCCTCTGTATACCCAACGTGCCTACCCCGTGCATACCGTTCCACCTATCTGCTGCTCTTCTTACTGCGTTTGTTGCGATACAGCATCTCATCGGCCCGTGCAACAAGCTGATGGCAGTCTTCGTCGGGAGAGTCGCAGGAAGCGTGGCCGACGCTGCAGGTGAGCTGATAAGGCAAGTCCGCTTTCGCGGCCCTCCGGGCAAGCTCGTCCCTGATGACACCGGGGACGTAGTCCTCGTCTTCGTCGGCTAGTCTCGTGCAGATCAGCATGAACTCATCGCCGCCCCACCTGGCCACGAAGGAACTGAGCTTCGAACAGGCACCGCGAAGCGCCTCGGCCACCAAGCACAGCGCCTTGTCTCCCTCGAGATGACCATAGGTGTCGTTGATGCCTTTGAACCCATCGAGGTCAATCATGAAGAGATGAAGTGGATGCTCGGGCGAGACGCGTGTCATGCTTGTCTCAAGATAGGAGTCCGCGCGATGTCGGTTGTTGAGACCGGTGAGGGCATCACTGGAGATGCGCGACTCTTGCATCGACACCATAACGAATGTGAACGACGCCGCGATGCATGCGGCCGCTATCGGCGTGCTTGGTATGAGGGTATCCACCACGCCACCGACGATGAATGGCAGCATGAATGACGTGAAGGCCAGGCACATGCTGCGTTGCGCACTCGACCGCGTATTGCGGTACTCGTGTGCCAAGATACAAGTCGATGCAATGCCGTAGGAAAGAATGATGCAGACAGTTACCGTATGCATCCACCCATAGGTCATGCTGCCATCAGGATGCACGACCACGTTTTGGCCAAGCACAAAGCCGATGGCATGAAGGATCGGCACGAGTGCAGCGGGAATGGCTGAGGCAAGAACCACGGCTTTGCGAGTCGGAGTCTTCACGTGTCGTCGTTGAGCGAAAATGTCACCCTGTACATTTATGTTATTGCACGTTAACCTCACGCCTCCCGAACGCCGCCCGACAGCCGCATCTCGCCAAGCA
>CADBYM010000017.1 GCA_902798915.1 uncultured Coriobacteriaceae bacterium | reverse complement strand
GTGAGGCGTTAAGTCCGGGAACCGCCGTGTACCGAACGGTACGCACGGTGGTGTGGGAGGACGGTGCGCCAACTAATGGCGCACCTCCTACCCGATTCGGGCGAGTTTAGCGCTCATAATCGCTCAGTACTCCTCGTAGTACACGGGCTCCTCGTAATAGATTGGCTCCTCGTAGTACACCGGTTCCTCCTCCGGAATGTATTCCGGCTCAGGCTCCGGCACGTATATCGGCTCTGGTTCTGGCACATACTCGTTGGTATTGTCCTGGGCGATGGCACCGTCCTCGGTGTCGGCGGCGTTGCTCTTGGTGGTTGACGCGCTTGGCTCGGTATGCCCATTCGCTGCTGCCGCAGCGGCTGCCGCTGCACCCGCCTCACCGACGCCGCCGGCGATGCCCGCCGTGGAGTCGTACATGCCCTCCTCATAGGGGGGTAGACCCTTGTTGACGCGGTTCATCATCTTGTTCCATGCGGATGTGACACACACCTCGTACCAACCATCGCCAATCTGTACGCCCTCGGTGGGCTCCATGCCCGTCATGATGTCCGTATCGACGTTGATCGTCTGCATCTGACCGGCGAGGTCGAGAATTGCCGCGAGGGTGAGGTCGGTAGTCACGCTGTCGGCCATTTGCGTGATGGTGGCGATGATGGTGCCGGGATCGCTGCGCATGACGGTCTTGATTATCTGCGAGAAGACCATGCGCTGATTGGCGGCGCGGAAGAGGTCGCCATCGCCGTAGTCGTCATATCCGTGGCGGCAACGGCACAGCAGTGCGGCCTCAAGGCCGTTGAGCTTCTGCTTGCCCGCCGGAAGGTTGAGACCCGTGTAGTTCGGATCGTAGACGGGGACGGGCAGGTCCACGTCAATGCCCCCAACGACGTCGACGATGGCGATGAAGCGGTCTAGGTCAACTTCCGCGTAGTGCGAGATGGGAACGCCGGCGAACTCCGATACCACTTCCGTCGCGTACTCGGCCCCGCCGAACGCGTAGGCAGCGTTGATCTTCTGCTGGCCGTGATGATCCATGTTGATGAGCGTGTCGCGATGAATCGAGACCATCGTGACCTTTACGTTCTTGGGGTCGATGCGGCACAGCATGATGGAGTCGGAGCGGTAGGCGTGGTTGTTGGAGCCGTAGTTCTCGACGTCAGCCACGCGTCCTTGGTCCTTGTCGATACCGAGGAGCAGCAGGTAAAAGGGGTCGCCAGGCTCCGAGTGCTCGAGCTGGTCGCGCAGGCCGGCGGTGATGTCGTGCGTGAGGCGCTCGTCGATGTCGGCCACATAGAGTGCCACGGCGACGCCGATGGCCATGATCAGCGCCACGACGGCTCCCACCATGAACTTTGCCTTGGTCATGCGGCTGCGATGCAGAGACGAACGACGGTAGCGATTGACGTCAAAGTATCGTTGGATGTCGGTAGACGCCTCGTCCTTGTGCTTCTTGCGCCTGCGCTTGGGCAACGCTGCCGATACGTCCGCCTCGTCGTACGAGTCGAAATCGTGCGGTTCGGGTTCGGGCATCGGGGTCTCGGCGACGTCGGCGGAAAGAGAGTCCAACAGCTCGGCTTGCTCCTGGCGGCGGAACTCGTCGGCGGGATTCCAAAAGCCCTCGCCGTCGGCGCTCGGATCATCAACGTGTGGAATGCCGACACGCGCCTCGTCGTCGTATGTTGAGGCTGGAGTGTTCTCGACCGCCCCTGTCGACGAATCATCGACATGAGTCGGGAGAAACGGCTGGTTCTCCTTAAAGTGAGCCCCTCGTCTGGGAGCATCTTCGTTTGGGGTGCGATTATCTTGCAAGACGTGCCTCCCTGATTTGAGTCAAGTAACTATAATACACTGCCAGCTGTGCACCCACATAAACCACGTGATTCTCGCAGCCTCCATGCTTCGCTATCGTTAATTTGCGACGTCTCCCGATTGACGAATTCCTAGCTCGTGACTAGTATTTTTTAACATGTGTGTACGTGCAAATGTGTTTCCCGAGAGGAGAACGACATGAAGACCTTCGAGAGCGTCGTGCTCAATCGCCGACAACTGATGGCGATTGGCTTGGGGACTGCCACTGCGTTCGGTCTCGCCGCCTGTGGCGGTGGGTCGGAAGGTGCAGATGGCGGCGATTCTGGCGAGGCCGAGGATGCTGTGGTCCTAGCCGACGAGCAGGAGGCCCCTGAGGTAGACGCCGTAACCTTCGACGCGCTTCTCGCCAAGGGTCCCGTTGCCGCTGATAGCGCGATTGCAAAGAGCGCTTGGGCACAAAAGATCAAGGATGCCGACTCTCTGCGCGTCGGCACAACTGACACCTCCACCTTCTTTAGCCTTCTCAACGTTGAGGACCAGCATCGTCGTGGCTTCGACGCTGGCTTGTACCAAATGCTTGCCCGCTACATCACGGGTGATGAGGCCAAGTACGCCTTCACGCAGGTCACGTCCGACACGCGCGAGTCGGTGCTGCAGAACGACACCGTGGATGTCGTCTTTGCCACCTATTCCATAACGCCCGAACGTCTGGAAAAGATCGACTTCGCCGGTCCGTACTACACCTCTCAGCAGTCTATATTGGTAAAGAAGGACAACACGGACATCAATGGTGTCGACGACCTCGCGGGCAAGAACGTGGCCGTGCAGTCCGGCTCTACCGGTCCCTCCGTGATGGAGGAGTATGCGCCTGACGCGATGCTGCAGGAGTTCACCACCGACGAGGAGGCGCGTACTGCCCTCATGCAGGGTCGCGTGGACGCTTACGTTATCGACAACACCCTTCACATGGGGTCAGTCGCCAAGAACCCCAGCAAGTACAAGATCGTGGGCGAGCCGTTCGGCCCCATCGACCCCTATGGCATTGGTTTGCCGAAGGATGCCGAGGGCGCGGTCGAGTTCGTCAACGCCTTCTTGGCTGATGTGGAGGAGGCAGGCCTGTGGGCCGAGCTGTGGCAGGCGACCATTGGCGACCGCACTGGTCAGACGACGGCGCCCGAACCACCTGCGATCGGCAAGTTTGAGTAGGTCGTTGACTGTCGGGGACCGGCGGGAACTGTTCCAATGGCAGGCCGCCTGAATACGGCCCGCGAGGGGCAATTCCTCGCGGGCCCTTCTCGGAACCCTGTCGTGCTGCTTGCCCATGTTGTCGAAAGGAGAAGCGATGGACTACGCTGGGCTCTTTGCGGCTTACGGCGATAAGTACCTGCTCGCGGTTTTCGAAACGCTCTCGATGACGGCCGTGTGCTTTGCCATCGCCATGGTGCTTTCGGTGCTCATCACCGTGATGCGCGTCTCGCCCATCAAGCCGCTGCGACTTGTGGGCGACCTCTATGTGCAGGTGTTTCGCAATATCCCGGGCGTGGCGCTGCTCATCATCGTGGCGTACGCGCTGCCCTACCTCAAGGTGACGCTGCCGTGGAAGACGTGCGTGGAGGTTGCGGTGGTGCTGCTTGCCTCGGCCTTCGGCTCCGAGAACTTCATGACGGGCATCAACGCCATCGGTGTGGGCCAAATCGAGGCGGCCCGCTCCATCGGCCTGACCTTCACCCAGACGATGACGAAGATCGTCATTCCCCAGGCGTTGCGCTCGGCCGTGCTGCCGATGACCAACCTGCTCATTGCCACCATGCTCACCACGGCTCTCGGCTCCCAGGTGCCGCTCAACCCGCAGGAGCTCACCGGTCTGGTCAGCTACATTACCACGCGCGAGACGGCCATCGGCATTCTGCCGTTCACGGTCTCGGCTGTGGTATATGCAGGCTTCTCGGTGCTGATGGGTCTTGCCGGCAATGCCATCGACAAGAGAGTGAGGGTCATTCGATGAGCGCACACACCGTCTCGATGCGCGATGCGCTCTATGAGGAGCCTGGTCCCAAGACGCGCCGCCGCACGCGCATCGTAACTGCCGTCTCGCTCGTACTCGTGGCCGTCGGGGTTGGCTTCGTCGTGCGTCAGTTCTACATCACCGGCCAGCTTGATGCCAAGTACTGGTCCTTCTTCCTGCGCCCGAGCACGTGGCTCTACATTGCCGGGGGCTTTTTGGGCACCTTGCGTGTCGCTGCCGTCGCGGGCGCCATCGCGCTGGTCCTAGGAATTCTGCTCATGCTGGCCCGCACGAGTGGCGTCAAGCCGCTCGCAGCCATCGCACGTGTGATCACGGACTTCTTCCGCGGTGTGCCGAGCCTGCTGCTCATCTACTTCTTCTATCTCGCCCTGCCGCAGTACGGCCTGCGCATCTCCGCGTTCTGGATGATTACGCTGCCCGTTGCCCTGGCTGCGTCCGGCGTCCTTGCCGAGGTGTTTCGCGCAGGGGTCAACGCCGTGCCAAGGGGGCAGACGGAGGCGGCGCTCTCCATCGGCCTCACGCCCGGCAAGACGATGATAAAGATCGTGTTGCCCCAGGCGCTGCGCATCGTGGTGCCGTCCCTCATCTCGCAGCTCGTCGTCGTGGTCAAGGACACCACCGTGGCGTACGTGGTGAGCTACCCGGACCTCATGCAGAACGCACGTGTGCTCATCACCAATAACGACGCGCTTGTGCAGGTGTACTTTGTGGTGGCCATCCTGTACGTCTTGGTGAACTTCGCCATCAACCAGCTGTCTATCTACATGGCGCGGCGTAGCGGCAATCCCATCATTTCGCGCGCCACCGAGAACCCCACCTAAGGAGACGACATGCCCACACAGACTCCCGTCATCGAGATGCGCCACGTGGACAAGCACTACGGGCCGCTTCACGTGCTGCAAGATATCAACCTAAGTGTGGACAAGGGCGAGGTGGTCGTGCTCATCGGCCCCTCTGGCTCGGGAAAGTCCACGCTGTGTCGTACCATCAACCGGCTCGAGACCATCGACTCCGGAGAGATTCTCATCGAGGGCGAGCCGTTGCCGCAGGAGGGCAAGCAGCTCGCGCAGATGCGGGCCGAGATCGGCATGGTGTTCCAGAGCTTCAACCTGTTTGCGCACAAGACGATTCTGGACAACGTGACGCTTGGGCCACGTGAGGTTCTGAAGACGCCCAAGGACGTGGCGGAGCGAGAGGCCATGGAGCTGCTCGCGCGTGTGGGCGTGGAAGCGCAGGCACACAAGGTGCCCGCACAGCTTTCTGGTGGCCAGCAGCAGCGTGTGGCGATTGCTCGCTCCCTCGCGATGCATCCCAAGGCGATGCTCTTTGACGAGCCGACCTCGGCGCTCGACCCCGAGATGATTAACGAGGTGCTTGAGGTCATGGTGGAGCTGGCGCGTGAGGGCATGACGATGGTGGTCGTCACGCACGAGATGAACTTTGCGCGGCGCGTGTCGAACCGCGTCGTCTTTATGGCGGACGGGCAGATCGTGGAGGAGGGCACTCCGGACGAGTTCTTTGATCATCCGAAGTCGCTACGTGCCAAGGACTTCCTCGACTCGATTCGCGGCCACTAGCAACCCTTTGGCCGCAGGCAATCTTCCAAGAATGAGCCACGGGCGACCCCGTGGCTCAGCGTTTCTCTTGGGCCGCTTCCATGGCGAGGATGCGCAGGTAAAGCTTGTCGTCAAACGACTTCTCGTGGGACGGGCCGATGCGTACGATGCGCCCGTCCTTATATGCGACGAGGCGGCATTGTGGTACTGGCTTCCAGCCCTCGCCGTCGGCGAGCGGTCGCGTGCAGATGTAGGCCGCATTGGCACCTTGTCGCACGAAGAGCGTGTGCTGCTTCGTGTTCGTGTGTGCGTAGGTGAACTCACCGTCATCGATTATGAGGTTGAGCTTGTTGAAGTCCGAGAGCGTGTCCATGGCGCGCGAGAGCACGACGAAGCGCTCGTCGAAGTCAAGCGCTCGACCGATGCGCGTGGTCGCCTCGTCTACGAGGTCCATGAGGAAGAGCACCACTTGCTCGCTGTCCGTCTGCCCCTCGATCCATTGGTCGTAGCCGACGAGCAGGCCATTGTTGAGGATTGTGCCGTTGTGTGCGATCACCCAGCGACGGCCCGTCATATCGCGTCCGATGAAGGGGTGGCAGTTCTCGAACGAGACCACACCGCGCGTGGCGTTGCGGATGTGCGCGATGAGGTGATCGGCGCGGATGGGCTCGTCCAGCAGGTAGGCAAGGTAGTTGGAGTCCACGGCGGTGAGCGGTTCCTTGTGCAACTGAAAGCGCGCTCCTTCGCGATATGCCAGACCCCAACCGTGCGGGTGATACGGGCTGTCCCCAAAGAACTCGGCAAGTCCGGCGTTGGCGCGGACGGGTCGTTTGGAGTCAATGGCATACAGTTCGCACATGGGTTCCTCCTCGTTTGGCGAGGTTATGACGCGTGCCTCCCACGGCCGTGATGGTCAACGGTTCCATCGTTGCGCGCTGGGCGGGTTAGTCTAAAAGAAGGATAATCGTCTTGTGTGGTGATGAGAAGGAGCTTTCGCCCGCGTCTTCCGTATGCCTTCGGACGAATCGCATATGGAGAATAAAGCGTCTCGAGCGCGGGGTGCCGACAGCGAGTCGACGGGCCAGCAGTACGACAGGAAGACGGCTTCCTACAAGCTGGGCGAAATGATGGATACCGACACCGAGCTTCCTGCCAAGTGCTTCAAGAAGCGCTATTCGAGGAGAAGGCCGCCGCGGCTCTGGAAATCTCTTCCAGAGCCGCGGCGCATTCTTAGGACGACCCGCTTGGCTGGAGCGACGCCACGAAGTCACATCGCGTTTGGGTCGCGCCAATCAAGCCCGTTTCGTTCGCAATAGCCGATGGCGGAGGTGTAGAACCCCGGTTGTTCGCTTGCCCACCACGTGAAGTCGGGCGTGTCGACAATGATGGGCTCGGCCTCGTGTGCCGCGAGCGTTGCCTCCAGGAAGCTGCCGGGTTCGAACGCAGGACGGTCGGGTAGGTACGTGTCCACGAAGATGGGTTGCAGCAGGATGTAGGCACCACCGGTGCAGAGGCGGTCGTATCCGTTGAGCGCACGGCGCGCGGCGGGCATCCGGCCAAGCTTGTACATGAGCAGGGCGCGACTCAGATGGAACCACGCATTGCCCTTGCGCCCCTCGCGGACGTCGAGCCATTCGAACCCGTCCTCGTCCTCCAGGCGTGCGAGCGTGAGCGCAAGGGTCAGGCGGGCGCCCAGGTGATCGAAGGGTGCCAACGTGAGGAGATCTTCGCAAATCGAGCGCGCCATGCCGAAGCGCGCCGTGTCTGCGCACGTCCGCGCCAACGCCGCTCTCACGCGCAGGTGAGGGCGCGAGAACACGTCTGCCCAAGCGTCGCCTGTTGCGCCGGTGGCCAGCGGACCGCATGCCTCTTCCAAACGTGCGTCGAGGTCGAGAAGCCGACCGACGAGCTCGTCGGGGGAGTGGTCGGCGGCGAGTAGCTGCAACAGAAGCGCATCCCCGCAGTTCTCGTCGAGTGACAAGGCCTGGGCGCAAGTTGCTTCGAGGCGTGCGAGTCGTTGAGCGCGAGCCTGCATGAACTGCTCGTCATCAAGGAGATCGTCGTCGTGACGCGACTCGTCGAGGCGTGCAAGCGCCTGTGCGACCAGCGCGAATGCTTCCTCCTCCGCATCTTCCACGAAGGCGGAGGGGTTCTCCCGCACGGCAAGCTCGAGCTCTTCGAAGGCCTCTGTGGAGAGCGAACCTAACTGACGCCGCCTCTTGATGGCCAGACGGCGGATGAGTTCATCACGTGCGTTCATCGGGGTCCATCCTGGTTGCTGCTGCCCATCGCCCGTGCGTTGGCTTCGGCTTGCTCGGCCAGCATTTGTAGAACTGCCCGTGGAAGCGTCTGCGCAGCCTGACCGGCCAGCCAGACGCCGAGCACGCCGCGTCCCTCGGGGTCGCGACCCTCTTGAAGCAGGACCGTTGCCTCCGAGAGCGCCAGTACGAGCTCGTCCTCGCTGTAGGGGCGAACCGAGAGCCGTGCGAAGACGCCCTCTGGCAGCTCGATCTGCCGGACGAGAGACTCGGCTGCGTGGGGATAGGTTCGTATCAGCTCGGCGAGAAGGTCGGAGGCGGCGCGCAGGTCATAGCGTTTATGGGCTAGGGCGAGGCGCGCGAGCAGCGTCCACGGGTCGTTGGCTGGGCGCGTTCCGCGTGTTGCCGTCGGTCCAAGAAGCAGTGCGTCTAGACCTTGCTCGTCCTCGAGCTTGGCATAGGCGAGCGCGGCCGTGAAGCGCATGTCGGCACTATCGTGCGGGTCTGCCTCGAGACCCACCTGCGTTAGGCGGACGGCCTCGCGGTTGCGTCCGCAGATGAGCGCCTGCTCCGCCTGCGTCGCGATCCAGCGCAGATAAGGACGTAGCGCGATGTCGGCGGCAAGCAGGGTGCGTTCATCTGACTCGCCGTTGGCGAGGATGTGGTCGCGCTGCTCCACGCACGTGCGCCGTACCTCCTCGGCACCCTCGGTCAAAAACGAGAAGAACGCCTCAAAGGAGGGGTTGTCGGCTGCCGCCTTCATGCGCATTGCGTCGTAGCAGCGCGCGTCGAGCTGGAGTGCTTCGTCGAGCAGCGCATGGCCGTGCTGGATGAGGTTCTCGGCCTCCTCGTCGGTGGCGAAGGGCAGCTCGTAGTCGATGTGCTTTGCTGCGGTGGCTACGAGGTGAAACGCCCGATCTCCATCCGATTGCGGCAGCGTGTCGCGCTCGCGGGCGAAGCGACGCCCGAACGTGGCGAACGCGCGTGTCGCTTCAGCGGGGTTCGAGGTGTCGAGCGAGCGTGCGAAGCGCAGTCCCAGACGTTGATAGTCCTCTCGTTGTGGGTCGAAGGCCACTAAACCCTCCTCTTGGTAGATTGGTCGCATATATGGTAGCGCATTTGTCGTCTTCCATAGTATGGACGTGATTGGCGCGAGGAGCGTGTGGGTGGGGCAATGCGGCAAAGATTAGAAGACCATGCCCAAAAAGGGATAATTCGATCCTAAGCGACCTTTTGAAGCGACAAAACCTCTTCCTGAAACCATCCGTTGGCTGAAAATGCGTTTTTTGAACCCGTTTATAGTGTTTTCCCAAGTATCGGAGACACTTTCTTGCGTGAATCCTGGGATTTTCCTGCGCGCTACTCTAGGATACCCTGATTTCGAGCTCAGAAAACGCATTTTCAGCACACCAAGTAGTATTTGGCGCTGAAAATATGACATAGAAAGCATGAGAGCGGGAAAATCGTATACTTCGTCGGCCAAATTGAGGCCGAGCACTGTGGCAAAGTGTGATTCGTGGTTGCCAAGGCGCCGATGATGGGCGAGTGGTCCCTTTACTCGTCGAAGCGAATTAGCTCCCATGGCTCGACCTCGAAGACGTGCGCCAGCGCGATGAGGGTGGACAACCTGGGATTCATTGGCTTTCCGGGATTTGACTCGCCCTTCTCGAACTTTTGATAGGTAAACGTTGATATACCTGCGTGGTAAGCGACGTACTCTTGGCTGATGCGGCGCTCGTATCGCAGGACACGCAATCGCTGTGCCAGCTGCGTGGCATAGTGCCGTTCGAGCTCAATGTATATCTCACCGTTCTCCATAAAGTCACTTTTAGGCAAGAAGGTATTGCCTACCACCATGTATACATGGTATTTATGTATGTTAAGGAACCTTTGCCTTCTGTCAGTAGTGGGCAAGCTATGCGGGATGGGATACCACATGAACAAACGAATTATTTATGTTAGTGCTCTGGTGGCCGCTGTTGTTGCCGCGATTCTTTATGTGACGGTGAATGCCCCTCAGACGGATTCTGACCATAAGGGAGTGGAGAACGAATCGATTTCTACCGTGCTGAATGACGCGGGTCGCGAAGACGATTACGTATTACATCCAGGTGAAGTAACTCTATGGCGGACGGCGCAGAGAACGTGATTCTCTGCGCCGTCCATCTCGCCGGTATCTTTCGCCTAACGCAATCGCAGGCTGTGGCGCACTGGGTGTGCCACAGCCTGCGATTGCGTTAGGCAGTCCTGCCGGGGCGTTGTGGAATCTCGCTTGGATGCCCCTACTTGCGCATGCGCTCGACGTAGCGTTCGAAGAGGACCGGATCGGACTCGACGGGAACGAACTCACTGCCACGGTGCTGTCGCGTCTCGTCACCCTTGGCAAGCAAGCAGACCACGGCGCCCTGCTCGAACTCGAAGGCGAGCTCAACGGAACGTGCAATTGCCTCCTCGCGGTCGCAGATGACCTCATAACGCGCGCCGGCAGGCGTCGCCTCGGCCATCTGGGCGCAAATCTCCTCGACGGGGTCGTAGGCGGGATCCTCCTCGGTGTAGATGAGAACGTCAGACCACTTGGCAGCCTCCTGCGGCAGCTCGACGCGGCGCTCGTAGGCCTTGCACCCGGGTGCGCCAAAGAGTGCTATGACGGCCATGCCGGGGAACTCCTCGGCCACGGACGAGAAGAATCGCTGGTACGAGAGCTTGTTGTGCGCATAGTCGACGAGTCCGATGACCTTGGGATTGAAGGTGGGGATGAGTTCCATGCGTCCGGGTACGCGCACGTGCGCCAAGCCCTCGCGCACAGCGTCCTCGCCAATGCCGAGTTCGGCAACGAGCGCGATGGCGGCGAGGGCGTTGTCCACATTGAAGAGGCCCGGCATGGAAATCGTGACGGGACCCGTCCAGGTTGGCGTATGGGCGATGAAGCTCACGCTTCCTAAGGCGGGGTGTACGTCGCTGGCCCAGACGTCGGCCGTGCCTGCGGGGACGTCGTGGCCCGATGCGGCAAAGGAGACGACGCGTTCGCAGCGCTGAGCAGCCGCGAGTACCTCGGGCGCGCGGTCCGTCTCTAGGTTGACGATGCCCACTTGCGTGTGCTCGAAGATGCGCAACTTGGAGGCGAAGTAATCCTCGAAGTCGGGGTGCTCCGCGGCCGAGATATGGTCGCGGCCGAGGTTGAGAAACGCGCCCGCCGCCAGATGCAGGCCGTCGACGCGGTTGTACTTGAGTCCGTGGCTCGAGACCTCCATGGCGATGGCGGCAAGCTTTGAGTCCCGCGCGTTCGCGACGTGGCGCCAGAGGTCGGGGGCCTCAGGTGTGGTATTGACACTCTCGATGTTCTCGATGCCGTCGTACATGTCGATGGAACCCATCACGCCGCAGCGTCCGTCGCCGCAGGCGGCGTCAACGATGGCGCGCACCATGTATGCGCACGTGGACTTGCCCTTGGTGCCGGTGATGCCCAAGATGGGAAGCTCAAGGTCGGGCTGGCCCCATGCGACGCAGGAGACGAGTCCCATGGCCTCGCGGAATCCCTCGTCGGTGGTGACGAGGGCGGGAACGCCGGGGGCGGCTACACTGAGCTCGGCGGCGTGCGACGCGTCACACAGATACCCGACGGCGCCCTTCTCGAGCGCAGAGGAGAGGTAGGTGGGTTTGAAGGCCACGCCCTTGCAGACGAAGATGTTGCCCGGTCGCACGACGCGCGAGTCGGAATCCGCCCCGTGTACCGCAATGGGTTGCTCGGGGAGGTTGGTGGTGTGTGAGAGAAGGCCCTTCTCGGCCAGCAGGTGGCCGAGCGCCTGAATGCTTGAGGTATCCATATTGTTCAGTATAGCCTACCGAAACGAGATTCTCACAAATCTTCGCTACATGATGGGCAAGTCTCTGCTAGACTATGACAACACGGGCGATTGGCGCAGTGGTGGCGCAGGTGCCTTACAAGCACAAGGTCGGCGGTTCGAACCCGTCATCGCCCACCAGAACAAAACGGCAGGTCAACCTACTTATTTGGTTGACCTGCTTATTTGTGTGCCAATCATGTACACGTCTCTAATGGGTGAAAGTCCCGAGCGCACCCGGGAAGCGCGTAGCCGATGGCAAGGGTGTTCGTCGCGAGGCGGAATCCGAAGGAAGCCGTAGGCGAAACCTCGGCTGAGGAACACGAACCGTATCAGGCGGACGCGGCGGGTGAGGCTGCGGAACAAGCCGAAGCCCCATAGCTGCACGGAAGCCCCACGCGTAAATGCGGCAGGTAGGCGGAGGGAAAGAGACGTGGCTAACCTCGGAAGGCCTCACGGGCGGGAGAGGGAGGCAAGGGTTCCGGCTTCGCCCACGGAGTGGGCCGCATCGACCGGAGGGATCGGCATGCGAGCGACTGCACGCCCGCAGCAACAGTGAACCGCGAGGAGCCGGCAGAGGCCATAGTACCCGCGCCGCCCGCGGGGAGGGGCCTAACCCAGACGGAGGGAGTCACTGAGGGAGACCATGCGCGCGGAACAAGGCAGACAACCGAGCCTGTTCTCGTACGAGGACGCATGTGGCGAGGGCCAGCCGGGATGGGCAGGGGCGGAACCCCGAGAGCTACCGGAGGCGCCGACGCGCACGTCTCTTCCGATGTGGTCGGCTTCCGCCGGCCCGCGCTACCCCTGCGCACGCACCCACTCGACGAGCGCCTCGTAGGTCACCGACCCGTCGGCGACTCCGAGCATGGTGGACAGGAGCTCGACGGCGTCGGGCGTGAACGCACGCCCGTTCAGGCGCAGAAAGGCCGCCATGCAGGCGGTGGCCACGCGCTTGTTGCCATCCAAGAACGCGTGGTTCTTGGCGAGCCCGAACGCGAGTCGCGCTGCCTTCTCCTCCAGGGTCGGGTAGAGCTCGATGCCGCCGAAGGACTGGGACGGTTGGGCTATGGCGGACTCGAGCAGCCCCTCGTCGCGCACGCCGGGAAGCCCGCCGAACCTCTCGAGCGAGGCCGCGTGTATGGCGACGACCTCGTCCTTGGTGAGCATCCTTATAGACTTGCTCACTTGGCCAGCTCCTCGAAGACCTCCGCGTACTCATCCATGAAGTCTACCGCCACGTCGGCCGCACCGCGCTCAACCGGCATGATCACCACCCACGGCCTGTTGTTCTTGAGCACCGTCACGGGCGTGCCCGTGCGGTTGACCTCGGCCGTCACGCGCGAGAAGTTCGTCTTGGCCTCCGCGAGCCCCATCGTCACCGCCATCGCAAGCTCCTTACGTAGATGGTCATAGTCTTGGTCAGATTATAGCCCATTATCGGGCGCTCCGTTCCCGTCCGCCCTCAGTCCGGCGACGAGCTTGGCCGCGGTCATCGGCTCCCAGTGGCCACCCACGCAGGTGTCGGCGCCCGTCGATTCCACGGTATCGGACAGGGCGAGGCAGAGGGCCGCGTCCTTCTCCCACGTGGGGAAGGTCCCGCTCTTGGCGTCGCCGAAGAACAGCACGCCCTCGTCGGGCACGTGGACGAGGGTGGAGTCGTCAGTGTGGGGCGAGGGCGCCTGGAGGAGGTGCACAGGGCAGTTCCCGGCGTCGAGGAGCAGATCGCCCGAGAAGACGACGTCGGGCAGGGCCACCGCCATGGCACGTCCTCCCGCGTACTCCCTGCGCACGCTCTCGTCGAGGGCGAGGAACGCCTCCGGCCCTTCGCGGCGAAGCCTGTCGCGCGCGTCGGAAAGGTGCGCGGCCGTCAGCCCGTTCGCCACCGTGAGCCCGCAGACGGCGTGCATGCCGAAGGCGTGGTCCCAGTGCCAGTGCGTGATTGCCGTGAGGGCGGGAAGCGGCAGCCCCTCACCCTCGAGCGCGCGGTAGAAGTCGCGCACGTGCGTGTCCGAGTGGCCTGCGTCAACGGCGAGGCTCCACCGGTCCCCTCGAACGTATCCGAGGGCAGGGCGGTCACGCTCCCTCTCGTGCGGCAGGTACCACACGCGCTCGGTGAGCCTCCTCAGCCTCGTCACGCTAACCCCTCCTCAGCATCTCGAGGGTCAGCGGGTCCGGTTCCCCGTCGTAGTACCTGTCCAGCACCTCGCCGAAGACGGGGTCTGCTCCCGGGACTATCGAGAAGAGCGTCATGCACGAGCGGAGCTTGAGCGCGTCGACGTGCCCCATGGCGGACACGGGGTCGTCGACGCTCAGCTCGAGCAGCGCCTGCGATATCTCGACGAGCCTCGAGCGCAGGGTCTCGTCGCCGAGGTAGGCCTTGGCCTCGCCCATGTCGTCGATGCCGTAGCGCTCGCACATGGAGCTCCTGCCCAGCTCCTTGAGCTGGGGGAACACGTACCAGATCCAATGGGACCGCTTCCTCCCGACGCGAATCTCAGCGAGCGCCTGCCCGTAGTCCCACGACCGCGCGTCCTTGAACCGTTGCAAGTCGTATGCCATGGATGGCTCCTTCCCCGTTCCCTATCCGTATGGTAGCGCGGACTCGGCAGGCATGTTGCGTTCGGTGGTGGTATGTCACCTCCGATTATGAGCGTAACTCTCACGATTGGTTGCGCAACGCTGGCTTCCGATAGACGGAGGGACATATGGTAGTGTCCCGCGTGCCAGCATCGTAGGTCGTCCTTGTCAAGAGAGTCGTAGACCCATTGTAGGTAGTTGGACAGCGGGTCGGCACCCGAGGCGAGCTCTGTGTAGTTTCGCCAGTCCAGCGCATGGATTCGGTGCAGGTAGATGCGCTACGTATGCCAACCGATTCTACATAAACCTGAGCGCAACGGTTCTTACAAGCACAAGGTCGGCGGTTCGAACCCGTCATCGCCCACCAGAGAACGCGAGGTCGAAAGGGTAAAACCCTTCGACCTTTTATGTTGCGAATATATCTCATCGACAGGAAAACGGGTTCGAACACACAAAGGAAATAAGGATATGAACATCGAGCTGAACCTCATCGACGAGCAGAAGCGACGCATCGAGGAGGCCGCGACGGCCGAGGAGAAGGCAGCCGTCATCGTAGAGGCTATGGGTGGTCCGCAGGAGCTCTCCGATGAGGAGATGGGGTCCATGAGCGGGGGCGGCGGCTTCTGGTTACCGAAGACCAAGCGGGAGATGGATGACACGCTGAAGGGCCTCGAGATTATACAGAATACGTACGGCAAGGATGCCGCCCTTATTGCTGCAGAGAATTTGAATCTTTGCATGTTTACGCGCACCGAATTCGGCGCTGATTTCTTCTATCGCTTGCATAAGAGGTGGTCAAAGCTATTTGACGGCGAAGACCACGATAATCTCTTGGATCCATTCTCCAATTAGTTGAGCAGTACTGGGGACACGGATGCGACGAGGCCGCTCGCGGGGGCCACACCCTGCGGGCGGTCTGTTTGGTGTGCCGGGCAAGGCACGCCTCTAACGAGTGAAAGTCCCGAGCGCGCTGGATGTGACAACACTCTCCGTCCCCGTTGTCACGTTAAAGGGGTCCGCTGGGGGAAGCCCCCAGTGGACCCCGTGCGGGCGGACGATGGGCGCTTGCGCCTTATGCGTTCGCGCCAAAGATGGTGACGCGCTTGTCGGGCGCGAGGTACATGCCGTTGCCCTCGGTGATTCCGTATGCGTCATAGAACTCGTCGAACATCTGCACCATCGCGTTCGTGCGCAGGTAGTTGAGCGGGTGCGAGTCGGTTGCCAGGGCGAGGGTGGTTCCTGCAGGATACACTTGGCACCACAGGCGTGCGTAGTCTTGGAAGAGCTTCGCATAGTCCACGCCGTCAATCTGCTTTGCGCGAGCAAGGATCGCCTGCACGCCACAGAGGTCGGCTGCGGCCTCAACGCTCTTGTTGTTGCCGTTGACGTACACGCCGTCAGAGACCTGAATGGCATCGAAGTAATCGACGAGCCGCTGGCGGCGCTCGAGGAAGGCCGTGGCGTCATCGCCCGAGAAGATGGGACTGGGCACGCCATATGCGTCGAGCTGGCTGCCGAGGTAGTCGAATCCGTGGCTCACCTCATGTCCGATAACTGCGCCGATGCCCGCGAGCAGCTCCTGCTCGCTCATGGAGTCCGTGTACGTGCAACTCGTCACGTACCCAGGCAGGATGTTGATGCAGTTGTTGGCGGGGTCATAGAAGCAGTTCATCTCGGTGGCGCGAATCATGCCCCACGGACCGATGGCCTTCGCGGGCTGACCGATGAGCGCACGGTCGCAGTCGCTACGAAACCGCCAGATGGCGAGGAGGTTCGAGAAGAGCGTGCCGCCCTGCTCCGTCGGCGTGAGCGAGAGCTTGCTGTAGTCCCAGTAGCCACCGTCAGGTTCGAGGATGTTCGCGGTCATGTGGTCGAGCTTCTCGATGGCGTTCTGCTTGGCAGCGTCGCTCATCCACGTGGTCTCGGTGAAGGTTCCCCGGTACGAATCGATGAGGTCGTCGGTGGGCTGGGTGAGGCGCTCCTTTGCTGTGGTGCCCAGGACGTCATCGACGTAGACCTTGGCGATGGCGTTGCTCATGGTGCCGATCGTGTTGCACCCCTCGTACGCGCTGGTCTCGGCGTCAGGCACCGGTAGCTTTTGCGCCTCGTAATAGTCCTTGTACAGGTTCGGGTCGAGGATGGGGAAGCAGTCTTTCATCATGGAGAGAGTGACGAAGGTTTTGAGGTTGCCCAGGTTGTCGTTGGTCCACAGGTCGCTGAGCGCGCTCAGCCATTCGGGCGCGTTCACTACGTAGGCGTCGGACGCATCCATGCCACACTTTGCCAAGAGCGCCTTGACGGGGATGTTGGGGCAGTGCTTCTCAAGCTCCTCTAGGGTGAACGCCTTGAAGGACGTGCCGTATGCGCCGTAGGGCGTGTCGGTCCACTTGCCCGTGTAGTCGCCGTACTGACCCCAAGAGGCCTCGAACGCAAGGTAGTCAGTGGCGAGGTTTGTCGCCTCGTCCGCATCTGCGGCCTGGCCAAGCATTATAAACGCGCTGCGGGCCTTGAGGAGCTCGGGGGCGAGCGCTATGTTCTGCATGAGCCGGGTATGCTCGTCGTCGGTGGGCTGGTAATACTCTGCGCCGCCGTTCGCGCCGTTGGCAAAGACGAACTTGGGCAGGATGCCCACGGCGTTGTGCGTACGCATGTCGTTGGGGCTCACGTACGCGTTGAGTACGGGCACGAAGGGAAAGTCTGGGGAGGAGAGAAGTGCGTTGAGCTCGTCTATGGACTGTGCGGCCTGAATGCGGTCGTAGTAGGGTCGCACGTCGGAGAGGCTCTGCGCACGGGCGTCGAGGTCGGAGAGCTGGTTGTAGAAGATGCGCAGCTGGTCAAGTGCGGGACTGGTCTTTGATGCGTCCCTGATGACCTCCGTTACCGAGTTGCTGATCTCGGCTTGGGTCTCTGCGATCGGGATACCTCCCGTGAGCTCGTGGTCGGCGATGTAGTCGTAGTTGGTGTACAGGTACAGGTCGTCCTTGAGTTCGGGCTGCTCAATGGGGAGGTTGCCGCCCTCGTTGCTGTTGACCCAGGGGGAACCGCCGGTGGCGAACGTGGGTTGGGTTGGCCGGTTTCGGTGCTGGCCGCATCCTCGCTGTCGGCACCGTCCTCGGTGTTGCCCTCTGATGCGCCGCAGCCCGCCAGGCCAAACACCAGAACAAAGACGAGCAGTCACGACCACAGGGTCATGCGCTTGCGTGCGGGAATCCCCATGTCTCTCCTCTCATAAAAAAGGAAACGGGGTGCCAGGGAATCGACCCTTGGCGCCCCGTTGCCCTCAGGGGCAGCAAGGGACCGTTCCGCTTCGCCCCAATGAATGCCACTTGTCCTTGGGCTTCCAGGCAAGTGCCTGGGCGATTCCGCCGACGAGGGGGACGACGATGTCAAATGCGCTGATGGTCATCGAATCATGCAGGATGAAGCTGTGCTTGATGAACTGGATTGCGAACCACAGGGCGAACATGCCGACGATGCAGAAGATCAGACGCAGGGCGAAGTTCTCGATGTAAAAGCCTTTCATGTTTTTCCTCTCTCTTGTCCGGCGACGGGTGTCGCTGCCGGCTCTTGCGACCGATTGAACGATTTCGCGGTTATTCGAACACCTCTATGTTCTTTGCGGTGGCGGCCAGGAGCACACGTCCCAGCACGACGGCCGCAACAACGCCAAGGACGGACAGAATGGGCGAGAACACGATGGGGTCGAGATTCACTACGGGCGTCACTAGGATTGGCAGCACGGCATAGATGAGGCCCACGAGCAAGGCGCGCAGCTCGGCGCCGCCCCCCTTGAGGGTCTTTGCGTTGACATCGCCGTCGTTGCCCCAGTCCACGTTGGGCTGACGACTCTCGGTCCAGGCGCCGACGCACGCCATGAGCCACGACGCGCCTAGTGCGAGCACCAGGCTGCTCACGACGATCACGGGACTAATGCCCATCCTCGTGATGAGGAGGAACCCGCCGCCCGCCATGAACACCAGCGCGATGAGCGCGTTCACGATGAAGCCGCAGAGGACCTTCGCGAGGATTTGCGTGGCGATGGGTACGGGAATGAACTTCATGTGGATCCAGTTGGAGCCCTCGCGCGAGATTCCGGTGGCGGCAATCTTGTTGCTGCAGGCACAGAAGGCAAAGAGCGTCATGAGTGTCACCATGGCAAATCCGGCGACCGTGGCGTTGACGTCGGGGATTTCGCCGATCTTCTCGATGAGCTTACTGATGGAGTCCGAGAAGAGCATGAAGCCGAACATCACGGGCGAGATGACGAGTGGGTACACCACGTAGTTGAGCAGGACCGAGGAGTTGCGCGTGATCTTGCGCACCTCGGTGGTGAAAAGTGCCTTGAGCAACGGCGTCTCTTCCAGTGTCGCGCTGCCGGCGTAGGCTGCAGTCTGGCCTGCGCCGGAGGAGAGCTGGGTGACGATGCGCATGTAGAGCACGCGGGCCACGACCACAAAGATGGCGAACGATGCGAGCGAGAGCAGCACGAAGAGCCAAGTTCCCAGAGGGTCAGCGTGCACGAGGGCGTACACGGCGAACCCGTACGCAGGAAACGCCATCACGACGCTGCCCACGCCTGAACTCATGGTGCCGAGCGCTTGTGCGATGCCCTCCTTGAAGTTTGCGCCGTCCACGGCGAAGTACATGAGGACAGAGAGCCCCAACGAGATGACCGTGGTGATGGTGGTGATGGCGTCTTTGCGACGCACGCGCTTGAATACCGTGGCGACGAGTATCGAGATGGTGCCGGCATATGCGGTAGGCATCAGCGGCGCACAGAGGACCGCCAAGATGTACACGACCCAGTAGCGCATGCCTACACCGGCGGCGATGCCCCAGCCGGCGAGCGGCCCGGCGATGAAGAGGAACGTCCAGAGGTAGGAGGCGGTCAGGACGCCGAGCGCCTTGGAGAGCACGATTGCGAAGGGCGAGACGGGCAGCGGCAGGAGGTCGTTGATGTCCGACGAGCCAAAGAACGAGCTGAGTACGGTGGGCAGCGAGAACGCGAACGTGAGCATGCCGCATGCGAGGAACAAGACGTTGTAGATGGTCTTGGCGAGGCCGAACCCGCCGACAAGATCGTATGCGGAGTATCCCAGCCAGCCGAGGCCGCCAAGCAGTATGAAGGCGATGAGCACGGTGCCTGCCATGGCGCCGTTCGCGCCGGTGCGCTTCTCGACGGCGGCGCGGGCACCGCCTAACGACTGCGCAATCTGCAGCCGCGTGAGCAGGAGGATGCTACTCATCTTCTGTCATCTCCAAGAAGATCTGCTCGAGCGAGATGCCGGGGTGTGAGGCCTTGAGCTCGTCGAGCGTACCCTCAAAGAGCTTGTGTCCGTGGGCGATGATGCAGACTGCGTCGCAAAGCTGGTCGGCCGTCTCGAGCACGTGGGTCGAGAAGAGCACCGAGTTGCCGTGCGCGGCGTGTTCGCGCATCATCTCCTTGAGCTCGTAGGCACCCTTGGGGTCGAGGCCGAGCATGGGCTCGTCGAGAATCCAGACGCTCGGTTCGTGGATGAGCGCGCCCAGTACGTGCACCTTCTGGCGCATGCCGTGGGAGTAGTCGGAGATGCGCGAGCTCAAGGCGTCGTATATCTCGAAGCGCTTGGCGTACTCCTCGATGAAGGGCGCGCGCTTCTCGGCGGGGGTGTCGTAGATGTCGGCCATGAAGGTGAGGTACTCGGCGCCCGTGAGGCGCAGGAAGCGGTCAGGGTCGTCGGGCACATAGGCGAACTGGCGCTTGGCTGCGATGCCGTCGGTCGTGATGTCGTGGCCGTTGATCGTTATGGTGCCCTCGTCCACGGAGTTCACACCGCAGATCATCTTGAGCGTGGTGGACTTGCCGGCACCGTTGGGGCCAAAGAAGCCCGTGATCTTGCCGTCCTGCACGGTCCACGTGAGGTCGTCGACCGCCTTGACCTCCTTTCCAGCATATGTTTTTGATACATGGGTGAGTTCTATCATGCGATTCTCCTATCATCGCCGCTGTTCTTTGTGGATTATGGACATTGTAGTGTAGCAATCGAACAGAGGAGCTAGGAGGTCTCTTATGAGGAGAACACTTTCGAGGATGGCCGTTTGTGCGGCGACGTGCTTGACTCTCGCTGGATGCGGGGGAAGCCCGGCGTCGGCGCCGACCGTGGACGAGTCGCAGGCTGAGCAGACGACGCAGACGACTGCGGCGACCGCGGACGAGCAGGCAGGGCAGGCGAGCACGGCGACGGGGGACGAGCAGGCTCAGGGCATCGACTACCTGGCCTTGGTGAACAAGCTCAACCCCCTGCCCGACGGTTGGGAAGACGCGTTGGAAACCGTGAGCATGACGAACTCCGTCGGCGACGATGTGGAGGTCGAGAAGAAGGCCTACGACGCGTACCTCGAGCTGAAGGCCGCTCTTGAGGAGGAGGGCGTCCACGTCGACCTTGACTCGGCGCGTCGAACCGTTGCGGCGCAGCAGAAGATCATGGACGACTTTACCCAGAAGTACGGTGCGGACTACGCAAAGAAAACCGTCGCCACGCCCGGATACTCCGAGCACCATACGGGCCTCGCCTTGGACCTATACCTCAACATCGACGGCAAGGACATCGTCATGAACGAGGACCTGGTGCAGTATCCGGAGGTGTGGGAGAAGATTCACGCGAAGCTTGCCGACTACGGCTTCATCCTGCGGTACCTCGAGGGCGACGAGCACATCACGGGCTACGGTTACGAGCCTTGGCACATCCGCTATGTGGACGACCCGGCCATCGCCAAGGAGATTACGGACCAAGGAATCACCTTCGAGGAGTACAAGGCGGGCAAGACCATGCCGGAGGTGAGCTACGACTACGGCGAGTCGGATCTCTACACCACCGAGGAGCTCGAGGAAGCGGCAGTTCAGATGAAGTGCGAGTTTGCGACGTTTGAGGACTGCGAGTTGCACAGCCTGCGCTATGCGGGTGACGAGTGCAATACCAAGGAGAACCTGGATTGGCTGAACAGCCTGGACGAGAACGCGAACTATACGCAGGTCGTGGAGCTTCTCACCGACTTCCACTCACCCGTGGAGGGCGGTGGCGCCTGGGAGGCGGACACCGAGATGAAGGACTATCAGTGGTGGCTGGCACGCGAGGAAGGCAAGGGCTGGCAGCTGGTGACCTGGGGTTACTAGTTTTCTCCACAAGTTGAGACGGGCGCGGTGTCGGTGCGTAGTACTTGGTGACCAGAGAAGACCTCCCGCACGAAGCGGGCACATAGAAGGGACCAAGACCATGAAGAAGAACCTCGTTGCTACCACTGCCTGCGCACTCGCCCTCGTCGCCGCCCTCGGAGGTGCCGCGATCGTCGCCACCCCGCGCGCCGCGCTCGCGAACGACGGCTCCGAATCCGCAACGGTCGCTCGCGGCTCCCACTACGAGGGCGAGCCCGTCACCATTGGCGTGGACTGGGGCCAGCCCGTCTACGCCGAGTGGCACAAGGGTGACAGCGGAAAGTGGTGGGCCACGTTCTGGACGTACAACTACACCAAGGTGTGGGCGGAGCCCGCGCCGGCCGGTTGTGGCTGGGCGTTCCACGTCTACGACAAGAACGGCGACTTCGTGAACGTCTATCGCTGCGAGGAGAGCAGCGAGTACGGCTTGGTGGGCAAGGATGGCGTCTCCAGCCACTGGCAGGACGAGAACGGCATCTGGTACTAGTCGAACGCGAGTAGTCACCACGGGGGACGGCCCCTTCTTGGCGTGCCAAGAAGGGGCCGTCCCCTGCGGTTGGTTCTGCGGATTGCCCAGGGGTGGCCTGGTTCGCGTGCCCCAATCCGCCCGTTGACGCGGTCGCCTACCTACTCAAAGCTGCAGATGAGGCCACGTTGTCCGAGCCGGGCACTGTGGCGAACAGGTTGTACCGAGAGGCATGCCAGCCTGCCTCACCGGCCGTGCGTCTGTTGCTCATGACGGCTGCCCCCTCTCGCGGATATGTCTCCTCAATTATTGACTGCAATCCCACCGCGGGCAAGCGGTCACCGGAACACTTCATGCGGTATAGTTATGGAACCGTAACAAGAGTTGAAGGGAAGTGGCATAGATCGTGCGACCGGAGTCATCGCGACTGCACGCGCCTTCCCGAGGAATGTGACGAAAAGGACCGGAATATGATTGACGGAACATATGCGATTAAGGTCGATGTCCCCCTTGGCCGCAAGGACGGCACGGTCGTCCTGCGGACGGATGGCAGTGTGATGACGGCGCAGATTGACGCGCCTGTCGTCGGCAAGCAGCAGATGCAGGGAAGGGTTGACGGCAATACGTTCACCGCCGAGGGCTCGACTCGGGTCAAGCTCATGGGCAAGATTCAGTACACCCTTACGGGCGAGGTCACGGGCAATGACCTGCGCATCGACATCCAGACGAACAAGGGTGAGGTTACGCTGAAGGGCGTCCGCGTCTAGCATTGTCTTCTGGCGGAAGGATTTGGAGGTTTTGCAGCAATGTCAGGTTTTATTTCTGCCCTCATTAAGCAGCGCAGGGACGCAAAGAAGGCTGGCCCAGACACGGGCGGGCGTCTGAAGGAGATTGTCGACATCCTTCGCAAGTACGACTACGATGACGGCATCACGCCGGAAATCGTGGTTGGCATCATCCAGGATCTGGGTCCGACCTTCGTCAAGATCGGCCAGATTGCCTCCCAACAGTCCGAGCACATTCCGCCCGAATACTGCGACGCGCTTGCCAAGCTCCGCTCGAGCGTTGCCCCCATGGACATCGAGACCGTCCATGCGCAGATCGAGAAGCACCTCGGCAAGTCGACGGACGAGCTCTTTGCCTCCTTCAGCGACAAGCCGCTCGGGTCGGCCTCCATCGGACAGGTGCATAGGGCCGAGCTCTTTGACGGGACCGTCGTCGCCGTCAAGGTGCGCCGTCCGGGCGTCGTGGACACGGTGGCGCGCGACTTCGCCCTCATCGAGAAGATTCTCAACGCGTTCGTAAAGGACACATTGGGTGGCTTCGATATAAAAGGCTTTATCACGGAGCTCGAGCAGACGTCCAAGCTGGAGCTCGACTTCACCAATGAGGCGGTCAACCTCGAACGGTTCCGCGAGCTGAACCTCGGGCGCGAGTTCGTCTCGTGCCCCAAATGCTATCGTGAACTCACGAATGAGGCCATCCTCACCGAGGGCTTCGTTACGGGTACCGAGGTTGGTAACGTGGCCTACCTCGAGACGCTCGGCGACGAGGAACGCGACCTCCTTGCCGAGCTGGTAGCCGACAACTTTGCCACGCAGGTCCTCACCGACGGCTTCTATCACGCCGACCCGCACTCGGGCAACGTGCTGATCAAGGATCTGCCACCGCACGAGTCGGAGGAGGAACCGTCCCACGAGCCGGACGAGGAGGCCGATGCGGCCGAAGCCACCACTGCTGACGCTGACGCGCCCGCCGAGGAGCAGCAGAGGCGGCCTGAGCACGGTATCGAGTGGATTGACTTCGGCATGATGGGCACCCTCACCGCTCAACAGCGCCAGCTCCTCATCGACCTCGTGAGCAACATCGTGATGCACGACGCCTATGGCCTCAAGCGCACGGTCCTGAAGGTCGCAACGCCGCGGGGAGAGATCAACCATGGCGCGCTGCTCGAGATGTGCGAGGGCATGTGCGACCAGTACACGGGAGATGACTTCGGCGACTTCTACCTGGGCGACCTTCTGGAGACCATCTTGGCTGGCCTGCAGGACGAGGAGTATAAGATTGACCCCTTCCTCACCAACCTCTCGCGTGGCATCATCGCGGTGGAAGGCACCGTTAGGACGCTCAGCCCCCGCGTCAACATCCTGAACAACTTTATGGACAAGGTGAGCGTTGGCTTTGCGGCTGGCCCCGAGCTCACCGACGAGCAAATCGAGGAGATGGCGCCCCAGATCGCCATGCAGGCCGTCAAGGTCCTCGCGGGCATTTGCACCAAGGGCGGCGAGACGCTCGACATGCTGGAGAAGGGCCAGATTCGGACGCGTACCGACTTAGCCTTCGAGGAGAAGGCCCTCGGGTCGGTGGAGCGCCTCGTGGGCTATGCGGTCCGGGCGGTCCTGATCGCAGCGATTCTCATCGGCTCGTGCCTGCTGTGCACGGTGCCCGTGAACGCGATGGGTACGACGCCGTTCCTCATCGCCTTCCCGGTGCTGGGCTCCATCGGCTACCTGGTGTGCGTGTTCTTTGCGTATCGCCTGTACCGGGACGTGAAGAACCGCAAGTGACGAGGCAAAGGCCTGTGGGACAGGCAGAAGGGGACCGTCCTCCTTCCTCGCTCGGCGTGCTTGATGCGCCGAGATGCGCAAGGTGAGGTCAAACCGATGTGGGCGTCGGCCATCGATGGCCGACGCCGTGCATTCCGCTATACTCTTGTAACCAACGAGAGGAGCGCGCATGGCTGAACGAGGACTGTTCATCACTCTGGAAGGCGTCGACGGCTGCGGCAAGTCCACGCAAGGGGCTCTGCTCACCGACGCGCTGGAGGCGCTGGGGCGCGAGGTCGTGCGTCTCCGCGACCCGGGTAGCGCCCGCCTCTCCGAGAAGATTCGCCTGATGCTGCTCGATCCCGGCAACGACGACATGTGCTACGAGTGCGAGCTGCTTCTCTACGAGGCCGCGCGCGCCCAGATGGTGCGCGAGCTCGTGTTGCCGGCCCTCGAGCGCGGCGCCGTCGTGGTGTGCGACCGCTTCTATGACTCCACGTATGCGTATCAGGCTGCCGGGCGCGGACTCTCCCCCCAGATGATCGAGGCGGCCAACGAGCTGGGCGCCTGTGGTGTCGTGCCTGACGCCACGCTGGTCTTTGACCTCGCGGCCGAGGAGGCGCTCGGCCGGGCGACGCATGAGGGTGCCGACCGCCTCGAGGCGGAGGGCATGCGATTCCAGCGGCGCGTGCGTGACGGATACGTGCAGCTCGCGCAACGCGAGCCCAATCGTATACGCGTGGTGGATGCCGTGGGTACCGTCGAGGTCGTGCACGCGCGCGTGGTCGAGGCGCTAGGCGACGTGATCGCCCTGTAGCCCGCCGAGGAAAGTCGTCCCATGTCCGTAACTCCAGCCACCGTTCCGCAGCCCCTCGCGCGCATCGAGAACCAGCCGCGCGTGCGCGCGTTTCTCTCTGCCGCATATGCGGAGGGGCGTCTCTCGCACGCGTATCTCTTCACGGGCATGCCGGGCGCGGGCATGACGGAGGCGGCGCTCGCCCTGGCACAGTGCGTGGTGTGTCCGAACCCGGCAGGTCCGGACGGCACCTGCGACGAGTGTCTGCGCGTCGCGCATCACACCCATCCCGACGTGCAGTTCCTCTCGCCGGGAGGCGTGCAAGGCTACCTCATCGATCAGGTGCGCACGCTCGAGGAGGAGGTCGCGTACGCACCGGTGCGCGCCACGCGCAAGGTCTACGTGCTCGACCGTGCCGACCAGTTACGCGGTGCCTCCGCAAACGCTCTGCTCAAGACCCTTGAGGAACCCCCCGCCCACGTCATGTTCATCCTCATCGCGCGTTCGGCCGACGCGATGCTGCCCACCATCGTGTCGCGATGCCAGCAGGTGCCCTTCCGCGTGGTTCCGCCTCAGGTGGCCGTGGCGGGCATCGCGCAGCGTGCGGGTGCCGAGGAGCGCGAGGCGCGCATCGCGCTTTCGGTGACGGGCACGCCCGAGTTGGCAGTCGCATTCCTGCAGTCCCCCGACCGACGCAACGTGCGTCGGACCATGGTGCGCACGCTCTGCGAGCTTGTCGACGACGACGCGTGGGACGTGCTCGTGGCGGCGCAGGGCATCGTGGAGGACGTTCAGGTGGCTTCGGGGCTGCGACAGCGCGGCAAGGCGACTCCCAAGCGTGACGTCGTCGTGCGTGACGAGGCCAAGCGTCGCACGGAGGGTCAGGAGGACTACTACACGCCCGCCATGCTCAAGAGACTTGAGGATGTCGTGCGCAGAGAGCTGTCCGCGCGCGAGCGTTCAGCTATGATAGAAGCTCTTGCGGCAGCCGAGTCGTTCCTGCGCGACGTGCTTCTCTGCTGCGAGGGGGCATTGGAGCCCATCGTCAACGAGGACGTCTCGGCTGCCGTGGAGCGTATCGCCCACAGCGCGACGACCTCGGGCGTGCTGCGCGCACTTGAGGCGTGCCGCGGTGCCGCGAGCGACATTGCCCACAACGTTACACCTCAGCTGGCCCTTGAGGTCATGCTTCTCTCTGTCAAGGAGGCACTCGAATGGCAACCGTCATACCGGTAAGGTTTGCCTACGCTGCCCGCGACCTGTGGTTCGATCCAGGTCAGACGGGTGCGCTGGAGGGCGACCATGTCATCTGCTCGACCGAGCGCGGGACCGAGGTTGGCCTCGCCACGTCCGACCCCTTCGAGGTGAGTGACGCGGAGCTCGGGCACAAGACCAACAACGTCGCGCTCAAGCCCGTGCTGCGCGTGGCGACCGAGGATGACCTTGATCGCGCCGAGGAGCTGGCGTGCAGGGGTGACGAGGCCATGCCGGTCTTCCGGCGTCTGGTGAGCGAGAGTGGCCTCGACATGAAGCCCGTGGGCGTGGAGTACCTCTTTGGACGCGAGCGTGTGGTGTGCTACTTCGCGGCCGATGAGCGCGTTGACTTCCGTGCGCTGGTGCGCAGCCTTTCTCATGAGCTGCACGAGCGTATCGACATGCGGCAGATTGGCGTGCGCGAGGAGGCGGCCGTCGTCGGTGGCTTCGGTCACTGCGGCCAGGAGCTGTGCTGCGCGCGGTTCGGGCTCTCGTTCGAGCCGGTTTCCATCCGCATGGCCAAGGAGCAGGACCTGCCGCTCACCTCGAACAAGATCAGCGGCGCGTGTGGGCGCCTCATGTGCTGCCTGCGCTATGAGTTCGAGGCGTATCGCGACTTCAAGAGCCGGGCGCCCAAGCGCAACGCAGTCATCGACACGCCGCTCGGCAAGGCGAAGATCATCGAGTACGATACGCCCAAGGAGCAGCTGGCGCTGCGCATCGAGAACGGCAAGACGGTCCGGATTCCGCTGGCCGAGATGGTGGTCTCGGAGGCGGCGGTCAAGAAGTCCGAGGAGCTGCACTGTCCGTGTAGGCCCGACACGGTGGTGCGCGCATCGCTCGACAAGCTCACGTCTCCGGACGTGCAGATGGCGCTTGCCGAGCTTGATCGCAAGAACGGCGTGATCAAGGACGACGAGTTCGACGAGGACGATATCTTCGCCGAGCCCAAGCCGCGCAAGCGGCGGAGCCGTCGTCCTGGGGAGCAGACGGCGGTACCGACGCAGGGCGCCAGCGGCGAAGAAGAGGCCGCCAGCACGTCGCGTCGCCGCCGCCGCAGGCGTTCGGCGAAGTCCGGCGCGGAGGCCCCGGAGCAGCAGCCGAACAAGCAGCCGAACAAGCAGGGTGGCCAGCAGTCCAACCAGCAAGGTGGCCAGCAACCGAGTCAGCAGGGTGGCCAGCAGGCACCTCAGGAGGAGAAGCGCCGCCGCAGGCGCCGCCGCCGCTCCGGGTCGGGGGCGGGTGCCAACGGCGCGTCTGCGCAGAATGCCAACGGCACCGCCGCGCCTAATGTGTCTCCTGCGAATGCGCCTACACCGAGCGCGCAGGAGACGGGCGCTCCGGCACCCGCGCAGGAAGGCGAGAACAAGACGCGCCGTCGTCGGCGTCATCGCTCGGGCTCGGTTGGCGCCGGTGGCGCCGCACAGGCCAACCCGTCGCAAGAACAGCAGCCCAAGCCCAGACGTCGGCCCGGCGATCGCGGTGGTCAAGGTGCACAGGGCGGTCAAGGTGGCTCAGATGGGCAGCAGGCGCCCCAACAGCGACAGTCTGAGGAAGGTGCATCCGCACCCAAACGACGTCGTCGTCGTGGTGGTCGCGGCCGTGGCGGCTCCAACGGCGGCGGTAGCGGCGGTGCCACTCCCGCCCCAAAGGAGTAGCGTCGGGAGAGCCCGACTCACGGGAACCCCTCGTGGGTTGGGATGCCTACGCCTCCGGGACGCCTGAGCGCCAAGGGCGACCGCATGACCCCTTTGGCGTATACTGCTCTCAATGCGTGGTAATGGAGTCCAAAGGGGACGCGTATGGCTAGACAGGCGCTGCATGGGGTCAATCTCGCGGGATGGCTCAACCTTGAGCAGTGGGTCACGCCCGAGCTCTTTGCAGGTACGGGCACCCTCGACGAACAGGGTCTAATCATGACCTTGGGAGACGACTTGTATCGCGAGCTTATCAACGAGCACCGTAATACCTTCATCACCCAAACGGACTTCAAACTCATTGCGCGCCGCGGGTTCAGTGCGGTGCG
The DNA here is from genome assembly GCA_902798915.1 of uncultured Coriobacteriaceae bacterium. Lineage (GTDB taxonomy): Bacteria > Actinomycetota > Coriobacteriia > Coriobacteriales > Atopobiaceae > RUG440. The sequence goes on along the minus strand of CADBYM010000017.1, from coordinate 38,481 downwards.
CCTCGTGGTGCCGTGGTACGTGCTTGGTCACGGTGGTCCGGACCCCGGCCGTAACGTTGGTTGCATCGAGCGCGTGGACGCGGCCTTTGAGTGGGCGCAGGCGTGCAATCTCAAGGTGCTGCTCGTCCTTGGCATCAGCCCCGGCGCGCACGGCGAGGAGGACCTGCTGTCCGCCGCGGATAGGACCCGGCGTTCGGCGATGCTCTCTGTTGTCTCTGCCTTGGCACAGCGGTATGCGCATCAGTCAACGCTCTTTGGCATCGAAGTGGCCAATGAGCCAATTGCCCAGCATCGCAAAGGGTTCTTTGGCATCACGGAGGGTGTGCCGATGCATACGCTGCGCAACTATTACCGCGATGCATACGAAGCGGTACGCGAGGCAGCAGGACTCGACTGTCGTGTGGTGCTTCCCGATGCGAACCTTCCGGGAGCATGGCGCGGCTTCATGGCGACGCGGCGATACGAGAACGTCTGGCTTGACTGTCACTTGTATCACTACGACGCGACGGTTGACGCGACTGGTCCCGCTGGCGCCGCGACGCTCGTTTCTCGCTCGCGCAATACGCTGGCGCGCGCCGAGAAGAACGGTCTTCCCGTGATGGTGGGTGCGTGGTCGGCAGCGCTGCCGTTTGCCGACTCGCTCATGACGCCGGAGGGGCGCATCGCCCTTGAGCGTGTCTACTGTGCCGAACAGATTGCCGCATTCGATGCGCTTCCTGCGTGGTTCTTTCAGACGTGGAAGACGAGCGGGCACCTCTCTGGATGGGATTCTCGCATCGCGCTTTCGAGCTTCGAGAGGAGCATGCTCAGGTGAGCGCGCGGCATGGGGGCATGCTCTCCATGGTGGGCACGCCCATCGGAAATCTGGAGGATGCCTCGCCGCGCGTGCTCTCTACGCTTCGACAGGCTGACCTGCTCCTGTGTGAAGACACGCGCGTCACATCTAAGCTGCTCGCGCGCTTTGACGTTCGCGTCTCGCTCATGCGGTGCGACCAGAATGTGATTGCTGCGCGCGTGGATGGCGTGTTGGAGCGCGTGGAGGCGGGGGAGCGCGTGGCGTTCGTCTCGGATGCGGGGATGCCGGGGGTGTCGGACCCGGGGCAGCAGCTGGTCGATGCGGCACTCGAGAGGGGCCTGCCCGTGGAGGTCATTCCGGGGCCAAGTGCCGTGACCTGCGCTTTGGTGGCGTCGGGCTTGCCGATGGACCACTTCTTCTTTGAGGGATTCTTGCCGCGCAAGGCTGGCGCACGGGCACGCCGGCTGGGCGAGCTCGCGCGGGTGCCTGGTGCGCTCGTCGTGTATGAGTCGCCGCATCGGGTGGTGGCGACGCTTGCCTCCGTCGCGGAGGTGCTCCCGGCGCGCAGGGTCGCGCTGGTACGTGAGCTCACCAAGGTGCACGAAGAGGTTGTGCGGGGGTTGGCGCCGGAGTTGGCGCGTCGTCTTGCGGAGGGGTCTGAGGTGCGGGGCGAATGCGTTATCGTAATCGAGGGGCCCGTTGCCGGCGAAGCTGCCGCCATCGGCCTTGTGCCGACTGCGCGCACGCTGGAGGAGGCGATCGCCGAGGGCATCGGGGCAGGTGAGTCGAAGAGTCGCCTCGCGAAGCGCCTGGCCAAGGAATTCTCGCTTTCCCGCTCGGATGTCTATGCCCGCGTGCTTGAGCTGGGCTGAGTTGGGTTGCGCCGTATCTCGTCGTTCCCCGCCTTACGAAATCGGGCCTTGTGGCACGGCCGCCCCGCCCCGCCTTACGAAATCGGACCTTGTGGCACGGGTTCTAGCGGAAACGGACCTTGTGGCACTCCGCAAGGTCCGTTTCCGTTAGATTCCGTGCCACAATCTGCATTTCTGTTAGGGACTTTGCCACAAGGTCCAATTTCGTTAGACGGCCAAATGGGGTTCACCTTTGTGTGCTGCAAGCCCATCTCTCGTCTCGCGAGTTCGTCTCACTGTGTTGCGTCCTACGACGCATGCCCATTGACTGTTGCTCACGAAATAGTGAACAATTAATCGTGAAACCAATTGCAAAACCCCAGCTCAGACGCAAAAAGTACAAATCATGATGTGTTAATTGGTCACTAGCTATTTTACGTACTGCACAATGATTGCATCAATAATCAAGTCAAATCGCGCTGAGCTGGGCTTTTGCCATTGGCTTCGATATTTATTTTGCACTCTCGCGCCTTCGCGGCGGCTGCAAGGCCCGTCTTCATTGCCATTTGGCGGGAATATCGCCTGCGAGTTGTTACAATGGGTGCGGCGCGCGGTCACGCCGCGCTTTTTTGCGGCGCACGCCCCCAGAAGGTTCCGGCGAAAGGACTACTCATGCTCACGGACAACAAGATTTGGATGGCCCAGGGCAGCAATCCCTGTTACCTGCTCCTCAACCAGGCGAACCGTCACGGCCTCATCGCTGGCGCGTCCGGTACGGGCAAGACGGTGACGCTCAAGGTCATGGCGGAGGGATTCTCCGATGCGGGTGTGCCCGTCTTCATGGCTGACGTCAAGGGTGACGTCACGGGCATGGCTCAGGCCGGCCAGATCAGCGACGCCCTCCGCGAGCGCATGGAGTTCTTTGGCATCGACGAGCGCGCCTTCGCGTTCCAGGGCACACCGTGTCGCATCTGGGATATGCTCGGTGACGCGGGAATCCCCGTGCGCGTCACCATCAGCGACATGGGTCCGGAGCTTCTCAGTCGCCTGCTTGGTCTTACCGAGGTCCAGAAGGGTGTGCTCAACATCGTCTTTCGCGTGGCCGACGACCAGCAGATGCTGCTCATCGACCTCAAGGACCTGCGGTCCATGCTCACCTACGTCGCCGAGCACGCCAAAGAGTACGAAACCACCTATGGTCGCGTCTCGAGTCAGTCCGTTGGTGCCATCCAACGCGCGCTGATTGCCGTCGAGGACCAAGGCGGTGACATATTCTTTGGCGAGCCGAACCTCGACATCATGGATTGGTTTGAGTGCGACGCGAACGGTCGTGGCTACGTGAACATCCTCAACGCCAGCCGCCTTGTCAACACCCCGCTCGTGTACTCGATGTTCCTGCTCTGGATGCTCTCCACGCTCTTCGAGCGCCTGCCCGAAGTGGGCGACCCCGAGAAGCCCCGTCTCGTATTCTTCTTTGACGAGGCCCACCTGCTCTTCAACGGCATGCCCCGCCAGCTTACCGACAAGGTCGTGCAGGTGGTCAAGCTCATCCGTTCCAAGGGCGTGGGTGTGTACTTCATCACCCAGTCACCCGCCGATGTTCCGGGCGAGGTCCTGGCCCAGCTCTCCAACCGCGTGCAGCACGGCCTGCGCGCCTACACGCCTGCCGAGCAGAAGGCCGTCAAGGCCGCTGCGGCGAGCTTCCGCGCCAACCCTGCGTTCGACTCGGTGCAGGCGCTACAGGACGTGGGTACCGGCGAGGCTCTGGTGAGCTTCCTCGACGAGAAGGGCAAGCCCTGCATCGTTGAGCGTGCGCGCGTTCTCTTCCCGGGGTGTCGCATGGCCGCCGCTGACGCGGGCATCATCTCTGCGGTGATCGCCAATGAATACGAGCTCATGGCTAAATACGAGGAGGCCATCGACCGCGAGTCCGCCTACGAGCTCATCGAGGCCGCCCGTGCCGCCGCCGACGAGGCCGCGCGCTTGGCCGCCGAGCGTGCAGCCTTCGAGAAGGAGAAGGCCGCGTTCGAGGCGCAGAAGGCCAAGGAGGAGGCCGCTGCGGCCGCCAAGGCCGAGAAGGAGGCCGCTGCGGCGGCGGCTGCAGCTGCCAAGGAGGCCGAGCGTCTGCGCCTGAAGGCCGAACGGGAAGCCGACCGCCTGCGCCTCAAGGAGGAGAAGGAAGCCGACCGCCTGCGCCTGAAGGCCGAGAAGGAGGCCGAGCGCAAAGAGGCAGAGGCGCGGCGTGCACGCGACCGCGTGGTGGGCAACATCTTCAACGGCGTCGTGGGCACCATCGGTCGCGAGGCTGGACGACAGATCGCCCGTGGAATCTTTGGCACGAGGAAGTAGGGTCGCAATGGGGGAGCTGCGGCAGGCAATCGAGGACGCCTTGGCTCGCGAGGATCCGTACGTTGAGGGCGTCAGCGCGAGCGGGGAGGACTTGGACGGCCTGCCCGACCTCCCCTTCTTTGAGTTCCATGGGCTTGAGCTGGACCGCTGCGCGCTGCGTGGTCTGCGTGCGCCCAAGGCGAGCTTCTATGATTGCGCCCTGCGCGGGTGTGACCTCAGCGGTTCTCAGCTCGAGGAGGCGTACTTCGCGCGGACGCAGCTGGCATTCTGCAAGCTGGAGGGCGCGCAGCTCACGAAGTCATTCTGGCGATCGAGCCGACTCGCCGATTGCATGTGCCGCTACGCGAACTGGGGAGAGGTGACGCTGGAGGGCGTTCGGCTTGAGGATTGCGACCTGCGCGAGGCGTTTCTCAGTGAGATGCGCCTCAAGGGTCGTACGCGACTGGAAAGATGCGACCTTGCGCAGGCGGATCTGTTTCGCACGACGCTCAAAGGGATGGACCTCTCGACGTGCAACATCGCCGGCATCGCGGTGAGCGACACGCATGCCGAGCTGCGTGGCATGCGCATTGCGCCCGAGCAGGCCGTCGACCTCGTGGGCATGCTGGGTGTCAAGCTCGCGGATGGCGGAGACTAGCGCCACAAGAGGGACTCCCCTTGGGGTGACATTTGGCTTAGGAGGCACCAATGGCAAGTACCAACGACTACCAGCTTGGCGTCAAGCGCGTGGGTAGCTCGCGCACCATTGCCACGCGCATGCTCCGGCACGAAGACATGAACGGCTCGGACCGCCTCTTTGGTGGCCGTCTCATGGAGTGGATTGACGACGCCGCCGGCATTGCGGCGCGCCGCCATGCTGGATGCGCCATCACCACGGTGGCGATTGACAAGCTCGAGTTCGAATACCCGGCGTTTCTCAACGACATCGTGACCATCGAGGCGTGGGTGACGCACGTCGAGCGCACGTCGATGGAGGTACGTGCCGACACCTACGTTGAAGACACGCGGACTGGTGAGCGACGCATGATCAACCATGCCTATCTCACCGAGGTATGCATCGACGAGAACGGCCGGCCGATTCCGGTGCCGTGGGGCCTTGTGGCCCACACGCCCGAGGAGCACGCCGAGTGCGAGGCCGCCCGGAAGCGCAACGAGATTCGCAAGATGCGCCGTGCGGAGGGAATCTGAGCGGCGGCGGGGATCTAGTGGGGCTTGCGTTCCCGGCGGTGCGGTGAGAGACTGCCTCCCGGGCCGCGACAAGCCCTGCGCGGGTCTGCTGCAATAACATGAAGCGGTTAACCATTGGCGTGACAGCTGGGTTTTTGTTGGTATAACGAATGCGCGTTGGTTACTTTTGTGGTTTGGCAGGCCGGAAGAAGCACAATAATGAGCTTTGCTTCGTGCGCGTGGCAAACGATTCGCCTCTTTGTTACATCGACAGAATCATATTTCAGCAAAATTCAAGGTCAATCGGGTGCAAAACGAAACAGGTCGCTTCATCTGCAACGGTGCAGAATCCGGGGAAAATACTGCGTGCTAGCGGGGAAAAAAGTGCAAGGGGACCCGAGTAGAATCCGCATCCCGGGTGTCCGAACGGGCGCCCACGGACGGGAGGGGGTATGGCATGCAGGTCCCGACGAACGTCGCCCGCGCGGCGATTGCCGCCTAGGGCGACTACGACGAGCACTGCAAGCGGCTGCTTTCGGACCGGCAGGTGATCGCACGGGTTCTTGCGGGCACGCTGGACGAGTTCGCCGGCGTCCCCGTCGAGCTGGTCCAGGCGGAGCTCATCGAGGGCGAGCCGACGCTCGACGCTCCCATGGGGCGTGACGACCCCGGTCGGCCGCTGCTGCTCGCGGACGAGGACGCCGTGGTGGGGGAGGGACTCGTGCGCTTCGACGTGCGCGCCCGCGCCCGCGTGCCCGACGGCGACGGCGAGCCGCGGCTCATGGAGCTTGACGTCGAGCCGCAGGGCAGGATGCCCGCTGGGTACCCCCCTTCTTTCCCGTGCGCTCTACTACTGCGCGCGGATGATCGCGCGGCAGGGGGCGGGCGTCGTCGCGGGCTCTGACTACGGGCAGCTGCGCAAGGTGGTCTCCGTCTGGGTGTGCCTGGACCCTCTTGCCGCGAACCGTGCGACCGTGACGGCGTTCGGGGTTGAGGCGCGCGACGTGGTCGGTGACGGCATATACAACCGCAGCGACTACGACAAGCTCGAGGTCGTCGTCATCGGGCTCGGACCAGGCGCGCGCGAGGCGGGCGGCGTCGTGGGGATGCTCGCCACGCTGCTCGCCAAGGACGTGACGCCGGAGAAGAAGCTAGAAGAGCTACACAATAAATACGGTATAATGATCACCGAGGACATCGAGGCGGGGGTGCGCGGCATGGGCGGCATGGGACGGGCGATCTACGAGGACGGCGTCCGGCAGGGCGAGGCACGGGGGAGCCTTGAGAGGCTCGTTTCTGACGTTCGGGGCGCCATCGACGCGTTCGGAGCCACGGCCGAGACCGCGCTCGCCGCGTTCGGCGTGCCCCGCGAGGAGTGGCCCGCCGTCATCGCGCGCCTGGACCCGCCCGCGCGGTGATCGTGTTGGACCGTCCCCTTGCGTGGCGAAAGGACATCGAGACGGGGGTGCGCGGCATGGGCGGCATGGGACAGGCGATCTACGAGGACGGCAGGGAGCGGGGGAGCCTTGAGAGGCTCGTGGCGTGTGTGCGGGGGGCGATGGAGACCTTCGGCGCGTCTGCCGAGACGGAGCTCGCCGCGTTCGGCGTGCCCCGCGAGGAGTGGCCCGCCGTCATCGCGCGCCTGGACCCGCCCGCGCGGTGAGGTGGCGAGGGTGACGTGAAGGGTGACGGCGAAGGACTCCACCAAGGTGGAGCTTCCCTAGCGTATCCCCACTCTCGCATCGCACGATTACATGCGCTATCATGATGCGCCGACTGTGACTCGCAGAAAGGCAACTCTCATGCTTGAGAACCTCTACGACAAGCTTCTGGCGCGCGAAGAGCGGCTCTCGCTGGTGGGACTCGGCTACGTGGGCATGCCCATTGCCGTGGCCTTCGCCAAGAGGCTCGATGTCGTCGGCTACGACCTCAACGCCGAGAAGATCGCTACCTACCAGGCCGGCATCGATCCCACCAACGAGGTGGGTGACGAGGCCATCCGCACCACGACGGTGCGCTTCACTGCCGACGAGCGCGACCTGCGGGAGGCCCGCTTCCACATCGTGGCCGTCCCCACGCCCGTCAACGCCGATCACACGCCCGACCTCACGCCTGTTGAGGGCGCTTCGCGCATCGTCGGGCGCAACCTGCGGCCGGGCTCGGTGGTGGTCTACGAGTCCACCGTGTGGCCGGGCGTGACCGAGGACGTGTGCGTCCCCATCCTGGAGCGCGAGAGCGGCCTCGCGTGCGGCGAGGACTTCTTCGTGGGCTACTCCCCCGAGCGCATCAACCCCGGCGACAAGGTCCACCGCCTGGAGACCATCACGAAGATCGTCAGCGGCATGGACGGGCAGACGCTCGACCTCGTCGCGCGCGTCTACGAGCTCGTGGTGGAGGCCGGCGTGCACCGGGCGCCCTCCATCAAGGTGGCCGAGGCCGCCAAGGTGATCGAGAACTCCCAGCGCGACATCAACATCGCCTTCATGAACGAGCTCTCGCAAATCTTCAACCGGCTGGGCATCGACACGCTCGACGTGCTCGAGGCGGCGGGCACCAAGTGGAACTTCCTGCCGTTCCGCCCCGGTCTCGTGGGCGGCCACTGCATCGGTGTGGACCCCTACTACCTCACCTACAAGGCGGAGATGGAGGGCTACCACAGCCAGGTGATCCTGGCCGGCCGCCGCATCAACGACGACATGGGCAAGTACGTGGCGGAGAGCTGCGTGAAGCGCCTGATCGCCGCCGACCGCCCCGTGCACGGCGCGCGCGTCGCCATCCTCGGCTTCACCTTCAAGGAGAACTGCCCGGATACGCGCAACACCCGCGTCATCGACATCGTGCGCGAACTGGGGGAGTACGGGATTGCGCCTGTGGTGGCGGACCCTGCGGCTGATGCCGCCGAGGCGCGGGCCCTCTACGGCGTGGAGCTCGCCAGCCTCGAGGATGTGCGCGACTGCGACGCGATTATTCTGGCCGTGGCCCACGACGAGTTCGGCGACCTTGGCGAGGAGTGGTTTGCCGAGAGGTTCTCGGCGGGGACGCGCGTGCTCCTCGACGTGAAGGGAGTGCTCGATCGCGCCGAGTACGAGGCCGCCGGCTATAGCTACTGGCGGTTGTAGCTGTAATGGGGGCGATGGACGCCTTCGGCGCGACGGCCGGGGCCGCGTTCGGCGTGTCCCGCGAGGAGTGGCCCGCCGTCATCGCGCGCCTGGACCCGCCCGCGCGGTGATGGGGGGCTTGTGAGAGGCGCCTTCTCGTGTCACCGGCTATGCAGGTAACGCGAATGAGCATTTGGGAACATATCGAGCGTAAGGAGTCTCCATGGCATCACGCAGATTGCTCGAGCCATGCTGAGTGCGAAAACGCGCAAAACCCGACCGAATCTATCGCATTCTTAATCGCGGTGTGCATCAGCATCGTATCTTGTGTCGACGCTTTCGAGACCGTTCTTACCTGAAAGAGAACCGCTTGAAAGCGTTGAACCAATACCCTAGAATGGCTGCTTCGAGCGCTTATGCAGGATGGTGTGCGCTCGGAGCTAGGGACAAGTGGGGAAAGACGCTAATGAACGCCAAGCATTGGTGTAATTGGTGTGCTCACTCTGTAGTACGTGTAGGATGGTACGAGTTATAAGCCCTGCGAGGAGGGAATCGTCGCTTCGGTGCGTTCCCTATGCGAGCAAGGTTTCAGAATGCTTTCGTGACGCTGGCGGTGACGTCGGGCGTGGCGAAGCTTTAGCTCAAGTGCGGGAGGGGGCGTATCAATGGCCGCAGGAAAGAGTGGCATCTACGTCCTATATGTCGGAGCAAGTCGCGAGGAGGCAACAAAGGGACTCGTTGAGCGTGTGGCAAGCCCTGAAGCCTACGACGAAATCTTCTTTCCCACATTTGAGAAGCGCATCAAGCGCGCGGGCATCTGGCGTACCGTGGACGCCTATCTCGTGCCCGGTTATCTCTTCGTTGTTACCGAGGACGTGGGTTTTTTGCGAGAGGAGCTCATGTCCGTTCCGGCTCTCACCAAGCTTCTGAGCATGGGGGAGCAATTCGTGCCGCTCGGTCCAGAGGAGACGGAGTGGCTCGAACATCTGACCCATCCCTTCGAACGAACGATTGCCTTCTCTGAGGGATACATTGTGGGTGATAGAGTGGTTGTTACTACGGGTGCGCTCATGGGTCAGGAAAGCAGGATTACTAAGATCGACCGCCGTAAGCGGTTTGCCTACCTCGACTTCAACATTATGGGACGCACAAAGACCATAAAGGTGGGCCTGGAGATTGTGCGCAAGGTTGGGGCGAAGACGGGCCAGAGCGAACAGTAAGGTCGTCACGTGCTTTTTGACTTCATGAACAAAGAAGAGCATTCTGCTCCGAAGGGTTCCGCATGGGCGCTGCGTGCTGGCATCATAATGGTGCTCGATGTCGTGTGCGTGGCGATTGCCTACACGCTTGCGCTCTTCCTGCGCTTCGACTTCGTGTGGAGTTCAATCGCGCCGGAGTACCTTGCGGGCTATCGGACGATGATCTTCCCCACGATGCTGCTGGTGGTGGCGACGTTCTGGATTCTGCGGCTTTATCACAGCATCTGGAGCTTTGCATCCTTCCCCGAGCTGGTGCGCCTGGTCGTGGCATGGCTCTACATCGGCGTGCTCATGCCCGTAGTCGCATTCGTAATGGGCATCACCATGCCTGCCTCGTACTGGTTGGTGGGCACGTTGCTGGGCTTCGTGGGCACGACGGCGATTCGCTTCTCGTGGCGGTTCTTGCGGCTCCTGCGCGATTCGCGGACGCGCGGGGACGCGAAGCGTGTGCTCGTGGTAGGCGCGGGCGAGAGCGCGCGTGCGCTCATACGCGAGATCAAGGTCTCGCCGCAGCTGGGTCTGCACGTGGTGTGCGCCGTGGATGATAATCCCAACAAGCAGGGTCGCTACCTTGAGGGTGTGCCCGTCGTCGCTGGCCGCGACGGCATCACGGAGGCCTGCGAAGTATACAACATCGAGCAGATCGTCTTCGCCATTCCCAGCTGCTCGGCTGCAGAGCGCAAGCGCATGCTGGAGATTTGCACCGCCACGGGCCTGGAGGTTCGTGCCATCCCAGGCATTTATCAGCTCGTGGATGGACAAGTGACGGTCAACGAGTTGCGTGAGGTGCGCCTCGAGGACCTGCTCGGGCGCGATCCCATCGTGGTGGACGCTGAGGAGGTGCGGAGCTTCATCGAGGGACGTGTCGTGCTTGTCACCGGCGGGGGCGGCTCCATCGGCAGCGAGCTCTGCCGTCAGATTGCGCGCGACAACCCGCGTCGTCTTGTCGTCTTTGACATCTACGAGAACAACGCTTATGCCATCGAGCAGGAGCTGCATCGCACTAGGCCCGAAGTCGACCTCGTGGTGCTCATCGGGTCCGTTCGCGACGCGGAGCGCGTACGCGAGGTATTTGCCGAGCACCGTCCTGAGTTGGTGTTCCACGCCGCTGCCCACAAGCACGTGCCCCTCATGGAGAACTCACCGCGCGAGGCCGTCAAAAACAACGTGTTCGGCACGCTCAATGTGGCACGAGCCTGTGTGGAGTACGACGCGCGGCGCATGGTGCTCATCAGCACCGACAAGGCCGTGAACCCTACCAATGTGATGGGGGCAACGAAGCGGGTGTGCGAGATGGTGGTGCAGGCAGAGGACCGTTGCGCGCGGCAGCAGGACGCTCGGACGACGTTCAGTGCTGTGCGCTTTGGTAACGTGCTTGGGTCAAATGGGTCGGTGATTCCGCTCTTCACCCAGCAGATTGCGGAGGGGGGACCCGTCACCGTGACGGATCCGCGCATCACGCGTTACTTCATGACCATTCCCGAGGCCGTCTCGCTTGTGTTGCAGAGCGCGTGCTACGCGCAGGGCGGCGAGATATTCGTCCTCGACATGGGCGAGCCCGTGCTCATTGACGACATGGCGCGCAAGCTCATCCGCCTCGCTGGGCACGTACCCGACGGGGACATAAAGGTGGTCTATACGGGTCTTCGTCCTGGCGAGAAGCTCTACGAGGAACGCCTTATGGACGAGGAGGGCTTGCGAAAGACGGAGAACGAGCTCATCTCCATCGCACAGCCCATACCGATGGATGACGCAACCTTCGCGACGGAGCTCGAGGAGCTGCGCGAAGCCACAGACGTCCGAACGGCACTCGCCGCCTGCGTACCGACATACCAGCCGTAACGTGTGCCTCAGAAGGGCAACCCAAAAGGCGAATTGGAGTCATTGCATGCACCCGCAAACCAAAGAGAAACTCGCAGACCTTGCCCCGCTTCCTGGGCGGCTGTGGCTCAGCTCGCCGACCATGCACGGAGACGAGCTGCGGTGGATGACCGAGGCCTACGAGACCAACTGGATGTCCACCGTCGGAGCCAACATCAATGAGGTGGAGCGCCAAGTGGCCGAACTTTGCGGCACTCCTCACGCAGTGGCACTGAGCTCTGGCACGGCGGCCCTGCACTTGGCAATGAAGCTAGCCGCACGCAAGGTGTACGGCACCTCGACGGGCGTGGGCAGGGGCCAGGGAGGCTGCCTGAGCGGTTGCGAGGTGCTGTGTTCTGATGTCACCTTCGACGCAACGGTAAACCCGGTGGTCTACGAGGGCGGCACGCCGGTCTTCGTCGACACCGAGCGCGACACGTGGAACATGGACCCCGAGGCGCTGGAGCAGGCATTCCGTCTGCATCCTGAGGCAAAGATCGTGGTGCTCGTGCATCTCTACGGCACCCCGACGAAGATGGGTGAGATTCGCGCCATCTGCGATGCGCATGGCGCCGTAATCGTGGAGGATGCGGCCGAGAGCCTTGGTGCGACCTATCGCAACAAGCCCACGGGCAGCCTCGGCGACTGGGGCGTGGTGAGCTTCAACGGCAACAAGATCGTGACCGGCTCGTCGGGCGGATGCCTGCTCTGCCACACCAAGGAGGAGGCGGACCGCGCACGTAAGTGGTCCACGCAGGCGCGCGAAGATGCACCGTGGTACCAGCATGAGGAGCTGGGCTACAACTACCGCATGAGCAATGTGATCGCTGGCGTGGTACGTGGCCAACTCCCGTACCTCGACGAGCACATCGCACAGAAGCGTGCCATCTACGAGCGCTATCGCGAGGGCCTGAAGGACCTTCCGATAGCATTGAATCCCTATGACGCCGACGCGAGTCGGCCGAACTTCTGGCTCAGTTGCCTGCTCATCGCCGAGGACGCGATGTGCCCGCAGGTGCGTGGCGAGCGCGACGCGCTCTACGTGCCCGAGGCAGGAAAGAGTTGTCCCACGGAGATTCTCGAGGCTCTGATGAGCCTTAACGCCGAGGGGCGTCCCGTGTGGAAGCCCATGCACGTGCAGCCCATCTTCCGCAACCATCCATTCGTGACGCGCGAGGGCGACGGGCGCGCGGCGAGCAACGCTTACATAGCGGGGGAAAGCGCGGGTGACGTTGGCGCGGACCTCTTCGCGCGCGGGCTGTGCCTGCCGAGCGACAACAAGATGACCCCCGAGCAGCAGGACCTGGTGATTGAGGTCGTGCGGCGGTGCTTCAGAATATAGGGGGTTCTGCGCCTTCGGTCTGCCCCGTCCGAGGCGTGTTGACCGCTCGTGGCATTTGCTGCTAGGGTCTTCTCAGGCCATGAGTAAGAAAGGAAGACCACTATGCTATACCCGTTCATGACTTTAGACGACGAGACAGAGATTGTGCATTCTGAGGCCATTCGTGAGGGGGACGCAGAGAACGTCAAGGTGTGCATAGAGAAACCCGTGTATGGCGGCTTTCACTCTGCGACCTGCTGGCTTCCTTCGTACAACTGGGAGGACATTAGGGGATTCACGCAGAGTGAAATCAACTCGTACCAAGAGCTCTTGCAGAGCCTTGCTCATGTGATCATTGAGCTTGCCCGAGACGGAGGTTTCGACCGTGCCACGGATATTTAGGATTGGTGGATACGTCATTTTCTTCTGGGTGAACGAGGGCGATCCTCTAGAACCGGTCCATGTGCACGTGGCAGAGGGGAAGCCAACTCAGAGTTCCACAAAGATTTGGATTACGCGATCTGGGGAATGTCTTCTGTGTAATAATGACTCAAGAATCCCTGAGCGAAAGTTGAGATACGTCATGGAGATCGTAGCCGCCAGGAGCGACGAGATTGTGGCGCTCTGGGCGAAGACGTTCGGTTCTGTTGACTACTACTGCTAGTTAATGCGGCTGCTGCGGGTTTACGAAATCCTTTGGGCAAATGTATTGAGGGTATGTCAGTATTCTTGTAGTATTAAATGAGAATTATAGTATTCAAGGAGAATGACATGAACATACAGTCGTCAACAAAGCTCCGCAACGATTACGGTGCCATTTCGAGAATGGCCCATGAGTCAGGCGAACCGATATATATCACACGCAATGGGGAAGGCGACGTTGTGCTTATGAGCAACGAAGCCTTTGAGGAACGCGAGCGTCTGCTCAATGAGCGAGCCGCTGTTCTTGAGGCCGAAGCACGAAGGCTCGCGGGCGAACCCTCCTTCACCACGGACGAAATTCGTGCGATGCTTAAGAGCGGGCGTATGAACGATGTCGCATGAGCTCCCGCGTGTTCAACTGGCTGCATATGAAGACATTGCAGCGATAGCGGGTCGCCTAGAACGCTCTGTGGGGAGAGCTGCTGCGGACAAGACCGTTGAGAGAATCCTTGCGGGCATTGAGCTTCTTGGCAAAACACCGTACCTTGGACCCTTGCATCAGGACGAAATGCTTGCGCGACAAGGATACAGAAAGCTGGTGTTGGGCAAGTATGTTGCGGTTTATAGGGTGCACGACGATCAGGCCGTCGTGCTTCGCGTGTTCTATGGGGCAAGTGACTACACGCGACAAATTGAAGCGTAGTGTAAGCGACAGGAAAATGACCCCGAGCAGCAGGACCTGGTGATTGAGGTCGTGCGGCGGTGCTTGGGTATCCTTGTGTAATGTTGTTTTGTGTGTGCGTGTACTACAATAATTGCGAAGCAAGCCCACCTTTCCATAGGTCCAATCTCGGAAAGGTGGGCCTATGCATGTACCCCCAGAACGAGAGGATGAGGCATGAGCGCGCATGTTCCGCATGGACCCTATGAGCGCTGGGTCAAGCGGCCTCTGGATGCGATGCTCGCGGGTATGGCCCTCGTGGGACTCAGTCCCATCATGGTGGCAGCTGCCGTGGCGGTTCGCGTGAAGCTGGGCAGCCCGGTGATATTCCGCCAGAAGCGCCCCGGCCTCGACGAGCGCATCTTCGAGATATACAAGTTCCGTACCATGACTGACGAGCGCGACGCAGAGGGGAATCTGCTCTCCGACGAGGAGCGCCTGACGCCATTGGGGCAATTCCTGCGCTCCACGAGCATCGACGAGCTGCCTGAGCTGGTGAACATCTTGCGCGGCGACATGGCCGTCGTGGGACCGAGGCCACTGTTGGTGCGCTACTTGGATAGGTACTCACCTGAGCAGCGGCGTCGTCATGAGGTGCGTCCGGGTCTTACGGGCTTGGCACAGGTGCATGGTCGCAATGCCGTGAGCTGGGAGGATAAGTTCGCCTGGGACGTGCGGTATGTGGATGACGTTACGTTCCTCGGTGACGCAAAGATCGTCCTCGAGACCATTCTTGCGGTATTCCGCCGCGAGGGCATCAGTTCGGAGGACGCGGTGACGATGCAAGAGTTCATGGGAAGCGACGTTGCAACTGTCTAAGGGAGCCATTGCATGAAGAACATCATCATCCTCGGCGCAGGTGACTTTGCTAAGGAGGTCATCTGGCTCATCGAAGACATCAACGCTAATGAACCCAGCTATAACATTGTCGGATGTCTTGATGACGATGAGGCAAAGCTGGGTAACGTCTACAAAGACGTTGAGTGCCTTGGTACGTTGGACCTGCTGTTGCAGCTCGCAGCTGAACAAAACGCATGTGCAGTTATCGCGATGCAGAACACCGTTACCCGAAAGGCAATTGTCGCGCGCTTTCCTGATTTTACGGCATGGGAGACGCTCGTTCATCCAACTGCAAATATACCGGATACTTCAACAATTGGCCGTGGCAGCATTTTGTGTACTGGGTCTACAGTCAGCGTGAATTCGGTCATTGGTGAGCACTGTCTTTTTAATATCAATGCCACTATAGGTCATGACTGCTGCCTTGCAGATTACGTGTCTGTCATGAGCGGGGCTTGCGTAAGCGGCCATGTCGTAGTTGGTGAGGGCGCCTATCTTGGAACAAACTGTACCGTCCTGCCCGGCAAAAGAGTTGGTTCGAGCGCGACGGTTGGTGCCGGGTCGGTTGTTATTCGCAATGTTCGTGCTGAGACATCTGTGATGGGTGTTCCGGCAAAACGAATCAAGTTATGAGCGAGAAGCATATGATTGGCTTTCTCTTTCCGGGGCAGGGGTCCCAAGAGCCAGGAATGGGGCGTAACCTGTACGAGTCGCTCCCAGAGGCGCGAGAGCTCTTGGACGAGGCCGGCAGTGTTTTGGGATATAACCTCAAGGAGCTGATGTTCGAGGGAACGGCTGAGTGTTTGGCAGACACGCGCTATGCTCAGCCAGCCATATACACCTGTTCGGCGATGTATCTGGCCAAAGCAAGAGCAATCGGTCTAACTCCCGATTTCGTTGCGGGCCATAGCTTGGGTGAGTATAATGCGCTCCTTGCTGCTGGTGTTTACGATTTCGGCGATGGACTTCGGCTTGTAGCACGACGCGGAGAGCTGATGAGCTACATGAATGGTCGCGGAACCATGGCTGCGGTCTTGGGCCTCTCAGAAGAAGAGCTTCAGGAGTACATGCCGGAAGTTCCAGACATCGTAATGGCTAACATAAACTCGCGCTCACAAATCGTTGTCTCTGGTACTGAGCAAGGCATCGTCAAGCTCGAGCAGATTCTAACGAAGCGTGATGGCGTCAAGTTCCGTAGGTTACGCGTGAGCGCTGCGTTCCATAGTCCGCAGATGGCTGAGGCTGAAGAGGGACTGCGGGCTGTAATCGAAGATGTCATGTTCCGCAAGCCCTTGTGCCATGTGATTCCAAACGTGATGGGACGGCCAGTCAAGGATGTGGCGACAATTAAGAAATGCCTTGTTGATCAGCTAACTGGACAGGTTCGTTGGGCGGATTCGGTGCTCTCAATGAAGGCGGCCGGTGTGAAAACACTCTATGAGGTCGGATACGGCGATGTGCTCAAGAAGATGAATAAGACCATTACCTTCCGACCGAAGTGTTTGAGCATTGAGGCATAGAAAGGACTGCTCAATGCAAGTTTTAACAATGCGTGGAATGCACATCGATGGAGTGGTTGCGTGCGTTCCTCAAAACAGGGTTGATAACGCTGAATCTTTAGCGGAACTGTACGGAGACGAAGCAACGAAGATAATCTCGGCCACGGGTATAGAAACGCGCTACCTTGCAACTTGTGGTACGTCTACATCAGACTTATGCATAGCATGCGCCGAAAGGCTTCTCGGGAGCGTGGCCGCTAAGCCAGAAGACATTGGTGCGGTCGTGTTTGTTACCTTTACGTCGGATCGTATCATGCCCTTTAACGCGGCCATTGTTCAGGAGCGGCTTGGTCTATCCAAAGAGATTCCCGCCTTTGATATGGACCTGGCCTGCTCCGGGTATGCGTACGGTCTTTATGTGGCCTCGACCTTCGCAAAGGCAACCGGCAGAAGAGTCTTGCTGCTTGACGGTGATGTGCAGAGCGCCTACATGTCACCGTACGATAAATCCACCGTTCCCGTGATGGCGGATGCTGGTTCAGCGACATTGATTTCGTGCGATGGCGGTGACCAAGAGTGGCAGTTCACCTTCTATACTGATGGTTCTGGTAAGGACGTGCTCAAGATACCTGCCGGTGGTTCTTCGTCACCCATAGACAAGGATGATCTTTCCTATGTGGACTATGGCACCGATGGCAAGCGTAGAAACATCGATATTTACATGGATGGATTTGCCATCTTCCGTTTTGTGGCTATGGACGTATCGAAGTGGCTTGTGCGATTCTTGACCGAGACGGGCGAGAGCGCCCAGACCATTGATTTCTTTGTGCCACACCAAGCAAATATGTACATGATCAAAAAGCTCGCGCGGAAGTTAAAGTTCAAATGGGACCGTACGTGGCAATCAGGTGACGAAGTTGGAAATTCGGCATCCGCAACCGTCCCAGTAACCATTGCGAAGAATGCAATGCATTTCCTCGATGCGACCCAAACAAGCAAGGTGCTCGTTTCGGGATTTGGTGGCGGGCTTTCTGCGAGTGCGGGTATCATCACGCTCGATCCTGCCGCTCGCTATGAGTTTTTCCAATACCAAGACTCAACTAGCGAAAGCGAGGAATAGCTATGGAGGAATTCATCGAGCTGGTGGCAGAGGTCTTTGAGGTTGAGCCCGAAGAGGTGTCTGCTGATAGCGTCTTCCGGACCGAATTGCCTGACTTCAGTTCTATGGTAGGCTTCTCACTTATCGTTATGATGGAAGACGAGTATGGAGTGCGTGTGTCGGTAGAGGATTTCCTCAAATGCCAAACTGTGGCGGACCTGTACGCACAAGTTACTGCAGCATAGAAACACATGGTGCGCACTATGCAAAATGTGCTGGTAACAGGCATTACGGGCGGCATCGGTGGTGCGGTTGCAAAGCAGCTTCTCGAGGAGGGTTCCACCGTAATTGGCATAGATTTGGAATTGGACGAGCGCATCAGCCTGCTCGCGAATGCGTATCCCGAAAGTCTGAGCCTGCACACATTCGACCTTTCGAATACAGACGAGCTTCCCCTTGTGGTGAAGGCGTTGGTCAAGGAGCACGGCCGTATCGGTGGATTCGTTCATTGTGCTGGCTTTGACAAGATGGCTCCATTGCACATGGCGAAAGCACATGACTATGAGTCTCTCTGGCGCATCCATGCGTTGGTGCCTATGCTCCTCATTGGGGCCATTTGCAAGCGTCCAAATCATGTAGAACGTATGGGCATGGTGCTCATCTCATCACAATCCGCACATGAGGGGGCACAGGGTCATGCAGCCTACGCGGCTGCCAAGGGCGCTATAGAGGGCTTTTTGGCTCCGGCAGCCGCCGAACTTATGGACAAGGGCATTCGGCTCAACGAGGTTTGCTTGGCTCCCATACGTACTGCCATGGCGATGTCTTGGATGGATAGGCTTACGGATGAGGACCTTGCAAAACTTGAGGCAAGCTATCCCCTTGGTATTGGCGAGCCCGAAGATGCAGCGAGGCTCATTTGCTACTTGCTCTCGGAGGATGCGCACTTCATTAATGGTCAGGTTATTACGGCGGACGGTGGACATGCCGTTCGCAAGGTATAGGTGATTGTATGCAAGATTTTATCAGCTTTGTTGCAGGAGTCATGGAGGTCGACCCCTCCTCCATTAACGCCGAAACCGCATACGAGTCCATTCCCCAATGGGACTCGCTTATGCACATGCGGTTGGTGATGGAGATTGAGGAAGAGTACGATGTCGAGATTCCCATCGACAAGATGCCGGAACTGCGTTCGATTGCTGCCCTCTACGAGTTCGTCGAGGGCTAATACATGCGAGTTGCGCTTCTCTCCAATGTGACAGTAGACCTTTTGGCAGGCATGCTTCGCAAGTCGTACGACGTGTACCTTTCGCCGGGGTACGACACATGGCAGCAAGAACTACTCGATTCGAATTCTGGCCTTTATGACTTTAGCCCCGAATCCGTTGTGGTCATACTGCACATAGATTCGTATGCAGAAGAGTGGGCTGCATTTGAACGCGGACGCGAGTTGATTGATACCTGGCTCGTGGCGCTTAACGCTTTTGCAAAGGCGCACCCATGCGTGCCACTGTTCGTCTCCTCCATAGATGTGGGCGACAGTCTGTGTCGGTGGGGTGGTGAGTGGCAGAGCGCGCTGGATTTGGAGAGACGCCTTGAGGCAGGGGTTCATGAGCTGCGCTCCAAGGGGTCAAGCGTCTACGTGCTTCCAATTCGCGAGGCTATGGAGCGTGTCGGCCGGGAAGCGTTCTATGCGCGCAAAATGTGGTATGTCGGATCGATGCCGTGGTCGACGAAGGGGCTTCAAGCAATTGCGAAAGTGACCCTTCGATATGTGCGCGCTACGGTTGAGCCGCCAAAAAAGTGTTTGGCGGTCGATTTGGACAATACCCTATGGGGTGGTGTCATAGGCGAGGATGGCATTGAGGGAATCTTGCTTTCCGCTAATAAGGAAGGTTCGCGCTATCGCGATGCGCAGTTCGTGCTTAAGGCGATGCGTAAGCGAGGCGTCATGCTCGCTATCATCTCGAAGAACAACCCGGATGATGTTGAACAGGCATTCGAGCATCCGGCCATGGTGTTAAAGCACGATGACTTTGTAGCGGAAATCATAGGCTGGAATCCCAAACCGCAAGGAATGCGCCAGCTCGCCAAGGACCTTAACATCGGTTTGGATGCCATGGTGTTTTTGGATGACAATCCTGCCGAACGTGAGCAGATGCGTGCGGAGTGCCCTGAGGTAACCGTCATAGACTTCCCTTCAGACACCTCGCAGTTGCCGCAAGTGATTGTCGACTCCTACAACGAACTCTTCTTCTCTCTAGAAGTTACGAGAGAGGATTTAGACAAAACAGAGATGTACCGTACGGAGGTTCAGCGCAACGACGAGCGTCGTGCGAGTGGGTCGCTCGGAGACTACCTGCGAAATCTGGGCATGGCCATGGACCTTCACATGTTGCGAAGCGAAGAAGTCGTGCGTGCCGCGCAGCTGGCAGGCAAGAGCAACCAGTTCAACGTGACGACGATACGCTATACACAAACCCAGCTAAAGGAGCTCGCTAGCGCCGAAGACTCCGATGCTGTGGTGGCGTGCATGTCTGATAAGTACGGCAGCCAAGGACTCGTGGCACTGCTTATACTGCGCTACAGGAACAAGCAAGCGGAGATTGATTCGTTCCTTATGAGTTGTCGTGTTATGGGACGTGGGGCAGAAAACGAGTTTATGGCACAGATAAAGCGCTTGCTGGAAGTCAAAGGTATCAAAAGCATAGTTGCGACGTATGTGCGGACAGCAAAAAACGCCCCGGTCGAAAACCTCTACGATCGCTTGGGCTTTGTTGGCGAGGAAGTGGCGGCCACGCGTGTGGGCGATGTGCGTCACTACGAAGCGAAGGTAGCTGACCTTCCCGACAGCACAGGCTACTTCGTAGTAACAACAGAAGGTCTTGTATGAGAGTCGATCACATTGGATACGCAGTAAAGCGAATTGATCGAGCTCGCGCATCGATGGAGGCGCTGGGCTGGTCTTTCGAGGATACTATTGATGACGAGGATCGCAACGTTGCGCTTGCCTTTGGAGACCTTGATGGATATCGGATCGAACTGGTGGCGCCACTTCATGGTGGAGACTCGCCCGTAAGCGAGCTACTCGCGAAGTCTGGTCCAACGCCCTACCATATCTGCTATTGTAGCGAAGATTTTGATGCCGACATCAAGGCGCTCGAAGCGAAGCGCTTCAAAGTAACGGTTCCACCTGCATCGGCTGTAGCATTTGGCGGGCGCCGCGTAGTATTCATGTACTCACTGCCTGTCGGTCTTATCGAGATCGTAGAGACGAATAAGCGAGGCTAGCGCTTGCGCGCGAAACCTGCATCGCTGAGGAGCGCCCCATATGTGGGATAGGGAATACTACAATGAGCTCGACCACCGTCGTGCGGCGGCGCGGCTCGGTGGTGGCAAAGTGCGCGTTGAGCGGCAGCACGAGCGTGGCAAGCTCACTGCTCGTGAGCGCGTTGAGGCGCTCTTTGACGATGAGACCTTCATTGAGGTTGACGATCAGATGCTCAGTCGGTGCTCCGACTTCGGCATGGAGCAGAAGAAGGTGCTGGGCGACGGAGTCGTGACCGGTTGGGGAAAGGTTCATGGCCGTACGTGCTTTGTTGCTTCGCAAGACTTTACTGTTGGCGGAGGGTCTCTTGGTGAGGCTCAGGCGCAACGCATATGCCGAGCCATGGATATGGCATACGACATGCGCGTGCCATTTGTCTCCATCAACGACAGCGGTGGTGCGCGCATTGAGGAGGGTGTGGTCGGACTCTCTGGCTATGCCGACATATTCTTTCGCAACACCCGTGCCTCGGGAGTCATCCCGCAGATATCAGTGATACTCGGGCCTTGTGCGGGTGGTGCGTGCTACTCACCTGCCATAACGGACTTCGTCTTCATGGCGAGGCATAACAGCCAGATGTATATTACCGGGCCAGCGGTCGTACGGTCGGTTACGGGGGAGGAAATCAGCGCCAATGATCTTGGGGGTGCGGACATCCATGCCACAAGAAGCGGGGTATCGCATTTTGTGTACGAGGATGACCTCGCTTGCATCAACGGTGTGCGGCGGTTGTTGGGGTATCTGCCACAGAATAGCGACGATGCCAGTCTGGTGGTGCCAGGAACAGAAGTTGACGAGACCTATCGCATCCCGGAGATAGTGCCTGACGATCAGCGACGCTCCTACGACGTTCGTGAGGTCATCGACACATTTGTTGACCGCAACAGCTTTTTGGAGGTGCAGGAAGGCTTTGCCAAAAACATTGTGATTGGCTTTGCTCGATTGGGTGGGAAGACGCTGGGCATCATCGCAAACCAGAGCACCTACATGGCGGGATCGTTGGAATTAAACGCATCGGATAAGGCGGCGCGATTCATCCGGTTTTGCGACTGCTTTAGCATTCCATTGCTCACGCTTGTAGACGTGCCGGCCTTCCTGCCAGGTAGCCAACAAGAGCATGCTGGCATTATCCGCCATGGCGCAAAGCTGCTCTATGCGTACTCGGAGGCGACGGTGCCCAAAGTGACGCTCATCATGCGCAAAGCCTACGGAGGAGCTTTTTTGGCCATGTGCAGCAAGGGCGTAGGGGCCGACATTGTATTCGCATGGCCCATAGTGGAGATTGCCGTTATGGGGGCGGCAGGAGCCGTCTCCATAATTGGAAGACATGCGATACAGACTGCAGAGGACCCTTCTGCGAAGAAGGAGGAGTTGCTTGACGATTACAACGCCAAGTTTATGAATCCCTACATAGCGGCAGAGCACGGATTCGTGGATGAGGTCATTCGTCCAGAGGAGACGCGTCGTCGCGTTGTGGCAGCTTTGGACATGCTTCGGACCAAGCGCCAAACGAGGTCTGAGCGCAAGCACGGTAACATTCCGCTGTAGAGGTGGCTGGCATGGCCGAGATTCCTACTCAAGAGCAGATTGTGGCTATGGCAGTGGCTGCCATAGCGGAAGAGGCCCATACTGACGCTTCGCACATTCGAGTGATTAGGTTTGCTCGGGTACGGAGGAGCGGCTTGGAGCGCTACGTGGAGGAGCACGGTATTGATTACCATAAGTATCAATTGGGGGATGAGGCGCTTTGAGCAAGTATCGCATAACGCTTGACAGCAAGGTATACGAGATGGAGGTGGAGCTGCTCGATGGCTCTCCATCCGCACCTGCGACGCAGCCCGCGTCTCCCGTTGTCTCGGTATCGAGTTCGCCACGCTCCGACGTGCGCGTGATTGACAATGCTGCTCACAAAGAGACGCATGTGAGCTATGATGCGGTGAAGAGTCCTATGCCCGGCACCATATCGGCAGTGCTTGTGGGGCCTGGCGAGGTGGTAGCCAAGGGACAGACGGTGCTTGTCCTCGAAGCAATGAAGATGGAAAACGACATCACGGCACCAAGAGATGGGGAGATTGGAAGTCTCTTCGTCTCGGAGGGCGAAACGGTCCAAGGCGGAGTCCCGCTCTTTGAAATGGCATGACGACGGCCCCGCTTATGAGCAACAGCGCCAATCCTCTCCTCATTACTGATACCATCCTGCGCGATGCGCACCAGTCTCATGCCGCTACGCGCATGCGCACCGAAGATATGCTCCCTGCTTGTGCGGCACTTGATGCGGTGGGCTATTGGTCGCTCGAGTGCTGGGGTGGTGCGACGTTTGACGCGTGCATGCGATTCCTCGACGAAGACCCGTGGGGGCGACTGCGCGCGCTTCGCAAAGCTTTACCCAACACGAGACTTCAGATGCTTCTGCGTGGACAGAATCTGCTCGGGTATCGGCACTACGCGGATGACGTTGTCGATGCCTTCTGCCGCCTTTCGATCAAGAATGGCGTTGACGTCGTGCGCGTCTTCGATGCGCTGAATGACGAGAGAAACATGCGCGTGGCGTTGGAAAGCGTGAAGCGCTATGGTGGCCATGCAGAGGCTGCGTTGAGCTACACGACGAGTCCCGTGCACGATGCGGCCTACTTCGTGCGTAAGGCCGAGGTGCTGAGCGAGATGGGTGCCGACTCCATCTGCATCAAGGACATGGCGAACCTCCTGTTGCCGGCGCAGGCATATGAACTGGTGCGTGAGCTCAAGACTCGGGTGGACGTGCCTATACACCTGCATGCGCACGATACCTCAGGTACGGGCGCCATGGTGTATTGGGCCGCGGCAGAGGCGGGCGTAGATATAGTCGATTGTGCGCTCTCGCCCTTCGCGGGTGGCACATCTCAGCCTGCGACTGAGTCAATCGTCGCTGCGCTGGCGGGAACTCCCCGCGATGCGAGACTGGATATGAACCGCATGTCGGAGGCGTCCTCGCACTTCAAAGGGGTGGCTCGACGCATGCAACGTTTGGGAACGATCGATTCCAAGGTGTTGCGTGTCGACCCAAACGCGCTGCGCTGGCAGGTTCCGGGGGGCATGCTCTCCAATCTTCTAGCGCAACTCAAGCAAGCCGGTGCGGAACAGCGCTTTGAGGAGGTCCTTGCGGAAGTACCAATTGTCCGCAGAGACTTTGGATATCCACCGCTCGTTACTCCCACGAGTCAGATCGTTGGATCACAAGCCGTACTCAATGTGCTCGTGGGACGCTATGCGTCTTTTACCCGTGAGGCGAAGGCGCTATTGCGTGGGGAGTACGGGAAGCTTCCCACAAAACCAAACGAGACAGTGAGGGAACGGGCGATCGGGAAGGACAAGTGCATTGAGTGCCGTCCCGCCGATTTGATTGCGCCGGAGTTGGACGCGATTCGCAAGCAGTATGGCAATGTGGCGAAGAGCGAAGAGGACGTGTTGAGCTGTGCGCTCTTCCCGCAGGTGGCTCCTGACTTCATGAGAAAACGCGATGGAGAGCTGGTCCGCGAGATATGGGTTGAGTGGGTAGGCCGTGGATAGGCAGAAGCTCGAAACGCTCCTTGATGGATGCGTTCCCTTGGTTTACAAGAACGTGACTGGCTCCACGAACGACGATGCCAAGCAATTGGTTCGTGACGGGTGTGTACCCGTTCTGGTTGTGGCTGGTCGCCAGACTGATGGACGTGGTCGCCGAGGCAACTCGTTCTTGTCGCCTGAGGGTGGCATCTATATGACACTTGCGATGCCGGAGCCAAGAGATACGTCGACTCTGGAGCTGCTGACTTCCTTTGTGGGCGTTTGCGTATGTGAGGCGCTTGAGGAAGTGCATGGACTTGAGGCGGGCATCAAATGGGTGAATGACGTCTATGTGGACGGATGCAAGCTTGCGGGAATCCTGGTTGAGCGCGTGACGAGCGTCTTGGCCATTGGCGTCGGAATTAACGTTCACGAGGTGCCCAAGCTCAACGATTCGGTACGCGCAACCGCGCTCGCCGAATACGTTAGAACCCCTTGCGCCGAGGTGTTGTGTGCAAATATCACGCGTAGGCTTGTGGCGTATATACGTGATGGCATTGACGCGGAATCAACAGTTGCCACATGCCGAGAGCGCTCAGTTCTGTTGGGACATAAGGTGTGCTTTGTGTACGAAGGGTCTATGCGCTACGGTATTGCCTCCGACGTGGATGATGACGGGGCGCTAATTGTGCAGATTGGCGAAGAGTTTGTGCGACTGACATCAGCAGCACATGAAATACGCTTGGTAGAGACGGGCTGAGAGGCTCAGCAGTATTGATCCTAGGTTTCGTCTAAGGTCATTCGTTTTGTGCGCATGACGCATTTCGAAAGATTCATATGCGGTGTATTGCTAGTTCACCATGAGAGAAGTGTTCGTTCCTCTGTACGAAGATTGCTACGATGACGAGGTTGACAATTGAACCAAGCACAAGAATAGGGCTAAGGGTTTTGCTGGAAAAGCGTCGTTCATACGGCTTGGAACGTTGCGTTCCTACGGGCAACTCAATGGATTGCGATTTCGTGTGCTACGGGCACGATTTCATAAGGGAGATTTCACGCTGGATTATCTTGATGAAGGGATGTTGGAATCGGCGTGAGCGGGAGCGTGGCGTATAAAGGAATGGGGAAATCCGTGCAACGCTCCTCTCCAAGCGCGTGCTAATCAAGAACGTAGGGATGCTTTGAGCAGTCTTTGCTCAAAGATTCGTAAATGGCTTGTATGTGACGTGGGGGTTGCATACCAATTACTAATGAATGTTAATCACATGAAAATACTGATTCTTGCTAATGAAGCGGTTGGGCTCTACAGCTTTCGAAGGGAACTTGTGCAAAGGCTCGTGAGTCACGGATACGAAGTCGTCTTTAGCGTGCCGAACAATCGTATTGAGGAATCCGTGACGTCGCTCGTTGCCCTCGGTGCGCGCTACGTCCAGACGGAGTATCTGAGTCGTCGTGGTACGAATCCAACAGACGATCTCAAACTCTTGGCCTTTTACAGAGAGCTACTCAGGCACGAGTGTCCTGATGTTGTGCTTACATATACCATAAAGCCTAATGTGTACGGTGGCATAGCGTGCCAGGCGGAGGGTATCCCTTACTTGGCAAACGTCACAGGCTTGGGCACCTCGATTCAGAACGGTGGGGCGCTGCAACATCTGACCTTAGATTTGTACAGGAGAGGCTTGGCGAAGGCGCGGCTGGTGTTCTTCCAAAACGTTGCGAACAAGAGCTTTTTCGAAGATAACCATATCGTAAACGTTCCCACGCACTTGTTGCCGGGGTCGGGCGTGAACACCAGCTGGTTCAAAGTTGCGGATTACCCAGACAGACAGCAGCCGACAACCTTCCTGACCGTTGGTCGTATCATGCGTGATAAAGGTACCGTTGAGCTCGTAGAAGCAGCATGCGAGGTCAAGTCAAAGCATCTGGACGTCAGATTTGTACTGGTTGGACCATTCGACGAGTCACTGGAAGATGCGGTACGTTATGCCGACTCTGCAGGAGTGCTGGAATATGTTCCTGCTCAATCTGATGTTCGCCCCTACTATATGGCCAGCCATGCACTCGTCCACCCCTCGTACCATGAGGGAATGTCTAACGTATGCCTAGAGGCTGCGGCGATGGGAAGGGCGGTTATAGCGAGTAACGTTCCAGGCTGTCGCGAAACGTTCGATGATGGCGTTACGGGCATCGGATTCGAGCCGAGGAATGTGGAAAGCCTAGTGGGCACGTTGGAGCACTTCATTGCCCTCCCTTGGGAGCAAAAGCGAGCTATGGGTCTCGCGGGGCGGGAGAAGGTCGTGCGCGAGTTCAATCGACAGATTGTGGTGGACGCATATATGCGGGAGATAGAGCGTTGCGGTTGATTGGCGATGGTTAAGGTGATGCTAAGCGTGAATGGTGAATTGTGCCATGATTAAACGCAAGTGTTCTAGTAACGATTAAGATACTGGAGGTTATGAGCTATGGGATTGCTGGAGTTAGTCTACGACCATACTCCGATTTCGTTCCAAAACCTCATGTGTAGTGGGTCCGGCGCGGTGAAGTACAAGCAGCGCTATGACAGGGGATACTGGGAGGCTCGCGAGTTCTGCCGCGACTTCGACCTTTGGCCACTCGACCGCCAGCTTGAGTATCAGCGCGAGGAACTTGCCAGGTTCGTTCGCTTCTCGTATCTGCACAGCCCCTTCTACCAGAGGTTGTACGAGAACGTGGACGTGTCTGCGGTGCGAGGTCCGGAGGACCTTCAGGTGCTCCCTGTCATTGACAAAGAGATGCTGAGGGCGAACATCGATGATATATACACGGTGCCACGAAAGCGTGGGAACGAATCCAACACCGGTGGGACGACGGGCAAGTCCCTTACTGTGCGAATGGTTCCTGGCGACATCCAGATGCGCATGGCCGTGCTCGATAACTTTAAAGCACGCGTGGGTTTCGAGAATCTCAAAATGACGCGCGCGACCTTCAACGGCAGGCACATTGTACCGCCAGGACAGAGAAGGCCCATCTACTGGCGCTGGAATGCCCCCTGTAGGCAGATGATTTACTCCTCCTTTGATCTTACGGAGGAGCGGTTGGGCTTCTACGTCGAGAGTCTGAATAGGCTTAGGCCTCAGGCGCTTGACGGATTCTTCACTTCTATGTGCGATGTGGCGTCCTATATGGAGCGACACTGCATCGAGCCTGAGTTCCGGCCTGTGGCCATCTTCCCGACCTCAGAGACGCTGACCGATGCCGGGCGGGAACTGCTCGAGCGCGTGTTCCGTGCAAGGGTCTACGACCAGTACGCCTCCAGCGAGGGCGCTCCCTTCGTGTGCGAGTGTCCGGAGCAGGTCAAACATGTGGAGCTTAACACGGGCGTCTTCGAGTTCCGTGCGGACGGCGAGGTCTTGGTGACGAGCTTCACCACGCACGGGACTCCGCTGATTCGCTACGCAATAGGTGATAGAATGGAACTTGCCCCAGGGGGGACGACTTGCCCCTGCGGGCTTAAGGGACCTATAGTATCGAAAATCGAAGGACGCCGTCTCGACTTTCTCTATCGTCCCGACGGGGCGAAAATCAATGCGGGGAACGTGTCTAACCTACTTAAGTATCTGCCGAACACGATTATCAGGTCGCAGTTCAGGCAGAGTCGGATGGACGAGTTGACAATACTGCTCGAGGTAGACGAGAGGCGCTTTGAGGAGTCACACGCGGACGGCATTCTCACGGAGTGTCGTCACACGTTTGGTCCCGACATGCGGGTGGATGTGTGTGTGGTGGAAGAGATTCCCCGTGCGAGTAGCGGGAAGTTCCAGATGATAGTGAACGAGGTGTAGCAGGCAACACGAAGTCGACCTCGGTATGGGACTCTATTACGCGTTATAAACTACTACCACGTCTCTCGACGACTTGCACAATTGACCGTACTACGCACCTTTCAGCACATTCTTTCGTCGATGTATAGAATAAGACCGCCTCTCGTTCCCTGCCATGAGGTAGGTTCTATTCTTTGAGGATTCGATTCAGGCCATTAGAAAAGAACAGGAATGAATTCGAAAATGACAACGACTAAAAAGGCTTCTGATACAAAAGAGATAAAGCGGTACTTGTTACTGGCTGGTGAATGCAGCCGAAGTGTTCGCATTAGCTGTATACTCATGTTTGTGGCGTTAGTTCTGGCGCCGATGACATCCTGGCGAATCTGGAAGATTGGCCCCGCTGAATTATGTGCAATGGTTGGTAGCCTGATTTATTTCGTTGCTGAGTGCAACGGAAGGATGCCGAGGAGTATATTTGCATCGTTTTGGCCCCCTTTTCTTGCAATAGCCACAATTGGTTACCTGTATTGTAGGGTGTTTTATTCTAATGAATGCGATACTTACGGTATGCTTACTTGGTTCTATTTCGCATTCGTATCAACCATTGCATTTGACATGTTTGGCAGTCTGAGTAATATCAAGAAGCTCTTTACGATGTGTTCAGCAGTATCCATTTTATGGTATCTATTCCTTTATATTTACAGTCAAAGAATCAGTGATGTTTTCTTTGGGGCTAATCTTTGGTACCACAGTGTTAGATATTCTGGTGGAGGAACCAATCCCCATCAAGTTGCCCTTCTGATGGCGGTGGCAAGTATCGTTACTTTCTCGAGAATGCTGAGTGAGCCGATTGTCCTAAAGAAAATCGTTCTTGCTGTTCTTACGTGTCTTGGATATTTCTTACTTGCAGAGACGCAATCTAGTACAGCGAAAATGGCGTTTGCCCTTGGGGCTGTGTTCGCTTTGTATCGCCTTATCGGAAATGCAAAGTTGAGATTGGCTGTTCTGTGCGTTGTTGCTTCACTAGCCTTGATCTTTCATGAGACACTTATCAGCGAGTTCAACTCATGGATAGCATCCGATTCGAATGGTGCAGGTAGGTTTGAATTGTTTGCTACGATAACAGAGCCACTGGATAAGAGTCCAGTGTTTGGGTTGGGGCCGGGGAATCACGCCTCCGGTGGATCGGCAGAGTTTCATAACACCTATCTTGAGATATTTGCGATGGCGGGCTTCACTGGCCTATTCCTGTTTACCTTCTTTTCCTTCCAGCTTTTAAGTATCGTAAGGAAAGACCATGTAGCTCTCGCAACACTCATTGCTCTGTACGGATATGGATTCTCGGGCTTTGGAATGCGTCGTCTTGTGTATTGGCTTCTCCTTACGATGATGGTCGCGTTTGCGCAGAGAAGTTCTAGCAAAGTGCCCGTTTCGAATTTGACGAGCATGCATCCAAGCGGAGGGGGGGTAAGGTGGCAAAGAGTGTAGTATTTGTGCATGATGGTCCCCTTACTTACGATGAAAAGGGACATTACTATGGGTACGGATATCGAGGTTGTTACGAGCGCTACAGGCATTTTGGAGATAAGGTATCGTTTGTAATCCGAACTAGGAAGAGTAGCAAAACGGATGTATACGATCGTCTCCCCGATGAGTTAAGAGTCGTAAGCTTTCCGGATTTTAAGTCTCCCGAACTCTTCGTAAGCAATTATGGGGAAGCAAAGCGCATCATTCTAGGCGAAGCGAAGAAGGCTGACTTCTTAGTGCTCAGAGTCTCTTTGGCGGCGTCCATTGCTGAGAGGTACGCTAGGAAGCATGGTATACCATACCTCTACGAATGTGTAGGGTGCTCGTGGGACTCCATGTGGAATCACAGTGTGCTTGGGAAAGTGCTTGCTCCAGTTTCTTACTTGAGCCAGAGAGCTTCGATACGACGTGCGCCGTACGTTCACTATGTAACGACAGATTTCCTACAGAGGCGATACCCTACGAAAGGTAAATCTGTGGGATGTTCAGACGTAAGAATTGGTGCTCCCACGAGTACAATTATTAACCGGAGACTTGAGAGGATCGCAGATCTTAGTAACAAGTCGACTGTAATCCTTGGCACAGCTGCTGCAGTAGATGTGAGATATAAGGGGCAGGAGACAGTGTTGCGTGCAATGCCACTCCTTGCGAGCAAAGGCATCAACGTCGTTTATCGACTTGCGGGAGGAAACTATCGCAACAGCACTTTTTTGTACGACTTAGCAGTGAGGCTGGGCGTTGATAATAAGATTGAGTTCCTAGGAGCATTGTCAAAAGAACAAATGCCCGTATTCTATGACTCGCTAGATGTCTACGTGCAGCCAAGTAGACAAGAGGGTTTACCGCGTTCAGTGGTTGAGGCCATGAGCAGAGCATGCCCTGTGATAGGTAGCGATGCGGGTGGGATTCCCGAGTTGATCAGTAGCGAGCAGGTGTTTAGGAAGGGGAGCCAAAGATGTTTTGCACGATCGCTTACGGCCCTATTAACGGGTGACATTGCGAAGGTTGCCGTAAACAATTACTATGAGGCAAAAAAGTATTCAGAAGCTGTATTAAGCGAAGAAATAGCATCGTTCTATCGAATGGTAATGGATGAATGTGAGATGGTCGATACCATACCACATAAAACGACCCACTGTAATTTATGAGCTAATGATAGATTGGCTACTGTGTTCATATGAACGGATTCTATTATATATAGTATATAATATCAAGTATAATTAGTTTGTAATGTTTAGATCTATAATAATTGGAATATATCTCCGACATAAAGTGATGTATCGATGACATTCAGTATTATTGTACCTTCCTTGAATGCAGCTAGGTATATTGAAGAGACGCTTGCTTCTGTCGAGAAACAAACATACACAGATTACGAACTGATAATAGTAGATGACGGGTCGTGGGACGCGACGTCTGAGATGATTTGTCGGTTTGTGTCCGAGTATCCAAGAACGATAACCGTCAGCAAAAAAAACGAGGGTCCGCTGCTTGCTCGACGAGATGCCCTCAAGTGCTGTAGCGGTGATTATGTTGTCTTTCTTGACGCGGATGATGTTCTCCATCCTGAGACTCTGGAACGTGTTTCCGAGGTACTTGAAAGAAGTAACGTAGACATCTTAGAATATGGCCTCACTCGAAATCAGGAACACCTTGGTCGTGCGTTCAGAAGTACTGTTGAAGTTAGGCCTGTGAACTCAGACTCCATCATTCGTATGAGGGAACGTGTGAGCAGTGGGCTCACGAATAATTTGTGCGGTAAAGTTATTCGTATTGCCTGTTTTGACTTACAGGAGGACTATTCGCCTTTTGTTGGAATGATGCACGGCGAGGATTTATTCCAGTTGCTTCCGGTCGTTGATAGGGCGAAGACGGTATTACAAATAACTGATAGCCTCTACTATTATAGGAAAGCAGATTCAACAAGCACTTCTAGGTTTAGGCAGAGACAGCTCGCTGATGTCGATACTCTGTTTGAAAGACTCCTTTTGTTTTCGGCTCGTTGGGGGGGCAACTGTGTAGTCAACGCACTACGGGAGGAAGCAACTCTTTACGTATCGTTACTATGCCTTGCCGCGGATGGCGAATGGGATTCGGGGAGCTCTACTTCGACGTTCGACAACATCAGAGTTGCGATGGAAACAACCGGCGCCTTGGGTCGGTCGGAAGGGATTAAGCTGCGTCTTGATGTGCGGCTTATACTCAGTCTCCTTTTGTGGAGGAAATACCATACGCTTAAGAAGCTACTAAGGTTCCGAAACCTGATTCGTAACGGATTTCGATAAAGCAATGAGAGCATGCTCCGCTGAACGTATTATTTGTTATCGAGGTCGATGTCCGTTCTGGGACTGGTGGGAGACGAGGCTCTCGGTGGTTGACGCTATCTCCATTTGGGGGTTGGGCTTATACTTTTAGTTTCCGAAACATTTAGGAGTATTGTTGACGTACAGAGCATGGACTGATGCTATGAAACTATTTGCTATGTACCTGCCGCAGTTCCATACCATTCTTGAGAATGATAACTGGTGGGGTAAAGGCTTTACTGAGTGGACTAATGTGCGGTCGGCACGTCCTTTATATAGAGGTCATGCGCAACCTGTACATCCTATGGGAGCGAATTACTATGACCTACTTCACAAAAGTACGGTTGAATGGCAAACGGAGCTGATGTCAAGATATGGAGTCGATGGCTTCGTCTACTATCACTATTGGTTCAAGGGCAAGACTCTTTTGGAGAAACCGGCAGAGAACCTTTTATGCTGGGAAGAAATCAAGCAACGCTTCTTTTTCTGTTGGGCAAACCACACTTGGTACAAGAGCATCAACGGTGCGAAGGAAACACTAATAGCGCAATGCTATGGTGATCGAGATGATTGGGAAAGACACTTTAGATACTTGCTCCATTTCTTCAGGGATGAAAGGTATGAGAAGAAGAACAACAAACCGTTGTTGATGGTTTTTGATTCAGTGTTTGCTGAGAAGAACGAGTTATTTGCCTATTTTGATAGTAGGTGCAGAGAAGAGGGCTTTGGGGGACTCTGTCTAATCGAGAGCCGCAATTATTTGCCGCCAAAAAGAGACTTTGCTAATGATATTGCGGAATGTACCGAATACGTTTTTCTTCGCGAACCTACAGCTTCACATCAACGATACCTAATTCAGTCACCATTCAAAAGGGCTGGGAATAAGCTACGGCGGTTACTCGTGGATTTCGGTGTTTCACAAAAGCCGATTATTGTTTCTGGTACGGAACTGATTAACGAGGCGATAAGACATGCCGAAACTAATCCTCAAGTACTCCATGGTGTATGGTTTCAGTGGGATAACACTCCGCGACATGGATCAAGAGGGTACGTCATTACACCATATTCGAAAGGTTTATTCTTTGAATATATGGACAAAGTATCTTCTGATGATTATTTATTTATTAATGCGTGGAATGAGTGGGCTGAAGGAATGATGCTTGAACCAACGGATGAATACGGGTTTAAGTACCTTGAGTGGATAGCAGAATGGAGAAAATCGCGAAACACCTGATGCTGCTGTTTGAAGTACTCGCATCAAAGTGTGAACAGAACACAATACATTAAATGTATTAACTGCGAAGTCTTATATAATGTGGAAGAGGAGTTGGCAAATTGTTTGGCGTATTATCTAGATACCGATTAGCTAAATGGAGGAGACACTGGCGCAAGATTAATGAACACAACCAAACAACTCCCGCTAACATATTCTTACCAGGCATTGTAGAGGTTGGCAGTCACACCTACGGAGATATTCGTGTTCTCAATTTTGATGAAGTGTCTCATTTGCAAATAGGCAACTGGTGCTCTATCGGGCCGGATGTTACGTTCGTGCTGGGAAACGAGCACCATACGGACACGTTTATGACGTACCCGTTTAAGGCTAAGGTATTAGAGCAGAAGAAGCCAGAGGCGTTCGGCAAGGGTGGGATTGTGGTTTGTGACGATGTCTGGATAGGATTTGGCTCAACGGTTCTCGATGGCGTCACAATCGGACAAGGTGCTGTGGTGGGAGCGGGTTCCGTTGTCACGAAGGATGTCCCGCCGTATGCGATTGTCGGAGGTGCGCCGGCCAAGTTCATACGCTATAGATTTGATGAACGGACGTGTTCCAGATTGATGAAAGTTGATCTTTCACAACTGACCCATGAATTCATCGAGCAGAATATCGAAAGATTGTATGAACCTTTGAGTGATGGTTTCCTGATGACAGCAGAGCGCGAATTGAGCATTGGTCATGCGTAGCAAGCCAATACAATTATGCGGCTAGACTAAGTAATTTGGAACGCATTGTGAGTAGTCGAAGCATCAAAAAAAACACGATTTACAACGCTATCAAGACATGTTCGGGTATCGTCTTTCCCCTTATTACCTTCCCATATGTCTCGAGAGTGCTTTTAGCCGAGAGTCTGGGCAAGATTAACTTCTCGTCGTCAATTGTCGGTTACTTTTCTCTCATTGCTTCGCTAGGGGTATCGACATATGCTGTAAGAGAATGCTCAAAGGTTAAGGATGACAGCAAACGCCTATCCATTACTGCCAGCGAGATCTACACGATCAATGCCTACTCCACCCTTATTGCGTGCGCTTTACTGTTGCTCACTCTATTATTTGCACGACGCTTGGATAACTATAGAACGCTCATTCTCATACAGAGTAGCGGAATTGTGTTCACGACATTTGGGGCGGATTGGATAAACAACGTCGCGGAGGACTTTGGGTTTATAACGCTCCGCACGCTGGGGTTCAACATACTGTCTGTCTTTCTCATGTTTATGCTTGTCAAGAAGCCTGACGATTACATTACCTATGCGGTCATTACGCTGGTTGCCAGTATGGGGGCGAACGTAACGAATATCCTCTATAGGCGAAAGTATTGCAGAATCCGTCTCGTGCGCAATCCTCAATTTGGCGTGCACTTGAAGCCCATAATGATGCTGTTTTCACTCCAGTTAATCCAGACGATTTACGTGAGTTCCGACGTCACTATCTTGGGTCTCGTGCGCACGGTTACTGAGGTTGGATGGTACAGCGCAGCGGTGAAGATATATTCGCTCATCCAGACGCTTATGAACTCTGTCGTTTTGGTCGTCCTACCTCAGCTCTCCCAAGCATATGCGAACGAAGACTACATTAAGGCCAACGGACTATTGCGGTATTCGCTCAACTTCATAGTTGGCTTGGGTCTGCCCTGCCTTATTGGTGTCAACGTCGTTGCGCCAGAAGTCATCATGTTACTTGCGGGTGAATCGTTCCTTGCATGTGTTCCCTCGCTCAGGATTCTCACGTTCGCATTGTTCTGGTCTTTCTTGGGCGGTTTCCTTGGAAATCTCATAATGATACCCTCTGGGCGCGAAGACGTGAGCCTTGCCTCAAGTGTGGTGAGCGCGATAGTCAACCTCGTCCTCAACCTCGTGCTGATTCCTCGATGGGGCATAGAGGCGGCGGCGGCCACCACAACGGTTTCCATGGCGATCGGGTTCTTCTACAAGCTGCCATTCGTTGATAGGCGAGTTGGAGTGGGGCCGATGCGGAGCATAGTGATGGGCCCAATCGTAGGATGCTTCGCTATAGTTCTCATAGGTCTAGCGTGCAATCGAGTGATACCAAACTATTTTATAAGGTTCACGGCCATCGTTGCACTGAGCGTTGTTGGGTATTTCATTTGCCTTCTTGCGTGTAGGAATGAGTTGGGTTGCGAAATAGCGAAGTCCATTGTAAAGCTAGCACATGCCTTTTCGGCGTCCAAAGGCGGGAAGCGAGGGTGAGGGGTAGTAGCATGAGGAAACTCTGCATATGCATACCGACCTACAACAGGCCGGACTGCATAAGCTTCATTCTAAAGAGTTATGCCGTATTCCTTGGGGAATATGAGTTCGACGTGTTTATCCACGATACATCTGAATCTGACGAGACCGAGGCAGTGGTAAGCAGGTTCAAAGAGAGCTATGGCTCGCGACTAGAGTACGTTAGATTTCGTGAATACCCAGACATGACGACCGATTTAAAGGTGACTGAGTGTTTCAGGATATTGCAAGAGGCATACGAGTACGTACACCTCTGCGGTGATGGGCTTGTGGTAGATTTTCCTCGTTACTACCCTCTCTTCCGGGCAGCGGCGGATGAGGGTTACGACGTAATCCACTTCAACAACAACTTACTTGAACAAGTGTCACGCTATACTTCTGGAAAGGACTTCGCGAGAGACTGTGGGTGGTTCGCCACATACTACGGTGCGACTGCCGTTTCATCGAGGCTCATCAGGCGGGCAGACTACGAGTCGATTCTTGGGGTGCTCAGAAATACGGGCTACGTATACTGGAGCTGTCTAATGGCGGGTATCGGCTCCGATGACGAGAAGATTGTCTGCTATAACGAGTTTCCCATGCAAAATAACCCACACAAGCCGACAAACTCATCCTATCAACCTGGGAAATTCATCGGCTTTTGGGTTGTCGGGTGGAATAAGGCTATCAACGAGCTGCCAAGCCATTACGAGACTGTCGGACCACAAGTCAAGAAGGATGTCGGTGATCACCTGCATTTGTACGGATGGGAAAATCTCATCAGGCTGAGGAAGACCGATAACCTATGCTGGGACGTTGTCCGAGATAAGCGCGAACTCTTTGAGCAGGTCACCGACGTTCCTTTTTGGCACGTAAAACTAGTCGCACTAACGCCAAGACCAATTATTGATGGAATGGTTGGGCTAAGAGGAGCGGCAAGCGGCATAAGGTCGAGGTTAGGGGTGTTACGGACGTGAAGGTAGTCTTGCTGGCAGGCGGCTTCGGCACCCGCATTTCTGAAGAGTCCCAGTACAAGCCCAAGCCCATGGTCGAGATTGGTGGGAAGCCAATCCTGTGGCACATCATGAAGGAATATTCGTACTATGGCTTCAACGACTTCATCATTTGTGCTGGTTACAAGCAACAGGTAATCAAGGAGTGGTTTGCCAACTACTTCCTCTTTAATTCGGATATCACTTTCGACTATACGTCGGGTGGAAACAATTTGACCGTGCATAACAGCCAACGATGCGAGCCTTGGAGGGTCACTGTAGTCGACACTGGGCTCCACACCATGACGGGAGGCAGGATTAAGCGAATCCAGTGCTATGTTGGTGACGAGCCGTTTATGATGACCTACGGTGATGGCGTCTGCGACGTTGACATCAGAAAACTGGTTGAGTTCCATAAACGTCATGGCAAGATTGCTACATTGACGGCGGTTATGCTGGACCAACAGAAGGGTGTTTTGGACATAGATGGCAAAAACGCGGTGAAGTCCTTTCGCGAGAAGAGCCAGAACGATGGTGCGCCGATTAACGCTGGCTACATGGTGTTGAATCCTGTGATATTCGAATACATAAAGGGGGACGAGACCATCTTTGAAAGAGAGCCGCTGGAAAGGCTTGCGGAAGAAGGCGAGCTAATGTCATACATGCACAAGGGCTTCTGGCAATGTATGGACACGAAACGGGAGATGGACGTTCTGGAAGGTCTGCTGAGGGCGGGCTGTGCTCCATGGAAGAGGTGGGATGACGAGTGACAGACTTGGGGTTCTACAAAGGTAGGAAGGTGCTGCTCACCGGACATACGGGATTCAAGGGGTCGTGGGCGAGCGTCGTCTTGGCGAACAAGGGTGCTAGAGTTATTGGTTACTCTAGCTGCAGCAAAGCAGAGATGCGACTCTTTGATATATGTGGGATACGGGGGGAAGTTGCACACGTTAAGGGCGACATCAGGGATTTAGAGTCCCTGTGGGCGGTATTTGATGAGTATCAGCCCGAGGTTGTCATACACATGGCTGCACAGCCCATCGTGAGAGAGGGCTACGAGAATCCGGTTGGCACTTACGAGACGAACGTCATGGGCACGGTGAACGTCCTCGATTGTGTTAGACGCTCTTCCTCCGTGAAATCCTTTCTCAACGTTACTACCGATAAGGTGTATGCGAACAGGGAGTGGGAATGGGGATACAGGGAGATTGACCCTCTGGACGGATTCGACCCTTATTCGAACTCCAAATCCTGCTCAGAACTGGTGACTCACTCGTACAAGAATTCGTTCTTTTCGGATAAACGAGTTGCCATATCCACGGCCCGTGCGGGCAACGTTATTGGTGGGGGAGACTTCGCGAAGGATCGCATAATCCCCGATTGCGTACGTGCGGCCTTGGCCCATGGGGCCATTGTCGTTCGCAACCCCCATTCCATCCGACCTTATCAGCATGTGCTTGAACCGGTGTTCGTATACCTCATGATTGCGGCGAGGCAGTATGAGAACTGCGACCTCGCCGGCTGGTACAACGTTGGGCCTGACGAAACGGATTGCGTCCAGACGGGTGCGCTAGTCGAATTGTTCGCGCAGCACTGGGGCGAGAGTTTCAGGTGGGTTGAGCGTCACGATGGAGGGCCGCATGAGGCGAGCTTTCTCAGATTAGACAGCAATAGGCTGAAGTCAACATTTGGATGGAAATCGCGTTGGGATATCGATACCGCGGTGGCGAAAACCGTCGAGTGGACGAAATGCTGGAGGGATGGCGGCGATGTGCGGACGTGCATGAACAGGCAGATAGAGGAGTACATTGGGGGTGTCCCTATAGATTTGTCAAGGCCTTAGGAGGCAGATTTTGAACATTTCTGGGACGTCCCCTTCTCTTGGGTGCCAGGTTCTGAACATTCCTCGCCCGGCTCGACGTAGGGCACCTTGTCGCGCATTATCGCGAAGATCACCCCGAGCCTCTTGCGCGCCACGGCCTTCAGCGCCTTGTT
>CADBYM010000016.1 GCA_902798915.1 uncultured Coriobacteriaceae bacterium | reverse complement strand
TGTGGCCTTCGCCGTGTACGTCCCGGCGGCGGTCGCCTTCGCGGTCCCGGAGAGCTTGTAGCCGGCGCCCGCCGCGACGCCGACCTGCGCCTTGCCGTTATAGGTACGGTTCGTGGCCTTCGGCACGGCGACGCTCGCGCGGGCGATTCTCCACGAAATGGTCTTCTCGGTCGTGGTTCCGTCAATCCATGCGCGGTTAGTCGCGGGCCTGGCAACCACCTGGTACGTGCCCGCGCTTGTCGCGGAGGCGGTTCCGACGAGCGTGTACCCAACACCTGAGGGAACGCCTATCTGCATCTTTCCGTTGTAGGTGCGGTTCGTAGCCTTGGGGACGCTCACCCTCTCTGGGGCGGGGGTTGACGACCCGTCACTGGATACGGTGCCCGCATACGAGAGGGCAAACGACGTTAGGTTGAGGTTCAGGGCTGGGCGTACGGCACCGTAGCCGTTATCCACGTAGTGGCCACTGCGAATCACGCTGCCGTCGTAATACAAGCCTGCAGCGTAGTATTGGTTGTAGCCTGGCGAACGAAGCCACCACCAGCAGTTGTTTGTACCGCCGCTGTTGTACGCAAACACCCCCATCGCGTACGCATAGTCGCTTGCCCGGCATTGGCGGGCTTTGTCATAGGTCGAGTAGTCGCTTACGAAGCCATGCCTCACGCCTCCCGCACCACACACGTCGGACTCGGCGAGCAGGAAGACCTTGTCGTGGGTGGTATTGCCACCCGAGGTGCCGTAACCCTGGTTGTCCTCGTTCTCGACCGTTGCCTGCAATATCGCGGACTTCTGTTCGGACGAGAATGCCGCGTCGATGAAGTTCTTTGACGAGAAGTCCATGCCAGGCTGATTCGACGCCGCTCCATAGCCGTTGAGCCAAGAACGCACGGCGCTCGTCTCCCATGTGACTTCCGCGCAATCGGTGTTGTAGCGCTGGTCATCGAGCGAGACCTCCGAAACCACGAGCGCGCTGGACCCGCTGACTTCCAGCACGCGCCACTTGACGGGTTCGTATCGAAAGTAGCGCTCCACCATGGAATCAGAGTTCGCATCGTTTTGGGTGATGCGTCGGTACTTGTTACCGGCCACTGTTGCGTCGCCGTTGGAGTCCCAGCCTGCACTCTGCAGCTTGTTGTACACGGCATCTGCCGAGGTTACCTCGGTCTGCGGGTAGGAGCCGAGCCACACACAGTCCCAGATGGTCGCGGTACCGGAATTGCGCGGGTTAGAGACGGTCGCAGACTGCGTCGATAAGGTAAGACCCTCTTCGGACGCATCCATGGGACCCGTGGGATTGACGGTCGTCCCGTCGATGTCATCCCCAGCGTCCTCCTCCGCAGTCTGGCAAAGCTCCTCAAGCGGGGCGTCCTCGTCCTCGACAGCCGCAGGCTCCTCCTCATCCTCGAGAACGGGATCTGTGCCAGCATCATTCTCCACGAGCCGGTCGACCTCCTCGATCGGTCCGACCTCCTCGGCTACATCGTCAGGTACCTCCGGCTCAAGCTCGCCTGACCCAACGACTCCCGCGTCGACAACGCTCTCACTTGGATCCACCTCCCCCACGCCAATCGCGTTCACCCCGTCTAACGACTCTGCGAACGCCTGCACGGGCACGGTACCCACCGCCAGCGCAAACGTCAGCACGAAGGAGATAGCCCCTCTCCAAGCACTCATGCTCCCGCCCCCTTCCTCTTTTCCGCCTTCGATTCTTCCAATTACAGCTTAGAATACCCCGAAAACCCTCGCCTGCGCGGGAAATCACACCTGAGCACGCGATACACAACCCACAGCGGACTCCATGTTCATCCGTTCGTCATCTGCGTCACAGAGAAGCGCAAAGGCACGACGGCATCAATCGCTAGCCCACCAGTACAAGCGGCCTCGCCCGGTGAGGGGTTGAGGTAGTGAATCCCCCGCCCCCTTGCTATACACTAGACGCATGTCTTCAGAGAGAGGAGGATCGGATGGGATTTCATTGCGTCAACTGCGGCGGGAGCATGGTCTTTGACGTCTCCCTGCAGCAGATGCGCTGCGAACACTGCGACAGCACCCTCGACCCCGCCATGTTTGACTTCAGGGATCGTGGCATCGCGGTAGACCGGCACTACACGGACATGACGAGCTTCACGTGCCAGAACTGCGGTGCGGAGCTCGTCTCGACGGATGATTCGATGGTTGGCTTCTGCCCCTACTGTGGCGGGCAGAGTCTCGTCACGCAATCCGCAGGCCAACACGAGGTGGAGCGCATCATCCCCTTCAAGGTGAGCAAGGAGCAATGCTCCGAGCTGTACCGTACCTTCGCTCGCAAGATCCGCTACCTGCCCAAGGAATTCAAGGACCCATCGTACCTACAGAAGTTCACCGGCATCTACATGCCCTATTACCTCTTTGACGCACGCTTTGGCGAGACCTCCATCGACGGAGAGAAGACGGTCGAGCGGAACCGTCGCTACGACGTGGTGAACACGTACCACTACAGCGCAGACATCACGGGACCATATCGTTGGGGAGCACCATGCGACGCAAGCAAATACCTTGATGACGAGATTTCAGATCGCGTGCTGCCCTACGACACCGCCAAGGACATGCCATTCAACCCGGCATATCTTGCGGGATTCTACGCCGATGCCTCGACCGTGAGGCCCGATGTCTACTACGAGGATGCGGCCTCACTGGCCGAGGAGAACATGGTTGGTGCCATAACCGAGGACATCATGGCCCGTGACGGCGTCACGGTGAAGCCGGGCGCCTCGGTCGAGACGGAGGTCACCGCATCCCATTCGACGCTGTTCCCCATGTGGTTCCTAACGTGGCGCAAGGACGACCGCGTGGCGTATGCAGTCGTCAACGGCGAGTCTGGCAAGGTGGTCTCGGACCTTCCGCTCGACCTTCGCGCATTCGCCATCGGCAGCGTCGTCATCAGCGTCGCGCTGTTCCTGCTGCTTGAGGCGTTCGTTCAGCCCACACCGCTGGTAACTTCCATCATCAGCCTCGTCGCAGCGCTACTCATGACCCTCGGCGTTCGCGGGGGGGCCAAGCGGGTGTTCGAGGTCCAGACGCACGCAAACGACAAGGGTTGGTCAGGAGAGACAAGCGATCCCGAGGCACGGAAGAAGCGGCGTAAGGGCAAGACGAAGAAGTTCGGGCTCTCGGACCTCGTCACCATAGCGTTGGTCCTTGTCGTTGGATACTTCTACATCGGCTCCTTCCTCGATGACAACAGCTTGAGTCTCGGGCTTATACTGAAGATGATTCTTCCCATCATCGTGCTCTGCTTCGTAGCGAGCACGCTGTTTAAAACAATCTCTTGGCGCAAGGTCACCAAAGACGCGCAGGGCGTCATCGCATCGACAGTCTTGCTGCTGAGCACCCTGCTCAATGCTGCCATCGTGGCAATCTCTCCTGTCAATGACGGGTGGTACTACATCGGGGATGCCATCTGCATCATCGGACTCGTCGTGGCTGCCGTCTGCATGCTTCGGGTGTACAACCTGGGAACCACGCGCCCGCTGCCCAAACTGTTCGACCGCGAGGAGGTGTAGGGCATGAGCAAGCTTCGCGCATTCTTCCTCGCGCTGCTCCTGTGCTTGTGCGTACTGCCGAAGGGCGCCCTTGCCGAGGACCACACATTTGTGGTAGACGACAAGGCCGAGTTGCTCACCACCGAGCAGCAACAGCAACTCAAGGAGGACTACACACCCCTGACCGAGTACATAGACGTCGCGTTCGTTACGACCAACAGTCCCGGTGGCTCAACGGACAGTTTTTGCCATGCATATGTGAACCGGGAGTTCGGCAGCAGACCGGCAGTCATCTTTGCCATCGACATGCAGAACCGGCAGATCTACGTGTACTCGAACGAAGCGGGCCTGAGCGTCATCTCGCGGGCAGACGCACGCGCCATCACCGACAACATCTACCAGTACGCCACTGACGGCGACTACTACGGGTGCGCCAACGCGGCCTTTGCGCAGATCCAGGCGAAG
This sequence comes from uncultured Coriobacteriaceae bacterium, assembly GCA_902798915.1. GTDB lineage: Bacteria > Actinomycetota > Coriobacteriia > Coriobacteriales > Atopobiaceae > RUG440. The sequence goes on along the minus strand of CADBYM010000016.1, from coordinate 63,489 downwards.
TGCGAGGGAGGCGTCATCGCGCGCCCGGTGAAGCACATCACCAACGCACTCATTGCCGTAGTTCTCGGCGTGCTCGCCAACTACTATTTGGCGCACTTCGCGCGCGCCCGGCTCATCAAGAAGAGCGCCACGGAGGCAGAGCTGCGCACCATGGCCGTGCTTCCTGACTATGAAGTGGGTCAAGCCGTCCTCGTCAGCAGCGTTCGCCACTACCATGACTCCGGCTCCGGAGGCTCCGGAGGTGGAGGCGGCGGAGGCGGTGGCGGTGGCGGTGGCGGCGGTGGCGGCCACAGCTTCTGATGAGGAGAAGCCAGATAAGCTGCAGAGGGCGGGTCACGAGACAATGCGTGACCCGCCCTTTCCCGTGCCTAGAAGTGCTCGCGACGCGGAAAGTGACCGATTGCCCCAGGGAACAGATAGTCGATGATGGCCATGCAATAGTCATCCGTCATCGAGGAAATGTAGTCCACTGTCGTAAGATCGAGGTCACTCTCCCAGTTATAGCTACGACCGTAGTGGCGTAGGCGTTCGCTCACATAACGCACGTGGTGACGAAAGACCGGCGCCTCCTCGCGACCCGCTGCAAGATCCTCATACACCTTCTCGTACAAACGCTCGAAGAGTTCGCCGATTTCGCGGTCGAATTCGCCATTGACCTCCGGCGCGCCGTAGATCTTCTCGTAGTTCTCCCGCTTTGCGCGACGCATCTCGGCAAAGCCCTCCTCGCTCAGAGAGATGCGTGGCTTGCCCACGCTGTGCTCAACCACGTCCGAGATGAGTGCCCGCAACGCCCAAGCATTGTAGGCTCCCCCCATGCCATCCGCGAATGAATCCTCGTCACACAGACCGGCTCGAATCGCATCCTGGCGATCCTTGCCCACATAGGCAATGATGTCGCTCACGCGCACCACGCACCCCTCCAACGTGCAGGGGGCCAAGTGAGAGATTGCCGCGTCGCCGTTCTGCCAGCAGTCTTCGACCATCGCATCGAAGCCCTTGAAGTCCGAGAGGTCACTCGTGCGCAGCACGCGCTGAACGAACTCGCCGTTGTGACATATCACGCCATCGAGCGTCTGTAGGCTCACATTCCTTCCATACAGCACATCAAGCACCCGCACGCTCTGAACGTTGTGGAAGAAGCACCTGCCCGTCCGGGCGTGGAAGACGTCATTGAGCAGGCGCTCCCCCGCATGCCCGAACGGCGTGTGGCCGATGTCGTGTCCGAGCGCGATGGCCTCGATGAGGTCCTCGTTGAGCCCGAGCGCTCTGCCGATGTCGCGGGCGACGCGCGCAACGAGCTGCACGTGCAGTCCACGACGCGCAAGGTCGTCGTTCTCCCTGAACGAGAACACCTGGGTCTTGCCCGAAAGGCGGTTGTACGCAGGGACATGCATGATCTTGTCGATGTCCCGCATGAATGCGGGACGCAGTGCCGTCGCAAAGTCGCGCTTGTCATCAACGCGACGCACACAGGCGGCGTCAGGCGTCGCCCAAGGGCTGTGCTCCTCACCACTCATGTAGCGACGAACCTGGTCCTCCACTTCCGGGGAGAGCTCTCCCGTAAGTCCTGGGGCGAACCGATTGACGCCCCTGCTGCTGTGCGCATGACTCATTTTGCACCCCCTGCCAACGCCACCGCCAGCCGTGCCGCCATCTGCGCATGCCCTGCTGCGGACGGATGCTCGCCGTCGGCAAGCACCACATCGCCCCGCTCGATCAGGCGCATTCCGTCGATGACCTGCATGCCGAGCTTGCGTGCTGCAGCCCGCACGATGGCAGGCACCTCGCGCGCACATGAACGCGGATGCACCGGCCAAGCCTCCTCGTCGTAGCCGGTAGGCGTAATGACCACCACGAGGGAGTCGGGATATGCCCTTGCGACCTCGCGAAGATACGCCCGCACGTCGCGTGTCACCTCGGCAACCGTGCATGCCTCATGGCGATAGTTGTTGCCCAGCTCGATCGCGACGATGGACACCTCGTCGAGCGAATCGCCCATCAGCACCGACGGCTGGAACACCTGACCCCCTATGGATTGGTTCACGAGCTCGAGCGAAAGATGGGCGGCGAGCAAGGAAGGCCAGGCGAGCAGCGGGTCATCAGCGCAGAACCCCTGGCCGATCGAATCACCCATCACGAGCAGATGCGGACGCTCGGGCAGTGGCTCGACGTAGGTGCCGTCCACCCACAGGTCACGAATCTCGCAACCACGCAAGCACGGCAGCCACAGGCATACCTCGTGACGCGCCCCAAGGCCGGGGATGGCCATCGTGCCCGCCCCACGGAAGCTATGATGCTCCAGCACGAAGGAGACAATCCCGATGCCCGGCCCCTCCTCGTCATCCATCCAAGGCAACGGGCGACTGAGCGTCTGCGGCATGACGCATCCCAGCACCCTCCCGTCACAAATCGCAGAGAACCCGTCATGCGGGCGTCTTCGTCCCTTGTCGAGTGGCGCAAGCACATCCGCCGTACCGCTCGGCTCGTCATCAAGCCGCACCGACAGGGCGACCTCCGTACCATCGGTCGCGAAGCGAAGGCAAATCCCCGCCGTCGTGCGCGCCATCTGGCGGAACAGACCCGGGTGCCATGCCAGGCAGCTTTCCAACGCGCGTGCCTGCACTGGCCCGACGCGACTGGGACGGACCCAACCCCCGTCAACCTTTTGAGTCCAGACGGCTCCGCGCAGCATTCCCTCCACAGTCGTGCGATGCAGCATCGCCCGTGCGGCATCCGCATGAGAACTCGCCGAGGTAAGGACCTCGTAAAGACTCATCGTACCTCCATCTTGGCGACTCATAGGCCAAACAGCTCCTCAAGCACTTGGAGAACGCCGTCTTCCGTACAGGGTGGCGCGACGCTGTCTGCGGCAACGCGCACATGTTCCGGAGCATTCTGCATCGCATAGCTCCGCCCCGCCAGCGCAATCATGTCCAAGTCGTTATCAGAGTCGCCGAATGCGACGCACTCCTCCGGGGCAATACCCCAGCGTTCCAACAGACAGCGAAGCCCCGATGCCTTGCTCACGCCGGGACAAACGATGTCAAAGTACCCCTCACCGGAGCCCACGACGTCCATAAGACCATCCACCTTTGCGCGAAAGCGCTCGATCTGGGTCCCTACCTCGGCCTCGTCCACGACCGAGGAGAACATGAACACCTGGTCCTCGACATCAAAGAAGTCGTCGACCCAGTACTGCCTGAAGCAATAGCGCGCCATGTCGTCAAAGAACGCCTGCGACGTTCCCCGCTCCACATAGGCACCACGAACTCCCAGCATCGAGAAGGGCACCTCGCGCTGCTCGTGACACGCCGCAATCAGCATTGACACTGCCTCATGCGAGGCTTGCGCCGCAAACACCTCTTCATCGCCGTCGAGCACATACGCACCATTGGCCGATACGATGCCCATCTCGTGCGCATGGGCGGAAAACAAGTCCTGCACTTGATAGCACTGGTTCCCCGTTGCCACGACGAAGCGCACGCCGAGCTCCCGCATCCTGCACCAGATGCGCTCGAAGCGGCGCTCGTCGTAATGGACGTGGTCGCGCAGGAAGGTCCCGTCCTCGTCCACGGCCACGAGCTTGATGTCTCGCATATGATTCATTCTCCTTCTAGGATGGGCTCGTAGTACTCCTGGTACTCATGCTCCTCGTCAGCAAGGCGAATCAATCCGATTCGACCCCATCCAGCGCCCCCTGCGGCACCACAATCGATCGCCCACCGATCCGCGACGCCTCCCGTTGCCTCACAGGCACCCAGGTGCATGACCTGACATGCACCCTCCTCGTTACGTGCAAGCCGGTCGGACACCACACCCACCTCATAGGCACCCAGAAGGTCCTCCACATAGGGCACCGGCGTATGACCCGCAATCACGATGGGTCCCCTGCCTTGCTCATCGATGAATCCCGTAGGAACGCACCAGAACTCGTCACGGATCCAAAGCAGGTCCTCTGGATGCTGGTAACGCAGAAGCGCATCCATCGTCACGTCACTCCAACGGCTTCGCGAGCTGAAGTTCAGCGGCCGAATCCCCGCATGAACCAGCAGATACGGTCTCCCACCAACCTCGATGTGAGCGGAAAGCTGGAGGTTCTCCATCCAATCGATCAGGTCGACGAGCTCGTGCTCCGTAAGTCTCCCGAGTCCTTCCTTGGTGGTGTAACCTCCATTGAGCTCCCACTGGAACGTCACCAAAGGTTTGTGCGGGTGATGGAAGAACTCGAGCAGCATATCCTCGTGGTTGCCCATGAGGATATGCACGTTGGGAATGGCGCGACAAGTGCGAATAACCCCGATGGGATCTGGCCCACGGTCAACCATGTCGCCCAACACCCACACTTCGTCCTCGCTCGAGGGCTGAACCTTCTCGAGCAGGCGCTCGAGCGGTTTGTTGTGTCCATGAACGTCAGAAAAGACATATGTTGCCATGTGCGTAACCTCCCGCACAAGACTCTACCCAAACCTTCGTTTGGTAGCAAGTTCCACAACGTGCGATTGTACCTCAGGCAAAAGGCTGAGCAGAAGAGCAGAAGACGAGGCCCCCGTAAGACGTGCCGACGACGCACATCTCACAGGGGACAGGTTACGCATGTTGGGGAAGGATGCGTAGGTTTAGTATGCTTCTAACGCTTGACCACTTTGGGCGACAATTGCCTTTTCGACAGATATGGTTCAGCTCACGACACTTTTGGACACAGTTGCGTAAATAGCATACAATGCATCTGTCACCCGCATCGAAGCGAGAGGAGCGCCGCATGGCGATTATCGTCGTGTTTGATGACGACGCCACGAGCCTCACCCACACTCATGCGCTAGTAGAAGCGTGCCTGCCAAAAGATACTGCAGCCACCATCCTTGACGTGCACAGCATCTCCGAGCTCCTTGGCCTCATGGCAAAGGGAACTCATGTGGACGTTCTGATTACCGACATCATGATGCCCGAGGGACAACCCTCCGGCATCGATGTGGTGCAGCGGCTTTTCCCACCGTCAAGCGGCACCCAAGTCATCTACGTAAGCGGATCGCTGGAGCAGGCAACGGAGGTATACCGCACTGATCACGTGTACTTCCTGCTTAAGCCGCTCGATCCCAACAGGCTCCGTGACGCGCTCAGCCGTGCGTTTGCCGCACTGCCTGCCGCGCACATCCTCATGCTGCGCATCAAGGTCGGACACAAGGAACAGCTACTCAACGCCTCCTCAATCCGCTACCTCGAGAGCAGCCTTCATAAGGTGTTCGTTCACTGTGGAGCACACACCTACGAGACGTATTCCCGGCTCGATGACCTGCAGTCCCAGCTGTCCGACAGCTTCTCTCGGTGTCACCGCAGCTACCTAGTAAACCTCGCGTTTGTCCGTTCGCTCTCCGACAATACCCTGCTCCTACACGATGGCACGGAAATACCCGTAAGTCGCCGTCGCGCACGCCAAGTCCAGCATGACCTGCTCACTTTCCTTGCCACCCAAACGTAGGGAGTTTCATGAGCTATGACCTGTTGAGCATCATTTCGAACTCCTATATACAGGCGTTGATAATCTACTCCTCGTGCAAGCTCTTGCACCTGCGCTCAAACATTGCCTTCGTTCTCTTGAGCATTGCGGGAACCGTTGCCGGGCTCATCATGCTAGAGCTGCAAGTCCTGCCCATGGTGCGCACGCTCGTAGTCGCCCCGCTCGTCTGTTTTGCGCTCCCCATCGCCTTCTCCACGGATTCCCTCGCGTACCGACTGAGCCGTTGCGCCATTCTCGGCACCCTGATGATGACCTGCGCCTTCGTCATGGGCGTACTCACCCTTGCCTTCCGGATGCCCATTGACGCGGACTTCATCGAAGGAGACATGTTGCGCACGATGATTCTGATCCACGTCGTGGCAGCCCTCTTGAGCACCATCATGGTACTTGTAGTCGTAAGGGAGTTTGGTGCCTCCGTAGCACAGCGAGACGAGGCGCTCGAGCCATCCTTCGTCGTCCTGCTTGTCTGCTCGTATGTCGTCTGCATCTTCCTCTCCAACCAGATTTCGGACCACGGCGACAATCCCCTCAGCATCGCAGCGGCAGCCATTGACCTGCTCTACTGCCTGCTCTCCCTTGGCCTCACGTCACGGGCACTGACGACTGCACGAGTTGACGCACGCGAGCGTCGGGCTCGGACGAATCGCGATGCCGCAGTCCAACAGTTGCAGCTCGTGCAGGACGAGGTCGAGGCACTTGCGCAACGCTCGCTCATGCTGAGGCGTCTACGCCACGACCTTGCAAACCAGATTGACGTCGTCGCTGAACTCACGGCAAACGGCAGCATACGGGAGGCCGACATGCACCTCCAGACCCTGCAGGTATATGCTCACGAGCTTACGGACTCCGACGATGCGTAACGAACGACACTCAATTGCGCCGTACCTCGCAGTGCTCTTTGTGCTTCAATGCTTGGCGGTTCTCTTTACCTTGTTGCTCTCTAGCGAGCCAACACTTACCGAGATCGTGATTTGCACCGTCGCACCGCTTGCGGCCGCCCTCTTGGACGTATGGGTCGCCACGCGCACGTCCAAGACGCTGCGTGCCTGCGAGGCGGCTTACGAAGCCGACGTGGCACGAGACTTGCAAACGTCGCTGGAAGAGTATCGCTCCGCCTCACGCGATGACCGCACGCTCACCCAGCAGATAGGCACGCGTGTAGAAGGCGAGCTCGCGTGGGCACGTGAAGCCTTGGTGTCGGGAGAGCCAAACAAGGCGCAACAGCACCTGAGCGTTGGCCTCGAAATCGCCTCGCAAGCCCATGCACCAATCTGCGAGAACGCCATTGTCGCCGCCGTGCTCTCGAGCAAGGCACGCCAATGCTCAACCGCAGGTGTTGCCCTCCAACCAGAAGTCAGACTCCCCGAAAGCCTTCCCATCGGCAACACTGAGCTTGCCTCCCTGTTCTTCAACCTCATCGACAATGCCCTGCATGAATGCGAGGCACTCTTGGAAGAGGAGTCAACCCACCAAGAGCCAACCATCTGCGTGCGGTCGTTCGTGCAGGCGGGACAGCTCTACATCGAGGTCGCAAATCCTTGTCGACCAGGTGCCGAGCGCAGGCGTCGTGCCGCCCTGCTCAACGCAGATTCCACCATGTTCCACGGACTCGGGAGCGGCATTGTTGCCGAAATCGCTCACTCCAAAGGAGGACTGACCGAACATGAGGAGCACCATGGACGCTTCGTCGTGCGCGTCATGATACCCTTGCCTGACGATTCGGTCAAAGCCGCCTGAACCGTATCTAGCCGTGCCCGTGCCGCCTCCTCCAGGCAACCCTGTGTTGCCATGGTTTGAGGTACCCCACCTCCACAACCCTCCCCTGTGGACGCAAGCCAATCGAAGCAAGCTCTATCTCGCGCACCACGCGTGCGACGGTAGCCTCGAAGCGTTCGCGCCTGAGCGCACACTCCCATACGACGAGCACCGTCCAGCCCCGTGCCACCAGCTCCTCATGATTCCGCGCATCTCGCGCCCTGTTGCGCGAGAACTTCGCCTCCCAGAACGCGGTATTGCTCTTGGGCATGGGCAAATTGCAGTGCGGGCATCGATGCCAGAAGCAGCCATTTACAAAGATTGCGACCTTGCGCCCCGGATAGCACACGTCAGGTCTGCCCGAGCATTTCTTCCAATGCAGACGATACCCAGGGAAGCCCGCCTCGCGCAAGGCACGCCGCATGAGCAGCTCGGGCTTGGTGTTCTTGCTTTTGTTTGCCTGCATCACATGATGCGTGGCCAAGCTCACCTCAGGCATGCCGCCTCAAGGTCCGAGACTATCTCTTCTGGTGTGAAGTGGTATATGAGGAAGAACTCCTCCGTCGGCACAAGGTCCAAGAACTCCTTCTTGCCGCCATAGCACATCACGCGCATGGGAGTCTTTCCGTAGTAGCGTGCCACCTTCTCGCCAAAGCCACCGCAGAGTATACCCGCCTCGAGCGTCACCACGACATCGTGGTCATACAGGAGGCCATCGAGCAAATGCTCGTCAAAGCTCGAGTAGTTGAGCGCCTCCACGATGGTCGCACGAATCCCGTCACGCCCTTCCAGCAGCTCCGCGGTGTGCCTCGCCAGCGAGATGGTGCTTCCCGTAGAGAGAATCGCCACACGCACGCCCCTTTGCACGACGTGCCAGGCACCGGGATGCTTCCCGTCGAACCCGTCCTCTCCCAAGATGACCCGCTCCGGCACGCGGATGACCACAGGCCGCTCATCCTGATCGATTGACCAATCCAGCATCGAGAGGTATTCGGACTTGGTCGCGGGTGCAAGGCAGGTTATGCCGGGGATGTTTGAAGTCATGACGATGTCGAGCGTGCCGGCGTGCGTCGCATCGATGTCGTAGAAGCCCGCCCCAAAGACGAGCACCGTGGCAGGACTCTTGTTGAGTCCCATCTCCTGCACGAGCTGATCAAACGCACGCTGCAGAAACGAGGCCATCACCATGAACACCGGCTTCGCGCCGCCACGCGCCAAACCCGCAGAGAATGCGACGGCATGCTGCTCGGTAATACCGGTGTCCACAAAGTGGGCACCACAACGTGCACGAAACTCGGGCGTAAGGCCCACACCCGAGGGGGCGCCTGCGTTAACGATGACCAGCCGAGGCTCTACCTCGAGCTTGGCAGAAAGGTAATCCCTCGTGATCTGCTGATAGGTCTCGCCAACGTTCGCGCCCTCCTTTGCCTGGGGCGCGACCATGTGTGTCTCTTCCGGGTGCTCTTCTGCCCAGGCAAGGCCTTTGCCCTTGCGGGTGTGCACGTGCACCACTACGGGATGATCTATGTCGCGCACATCCAAAAGGGCCTCAACGAGTGCCTGCACGTCGTTGCCGTCCTCCACATAGCGGTAATCGAACCCCAGAGTGCGGAAGAAGTTGTCCTTCGCCTTGCCGTTCGACGCGCGAAGGGCACGCAGATTCTCGTACACGCCTCCCGAATTCGGCGCAATGGACATATCGTTGTCGTTGAAGACCACGATGAGGTTGGAGCCGATGACGGCAGCGTTGTCGAGCCCCTCAAAAGCCTCACCGCCACTGAGGGCGCCATCCCCAAGCACGACAACGACGTTGTGCCGCTGCCCGAGAACATCGCGCGCCTTGGCAAGGCCCAGCGCCAGACTCACTCCCTGCGACGTGTGCCCGGCACGGAAAAGGTCGTACTCGCTCTCCTCGGGATTCGTGAATCCCGTGCACTCGTTGTAGTACTCATGATTGGTGTACGCCCGCTTGCGACCGGTAAGCATCTTATGGGTGTAGCACTGATGCGAAACGTCAAAGACGAGCTTATCGCGTGGGGTATCGAACACATAGTGGATGGCGACCGTCGCCTCGACGAACCCAAGGTTTGGACTCAGGTGACCGCCCGTCACGGGAACCGAGCTGATGAGGGTGGCGCGAATCTCTCCACAGAGGTCACGCAACGCATCCGGGGGCAGTCGACGCACATCGGCAGGACTCTCGATGGCTTCGAGATAACTCCTCATCTGTGACTGTCCTCTCCCCTTTGCACCGTGCCGAGGGCACGCAACCTGTACTTACAGTATGAACCACCTTGGTGCAGTTCACCTAATCAATACACTCACTGAATTCCAGCCAAAACCACTGCGACACCTCTGCACGCACCCCCACGCGCCAACCAGGCGCCTCCTGGCTGCAGCCTATTCCACGGGGTCCCCGCTGAAGTTGAGGCCATGCGTAAGCGCCTTTGCCGCCTCCCGATCGAATTCGGGATCAAGCACTGTGGCAATGGCCGGCCCGGCTTGCGCAAGCACACCGTTGTAAAGATCCCAGAAGGACTCGTGGCGTATCTCGTCCGTATATGGGTTGCGCCACGGCCGATGGTCTGCGTTCTCGTAGACGCTGGTCCCCTCGGCACGAACGCGATATGCCATACTCTGAGACACCGCATGACGCTCATGAAGCACCAGACGCTCGAGCCCTCCCACGAGCCTCGCCTTCATACCATGTGGAGAGTACATGAGCCTCAGGGCTGTACGATAGCAGTTCACCGCTATGGGGAACACGCGTACGGCGGTCGGCTCGCCTTCCGCAATCTTGGCCACCGCAGCACTGAAGTACACCTTGCCAATGCTGTTGAGAACCTCCTCGCGCGCCACCAATGTCTGCTCGTATGCCCGATAGGTGGTGGCGGTCTGGTTTCTCTTTACAAAGAGCACCATCTCGTCGAAGTCGCGCTCCACCTCCGCATGCACCGCATCCAAATCCCTTGCGTCAAGGTCGCGAACACCCGCTTGGCATATGCCCTGAGACCAGAACTCCACAAGCGGGTGCACCGCACGATCAAGCAGGTAATGGCACGCGAACCCCGCCAGATACGCCCTGCCGATTGACCGGTCATCCTCACCAAGCGCCTCCACCGCCCGGCGCATGGCCACAAGGAGCGAACTCGGCCCCTCGTGATGCATGCGAGAGCCGAGCTTTCGGAATTCCTCAAGCGGGGGAATCAGCAGGTAGAAGAGCGGATCGGGGCCCTGCGCTCCCAGCAGGAATGCATCGCGCTCATCTGACGTGCGCAAATCCACCGATTCCAAGGCAGAGCCGAAGGCGTCTTGGGCAAAGAAGTCATGGGCGAGCACTGCGGGCATTCGTCCTCCTTTCGAGTGCGGGGAGCGACCCCTGCACCACAATTCGTCTAGGGCACATTCTACTCCCCTGCCGCATCAAGCAAGGCGAGGATGTCGTCACGAGAGATAGCGCTGCTCTGCGCAGCCTCACCCTCGAGCACGGAATCTGCCAAATCCTGTTTTGCCTCTTGCATCGCGAGGATGCGCTCCTCGATGGTGTCTTTGGCAATGAGTTTGAACACGCTCACCTCACGCGTCTGGCCTATCCGATGCGTACGGTCGGTCGCTTGGTTCTGGGCAGCGAGGTTCCACCACGGGTCGTAGTGAATGACCACGTCGGCAGCCGTAAGGTTGAGTCCCGTGCCACCCGCCTTGAGCGAGATGAGGAACACCGGCACCTCCCCCGCCTGGAACCGCTCCACCAACTTCACGCGCGCCTCCTTGCTCGTGGATCCTGTCAGCAAAAGCCACGCAACGTGCTCTTTGTCGAGTCGATGGGCAATGAGGTCCAACATGCTGGTGAACTGCGAGAAGACGAGCATCTGGTGTCCGCCCTCAATGGCCTGGCGCACGAGCTCCACGCACATGTCGAGCTTTGCGGAGCCGCCCTTGTAATTCTCATACAGCAAATGCGGATCGCAGCAAATCTGTCGCAGCTTCGTGAGCTCGGCGAGCACTTTGATGCGCGAGCCCGCAAATTCCTGCGGCAGCTGCTTCTTGAGCGAGAGGGCAAGCTTCGCGACGCTCGCCTTGTAGAGCTTCTCCTGCTCACCCTCCATGCTCGCCATGACCACAGATTCGCTTTTGTCGGGCAGGTCGCGCAACACGTCACGCTTGTTACGCCGCAGGATGAAGGGACCCACGAGTCGTCTGAGGCTCTGTGCGACCTGCTCGTCACCCGAACCGATGGGATTGGCAAAGCGCCCGGAGAAGGAATCGGCAGCGCCAAGCACGCCCGGCATCAGGAAGTCGAAGATGCTCCATAGCTCGAGCAGACGATTCTCGATGGGCGTACCGGTGAGTGCGAAGCGCACGTCCGCGCGGAGACGTCGTACTGCCTTCGCCGCCTGGGTTGCGCTGTTCTTGACGTACTGTGCCTCGTCGAGGGCAACGCACGAGAACTCCTGGGCACAGAGCTCGTCGACGTCACGACGCAAAAGGTCGTACGACGTCACGAGGAGGTCATAAGAGGACGCGTCGATGATGAGTGAGCGACGCTGGGCCTTGGTTCCCACCAAGCATGCCACCTCAAGTTCCGGTGCGAAGCGCTCAACCTCAGCACGCCAGTTGTAGACGAGGGACGCCGGGCACACCACGAGCGCGGGCTTACCCGCGCCATCCCCCTCCGCCTTTTCGTGTGCGAGGTATGCGATGAGCTGAAGCGTCTTGCCCAAACCCATGTCATCGGCCAGAATGCCCCCAAAGCCAGCCCTCCCCAAGGTGCAGAGCCACTTGAAGCCCTCGCTCTGGTAGGGACGCAGGACCTTGCGCAGGTTCTCCGGCGCCACGAAGTCGGCATCTGCAATGGTCTCGAAGTCTCGTACGATCTTTCTGAAGGCACGGTTTCGCTCGAAGTGTATGCCCTCTGCCCGCTTGAGCATGGCATCCACGAAGAGCGTCCGGTTGGTGGCAAGCTCCTGCGGACCATCCACCAAGTCCTCGGGCTCAAGACCAAGACCGTTCGCAAGGTCGGCGATTGCCTCCACCGAGCCATCGAGCCTCACGAGGTCCCCGTCAGCCAAACGCACGAAGCGCTGCTTGCGGCGATACGAAGAGAGGTATGCCACAAGCTCGTTGGCACTCATATCGTCCGAGATGACCTCAAGGTCGAGCAGGCCTCCCCGCACGCTCGCGTCCACGCGCACCGATGGCGCACTGCGTACGGTGACGCCGCGAAGGCGCTCGCTGAGCATGACATCTCCCAGCTCGGCCAACTGAGCCAAGCCTTCCGTAAAGAGCAGGAAATACGCCTCGTCGTCATCCTCGGAGAAGAACGGGTCGTCGGGCAGGACCAGTTCGTCCTGCATATGGTCCGCGCGCGGGCGCAGCCAGTAATGGGAGGATGCAGGCAGCGGATGTGCATAGTCGGGAATGGGGGGCACGCCGTATGGGAAGTATCTGCCCACCAAACGCTGCGCCACCATTTCGCATCGGGCATCACGTACGACTTGGCCCTCGCGCACCTCGTCGAAGAGGCCCAGCTTCGTTGCCCCATAGCCTACCTTGGCGTCGCAGCTAATGAAGCCGTGATCCAGACGGATGCTAAAGGAGAGCTCGGGCGTAGGAGGCAGAAACTCGTCGACATCCTGAGGCGCAAAGAGGTTGGTATGGGCGCGCAGCGCGGGAAGCACGGCAGCACAAAACCCCGGCATGTCCTCCGTGCGAATCTTGAGCGGCTCACGCATCGGAAGAACGGCGCTACAGAAGGCTCCAAGCGAGCGGGCAAACCCCTCAGAGCACACGTCAAGGGTCTTGGCACCAATGAGCGCGAGGGATGTCCCGTCGTAGATGGGCTTGAGGGCGCCCGGCCTTACGAGGATGTCGTAGCTACCAACTTCGTTGACCGTCAGAGCAATGTCGAGTTCAGGGTCTGCCTGCCGAACGCTCACCGTGCGCTTTTGCTTGTAGTACGAGCGAGATGAGGCGTCAAAGTCTTCGATTATCACCTTCGAATCGCCGACGATGCGCAGCACCTCGAAGAGCTGCGCCGGCGAGATGGGCAGTGTCTTTTGTGGAACGCGTACGGGCGAGGACTCCCAATACGATCCGGCACCCCTGCTCACCTGCGCAGCAAAGAGCGACTCCTGGGCATCCACCATGGAGGCAAGCAGCTCAAGAAGCTCATTTGCGGCAGGGGTGAACGCCGAGCGTCGATGAGCAAACTCCAGGCGCTTTCCGTAGCTGACGACGGCTCCCGACTCCCAGGCACGCACGAGACCAGCAATGCTCTTCACCACGTAGTTGACCTTGCCACGATGAATCTTGAGCCCCAACGCCCACGTGTCGCTCGAGCTGTAGCGCCACGCGGCATCTGCCGTAGTTAGCACGCATTGGAGGTCCGCAAGCTCGTTCGGCTCTTCGGGCAGGGATTCGATTGCCGGAAGCTCCTTCTCTAGCTCCCGTGCCGAACGTGCCGCATAATCGGAGATGAGCCGTTCTATCTGTGGGCTGGTATAGGCCTTGGGCTTCGGACGGATGTAGTAGCCGGACCCATGCGCACGCGCATAGGGCGCAGACGAGGCACTTGTCGTCCTTGTCGACGGCTGCGGAATGCCGGGATACCCCCTTGAGGCGAGGTACGTTAGGGCAAGGGCCACAGCATGCTTGCACATACCGCCGTACTTTGCATGCGCGGGACAGTCGCACACGTGGTCATACACCATGTCGTTATCGAAGTCGAGCACTACCATAACCGAATAGGGCTCGACTCCAGAACCCAAGACCTTGCCGGTAACGTCTATGATGCCGGGAATGTCCGGATCTGGCTCCGACTCCATGGATTGCACCATGCCCGCACGCGCAATTTCGCTGCCACGCGCATACGTGTTACTGAGTGCCGCCTCGCGCTTGATGGCGTTCGTCATACCACCCTGCATCATCCGCCCCTCCCTCCATGCCGTACCCGTCGCAAGCCATGGGCATGGCCAAAAGGCGCCGGAGCAGATTCAAATGATCCAGCGCGGTTGGCCCCGAGCGTTCGGAAATCGCCTGCGAATCAGAACCCAAGCACGTCGTTGACCATAATCACATGGATACGTCCCTCATGACGTGAATAGCGCGTGATGAGGAACTGGCAGCAGATGGTATCTGCCGACTTGCAGTCTGCACAGGAGCCCGTCTTTGAGCACGGCGTGTTGAGGCCAAAACGTTGAACGTTGATGGGAGCCGCAACGTTGCGCGCGCGCTTCATCGCCGCATCCTGGTCGCAGCAGACCTTGTTCATGCCCACGATGAAGAGAACCTTCTTTGGTCCCTGGGCAATGGCCGAGACGCGATTCGCGTTGCCGTCGATGTTGACCATGATGCCATCCTCGGTGATGGCGTTCGCGCTCGAGAGGAACACGTCCGCGTCGTAGGCCGCCAGCATCGCCGCACGCTTGTCCTCATAGGCATCGCGGTCGATGAAGTTGTAGTCACCCTCCTTGAGCGCTGCGGGCAACCCGATGGCATGCACGCTCTCACCGCCGCCCATGGTGACGCTGCTGCCCTCAGGAATGAGCTCAAGCGCCAGCTTGAGTGCGTCCTCTTTGCTCGCGGCATAATAGCCTGTCATGTTGCGAGACTTGAGTCCCTTTATGACCTTCTGGGCCAAAAGCTCATTGCGTTTGAATGTGTTCTTATCCAACATATCCCTCTCCCATTCTCTGATAAACACCGTGATAGCGGCTCGTTCCCGCGAACCGCTATCACACGTCTACTATAGCCACTCCTGCTGACGAGTCGACCCCTCCTCGGCTATCGGCCTTCCACGGTGGCGATCTCGATCTCGTTGCCGCACAGCAGCACGGTCTCGGGGCTCTGACAGTGAGGGCATATCTTGCCATGCTCGACGGTCGCATAGGTACGCCCGCAGGCATTGCACACGGTCACTGCGGGTATCTGATGTAGCTCGAGGTCGGCTCCGTGGAGCAACTCGGTGCGATCTGCCGCCCAGCGCCAACAGTCGAGCAGATAGTCGGGCAGTATGCCCGTGACTTCCCCAAGATCGAGTGTCACGCGCGCAATGGTCGTGAGCTCGTTCTGCACGGCAACCGTCTCGAGCGTCTCTATCATATGAAACACGATGCCAAGCTCGTGCACGGGCCACCCCCAGTGTCCACCATCACTTCCCGCCGCGCAGGATGCGGATGCCACGCTTCGCGGCGTAGGGCAGTATCGCCTTCACCTTGTCCTCCGCACGAATCATGGTGCTTGCTGCGGGTACATCGCGCGTAAGGTGTATGGCGTCGAATTCGCAGCGCGTCGTGCACAGGCCGCAACCAATGCACTTGTTGGTATCCACGATGGAGGCGCCGCACTTGAGGCACCGCGCCGTCTCTGTGCGAATCTGCTCCTCGGTAAACTCGCGGCTGGGGTCATCCCAGTTGTGCAGCACCTTCTCGACACGCGCACACGGCGGAATCTCGCGACCCGCATGGTCGTAGTCTCCCGGATTGAGGGAGATGCTGTCTTTGTCAAGCTCCACATAGTGGCGCTGGTTGCGCGACACAGTGAGCGACGAGCCCTTCTGCACGAAGCGATGCAAGCTGATGGCCGCCTCGTGACCGGCTGCGATGGCATCGATGACGAACCGCGGACCAGTGTAGACATCGCCGCCAATGAAGACGTCGGGTTGTGCCGTCTGGTACGTCTGGGGATCAGCCGTGACGCGACCGCCACGTCCGACCTCGATGGCGCTTCCCTCGAGCAGGCTTCCCCACTCGATGGCCTGCCCGATGGAGAGTATGACGTTGTTGCAGGCAATGAACAGCGCCTGAGACTCGTCGTACTCCGGCGAGAAGGCACCATCCTCATCAAACACGCGTACGCAGCGCTTGAACGTCACGCCCCTCACGCTGCCGTCCGCGTTGGTCTCGATGGCTGCTGGCCCCCAACCATTGACGATCGCAACGCCGTCTTCCTCGGCCTCGGCGATCTCGTGCGGCAGGGCCGGCATCTCCTCGCGCTGCTCGAGGCTCACCATGCTGACGGCTTGTGCGCCGCAGCGTACCGAGACGCGTGCCGCATCGATGGCCACGTTGCCGCCACCGATGACCACGGTGGCGCCTTTCACCTCATGCGCGGGATCCTCGAGTGCCTTTCGCAGGAAGTCGACCGCGGTCTCGACTCCCGGGGCGTCCTCGCCCTCCACGCCGGCACGTCGGCCGCCCTGACAGCCAATGGCCACGTAGAAGGCCATGAATCCCTGCTCGCGGAGCTCGTCAAGCGTCACGTCGCGACCGACCTCCACGCCGCAGCGAATCTCGACGCCCATCTGGCGCATGACGTCAATCTCGGCCTCGACCACGTCCTTCTGGAGCTTGTAGCTGGGAATGCCGTAGGTGAGCATGCCGCCGGGCTTCTCGCTCTTCTCGAAGACCACCGGGTTGTAGCCCATGTCGGCAAGATAGTAGGCGGCGGAGAGTCCTGCGGGACCGGCGCCAATGATGGCAATCTTCTCGGGTAGGCGGCCACGCGTGGAGGGGATGGTCGGTTCGGACACGTAGCGATGCTCGGCCTCGAGGTCCTTCTGTGCGACGAAGCGCTTCACGTCGTCAATGGCAACAGCCTCGTCCACCGTGCCACGCGTACAGGCGGCCTCACAGCGCTTGTTGCAGACGCGCCCACACACCGCCGGGAAGGGATTCTCCTTCTTGATGAGCGCAAGTGCGTCACGGTAGCGTCCCTGAGCCGCAAGTCGCAAGTATCCCTGCACCGAGACATGTGCCGGGCAGGCAACCTTGCAGGGCGCAGTCCCCGTATCGTGACACTCGATGCGATTGTTGGCCTTGTAGTCAGGATCCCAATCATCAGGTCCCCACCGGCGCGCATCGGGGAGCGGCTGCTTGGGATACTCCACCTTGCCGCCGCGCGTGGGAATCTTCTGTCCGAGCTGCACGGCACCTGCCGGGCACACCTCGACACAGCCCGCGCAGGCGACGCACTTCTCCTCGTCAACGTGCGCGCGATAGGCGCTCGCACTCATGTTGGGCGTATTGAACAGCTGGCTGGTACGCAGCGCATAGCACACGCTCACGTCGCAGTTGCAGATGGCAAAGATCTTCTCCTCGCCATCGATGTTGGTGATCTGGTGCACGTATCCGTTCTTCTCGGCCAAAAGCAAGATGTCGATGACCTCGTCGTAGGTGATGAAGTGACCCTTGCCGGTCTCGACCAGGTAGTCCGCCATGTCACCGATGCCCAGGCACCAGTTCTGCGGGTCGCGACCACCGTTGTCGCCCCGCGCACGCTCCGCAAGGGCACAGCTGCATGAGCTGGCCGCATAGCGGTCGTACTTCTTGAGCCAGTGGCTGAGGTGCTCGACCGAGGCGGTTGTGTTCTCCTGCCGGATGGCGTGTTCCACGGGAATGACGTGCATGCCGATGCCTGCCCCACCCGGCGGTACCATCTTGGTCGCAACTGTGAGCGGTAGGTAGGTCATCCGCTCAAAGAACGTGCCGAACTCTGGATGCTCCTCAAGGAGATGCTGGTTCATGACGGTAAACTCCGCAGACCCAGGAACGTAGCGCGGCAACACATAGCGACGTTCGTGGTTGGGATTCTTGCCGTCAAGGTCCTCCCAGTTGTACTCGAGGATACCCTTGTAGCTGAGGTCATCAAGAAGCTGTTGGACGCGCTCCGCCTCCATGCCGGAACCCTTGATCACCTGCTCGAGCGTCTCGGGCACACGCACCTTCATGTGCTTGAGAAGGTCCGCCTCCTCCTCCGTCATGACAGCGGCAAGGCCCCAGTATTCGGGGTCCTTCTCCGTCGCCTTGCGTAGGTGCAACTTGATGGGAATGCGGTCGGTAATCTTTACCCCCTCGCGCAGCACGCCCGGCTTCAGCGGCTCGCTTGCGGCCGGACCCGGCTCGTCCGGCGTTGCCGGCTTCCAATGCGTCGCAGTGTCGTTCTCGGAGAAATACTCCTCCGCAATCATGCGGAACGGCTCTCCGTTGGGGGTCGTTGTGGGAATCACGTTACGCGCCGCGACCTCCTCGTCCGTAAGCCCCGCACGCATCGCCTCGGCTCGTTCGTCCACACTCGCCCCGCCATATGCCCGCTGGGGGCGACCCGTCTTGCCATTGGGCCTTGTAGCCTCAGTCGTCATCTTCCCTCTCCTTGTGCCTCAACCTTGCCAAGCGGCCACTTCTCCAAGCAGCCAGTCCACCCACTGTTGCATGCCCTCACCCGTCTTTGCACTTAGCGGCATGATGCGTGCCTGCGGGTTACGCGCACGCACGTTGCGCTCAAGCTCCTCGAGCGAGAAGTCAAAATGCTCTGCCACATCCATCTTCGAGACGATTACCACGTCGCTCACCTCAAACATGAGGGGGTATTTGAGCGGCTTGTCGTGCCCTTCGGGCGCAGAGAGTATCATCACCTTCCGTGCCGCGCCGGTATCGAACTCAGCAGGGCAGATGAGGTTGCCCACGTTTTCGATGAACACAACGTCAAGGCCATCGGTGCCCAGCTCGCGCAATCCCTGCTCGCACATGGCGGCATCGAGGTGGCACATACCGCCGGTATGCAACTGCACCGCGCGAGCGCCATGGCGTTGCACCGCATAGGCGTCGACGTCGGAGTCAACGTCCGCCTCCATCACGCCAACCGACAGCCTTCCCGCCACGGCATCGAGCGTCGCGTTCAGCAGCGTCGTCTTCCCCGAACCCGGAGAACTCATGAGGTTGATGAGCAGGGTGCCCTTCTCGTGCAAACGCATGCGAAGCGCTTCTGCCGCACGGTCGTTGTTTGCCAGAACGTCCTCATGCACATCGATAATCTTTATGCGATCCATGTATCCTCCTGTCTGTTATAAAGCATTGTACAACAGGATTCACATGATGCCGCCGGGTGGCCCCAACAGATCACCGCGCAATTAGTCCTCCAGGTAGCGCGCGAGGAACTCACGCGTACGCGGGAGTTGGGGATTCCCAAAGATCTGCTCGGGCGATCCCTCTTCGGCAATCACGCCCTGGTCCATGAAGACCACGCGGTCGCTCACGCTCTTGGCAAAGGCCATCTCGTGCGTGACGACCACCATGGTCATGCCACCCAAGGCAAGGTCGCGCATGACGTTGAGAACCTCGCCCACGATCTCGGGGTCAAGAGCACTCGTCGGCTCGTCAAACAACATGAGTTCAGGCTCCATGCAGAGCGCTCGGGCAATGGCGACGCGCTGCTTCTGTCCACCCGAAAGAGAGGTGACCGGCGCCGCGATGAATTCCGAGAGACCCACGCTTTCGATGTTCGTGCGCGCGCGGCGTTCCGCCTCTTCCTTGTTTGTGCGCTTGGTGGTAACCGGTGCCAAGGTGCAGTTGTCCAGCACGTTCATGTTATTGAAGAGGTTGAAGCTCTGAAACACCATGCCGATGTCCTGTCGCAAGCGATTGATGTTGACTCGCTCGGCTGCAAGGTCCTCGCCATGGAACCAAATGTGCCCGGAATCGGGCGTCTCCAAGAGATTCATGCAGCGCAGCAGGGTAGACTTTCCCGAGCCTGACGCGCCGATGATCGTGACGACCTCTCCTTGGCGCACCTCAAAGTTGATGTCCTTGAGCACGAGGTGGCTGCCAAACGACTTGCGCAGGCCCTCGACCTTGATGAGCGGTCCGCGCTCGTTAGTGTTCATCATGCTTGTGGCCCTCCCGCCTCTTGGCATCCAGCGAATACTCAGACGAACCCGTACCCGCCACCGTACCCACGGTGGCAGTCATGTCGGAGACGCTTGCCAGCGGCGCAGGCTCCACCGAGAGTCGCTTCGCGAACTTGCCCAGCAACCAGCTCGCCACCATGGTGAGGCACAGGTACACGGCGGCTGCGACCACGTACATCTCGATCTGCCTGAAGTGAATGCCCACCACGGTCTTGGTCGCAAACATGAGGTCGAGGACGCCGATGACGCTGAGCACCGACGAGTCCTTGATGTTGACGACCAGCTCGTTGGAAAGTGCAGGAATGGCGTTCTTCACGCCCTGCGGGAAGACGACCTTGATCATCGCCTGCCACTGCGTGAGGCCGAGGCTTCGCGCCGCCTCGTTCTGTCCGGGATCGACCGCCTCTATGCCCCCGCGCAGCACCTCCATCATGTATGCCGTCGAATTGAGCGAGATCGTGACGAGGCCGGCAACGAAGGTCGACCAGATGCCACCGATCTCCGATACCGTCATGCCCGTGTTGCGCAGGATGTTGAACCCGAGGAAGTAGATGAGCATGGCCTGCACCATCATGGGCGTACCGCGTACCACGGTGGAATACACCTTGGCGAACTCACACCCAAAGGTCTTGAGGAAGCGGATGAAGTCGTTGTCCGACCGATCTATCTCCTGAATGCGCAAGAACACCAGCAGAATGGCAAGAAAGAACGCGATGAGCGTACCAAAGACGGCCAGCTCCACCGTGATGAGCGCACCTTGCGCAATGATGTCGCCGCTCTTGTCGAGCATGTAGACGATCGAACCCAAGAAGTCGTTGGGGTTCTTGTCCTGCGCAAGTGCCACCTCGATGATGCTCGCGAGGCCCATCACGGCTCGATCGACGAACAGGACCAGCGTGACGGCGATGACTGCAAAGGAGAGCACACGCTCAAGCTTCTTTGCCATCGGCTTAGTGAAGGGCGAAGTCTCCTCGTAGTTCTTCCAATGCGTCAGCTTCCAGACCAGCGCGACGGCGCTTACGGCAAGCCATGCCATAAGAAACCAATACATCGCCACCTCAAAGGCATATACCCCCGCGAGGAAGCTCTTCGGACCACGCGACTGTGTTGAGAACCACGCGCCGACCATCGCTACGAGACTCGTCCACAAGAACACGTACCGGTGGTCATCCTTCAAAAACTGTTGTATCTGCTTGAGTCTGTTCATGCATACCCCTAGCTCTGCAGAGCGGCAAACAAGACACCAGGTACCACGCCCATTCGGACGGAGTACCTGGCATCCCAACCACGCGCGCTTGGATTACTTCGGTTGACGGTCAACAGCGGCAAACCAAATCTCCTGGCGCTTCTCCTCGTCGATGCCCGCAAGAATCTGGTTCATCTGCTCGACGATGTCGTCATGGCCCTTCGAGATGCCGATATTGACGGGCACATCCTCCGAGAAGCCCTTGCCATCCTCAAAGATGATGCCAACAAACTCGGGATAGTCCGTGGTCATGCTCTCGATGTTGCCGGTGTCGAAGGTGATGGCATCGCATGATCCTGCACGAAGGTTGGAAATCTGGTCGGGCACGGTCGGCACGGGATTGAGGTGGTTGACGCCCTCGATCTCGTCGATGACGGTGTCGAGCAGGGTATCCTTCTGGCCGAGCACGGCCGCACCCTTGAAGTCCTGAATCGAGGTGGCGTCCTCGTACTCCGAGCCCTTCTGCACCATGAGCCCGTAGGTGCCCACGTAATACGGATCAGTGAAGTCGATGGACTCCGCACGCTCGGGCGTGGCCGTCATGCCTGCGATGATGACGTCGATCTGGCCGTTGCCCAGCGCCTCGATAAGGCCGTCCCACTCGAGCTTGACGGCAACCGGCTCAAGGCCCAAGCCCTCAGCGACCTGCTTGGCAATCTGCACGTCATAGCCATCGGCGTACGCACCGCTGACGTTCTCGATGGGGATGGTAGTATCGGACTCCTTCGTTTCCTGCCAGTTATAGGGGGCATATGCCGCCTCCATTCCCACGCGTAGCACGCCGTCAGCGGCGAAGGTCGACGCACCGTCCGCGTCGGCAGTGGAGGCTTCAGTCGTGGAATCGGCTGCTGCATCCTCTGCGCCACTGTCCTGTGCCGCAGGGCCACCGCAGGCGGCAAGGCCGAGCGCCGCGGCAAGACCACTGGAGAGCGTGATAAACGATCGACGCGAGACGTTGTCGCTGAACTTGGTCATAGTTCCCTCCTTGATGAGATGAGCAATGCGAAGAAGATAGCGCATACGTACCGCATCAAACGTTGAGAACCTTCACCCGAAACAAGCTTGGAACAGGACACCGCCGTTCCGCTTCGCCTCACTCGTCCTTGGTAAGGTCGTGGACGAGCATGATAACGGCGCCACCTGCCGCGGCACCAAGAGCGACTGCCAAGTCAACGTGAAACACTTCGCCGCCAATCATAACGTCGCAGATATAGGAATAGGCAAGTGCGGCAACGAACACCACCGCGAACGTTATGGCAGCCTTCATATACGGATTCATAGAACCACCCCAAACCACCTTGACGCGTACGGTCAAGCCAAACAATGAAGGGGCCGTGCGGTACACACCTCGCGTCACAAGCTTTAGCCACCGAAAGCCCTGCGAGGCATATCCCCCACGACCCACTAATTGCCGTTACCTTATTGCTAAGGATTAATCAATGATGTCCACATTCCAAATCTCTCCGGTGTAGGCGTCGAGCGTAACCTCGTACCCCGCCACTTCCGTGCTGAAATCCACCACGTAGTGAGGCGCATCCCCACCGATTTCGAGTACGACATTGGTGTTGAGAACCTCGTCGTCGCCGATGAGCGAGTCGACAGCAGCTCTTGCCGATTCAGCCGCGTCTGCCTCAGAAATATACTCCTGCGCGGGCTCCTGCTGCTCCTGCTGGCGCTGCTGCTCCTCCTGCTGCCTCTGCTGCTCCTCCTGCTGGCGCTGCTGTTCTTCCTGCTGGCGCTGCTGCTCCTCTTGCTGCCTTTGCTGCTCCTCCTGCTGGCGCTGCTGCTCCTCCTGCTGGCGCTGCTGCTCCTGCTGCTGGCGCTGCTGCTCCTCCTGCTGCTTGCGCTGACGCTCTTGTTCCTCCTGCTGGATTTGCTCTGCGGTGCGCTGAATCGTGAAGGAAACGCTCGAGCCCTGATCAACCTGAGTACCGGGCATCGGATTGACCGTAATCACCCTACCACCGACGTCACCAGAGTAGGTGTAGTTGAGTCCTGCGCTCTCGAGCGCGCGCTTTGCTTCGTCGAGGCTGTAGGTTCGGATGTCGGGAACGTTTACACGATTGACCGGCTTCTTGCCTGCGGAGATCTCGATGGTGACAATCGTCCCCTTCGCAACCGTGATGTCCTTTGCAATCGACTGGCTGATGACGTGGCCTTGCTCGACCGTCTCGCTGTAGGAGCTTGATGTATCGACCGCAATACCCGCAGCACCGAGAGCATCGCGTGCCTCCTGCTCAGACTTCCCCACGACATCAGGAACTTTCACCTGCTCCTTGCCCAAGCTCGTCTTGAAGGAGACAACTGGCCAGTTACCTTCCTGAAAGTCCGTTACGTCAATCGGAACGGACGTCCCGGCAGCAGGTGTTTGCTCGCATACTTTGCCCGGCTCGACGTCATCTGAGTACACCGCACCCTCGTTGAGAGGGAAGAATATTGCTCCGAAGAGCGCAATCTCCGCATCTTCAGGCCCGAGCGCCTTGAGGTCCGGAACCACTACGGACGTAGGAATGGGACGGCCCTTCGCAATGGTGATGTCCACCGCCGAACCCTCATCAACAGACGCATCAGCATCCGGACTCTGATTCAGGATGAGACCCTCATAGGACTCAGTGCTTTGCTCTTCCTTCACTTCGCCAAGCTTGAGACCAGCATCAGCGAGCATCTTCTCGGCTTGAGCCTGATAGTAATACGTGACGCTCGGGACGTTCACCTTCTTCTTTGGGGTCAGCATAAGGAACGCGACCACGCCGATAATGGCAACGACCACGACTCCTATAACGATTGGTACGACTGGTTTCTTCTTTGCTTCTGCCATACTCCACTCCATCTACGGCGATTGACAACTGCATGCTATAGAGTACACCAACTACCAGTGGTACGATTGGGTATTCAAGAACCATACCTCAAATCCCCCAACGAATGAAAATGGCCCCGGATCGAATCCGGGGCCAAATAGTACGCGTAGCTATTGCGCAGCTTATGCCATAGCGGAGCGCACCATGTCGGCGAAGCCGTCGGCCTTGAGGGAAGCGCCACCGACGAGAGCGCCGTCAACGTCTTCCTTCTCGAGGAAGCCGGCGATGTTGCTCGGGTTGGCGGAGCCGCCGTACAGCACGCGGATGCCAGCAGCGGTCTCCTCGCCGAAGATCTCGACGAGCGTCTTGCGGATAGCGCCGCAGACTTCCTGTGCGTCATCAGCTGTGGCGGTCTTGCCAGTGCCGATAGCCCAGATGGGCTCATAGGCGATGACATACTTAGAGGGATCGCTGATCTCGAGGCCAGCGGTGTCCTTCTTGATCTGGTCGACGACGAACTCTACGTGCGTGCCAGCCTCGCGAATCTCGAGGGACTCGCCGCAGCAGCTGATGGGCACGATGCCATGAGCCATGAGGGCCTTGGCCTTCTTGTTGATGTCCTCGTCCGTCTCGCCGAAGTAGTCGCGGCGCTCGGAGTGGCCGATGATGCAGTGCGTGGCACCGATGGCCTCAAGCATGTTCGGAGCGGTCTCGCCAGTGTAGGCGCCGGCCTCCTCCCAGTACACGTTCTGTGCAGAGAGGGCAAACGGAGCCTTCTCCTGCTCGATGACCTCGGCAACGCCCTTGAGGTCGACAGCCGGCGGAGCGACGACGACGTCGACGTCACCCGTGCCGTCCTTCAGCTCGGCAGCAAGCCCGGTAGCGAGCTCGACGGCCTCAGAGAAGGTCTTGTTCATCTTCCAGTTACCAGCGATCATCCTTTTACGCATCGAGAAGCGCCTCCACTCCAGGAAGGGCCTTGCCCTCGACGAGCTCCATAGAAGCGCCACCACCTGTGGAGATCCAGCTCATCTTGTCGGCCAGGCCAAACTTATTAATAGCTGCAACGGAGTCGCCTCCGCCAATGATGGACGTGCAGTCGGAATCAGCGATGGCCTCGGCGACTGCCTTGGTGCCATGGCTGAACTGCTCGATCTCGAAGACGCCCATCGGGCCGTTCCAGAAGACCGTCTTGGCGCCCTTGACGGCGTCGCAGTACAGCTTCTCGGTCTCGGGGCCGATGTCCATGCCCATCATGTCGTCAGGAATCGCATCGGAGGCAACGACGGTGCCCTCGGCGTCCTCGCCAAAGTGGTCGGCAACGATGTTGTCGACGGGCAGCAGAATCTGGCAGCCCTTCTCCTCGGCCTTCTTGAGCATCTCGCCGGCGCGCTCGATCCAGTCGGGCTCCTGGAGGGACTTGCCCACGGAGTAGCCCTTGGCCAGGAAGAACGTGTAGGCCATGCCGCCACCGATGATGAGGGTGTTGGCGGACTCGATGAGGTTCTCCAGAACACCAATCTTGGAGGAAACCTTGGAGCCACCGACAACGGCCACGAACGGACGCTCGGGATCGGCGAAGATGCCGGTGAGGGTGTCAACTTCCTTCTCGAGCAGGAAGCCGGCGACGGCCGGAATGAACTCGGCGGCGCCCACGACGGAACCCTGCGCACGGTGCGCGGTACCAAAGGCGTCGAGCACGAAGATGTCGGCGTAGGAAGCGAACTTCTTGGCAACCTCGGGGTCGTTCTTCTTCTCGGCCTTGAGGAAGCGGACGTTCTCGAGCACGAGGATGTCGCCCGGCTTGACGGCGGCGCAGGCCTCAGCAGCCTTCTCGCCATAGGTGTCGTCAACGAACTTCACATCGTAGCCCGTGAGCTCGGCGAGCTTCTCGGCAGCCGGCTTGAGGGTCAGAGCAGGCTCGGGACCGTCGCCCTTAGGACGACCAAGGTGGCTCATGAGGATGATGCCAGCATTGTGCTCCTTGAGGTACTTAATGGTGGGAATGGCCGCACGCACACGGGTGTCGTCGGTAACGACGCCGTCCTTCAGAGGCACATTGAAGTCGACGCGCATGATGATCTTCTTGCCGTCGACGTCGATGTCACGCACGGTCTTCTTGGTAAAGGCCATGGGTATCAACTCCTTCGATCGAATTCCAACAGATGGCTCAGTGCCCGCTATGGGCAATGAGTCGCAACTCCAGACCTATCCGAGTCTTGAGTCAATTAAAAGGGGCGCGGCGCGGCCCGAGAGCTGCAACCGCGCCCCAGTTCCCTGAGGAAGTGCCGACTACGCGACGAACTTCTCGAAGTACTTGATGGTGCGGACCATCTGGGAGGTGTAGGAGTTCTCGTTGTCGTACCAAGAAACAACCTGAACCAGATACTCGTCGTCGGAGACCTGAGAAACCATGGTCTGGGTGGCGTCGAAGAGGGAGCCGTACATCATGCCGACGATGTCGGAGGAGACGATCTCGTCCTCGTTGTAGCCGAAGGACTCGTTGGCCTGGGCCTTCATAGCGGCGTTGATGGCGTCAACGGTGACTTCCTTGTCCGTCTTGATAACGGCGAAGAGAAGGGTGGTCGAGCCGGTGGGCGTCGGAACGCGCTGAGCGGCGCCGATGAGCTTGCCATTGAGCTCGGGGATGACCAGGCCGATGGCCTTGGCAGCGCCGGTGCTGTTCGGAACGATGTTGACTGCGCCAGCGCGGGCACGACGGAGGTCGCCCTTGCGCTGCGGGCCGTCGAGAATCATCTGGTCGCCGGTGTAGGCGTGAATGGTCGCCATGATGCCGCTCTGGATGGGGGCAAAGTCGTTGAGGGCCTTGGCCATGGGAGCGAGGCAGTTGGTGGTGCAGGAGGCGGCGGAGATGATGTCGTCGTCAGCAGTCAGAGTCTCGTGGTTAACGTTGTAAACGATGGTGGGCAGGTCGTTGCCGGCGGGAGCGGAGATGACGACCTTCTTGGCGCCAGCCTTGATGTGGGCGGCAGCCTTGTCCTTGGCGGTGAAGAAACCGGTGCACTCGAGAACAACGTCGACGCCCAGCTCGCCCCAAGGCAGCTCTTCGGGGTTCGGCTTTGCGTAGATCGTGATCTCCTTGCCGTCAACGGTGATGCTGTTCTCGCCTGCGACGACCTCGTGCTCACGAGCATAGTTGCCCTGAGAGGAGTCATACTTCAGCAGGTGCGCGAGCATCTTCGGGGAGGTGAGGTCGTTAATGGCGACGATCTCGGAGCCCTCATGACCGAACATTTGACGGAACGCCAGGCGGCCGATTCTACCAAAGCCGTTAATAGCTACCTTAACTGCCATACTTTCTCCTTTCGCGAGGCCGTCGAGGCACATCCTCGACGCGGCCAAACTAAACACAAGATGAGATTATACGCACGCCCTCCCGACAACCGTCAAGAACTCCGTGAGCGTTGCGTTTTTCCGCGCGACGGACGCGAGGGGCCACGAATTCTGTAGATTCGGAAAAGATTGGCTGAGGTAGCGTCCAAAGACGGGAGCACACAGATGCCGACCGCAATCCCGCCGTGGGCAAGCGGTCAGGAAGGCTCACTCTCCGAGGAGCTGCTGCAGGCGCAGCACGCGATGATACATTGCGGACTTGGAGGCCGGCGGGTCGCAAAGCGAACCCAGCTCAGCGAGCGACATCTCGGGGTTGCGGACCCGCAGCTCACAGAACTCGCGAAGTGCGTGCGGAAGCGTCTCTAGCCCCACTTGGGTGGCAACGCGACCTATGAGGTGCAGCTGCTCCGCGCCCGAGCGTGACGCGCGGCTGCTGTTGGCCACGTCGGCATTGACCCGCCGATTGACGTCATTCTTCACGCTCTTGAGATAGCGTACCCTTTCCACTGCAATGGTCGAGCGCGTAGCACCCATCACCTTAAGCAGCTCGCGCACGTCCTCGAAGCTCTTGAGATAGACGGCATGGGAGCCACGTCGGTGGTTGAGTCGTGCGCGCACCCCAAGACGCTTCAGCAAGGCGCAGATCGCTTGGGCGAATTCCTCCCCCGTCACCGCTATCTCCAAATGGAAGTCGCGTCGGGGATCTGCGACAAAACCGCCTGCCATGAAGGCGCCCCGCACAAACGACTCGGTTGCCCCCACATGGTCGAGGAGGAACTTGGGCACCCCACGAACGAGTCCCTCCCCCGGCACGATGATGCCCAAGCGAACGAGGTCATCTACGAGCTCTTCCTGCTCGGGTATCTCTATAAGGTAGTTGCGGGTCTTCCTCTGAACCGAGCGCCGCACCGTGAGGGATGTTTCCAAATCGAGCTGCCGGTGCACCAAGCGCATGGCAGTTCGCGCGACCGATCCCGTCTCTGTCGCCAAGCGCACCGCATACCGACCCGTACCATAGTAGGAGAGCGTGCCGCACACCCGCATAAGTGCCGAGAGCTCCGCAAGCGCGCTCTCGTGCGAATCGGGCTCCACGCGCGAGAGCTCGTCCTTGACCTCAGCGGTAAACGACATGCCTCAACCCCTTCCGTCGTGCGGTCTAAACCCTACGGGAGGCGCGAGCTAGTCATTGCGCACGTTCGCCAAGACGAGGTCGCGATGCGTGCATGCAACACGGTAGTCGCGTTCCTTGAGGTATTCTGCAGTCGCGTTGGCGATGGCAACGCTGCGGTGCTGACCGCCCGTGCAGCCAATGGCCACCGAGACGCGCGACTTCCCCTCGGTGATGTAGCCCGGCATCACCACATCGAGCAGCCGCTTCCAGACCTCCAAGAACTCCCTCGTGACGTCGTTGCCCAACACAAAGTCCCTCACTAGGGGATCCTCGCCGGTGAGCAGGCGCATCTGGGGATCCCAGAACGGGTTGGGAAGGAAGCGCACGTCGATGAGCAGGTCGGCCTCCACAGGCATGCCGTGCTTGAATCCGAACGAGAAGACGTGTACCTCAAGCAGCTGCTGGTCGCTGAGCTCGGCAAACTCACGACGAATGATCGTCCGCAATTCGGTGTTGAGCATGTTCGTCGTATCGATCCTGAGGTCTGCCAGCTCGCGTGTGGCCTCGAGTCCCGCACGCTCGCGCTCGATTGCCGAGCTGAGGCTCTCTCCCTCCTCGGCGATGGGATGCCTGCGACGGTTCTCGTTGTAGCGACGAATCAACACTTCGTCGGAGGCATCGAGAAAGAGCACCTTGTACGACAGCTCGTGCTCGGTAAGCTCGTCCAACGTGTCGGTGAGGTCGCCAAAGAGGTCCTGCGAACGCAGGTCGCACGTCACGGCAAGGTGACGCCCGATGCCGGTGTTCAGCCCGACAGCATTGGCGATCTGCAGGATGAGCCCCACGGGAAGGTTGTCGATGCAGAAGTAGCCCATGTCCTCGAATACGTGCATCGCCTGTGTGCGACCGCTGCCCGACATGCCCGTAATGATGACCACGTCCACGTCGCGATCCCTCTTTGCGGCAAGGCGCATGCGTTCCTCAGCGGTGATGTGTGTCATGCGAGACCTCCTCTGCCGCTCATCCGTCACTGCACCTTAGCATAGCGCAACGCCAAAGAACGTGCATCTTTCGTGTCCCCCTGAGGTGACTCACCAAGGCCCGCCGCCCAGCGGGCTGTTCCCCAGGAGCCCCAGTGATCTACCTTCGTAAAACTCGAAACTCAACGCTCACGGATTGGCAGGTTACGGGCAGGTTTCTCTTTGGTAACATGCAGGACACACAGGTCAGCCGCTACCAAGGAGGAAGCATGAAGACAGGCTGCGTAGTTATCAAGGACTTCAAGAGGCCAGACCGTGAGCTGGTAGACCAGTTCAAGGATGTCGCCGTCGCCAACCTCGACGATGTGATGAATCGCATCTCGTCGACCGACGCCCCACTGCGCCCCATCAACTCGAGCCCCATGCTCGGCACCGCCTTCACCGTCAAGGTTCCCGCCGGCGACAACCTCTTCTTCCACATCGCCATGGACCTTGCCAAGCCCGGCGACGTCATCGTCATCGACGCCGGTGGTGACACCCGCCGCTCCTCCTTCGGTGAGCTCATGGTCACCTATTGCCGCATGCGCGGCATCGCCGGCATCGTGGTGGATGGCGCCATCCGTGACGTCGACGCCATGCAGAAGCTCGAGGACTTCAACATCTATGCCAAGGGCATCACCCCCGACGGCCCATACAAGAACGGCCCCGGCGAGATCAACACGCCCGTCTCTGTGGGCGGCCGCACCGTCTTCCCCGGCGACATCGTGCTCGGTGACGCCGACGGTGTAATCTTCGTTCGTCCCTCCGAGGCCCCCGCACTGCTCGAGGCCGTGCACACCATCGAGGCTAACGAGGCCAAGATTCTCGCCACCATGGAGAAGGACGGCACCTACATCCGCCCGTGGGTCCAGAAGAAGGTCGACGAGCTTGGCGTCGAGTTCCTCGACTATGCCGACTACACCGAGTAGGAGCCTCGCATGTCCGTCTATCTGAGCGAGTACATCGACCCCTCGTGCCGCGCGAAGCTCGAGGAGAAGTTCGAGGTTGTCGACAACTTCGACAAGCCAGAGGAGGTCGAGGCCATCATCCTGCGCGTCTTCCCCGTAGACGCCGCGCTGATGGACAAGCTGCCCAACCTCAAGATCATCTCCAAGCATGGCGTCGGCTGCAACACCATCGACATCGACGCAGCCAAGGAGCGCGGCATCATCGTGACGAACACGCCCGGTGCCAACGCCAACTCCGTGGCCGAGCTCATCGTGGGCCTCATGCTCGACATCTGCCGCAACATCTCCGTTGCCGACCGCAAGAGCCAGGCCGGCGAGTTTGCCTCCATCGCCCCCAAGGAGATGACGGGCATCGAGCTTACCGGCAAGACGCTCGGTCTCATCGGAGCAGGCAACATCGCACGCATCGTGGGCAAGATCTTGATGGGCGGCTTTGACGCCAAGGTCATCGCCTACGACCCGTACATGCCCGCAGACGCCATGGAGAGCTTCGGCTATGAGAAGGTCGAGACGGTGGCGGAGGTCATCGAGCGCTCCGACATCGTAAACGTCAGCGTACCACTCACGCCCGAGACCGAAAACCTCATCGCCGGCGACATGTTCGACAAGTTCAAGCCGAACGCCATTCTTGTCAACGCCGCCCGTGGCGGCATCGTGAATGAGGACGACCTCTACGATGCCCTCAAGGCAGGCAAGCTACGCGCTGCGGCATGCGACGCGTTCGTCACCGAGCCGCCGACCGCTGCGACGACCAAGCTCTACGAGCTGGACAACTTCATCGGCACCCCACACATCGGCGCGGGCACGGAGGAGGCGCTCATCCGCATGGGCGATGAGTCCGTCGCCAACGTCATCACCGTGCTCGAGGGAGGCAAGCCACCACGCCGCGTGGCATAGCCTTCTGACTCAAAGCGGACCAAGGGGCGGTACCAATGGCACACTGACCATGTCATTGGGACCGCCCCTTGGGCTTCACTTGTCCGTGTCCTCACTGCGCGGCGAACTCCGCGATGGCCTCGCGCGTCGCACCATAGCGCTCCTTCAGCTCGGCCACGAGGGCGTCGACATTCGTGGAGGCGCGCAACTCGTCGTTCCCCTTGCGCAGCGCCTCACAAATCTGGCTCGTGAGCGCCGCAAGGTCCGTGAGTGCGAGGTTGGCGCACACACCCTTTGCGCGGTGCGCAGACTCGAACGCTGCCTCCTCATTCCCCGCATCCCACGCCGCAATGAGGTCGCCACAGGAGGTATCGTCAACGAACTTCACAATGAGACGTGCGACGAATGAATCCATCATCATTCTGCTCAACGCCTCGGCGTAGTTTCCACCAATCCGGTCGTACAATTCCTGAGCCGTCATCGCCCTTCCCCCTCATCACTGGCGCGCGATACGCAATCACGCTGCAAATACTGCTCGAACTCCTCCACGCACAGCGGCCTAGAATAATAGTAGCCCTGTATGTAATCACAGCCAATCTCCGTGACCCGGCGCGCCTCTTCTGCCGTCTCGACACCCTCGACCACCGTCTGTAGGCCCAATACCTGAGCCAGGTTAATGGTTGACTCCACGATGCGGAAGTCATTGAGCTCGGTCGCCTTGCGCACCATACTCATGTCGAGCTTCAAAACGTCAAGCGGAAGCGTGTTGAGCGAGACGAGAGACGAGTATCCCGAGCCAAAGTCATCCAGCTCCGAGGAGAACCCAAGCTCCTTGAGCTCATGCAACGTGTCGATGACCCTCTGGGGGTTGTCCGCATAGGCGGTCTCGGTGAGCTCTACGTGGAGCAGCGCATGGTCGACGCCATATTTGTCTGCAATCGCAGCGAAGCGCTGCGGCAGATCAGGGAGGTCGAAGTCCAAGCGCGAGGCATTGACCGAGAAGGGCACGCAGGGCAGGTCCGCCTCCCGGCACCGTGCCAGCTCCTTGCACGCCTGCTCCCACACGTACATGTCGAGCTGCGTGATGAACCCGTTGCGCTCGAAGATGGGAATGAAGAGACCCGGGCTTATGAAGCCCACCGTGGGATGGGACCAGCGCACAAGCGCCTCCGCCCCGCCAACGTGTTGGGTGTGCACATCATGCTTGGGCTGGTAGTACACCGAGAACTGCAGCTCGCCCAGCGCCGACTCCATGCTCTCACGTATCGTCTGTTCCAATACCTGACGCGCATGCAGCTCGTCATCAAAGAGTGCCACCTGCACGCCATAGCGCCCCCTAATCGTGGCGGCGGTGCTCCTCGCCAAGCCACAGAGCTTGGAGATGGGCATGCCGCGGTCCACGTTCTCCACTACCCCGAACTTGACGCTCGCGTTCGGGACGACGAGGCCATCGGTGTCAAGCGCAAGCATCTCCTCCCAATCGCGCTCCTCATGCTCGAGGACGAAGGCGCATAGCTCAGTTGAGATCCTGCCCCTCGCAATGCACTTCGGCAACAGTTCGGTGAGCCGCCCCGCAATGTCGCGCATAAGCCTGACGCACTTCGCCTCTCCGTAGCGGTCGTTAAGGGAGGCGAGATTCTCGACGTCACCCACGACCAGGTCGAACTGGGCATCGGGCCTCCGCGCGAACGCTTCCTCCACCTCGTGGTAGAAGAAGTCCTTGTTGTACAGGCCCGTCTCGTCATCGTAGGTGAGTATGTTGACGATAGCGGCGCTCTCGCGAAGTCGAATGAGGTTGTTTACGCGGTTCTTGATAATCTCAAAGTTATATGGCTTGACAACGAAGTCATTTGCACCAAGCTCGAGGCACGCGATCTCGTCCTCGATCGAACCGCCGGCCGTGGTCACTATGACGGGCACTGTGTCGAACCGGGGGTCGACGGCCTTGCGTCGAAGGAACTCAAACCCATCGCAGCGCGGCATGTAGATATCGAGCAATATGAGCGCGATATCCTGAGAGTACGCTTCCAGCCGCTCCAGTCCCTCGAAGCCGTCCTCCGCCTCAATGACGTCAAAATCTTCCTCCAGAACGGCAGACAGCATCATGCGGTTGATCTCGTTGTCCTCCACGACCAAAAGCGTGCGCCTAGCACCTCGCCAGCCAAATTCCGTGTCGATTGCCATCGTGCCCTCCCAGCTCGCGCATTGCGGCGACCGTCAGTTCTCTACCATACCAAAAAGTGACGGTCCCCTCGTGGAATAAAAAACCTTCACTACTTGGCCTCCTCCCATGCACGCAGCTCGCGCCACACGTCCTCTGCCACGCTGGCGGAAATCCCCTTGACCTCGGCAATCTGCTCAAGGCTTGCCTCCCGCAGGCGTTTGAACGAGCCGAAGTGGCGCATGATGGCACGCTTGCGCTTGGGACCCACGCCCGGGACCTCGTCGAGCACGCTCACCGTCATCGCCTTGTCGCGCAACTCGCGATGGAAGGTGATAGCGAAGCGGTGACTCTCGTCACGCACCTGCTTGATGAGGTAGAGCGACGCCGATCCGGACGGAAGCACGATGGGCGTCTCGTCCCACGGCACGAATACTTCCTCGTCCGACTTCGCGAGACCGCACACGGGAATGTCCAGGCCAAGCTCGTCGAGCTGCTCGATGGCAGCCGTGAGCTGGGGCTTGCCACCGTCCACCACAAGCAGGTCGGGACGTGAGCCGAATCGTTCGTCTGCCATGCGCTCTGGCGAGTAGCGCCTGCCGAGCACCTCGCTCATGCTCAAGAAGTCGTTTGCCTCGTCGAGCTCCGCGCGAATCTTGAAGCGCCGGTACTGGCCCTTGTCTGGCCGACCGTTGGTGAAGACGACCATGGATGCGACGGTAAAGCGACCATGCAGCGTGGAGATGTCGAAGCACTCGATGCGCAGGGGCGGACCATCAAGGGCAAGCGCGCTCTCAAGCTGCAGGAGGGCCTGGTTGGTGCGGTCGTCAGCGTAGCCCGTACGCACCATGTAGCGATTGAGGGCAAAGCGCGCGTTGTTCGCGGCAGTCTCGAGCAGGTGACGCTTGTCGCCCCGGATGGGACGGCGCACGGTGCACGCGCGTCCCCGCTTTGCCGTGAGCCACTCGCCGAGCAGGTCGGCATCGGCAAGGTCGCAGCTCACGTCCACCTCGGCGGGCACGTCGGCCGTCTCGTCGTAGTAGCGCTTGAGAAAGCCTTCGACCAGCTCCTCCTCGCTCACGTCGTTGCCCTTGTTCAGGATGAACTCAGTGCTTCGGATGGTGATGCCCTCGCGCACGACGAAGACGCATGCCGCACTGATGGTCTCCTCGCGGTACACGCCGATGGCGTCCATGCTCACGTTCGACGAGAAGACCACCTGCTGCCTGTCCTCAAGGCCCGTCAGCACCTCCAGCCGTCGCTTGAGACGCCCGGCCTTCTCGAACTCCAGATCCGCCGCGGCCTCACGCATCTGCAAGGTGAGCTCGTTCACCACGTCACGGCGCTTGCCGTTGAGGAACTGCTCGACTTGGCGGACGTTTCGGGCGTAATCGGCCGTGTCGATGGCGCCAACGCACACGCCGGGACCAAGGCCCACATGGCTGAAGAAGCACGGACGGCCTCGTTGGGCAAGTGCGATGTTCGCAACGGCAAGGTCGTCAGGATGCTTCTCCAAGTAGCGCTTTGCCTTCTTCCACTCCACGCACGTCGCCGTGCAGATGGGGATGACCTTGCGCAGGGTTTCGATGGTGTCGCGCGCCGCGTGCGCGTCGGTATAGGGCCCGAAGTAACGGGTACCCTTGCGATGACGCTCACGCGTGTACTTGATGGCGGGGTAGGCGTCGGACTCCGTGATGGCAATGAAGGGATAGCTCTTGTCGTCTTTGTAATCCACATTGAAGTACGGGTGGTACTGCGCTATAAGGTTGCGCTCGAGAACCAACGCCTCGTGCTCGTTCTCGACCACCACGTAGTCGAAGCTCCGGACGATCTGCATCATGAGTGGGATCTTCGCACGGTCGTCTTGAAGCGTCACGTATTGGCGCATGCGGGCGCGCAGATTCTTTGCCTTTCCCACATAGATGACCTCGCCCTTGGCGTCTCGCCACAGATAACACCCCGGCTCTTGGGGCACCTGCGCGACCTGCTCGGCGATGGAGGGGATGCCCCCGTCCTCGGGACGGTCCCCGAGCGACCCACCTTGCCCGTCGAAAGACTGACTCATCGCATACGGGCGTTGAGCTCGCCGGCAAGCTCGTCGATCGCTTGCACGATGTCGCCGTCGTGCATGTTTGTGGTTCTCTCGCCCATTCGCACTCTACTCCCCCCGTAGTTCCCGATAGAAGCAGCTGCGATGTCCCGTATGGCATGCTGGCCCCGGCGAGTCCACCTCGACGACGAGCGTGTCGGCATCGCAGTCAACGAGCACGCGCTTGACCTGCTGCATGTTGCCGCTTGTGGCACCCTTGTTCCAGAGCTCCTGGCGCGAACGCGACCAGAACCATGTGGTACCCGTCTCGAAGGTGAGACTCAGGCTCTCCTCGCTCATCCAGGCCACCATGAGCACCTCGCCGGTGTCGTGCTGCTGCACGACTGCAGGTATGAGGCCGTTCGCATCGAGCTTGAGCGAAACATCGCCCACCTTCACCTGTTCCATGTTACCTCCTCGCCCAACCGCTTGCCCGCGCGTAGATTGCAATCGAAATGACCTCAATCACCTGTGGCGAAGCAGTCGGCATCGCTAGAAGTCAAGTCGCACGGGGATGCCCTGCGCCGCCATATATTCCTTGACCTGACGGATGCTGAATACGCCGAAGTGAAAGACGCTCGCCGCGAGCACGGCATCTGCCTCCCCCTCGATGACTCCTTCGGCAAAGTGCTCGAGCGTGCCGACACCGCCCGAGGCGATGACGGGAATGGGCACCGCACGGGCGACCTTGCGCGTCAATGCGAGGTCGAAGCCCTCCTTGGTGCCATCGCGATCCATGCTCGTGAGCAAAATCTCGCCCGCACCACGACGCGCCGCCTCTTCGGCCCACGCGACGGCGTCGATGCCGGTCGCAATGCGTCCGCCCGCCAGGTATACCTCCCATTCGTCGGCCTTGCCACGGCGCTTAGCATCGATGGCACAAATCACCGCCTGGCTACCGAACGCAGCCGCCGCATGGGTCAGAAGCTCCGGATCCTTGACGGCCGCAGAGTTCACCGAGACCTTGTCTGCCCCCGCCGCCACCATCTGGCACATGCCCATCACATCGCGAAACCCACCACCCACGGTGTAGGGTATGCGTAGCTCGGCACTCGCATGCGAGGCGAGCTCGATGGTCGTCGCGCGGTCGTCAGAGGTCGCCGTAATGTCGAGGAACACGACTTCATCGGCACCCTCGGCATCATAGACGCGCGCCAACTCCACGGGATCGCCCGCATCTATGAGGTCGACGAAGTTGACCCCCTTGACCACGCGCCCGTCCTTGACGTCCAAACACGGAATGACTCGCTTAGTGAGCATGGCCCACCCTTCCGTCTGTGCATGGCCCGGATTGGCCATGCGGCACCTGATTCTAGCATGGGTTTGGCGGTGTCTCGACGTCAAAGCTCCGCCGCACCTCATGTGGTCTGAGCATCATCGCTCCTAGTGTATTATGGGAACCACACCATGTGGCGACGAGAGCACGTCGCGCCTTTGCAACACAACGCACGAACGACCACCCAAACGAAGGAGTCGGCATGGATATCGCAACGATGACTAGCCTGGCAATAAACATAGCAATTGCGGCGTTGTCCGTCTATGCATGGCTTTGCCTCATGTTCGGGTGGGGCAAAAGCGGAGGGCTTCTTGCCGATAGAGGCATCATGTGCCTCCGGTACTTCACCGTTCTTTCCAACCTGTTCTCTGGCATCGTTTCGCTCGTTTGCGCAGTCACGTACCTCTTCTCGGGGTCGATGCTGCCTGCTTGGCTGCTCACCCTCAAGCTCATCTCGGCAACGTGCGTCATGCTCACGTTCTTGGTCGCCCTCTTCATACTCGTTCCCGCATATGATCTGAAGTCGATGTACATGGGTAGCAACTTTTGGATGCACCTCGTCCTCCCGCTGCTTGCCGCCGCCGACTGCTGCCTCTTCGTTCCCGTGGGAACGCTACCTTGGCAGACGACGTTCCTGGCCTTCATTCCCTGCATCCTGTATGGATTGTTCTACCTCCAAGGCATACTTCGTCACGGCGAGGAGGAGAACGGCATCGTGTATGATTTCTATCACTTTCTACGATGGGGCACGAACAAGATTCCCGTTGTGTTCGCCCTCGCCCTCTTGAGCGTCTGGGGCATCGCCGTGGTGCTGCGCGGCTTGAGCGCCCTCATTGGCGGCTGACGATACCTTGCGCGAATCGAACGCGGCATCCCTTAAACCGTCTACCAATTTGGAATGGCCACATAGACGGCAGCACTTCGAGGCATAACCGCAATGCCATAGAATGGTGAGAAAGCCCCGCGCGGGTCCGACTCGACGTTAGGACATCACCATGCTAACCATCTACACAGAGCAATCCGGAGGAACCCTCACCGTAAAGCCGAGCGGGAGGCTCGACACGACAACCGCGAAGCAGTTCCACACCGAGGTCAATGACCAGCTCGACGGCGTAACCGACCTCGTCATCGACTGCAGTGAGCTTGAGTACATCTCGAGTGCGGGATTGCGTGAGTTCCTCTCGGCCTGCCGGACCGTCAGCGCAAACGGCACCCACGTGGTGAAAAACTGCTCCGACAACGTTTTGGGCGTATTCCAGATTACCAAGCTCGCAAGCCTCTTGAACATCGAGTAGTCGAAGAGCTCATCTGTTGCCTGATTGGAGGGCGTGGCGACCCTAGGATCACAAAGAGGAAGGATACCAACAAATGGATTTGAGCCCCCTCACCAAAGTGCCGTACTTCATGGACGCGTTCACCAAGTGGACGGTCGAAATGCCCGATTCCATAATGCTGGTGGACGACCAGTACTATAAGGGCTGGACACGAACGCGCGTCGACCGTGCTTCCGCTCGGGTATATGGCTACCTGAAGCAGAATGGCATCGGGCGCGAAGACTTCGTCATGATCTGCCTGCCACGTGGCGTGTTCCCCATCATCGCCATGATCGGCGTATGGAAGGCCGGTGCCGCGTTTGTGGCCGTGGAGGACACCTACGCACCTGAACGCATCGAGTTCATCCGCAAGGACTGCGGCTGCAAGCTCACCATCGACGCCCCCCTCATGGAAAAGATCCTCAAGGAGCAGGAACCCTTGCAGGGCTACGAGCGTGCCGATGACCACGACGCGTGCTTCGCCGTGTACACATCGGGCTCCACGGGACGCCCGAAGGGCGTATTGCATGAGTACGGAGACATCAAGCTCGACGCAATCGCCGGCAACGTCCAGATCGAGCCAGGCGCCCGAGGGGCCCTCATCGCACCGCTCAACTTCGTGGTGTCCATCAAGTCGCTCACGGGCGTCATGTACGCACCGTGCTGCTTCTACATCATTCCGCTCTCGACCGTCAAGAACCCGCGCAAGCTCCTGCAGTACTACGTGGAGAACAAGATCGTCATCTCGTACCTCTCGCCCTCCCTCATCCGTGCAGTCGGCGGCAACCTTGGCCCATACCTCAAAATCGTCCACACGGGTTCAGAGCCTGCCAACGGCATCAGCCTCGACGGAATCAAGCTCGTAAACAACTACGCCATGAGCGAGGGCGCCTTCACCCTCTGCCAATTCGAGATTGACAAGCCCTACGACGAGTGCCCCGTCGGCAAGCCGAACACGCCCATCATCCAGATTCGCCTCGTCAACGAGGACGGCGACGACGTGCCCGAGGGCGAGATCGGCGAGATCATCTTCGAGAACCCCTTCTTCCGCGAGTACATCAACCTTCCCGAACAGACGGCAGAGGCCTTGCGCGACGGCTGGTACCACACAGGCGACCTCGGACGCATGCTGCCCGATGGAAACATGGTCCTCGTTGGCCGCGCCAACGATATGATCAAGATTGACGGCAACCGCATCGAGCCGGCAGAGATCGAGGCGGCCTTCAAGCGGGTCACCGGCAAGGAGTGGGCGGCAGCAAAGGGATTCGAAAAGCCCGACCAGTCGTTCGTGTGCGTCTATTACCTTGGCGACCTCGAGCAGAGCGAGGACGAGATTCGCAAGGCAATGGAGCAGCTCGTTCCCTACTACATGATTCCTGCCTTCTTCATGCAGATCAAGGAGCCTCCGCTGCTGCCCAACGGCAAGCTTGCGCGCAAGGAGCTTCCCGACCCACGCGCCACAATCGAGCGCGGCGAGTATGTTGCCCCGAGCAACGAGTTCGAGACGGCGCTGTGCAAAGCATTCGAGGCGGCACTTGGCATCGAGAACGTGAGCGTCACCGAGGACTTCTACGCACTGGGTGGAAGCTCGGTTGCCGCCATGAAGGTGCTAAACCTCGTGAACCTCGACGACCTTTCGGCCGTCGACATCTTCCAGGGACGCACGGTACAAAAGATCGCACAGTTGTACGCAGAGAAGCAAAGCGCCATGGGTTCCGACGTTTCTGAGTACGACAAGGAGATGGAGGCGCGCAGGCACCCCCACGAGCTTGTGCCCACCCACAGAAGCGTCATCGACTATCAGCTCTTTACGCCCACCGCCCCAATGTGGCTCTTCCCCTTCCTCTTCTCCTTCGGTCCCGATGCTGACGCCAATCGCGTCCTCGAAGCAGCGCGCATGGTCACGATTAACCACCCCATCTTCTCCACGATTTATGAGTTCAATGAGGACTTCGACCTCCAGCAGCGTTACGACCCCATGCGTCGCGTGCGTGTGGCACTCGAGCACATGAGCGACGCGGAATTCGAAGAGAAGCGCGACCACCTC
This sequence comes from uncultured Coriobacteriaceae bacterium, assembly GCA_902798915.1. Classification (GTDB taxonomy): domain Bacteria; phylum Actinomycetota; class Coriobacteriia; order Coriobacteriales; family Atopobiaceae; genus RUG440. The sequence continues at coordinate 23,279 of CADBYM010000016.1, read as the reverse complement.
ATTGAGCCCTTCGACATTCTGGGCAGCCCCATGATTCGCATGCGCGTGATCAAGACTGACAGCAATTGCTACGTGCTCATCGTCTTCCATCACATCATCATGGACGGCATGAGCATGCAAATCATCTTCCAGAGCTTTGCACGCGCCTACATGGGCATGCCACTCGAACTCGACACGTATTATTCCTACCTCGAGGACGAGGAGCACCTGCGCTCGAGCGCCGCATTCCGCAAGGCATACGACTACTACATGGAGAACTACGAGAACGTCGACTGGTACAAGATCATTGAGCCCGACAAGAAGGAGCCCGGCAACATCAACAAGCGTGTCGTCATCCCGACGAACATGACGCCGGAGAACCTTACTGCAATGGAGCAGAACTGCGACATAACGCGCAGTGGCTTCCTCACTGCCATCGCGACGCTCGCCCTCGCCAAGATGTCCGGCAAGCGTGACGTCATGACGCAGTTCGCCTTCCATAATCGCGTCACCAAGCGCAAGCAGAGCGCAGGCGGCTTCCTCGCACTTCTCCTGCCCCTCGGCGTCCGTTTGGACAAGCTCACCACACTCGCCGACCTCTATGAGGAAGTCAACAAGCAGAGCTCGGACGGCATCGCGAACAGCATATATGACTGGGCGACCGCCAAGGACAACCCCTACGTAGATGACGCACTGGCGCTCTCGTTCGAGAACGCTGCCATCACCGACGCATCTGCCCTCTCCATGATGAACGCGAAGATGGAGCCAATCGACCCGCACAACGATGCCGCATTACGTCGCAACTTCCTCCAGGTGTTCGAGACGGCTGACGACATTACCGTCATGCTGTCCTACATGGCCACGATCTACACCGACGAGCGCATCAACGAATTCAGCGAGGCGCTTACCGCTGTTACCAACAAGATGATTGAGGTGACCGATCCCACAAGCGTCACCATCGTAGAGGTTCTCGCTTAACCGCTCAACGAATCGCGGGGCACATACCTCACTGGGCTCATAGTCACTCAGAGTCCACGGTAAGAGGCGTGTGCCCCGCGACTATTCTTACGCTTGCTAGCAGACCCTGAGCGCGAGCATCGTGAGGTCATCCGATTGCTCGGCACCTTCTACAAAGCGCGCAACGTCTTCGCCAACCGCCTTCACGAGTTCGTCCGCCCGTGGCTCTCTTACCTCTTGGAGGAACGCCTCCAGTCGATTCTCGCCGTAGAGCTCGAGGTCGGTGTTTTGTGCTTCGGTCACCCCATCCGTATACAAGAACAGCGTGTCGCCGACGGAACACGAGAACGAGGCCGACGGATATGGCATTTCTGCCAAACCCAGCGGCGGTCCCGAGGTTTCGGTGAGCCACTCCCACGTCCCCAAGTCGTGACGCAGAATCAACGGTGGGTTGTGACCTGCGTTCACATACTCGACGTGATGTACGCCATAGTCCAGCACACCAATCCAGGCAGTCACGAAGGAGCACGAGGAATTGCCCTCGCACAGCTGCACGTTCGCGTGCATGACGGCCTCCTCGAGCGGCAAGCCGCGCTCCATGCTATCTTGAATCAAAGCCTTTGCCTTCATCATGAAGAGAGCGGCTGGGACGCCCTTGTCGGAGACGTCCGCAATCATGAACCCGAGCTTGCCTCCCTCTTCGTCACACGAACCGATGAGGAAAAAGTCGTAGAAATCTCCGCCCACTTCCTTGGCAGGACTCATGGAGGCGTACACGTCGAACTGCGGAATATGTGGGAAGGGTGGAAACTTGCTCGGCAGTGCAGACTCCTGTATGGCGCGCGCGGCCGCAAGCTCGGAGTCCATGCGCGTATTTGCCTCCTCAATCCAGCCGTTGAGCGCATCGACCGTTGTATTAATGTCCGCGGAAAGCCGCCTGAACTCTCGTGCGCCCGCAACTTCCATACGTGCATCAAGGTCGCCGGCGGTGATGCGCCCCAAAACCTCGTTGGTTTTGTTGATTCGGTCGCTCACGATAAGCCCCAACATCCGAAAGACGAGCGCATACACCGAGACCGCCGTGATGATGATGCCAACGAAAATCTCGCACATGAGGCGGAATCGTTCTGCGAACACGAGCGTCGAAGGCCGAATCATCACGATCATGCAATCATCCTTATCTGCTGCGCACACATACGACATGCGCATGACACGCGTTTCGCCCCCGTCAGCCACATTCGATCCACCCGTGGTGCCCGCAAAGAAGAATCGCTGCATCTCGCCCGTACGGGCACTTCGCGCAATCGCATCGCGCACGTCGGCGTCGACGAGAGAGTCGAGCTTTGCACCCAAGGGGAATGCGTCACTGCCCGACATGAACACACGACCGTCGACCAAGACGATCACGATCCCGCTGCTGCTCGTAGGATATCCCTGCAGAAGATCGTCGTAGGGTGCGGACAAGAGCGCGAGGGCCTTGGTCTGTTGGGCGTCAAGATCGTCCCCACCCGCATCGATGGAGTCAACAAACGTGGCAAAGGTATCGACGCGCTCGTTCACCAAGTCGATTTGGGTGCTCAAAAAATCAATCTCATCGCGCATGTTGCTCTCGGCATTCTGCAGCAAGCGAACGCTGATGGATACGAAGCTCCCTATAGTAACAATCATGGCTACGGTCGCGATGGCGTTGAAGAGCCAGATGCCAAACAGCAGGCGAAGTCCAATGCCTTCTTGCAAGTCCTTCAACTTCGTAAAGAAGTAGTAGAAGCCTTCGCTCGCAATCACCATGAACGCCGCATCAACCCACGCCTGCGTGGTGACGCTCAGCAGTTCCAAACTCGCCATGGGAGAGTCCGTGAGGCCAAACACAGTCTGAATGACGGTGACCACCTCATCTGAGAATCCAGCAAGAGCACCTTCGCTTTGCAGGCGCGAATCATACAGAGCAAATCCCAAACTGCAGAGCCAAGAGACGACGACGCACGCAATTCCCACGAGCAAGGTCTGCCTGATCAGACTGCTGTGCTTGGGCAACAGCCATGCGTAAAGAATGCCTTGGACAAAGCCGCAGAGCGTGAGCAAGCCTATGGAGGTGACGGGCGTAACGAGCACGTACTCGTAATAGCTAAGCGGCATGATGGAGGAGTGCGCCAGCAATGTGCAACCCGCAATGAACCCGAACATGGTACCTGCGAGCGTGCCCAGAAGCAGGGGGACTATCGCTATGGGCACAAGCAGCAGAATGAGGTAGAAGTAGCGGCCGTCCGGATTCCCGACACCGGCAAACCCCAGCTGCGTAAACGTAAGCGTGACGCTGATTATGACCTGTATCAAGAAGATGAGCGCACGTTTTCGCCTCATCTCGTCCGCAAACAGGCCCCGCCATCCTAAGAGAGAATGAATACCCTTGCCCATGTTCATGTCGCCGGTCCCGTCATCCGTGCTGGTACCCACGTCATTGTACCGCGCAACGAAGGTATCAAGCAGCACCGCAGGATGTCCGAAGAATGCCCGCTAGGACTATCCCCTCGCGGGCGATTCCCCAACATCCCGTCAGCGCATGGTTGCGAGCGCATCCTCCAGCGAAAAGTTTCCCTCGTAGAGGGCGCGGCCTGTAATCGCACCCTCAATGACGTCATCCCCTGCCCCTGCGAGCGCACACAAGTCCTCGAGCGTCGCAATACCGCCCGATGCAACCACCGGAAACCCAGCAACGCGTGCAATGTGACGGTAGGCACCTACGTCAATGCCCGTTTGCATGCCATCACGCGCGATGTCAGTAAAGACGAGGTGACGATAACCGAGATCAGAGAGACGCGCAACGAGCTCGTCCGCACGGATACCCTCCCCCTCACGCCAGCCGTTCACACGCACCTGCCCGTCACGCGCTGCCACGTCGGCCACGACGAGATCACCGAACTCCGCAGCGGCCTGTCGCGCAAATGCCGGGTCGCGCACGAGTGCCGTGCCGATGGCAATGCGCTTGGCACCAGCCATCGCCAACCGCTCGACCGCCGCGAGGTCACGCACCCCACCGCCCGTATCGACCTGAATACCCGGCACACGGCATATGGCCTCGATGGCCGCAGTATTCGCCGCACGTGCTTCCTCGCTCTCCTCGAAGGTTGCGGAGAGGTCCACCACGTGAATCCACGTCGCGCCGCGGCGAGCGAAGTCCTCCGCCACAGCTACCGGATCGGTAGCATACACGTCCATCTGAGAGCGCTCGCCCCGTCGCAGGCGCACGACCTGACCGGCAATGAGGTCTATGGCAGGAAATAGAATCATACGTCCATCCTTCGCTGTCGGGTGACACAAGGGAGGCTATTCACCTGGCGTCACTTTGTCCCAGAGGGTGGTACTCCCTTGCATCACAATAGCTCATTTGGAACCTCGGGTGCAGCCCACGAGACTCCAAACGTCAAGCAGATGCTCGTTTACCAAGTAACCGTTAGAGAAGAGCATGGAGAGTCCGATATCATGCGACACAAGCGCTCCACCTTGCAAATGACCTCATGCTCCCGTGGGAACTCGACAAACGAGCGCTCACGAGACGGACGAAATGACATGCAGGCAATCGTCTCCTGCCGCGCTAACCATGTTTACAAAGTTACGTAGCATGGCGAGACCGGTGGTGGAGGACTTCTCGGGATGGAACTGCATACCAACGATGTTGTTCTCCCACACGCCGGAGGCGAAGCTGCGCGTGTAGTGCGAACGCGTTGTAACGATTGCCTCATCCACATCGTCTGCCAGCGCATAGCTATGCGTAAAGTACACGTTGGCACCCTCTGGGATGCCTGCGTAAAGTGGGCACGCTTTGCCATGCTGTGTGAGGTGCAATTGGTCCCAGCCCACATGTGGCACCTTAAGCCTACCCGACTCGAGACGCGTAACCGAACCGCGCAGGATTCCCAGACCCTCGACCCAGTCCCCAGCGGTGCCGTCGCTTCGTTCCGAACCCCGCTCGAAGAGCACATGCAGCCCCAAGCAGATGCCCAGGAACGGTATGCCACGCCGTGCTGCGTCACATACCGCCTCTGCCTCGCCCGATGCGCGCAGATACGCCATCGCATCCTCGAAGGCGCCCACGCCCGGCACGACCACCGCATCTGCCGCCGCGATGACGTCCGGGTCATCGGTCGCCTGAGCGTCGGCACCCACATCGCTCAGACTGCGAACCACACTGAGTAGGTTGCCCTTGTGATAGTCAACCACCGCGACACGCGGCCTTGGATGAGCTAAGGCCATCACAGCACCCCCTTCGTCGAGGGAACGTCATCCACACGCGGGTCGCTCTCGCAGGCAACGCGCAACGCACGCGCGCATGCCTTGAACGCAGCCTCCAGAATATGGTGCGCGTTCGAGCCACACAACTCACGCAGATGCAGCGTGATTCCTGCGTTGCGCGCAAACCCGATGAAGAACTCCTGGCCCAGCTCGGTGTCGAACGTTCCCACCTTCGCAGGGCCAATCGGAACGTCCCAGTACAGCTCGCCGCGCCCCGAGATGTCCACCGCAGCGAGCACGAGCGCCTCGTCGAGCGGTACGGCCACATCGGCAAAGCGACGAATGCCACGCTTGTCTCCCAATGCCTGTCGCAGCGCATCACCCAAGGCAATGCCCACGTCCTCCACTGTGTGATGGTCGTCCACCCAGGTATCGCCCTTGCAGCGGACCGTCAGGTCAGCGAGCCAATGGCGCCCCAACGCCATGAGCATGTGGTCAAAGAAGCCCACACCCGTCTTGATGTCGGTCGTTCCCGTGCCGTCAAGGTCGAGCTCTATGCGGATGTCCGTCTCGCCCGTGGTGCGAACAACAGTCGATGTGCGACCCATATGGTCCTCCTACGTCAGTATGGCGCTCAGCGCCTCAAGCAAGCGGTCGTTCTCCTGTGGCGTGCCCACGGTGATGCGCAGGCAGTCCGCCAGCCCCGGAGCGTAGCTGAAGTCGCGCACCAGCACCGAGAACTCATCGCGCAGGCGTGCCCGCACCTTGGCGGCGACGGGCATGCGAACCAACAAGAAGTTTGCAGAACTCGGCCACTGCTCAACCTTGGGCAGCTCCGCCAATGCGGCCGAGAGACGCGACCGCTCGGCCACGATGCTCTCAACCATCGGTCGCAGCTCGTCGCGCATGCTGACGGCAGCCAATGCGGCGGCCTGCGCCACGACGTCTTCTGAGTAGATCTGTCGCACTGCGGCAAGTACGTCGATGATCGCTGGGTCGGCAAGAAGGTACCCGCAGCGCAAACCTGCAAGCCCAAACGCCTTGGAGAGCGTGCGGAGCAGCATCAGGCGTGGATTCTCGCCGAGCCAGCTTGCCAGGCTCGAACCCTCGGGCGCAAACTCCACGTACGCCTCATCCAGAAGCACGAGCGCGTCCGTCTCGTCAAGCAGGCGACGCACCAGCGTCGGCTCCACCAAATCACCCGTCGGGTTGTTGGGTGAGGTAATCATGACGAGTGCTGCCGTGCGTGCAGCCTCAACAAGCGCATCCTCGTCAATGGCGTAGTCGACCTCACGGCGCCACACCTCAACAACGTCCGTCTCGCACATCTTCGCAAAGTTCTTGTACTCCTCGAAGCAGGGCGGGCATACCACAAGAGAGCGGCCTTGTCCGCCAAAGCAAAAGAGGAGATTGAAGATGAGCTCGTCTCCCCCGTTGCCTACCATCACGTTGGACCGCTCGACTCCGTGCCAAGCGGCAAGCTCGTCACGCAGGGCATTGGCAAGCGGATCAGGATAACGGTTGAGCGGCGTGGCACCCATCGCCTCGCGCAACGCACGCACCACCGACTCAGGCAATGGATGCGTGTTCTCGTTGGCGGAGAGGTTTACCTCGCAAGGAGAGAATGCCGGGTCGTAAGGCTCGAACGAGACGAGGGCGGGACGCAGGCGCTCCTGAACGCTAAGCCGTGGCATCGACGGCCCCCTCCCATCCGGGCAGCTTGACGGCAGCGGGCGACGAGAGCTCGGTAGGCCACGCGGTACGCATGGCGTCGGCGCAGGCGGCGGTAGGGTCTGCGAACGTGTCGCCACCTTCCGCAAGCAGCTTCCTGCGCACACCAACCGAAAGTGCGTGGGCCCACAGCCCCTCCGACTGGGCCAGAGTCTGCACGGCAGGACCATCGGCTGCGAGGCCTTGGGCCGAATACGCGATGACGCTCGAGCGCTTGACGAAGTCATAGACGCCCAAGGGATTGGAGAATGCCGCAGTGCCGCCCGTTGGCAACGTGTGGTTTGGTCCGGCGACGTAGTCGCCCAAGGGCTCGCTCGACCAGGGCCCCACGAAGATGGCGCCTGCGTTGCGAATCGACCCTACGAGCTCGAATGCATCGGCGCAGTGCAGCTCGAGATGCTCAGGCGCGATGGTGTTGACCGCCTCGACCGCCGTTGGAAGATCGGCAGCCACGACCACGATGCCATGGTCATCCAAACTGGCGCGCGTAATCTCCTCACGCGGACTCTGCGCGATGAGGTCCTCCACAGCCGCAAGGACGCGAGCGGGTAGACCTGCGTCGCACGTCACCAAATAACACGCTGCCATCGGGTCATGCTCTGCCTGCGCCATCAGATCGGTAGCCACGACCACGGGGTCGGCAGTCGAGTCGGCCAAGACGCACACCTCGGAGGGTCCAGCCACCATGTCGATGCCCACATCGCCCGAGACGTGGCGCTTGGCAGCGGCCACGTAGGCGTTGCCCGGCCCGACGATCTTCTCAACGGCGGGGATGGACTCGGTGCCATATGCGACGGCCCCTATCGCCTGCGCACCACCCACCGCATACACCTCGTCAACGCCCGCGACAGCGGCCGCAGCGAGGGTATAGGCAGAGAGCGTGCCATCACGCTGGGGCGGGGTGACCATCACGACGCGCTCGACGCCCGCAACCTTTGCGGGCACGGTGTCCATGAGGACCGTCGAGGGATACTGGGCCCTGCCACCAGGAACGTAGACGGCCGCGCTGCGCACAGGCGTCACCTTCACCCCGAGGATAGTCCCATCCGCACGCGTCGTGAACCAAGACTGTTCGACCTCGCGCTCATGGAACTCACGAATCTGGCGATGTGCGAGCCGCAACGCCTCCAAGAACTGGGGATCAACCAAGTCCATCGCGCCACGCACCAGTTCGTCAGGCACACGAAACGCGTCGGGACAGCTGCCGTCAAAGCGCTGGCAGTACTCGCGCACCGCCTCGTCTCCGCGCGCACGCACGTCTTCGACGATGGCGACGGCCGCATCACACACCTCGCGCGGCAGCGCCCCCGTGCGATGCAGGTCAGCCGAAGTGAGCGTTTGGCCGGCTTCAAGCTCTACGATTCTCATTCCTTCTCCTCACTGGCAGTGCGGCACGCGAACCCGCGTGCCACAACATGAGTCATACGTCAGCGCAACGCCTTGGCTGCCTCACCCAACCGCACGGCAAGGTCTCGAATCCGTCCGTCGCAGCGATACGCGGCAGGACTCGCAAAGAACCGCGCTGTGCATTCGAGCACGTCATCCACCACGACCAAGTCGTTCTCGGCAAGCGTGGTACCCGTCGCCGTGATATCCACGATGCGATCGGTCATCCCCACGATGGGTCCGAGCTCAATGTTTCCGTGGAGCTGGACGATGTCCACCTGCTGACCGATGCGATCGTAGTAGGCCTGCGTGATGCGCGGGTACTTGGTTGCCACGCGCATGGTTCCACGCCAGGCGTAGGCACGCTCAGCCATGCCCGTATTCGCCGCTGGCTCCGCAACCACGAACCGGCACCATCCATAGCGCAGGTCCTGCAGCTGAAGGAGGTCAACATCGGCCTCGATGATGGAGTCCAGTCCACACATGCCACAATCCGCACCGCCGAACGCCACGAACGCGGGCGCATCCTGCGCACGAACGATGACGTAGTCATAACCGTCCTCATGCACGATGAGCTTGCGTCCGGGATGCCGCAACTCATCGACCGGCAGACCTGCCGCCTCCAAGATGCGCACGCTGTCGCCAAAGAGCGATCCCTTGGGCACGGCGATACGCAGGGGACGGTCCGCAAGGCGCACACCTGGCGTCACCACGCCCGACTCCCCTTGCTCACCCAGCACTTCCTGCAGCCGCTCAAGCGACATGGCGAAGCCGCAGGCACTGACGCTCGGCATACCGAGATTGGCGAGCACGGCATCGTAGTGTCCGCCCGAGGCGAGCGATGCCGCGATTCCCTCGGCATAGGCCTTGAACACGAGGCCGGTATAGTAATCAAAGCTGTTGATGATGGAGAAGTCGAAGCGCAGGCGTCCCTGACGCACCAGTGGCGCACACTGCACGAGCAACTGTCGCAGGGCGTTGACCCCGGATTCCTCGGTACCCACACCCGCTGCCTCAAGCAATGCGGCAAGCTCATCCACGACGTGCTCGTCTCCGTTGAGGCGCGCAATGCCACGCAGCGCCGCCGCCTGCGCGCCTGAGAGCTCATCCGCAGCGTCCACAAGCTCGTCGAGTCCCACGAGATCAGAGTCGTGCACATGGGAGAGGACGCCACGCGAGAACTCCCGTCCCAGACCGCAGGAATCCAGCAGTGCCGTGAGCGGTGCGACAGAGCCACAGACCACGTACCAGTCTGGCACGGCCAGCCGGGCAAGCGCGTCAGCCAGAAGCAGCACGACTTCCGACTCCGAATCCGTCCCTACCCCGCCGATGAGCTCGACCCCCAACTGCGTGAACTGCCTCGGCTGTCCGCGCAAAGCACCCTGCTCCCGCACCACGGGCGCCACGTAGCGAAGCCGTGCCGGTAGGGCATCTGCCCCCATGCGCCCAGCCACCATGCGCGCGATGGGCAGCGTGAGGTCGGGTCTCAGCATGAGCAGGCGATCGTCCTTGTCAAACAGTTGGAAGGGCGAGTCTTGAATGCGCCCGGCCGTCTCGATGACGCTGCGATCCTCCAGAATCGGCGTCTCGACGGGCAAGTACCCATGAGACGAGAAACACGCTCGCACCGTCTCGGTTATGCGCTCGCGCGCAAGCGCTTCCTGTGGCAAAATGTCGCGAAACCCGCGTGGTGTAACCTGTGCCAAACTAGCCCCTCTCGACGTAATGACGTTCTAAGATAGCACGAATCAATCCCGCGCAACGAGCACGCTATAGAGCGTTTACCAAAGGTCGGCACAACTTCAACCCGCCATGTGAGCGCTCCCAGCCTCATTCTCCGTTATGACAAGGCAACCTACTCGGGCATTTTGTAAGATGAACTGAAGTCAAATGAGAATGAATACATCGAGAGTACGTGAAGCGCACGCACGAAGTCGGATGGATTCTCAATCTGAGCGTACTGATAGTTACTCTCGCTGACATTCTTGCGGCCAGAGTCTGTGTTTGTATAGGAGCGCATCTGCGTTGTAAGACCGTGGGCGTCGTTGGTGTACTCAGTTACACTCTCTGTCCCATCATACTTCACCTCAACAACGACGTCCACGCCGTTCAGCTTGTTGTCGAACTGAGTTACACTCTCTGTCCCATCATACTTCACCTCAACACTCTTCTCGAGCGTGCCATCTGCAGCACGAGTAAACTTCCAGGTGCTATATGGGCCCTTGTACGTCTTGGTCTCTCCGCGCACATCTACAAACTCTTTAGCCTCTTCGTCATACTCACTTGATACCCTAGTTGCAGAAATCGACCCATCGGGCATCATGGTTACCGCGCACGTGCCATTGGCGTCATATTCCCGATTCTCGGTGACACCGTCACCATATATCCATTTGACCTGTTTTATCAGCTTGTCGTTCTTGTATTTGTTCTTGTACTCGCTTTTGGTCACGAGGTCCTTGCCTTTATTCTGTGCGCGTGTTATGACTTCACTCACATGGTTGTTTTTATCGTCATAAGTGTTTTCGGTGCGGCTAATCACAGATCCCGACTTGTCTTTAATGGTTGTTGTTAGATTCGACAATGTGCCATCCTTGCGAAACTCTCGCACATCCTCTTGCACGACAGTTGCCGCATCCCCTGACGTTGAATCAAGCTGGTCACGTTCTTCGACGCTTTTGGCGCTCTTCAATTCTCCGGATTTATAGTACGTAAACTCTACCGTCACCGTATACTTCACATCAGGAGACCTGCTGAGGTAAGCGCTCGGCAGCACCGCCTGCACAAGACGCCCCTGCTCATCGCGTTTGAATGTGTACTCAAAGACCTCAGGCTCAGAATACTTCTCCCACCATAAGAACCATTCGCTTTCGGGAAGCAACCGCTTTTCTGACTTCGTAAGTGGCCAGTGGTCTTTGTCGTATGTGTATTCGGTGATTACCTTCGACGTGTATATGTCCCCTTCAAAGTTCGAAATGTTCTTGCGCACTACATCGTCAGTTATTTCTTGATACTCGTCGGAATACGCCTCCCCTTGCCTACTCACTCTTTGAGTGGTTTCCCTTATAATGTTTCCATACTTGTCGTACTCACGTTGCGTAAGTGTATCGGTGCACTGAGGCTCAGAACTCGATGAGCCGTATTCACTATGAGTTTTTGTCTCTGTAACCTGCCGGTATGGCTCATTTGTCTCTTGTGCCAGGGCGCGCGATTGATTGCCTTGAGCAAAGCAGCAACCAAGAATCAATGCCGCAGTTGCCAATAATGCTCCCATCTTGGTGCTCTTCCTTTGCGTCTTCATGTCTACCCATCCTTCCACATATCGGCAACTATGTTGCATTTTGCATGCTAACACATTACCTAAGCTATCTGTTCCATTTTACTATGTGCTTATCACCGAGAAGCCATACAGACCGCGTCTGTCACAGGCGACAAGTGACGCTTATGTTTGACTACGCAAACGCCAGTATACTGTTCCCAAAAGACCGCACCGCCACTCAGTCCATACGCAGGACCTTGGCGACAAAGGCACCGATGGTTCCAAAGAATCCCTCACGTTGCGGTTCGCGCTTACGCGTCCGCAGCTCCCGCGTGCGGCCTGATGTCGCATCGTCCATCACGCTCATCCCCACCTCCAAGCGGTCGGGGTGTGACTTGGTCGCCAGCACCTCATCGTGATGGGGGGTGAGCTTGACCTCTGGCTTGAAGAAGCGCGCATCAGGGTCCAGAGGCTCGTCCAAGGAATCATCATCAAGGTCCGTCATGTTGAGTTCGGGGATGGCGGCAGCGATGTTCTGATCCTTTGGCGTTGAGACCCGTAATGTCGACGGAGCGTGTGACGCTAGAGGCTCTTCAGGGGGAAGGGGCTCGTCGACGGGCGCGGGCTCATCCAAGGGAAGCAGCTCGTCGATGGACTCCACTTCCATCGGCACTTCGAACTCGTCGACGGATGCGGGCTCATCGAGCGGCTCGGACCCAGGCTCATCGACCGGCTCGGACCCAGGCTCAGGCTCATCGACCGGCTCGGACCCAGGCTCGGGCTCGTCGACCGGCTCCAACCCATTGATACTCGTTGGCTCCAAGTCAGGATCATAGACTGGCCCCAACCCCTGCTCAATCGCTTGATGCCGCTCCTCTTTCTCTGCCGAGCGCACCACGTCGTTCTTGGCCGCCTCCTCCGCCAACAGCAGTTGAGAAAGGAGGTACTCCACGTGATCGTTCGCCTGCTGCAAAGCCGATAGGCGCTCACCGGAAGAGACCGAACGACCGTGTCTCGACTCGTTTGCCTCCGTCATCGGTCTTCCTCCCAACTCAAGCAGCCACCAATTCGCATGAGACAGTCTACGCCCTTTAGACGTCAATTGCATGGGTCATTATCTGCACGTCTTTGAGAACTGCCCCTTCGGCCGACCAAAGGGACCCTAAACTACGATGTCGGCAAGCTTCGCATCCAAGAACGTCGCCAAGTCCTCGGGCGAAAGGAAGAGCGTAACGCCCTTCCTTCCGCCCGAGATGCCGATGGTGTCGAAGAGCTGCGCCGTCTCGTCGATGAGCGTGAGAAAGCGCTTCCGCATGCCCACGGGAGAGCATGCGCCGCGTTCGTATCCACAAACGGCAAGAAGGTCGCGCACGTGCATCATGGAAAGCGATTTCTCTCCTGCCGCCGCTGCGGCCTTCTTGAGGTCGAGCTCCTCACCCACCGGAATGCAGCACACCACATGGGCACCCTTTGGTCCCGTGGTCACCAGCGTCTTGAACTGTGACTCTGGGTCGGCACCGATGAGCTCGGCAATGCGCAGGCCAAGGTCGCGCGGAGGAACACCCTCCTCGACCTCATACGTGCGAACGTCATACAATACGCCCGCACGCTCGAGCTCACGCATGGCATTCGTCTTTGCATCGCCACCGGCCTTGCGAGCCATGCTCCGCCTCCTCGCTTCCGTCAACCACCCAAATATGCCTTGCGCACACGCTCGTCGTGGAGCAGCTCATTCGCGTCGCCGCTCATGGACACGCGACCGGTCTCGAGCACGTACGCACGGTTCGCGATGGAAAGCGCCATGCTCGCGTTCTGCTCAACGAGGAGTATGGTGGTCCCCTGCGCGTTGAGCTCCTTGATTATGTCGAAAATCTCCTGCACCAAGATGGGGGCCAGACCCATGGAGGGCTCGTCAAGCATCATGAGCTTGGGCTTGCTCATGAGGGCACGACCCATCGCGAGCATCTGCTGCTCGCCTCCGCTGAGCGTGCCACCCGCCTGCGTGCGCCGCTCCTTGAGGCGCGGGAAGCTCTCGTACACGCGCTTGCGCATCTCAAGCGATTCTTCCTCAGTGCGCGTGAAGGCACCCATCTCCAGATTCTCGCGCACGGTCATGTCCTGAAAGATGCGCCGTCCCTCCGGGCACAATGCGATACCCCTCGAGACCATCTTGTGCGCCGGAACACCCACGAGGCTCTTCCCTTCGAACTCGATGGAGCCGGAGCGGGGCCGCAGGAGTCCGGCCACGGTGTTGAGCGTGGTGGACTTGCCGGCGCCATTCGCCCCAATGAGCGTTACGATCTCGCCCTCCTCGACCTCGAAGGAGACGCCCTTGACGGCATGAATCGAGCCATAGTATACGTTGAGGTCAGTAATCTTCAGCATGCTCATTACGCATCACGACCTTACTCCTGCTTGCCGAGGTATGCCTCGATGACCTGCGGGTTGCTCTGAATCTCAGCTGGCGTTCCCTTGGCGATGATCTTGCCGAAGTTGAGCACCGCAATTCCCTCGCAAATCCCCATCACGAGGTCCATGTCGTGCTCAATGAGAAGCACGGCGATATCAAATGTGTCGCGGATGCGCACGATGTTGTCCATGAGCTCGGCCGTCTCTGACGGGTTCATACCTGCCGCCGGCTCGTCGAGGAGCAGCAGCTTCGGGTCGGTTGCCAACGCGCGCACAATCTCCAGCCTGCGCTGGGCGCCATACGGGAGCGAACCCGCGATGTCATCTGCGTTGCCCGCCATTCCAAAGACGTCAAGTAGCTCGAGCGCCTTGTCGTGAAACTCCTTCTCGCTCACCCAGTGTCGAGGAAGGCGCAGCATACCGCTCCACATGCCACAGGGAATCTGGTTGTGCAGCCCAATGCGCACGTTGTCCTCGACCGAAAGGGAATCGAAGAGACGGATGTTCTGGAAGGTACGCGCTATTCCCGCTTGGCTCACCTTGGGCGTATCCATGCCTGCCGTGTCGACGCCATCAAGCAGGATGGTACCGCGCGTCGGCGCGTACACCTTGGTCAGCAGGTTGAACACCGTGGTCTTTCCCGCTCCGTTCGGTCCGATGAGGCCGGCAATCTCGGTTCGACCAATCATGAGGTTAAAGTCGTCCACAGCACGCAGGCCACCGAAGTCGATGCCCAGATGGCGGCATTCCAGTATGGGGTTCTTGTCCGCATCTCGCTCCGGCACGATGGACTGACTAGGCACCGGCACCATGCGCGTGGTGGGACCACGGCGCTTACGCGCGCTCGGAGTCTCGGCTGACGTATCCCTCGCCGCACCGGCAGCTGCACTCTGCGCCTTGTAGGTACCCTTCACATCTTCCTCGCGTCTGCTTTGGGCCCGGTAGGTGCCCTTAACGTCTCTACTCATCGACGACGCCTCCCTCCGCGTCGACGGCCAACGCGGCCTGATCGTCTCCCCTGCGACGCAATCGTTCGCGCAGGTCGGCAATCTTTGACTGAATCGTTCGGTTGTTTGTGACAAGCATCACGGCGATCAGCACGATGGCATACATGAGCATGCGGAAGTCTCCGATGAAGCGCAGCTTCTCTGGGAGGATGGTAAGCACGATGGCGGCAATGATGCCACCGCGGATGTTGCCCATTCCGCCAAGAACCACGAAGACCAGAATGAGGATTGACGTGTTGAAGTCGAACTTCTTGGGCACGATGGAGCTGAAGTTCTGCGCGTAGAGGGCACCCGCCATCCCCGCCAGCGCCGCCGACACCACAAACGCGATCAGACGGTACTTCGTCGTGTTGATGCCCACGGACTCGGCAGCAATGCGGTTGTCGCGCACCGCCATGATGGCACGTCCCGTCCGACTATTCACGAGGTTGAGCACCACGAAGAGCGTGAACAGGACCAGCAAGAAGCCCATCGCGAAGTTCGAGAGCTTCGTGATGCCCACGGCACCCTGCGGGCCATTGATCACGATCTTGCCCCCATCCATGCCGAGCGCCTGCGCGTTGGTCATGGAGAGGTGCAGCCCCGAGCCATCGAAGCCCGCATAGAGGTTGTTAAGCAGGTTCTTGATAATCTCGCCGAACGCAAGCGTCACGATGGCAAGGTAGTCTCCGTGCAACCTCATGACCGGCACGCCCACCAAGAATCCCGCGAGGCCGGCGAACACACCTCCCACGAGCATCGAGACGAGCAGCCTCGCCCAGCCCACGGGGATTGCCTCCGCGAGCATGCTGGCCACGATGACGCCCGTGAAGGCGCCGACGCTCATGAAGCCAGCGTGGCCAAGCGACAGCTCACCCGAGATGCCGACCACGAGGTTGAGCGATATGGCAAGGCAGATGTAGGCGGTAATCGGCACCAAGAGACCGGCTGTGGAGCTCGATATCGCCTTTGCGGCAGCAAGCGACTGCATCACAACGAAGAGCACGATCACCATGCCGTAGGTAATCAGATTGGAGCGCGTGGCAGCGTTGAGGTTCTTGAGCTTACCCATCACTTACACCTTCTCGTGAATCTCTTTGCCGAGCAGTCCGGCAGGACGGATGAGGAGCATGACGATGAGCACGCCAAAGACGATGGCGTCGGCGAGCTGCGTGCCGATGTAGGCCTTGGCAAAGATCTCGATGATGCCGAGCAACACGCCACCAAGCGCGGCCCCAGGAATCGAGCCGATGCCACCGATGACTGCGGCCGTGAACGCCTTGATGCCAGGCAGCGATCCCGTCGTAGGCATGAGCGTAGGATACGTCGAGCAAAGCAATACGCCTGCAATCGCCGCAAGACCAGAACCGATGGCAAAGACCATGGAGATGGTGGTGTTCACATTGATGCCCATGAGTTGCGCCGCGCCCTTGTCCTCGGAGCAGGCACGCATGGCCTTGCCCATCTTGGTGCGCGATGTGAAGAGCGTGAGGCTCACCATGATGAGCACGCACGTGAGGGCTGTCACAATGTTGATGGGTCCCACGACGAGCTGTCCCTCAAAGAACTTGAGCGAGGGCAAATCCACCACCGACTTGAAGACCTTGGGATCGGCACCCCAGATGAGCAGGGCGGAGTTCTGGAGAAAGTAGCTCACGCCGATTGCGGTGATGAGAACGGCAAGCGACGGAGCCTCGCGCAGCGGCTTGTATGCCGCACGCTCCACCACCATGCCCAGGCAGGTGCATCCCACGATGGACAGCAAGATGGCCACCGCCACCGGAAGGCCAAGGTTATTCATGCACACGAAGCAGATGTAGCCACCCACCATGATGACGTCGCCATGCGCGAAGTTGAGCATCTTGGCGATGCCGTAGACCATCGTGTAACCCAGCGCGATGATGGCGTACACGCTACCCAAGCTGACACCGTTGATCAGGTTGGTAAGGAAGCCCATGCGCCCCTCCTCTCTTCTATGCGCAGTGCGGCAAGGGACACGCCCCTACGGCACACGAGTTTCACGCGTGCCGTAGGGGCGTGTCCCCCGCCGCACCCCGACCTAACCTACTCGGCGTCAAGCGGCATGTAGATGCCGTTCTCGATGACCATGCCCTTGGGAGTCTTGGTGACCTCACCGGTGGTAGACCAGCTTGACTCGCCAGTCAGGCCGCTGTACTTGAAGCTCGAGCTGGTGAACTGCGCGATGAGCGCGTCGCACATCTCCTCGGTCGCCATGTCGGGCGTGATGCCAGCCTCCTCGATGGCTTGGGCGATGGCCTTCACGCAGTCATAGGCATCGGCGGCAAACTGATTGGGGTTCTCGTCCGAGCCGGTGGCTGCTTTGTAGGCATCGTCGAAGCTCTGCGTCGCCTCGTCCTCTGCGGTCGCGACGAAGGGAGTAAGCAGCATGACGCCCTCTGCGAGCGAGGTGTCGAAGCCCTCGAGGGTCAGGATGCCATCCATGCCGTCAACGCCAAAGAACTTCGGGGCGAAGTCCTGCTTCTTTGCCTCGGCCAGGATCAGCGATGCGGGCGTGTAGTAGATGGGAAGGAAGACGAGGTCGGCCTTGTTGTCCTTGGCGTCCTTCACCTGCACGGAGAAGTCCGTCTGGTCGTCGGTGAAGGTCGTGGTGGAGACTATTTCGAAGGACTTGCTCGCGGCCTCGTCCACGAACTTCTGGTAGATGCCGGTGGAGTATGCGTCAGCGTTGTTGTAGATAATGGCAACCTTCGTACCGAGCTTCTGCTCGTCGATGTACTGAGCGGATGCCGTGCCCTGGTTGGGGTCGGTGAAGCACATCTGGAAGACGTTGTCCTTGCGTGGGTTGTCGGCACCGATCTCCTCGCCGCCGATGACGTTGACGGAGGACGCAGAGGGCGTCAGCTCGAAGACGCGGTCCGCATTGGTCTCGGTCGAGACGGCGACGCACGGGGTGGTCGTGGTGGTGCCCACCAGAATCTGCATGCCCCAGTCCTTCAGCGTGTTGTACGCGTTGACGGCCTTCTCTGCGTCATGCTCGTCATCCTGCCAGTTGAGCTCAAGCTTGATCTTACCGGCAGCGTTGACCTCGTCGACGGCAACCTGTGCACCGTACTTCGTCGCGGAACCATAGATGGCAGCGGCGCCCGTCACGGGACCAATGCCGCCAATCATGAAGGTGTCGCCACCGGCAGCAGCGGTACCATCCGACGAAGACTCAGATTCACCTGACCCGCCGCACGCCGTGAGGCCGAGACCGGCCGCAACAACGCCAGAGAGCTTGAGGAAGCTTCTGCGCGATACTGCATTCTCGATTTTCATTGTTCCCCCTGACAAGTTCAATATCTAAAACAGTACCAATCGTACCCACCTATCCTAAACGCGAGGCATTCGAGCACACGAGTCTGTTACCGACTCGCAACGTGAGGCCATTCGGACGTTCAGGCGTTCGGCAACGGTCCTCGCCAGACTATGTGTGCACGCACCTACCGCATCCTGGTGCGATCGCGCTCGAGGATGCGCGCAAGGTATTTGCCGGTGTAGCTATCGGGGTTCTGGGCCACCTTCTCGGGCGTGCCGTACGCCACGATCTGGCCTCCCCCATCGCCGCCTTCGGGACCCAGGTCGATGATGCGGTCAGCCGTCTTTATGACGTCGAGGTTGTGCTCGATGACGAGCACCGTGTTCCCAGCGTCCACGAGCCGTTGCAGCACGTCCACTAGCTGCCGAACGTCCTCGAAGTGAAGGCCCGTCGTGGGCTCGTCGAGGATGTAGAACGTCTTGCCCGTCTGCTGGCGGTGCAGCTCCTTGGCAAGCTTGACACGCTGTGCCTCCCCGCCCGAAAGCGTCGTCGCCGGCTGTCCCAAGTGGATATATCCCAAGCCCACCTCGTAGAGCGTGCGAAGCTTCTTCTCGATGCGGGGAATATTCGCGAAGAAGGCGAGCGCCTCGGTGACGGTCATGTCCAGCACGTCCGAGATGGACTTGTCGTGGTAACGGATCTCCAGCGTCTCGCGGTTGTAGCGCCTGCCGCCGCACACCTCGCACGGCACGTACACGTCAGGCAGGAAGTTCATCTCAATCTTTATTTGGCCGTCGCCCTTGCACGCCTCGCAGCGCCCTCCGCTCACGTTGAACGAGAAGCGCCCCGGCGCATACCCACGCGCACGACTCTCCGGCACGCTCGCGAAGAGCTGTCGAAGGTCGTCCCATAGCCCGATGTAGGTGGCGGGGTTTGAGCGAGGCGTACGTCCGATGGGACTCTGGTCGATGTCGATGACCTTGTCCACGATCTTGCGACCTTCCTCGTCGATCAGGCCCTCAATCTTGCGATACGGCCCCACGGTCCGCTGCGAGCGATGCACGGCATTGGTGAGCGCCGGTGCAAGCGTGTCGGTGATGAGCGAGCTCTTGCCGGAGCCGGAGACACCCGTGACCACGGTGAAGGTGCCCAGTTCGATGCGTGCGGTGACGTTCTTGAGGTTGTTTGCCCGCGCACCCAGTATGCGTATGGAGCCGCGGTTGGGGCTTCGACGCTCGGCAGGCAGCTTGATCATGCGCTCGCCGCGCAGATACGAACCCGTGAGGGACTCCTCGCTTTGCTCGATTTGCGCGGGCGTTCCTGCGGCAACGACGTCACCGCCGCGCTCCCCCGCGCCAGGGCCCATGTCGATGACATAGTCGGCCGCGAGGATGGTGTCCTCGTCGTGCTCGACGACGATGACGGTATTGCCTTGGTCACGCAGGCGACGCAGGGTGGCAATTAGGCGGTCGTTGTCGCGTTGGTGGAGGCCGATGGACGGTTCGTCCAAGATGTAGAGCACCCCCATGAGCCCTGCGCCAATCTGCGTGGCCAGCCGGATGCGCTGCGCCTCACCGCCCGAGAGCGTTGCGGCCGCGCGGCTGAGCGTGAGGTAGTCCAAGCCCACGTTGACGAGGAAGCGCAGACGTGCGAGAACCTCCTTGACGATGGGGGCGCCAATGAGCTGCTGCCGCTCGGTGAGTTCGAGGCTCTCGAAGAACTCGAGCGCCTCCCGACAGGAGAGGTCGCAGACCTCCTGGATGTTGCAATCCCCCACGGTAACGGCAAGATACTCCGGTTTGAGGCGAGCGCCGTGGCACGTCGGGCACGGCGTCTCGCGGATGTACTTCTCGTAGTGCTTGCGCATCGTCTCGGAGCTGGTCTCCTGGTACTTGTCGAAGAGTATGTTGCGTACACCGTCGAACTTCGTGAACCAATACGTGTTGCGACCATCGCGCGTGAGGTAGTCGACGCGAATCTTCGTTGAGCCGAGCCCGTCAAGAAGGGCACGCTGCACGCGCCGGGGGAGGTCCTCCCAAGGCGTCGTGGGGTCCACGTCGAGGTGACGGCACACTGCGGCGAGCACCTGGGGATAGTAGTTCGAGTTGCCGAAGATGCCGCCGAAGACGCCTTCCGCCACCGAAAGCGCGGGGTCCTCGATGAGCGCCTCTGCATCCACGATGCGCCTCGTTCCCAGGCCGTCACAGTCGGGGCAGGCGCCATAGGGCGCATTGAACGAGAAGTCGCGTGGCTGAAGGTCGTCGATGGAGTGGCCATGCTCCGGACACGCGAGTGCCAGCGAGTACTGCAGCAATTCCTCGGGCATGCGCTCGGGGTCCTTGCGGTCGGCCATGAGCAGGAAGCCAACGCGGCCCTCCGCCATCTTGGTCGCTGTCTCGACCGCCTCGGCGATGCGGCCCAGGGAGTTCTCGCGCACCACGATGCGGTCCACCACGACCTCGATGCTGTGCTTGAAGGTCTTGGGCAGGCGGATCTCGCCCTCGCCGAGCTCGCGCACCTCTCCATCGACGCGCACGCGACTGAACCCCTCGCGACGCAAGTCCTCAAAGAGCTTGGTGTATTCGCCCTTGCGGCCCAGCACCACGGGCGCCAAGACGAGGGCACGTCGCCCTTGTGCGTGCTCGAGGACCTTGTCGGCCACTTGGTCGGTGGTCTGGCGCTCGATGGGTCGGCCGCACTCCGGGCAGTGCGGCGTACCGACGCGCGCATAGAGCAGACGCAGATAGTCATATATCTCCGTCACGGTGCCTACCGTCGAGCGCGGGTTGCGGCTCGTCGTCTTCTGGTCGATGGAGACCGCCGGACTCAGGCCGTCGATGGAATCGAGGTCGGGCTTGTCCATCTGCCCGAGGAACATGCGGGCATAGCTCGAGAGACTCTCCACGTAGCGTCGCTGGCCCTCGGCATAGATTGTGTCGAACGCGAGGCTCGACTTGCCTGAGCCAGAGAGACCCGTTATGACCACGAGCTTGTCGCGAGGGATGTCGACGTCAATGTTGCGAAGGTTATGCTCGCGCGCGCCACGGATGGCAATGGACTCCGAAGCCATGGGGCTCCTTTCGAACTGAGGTTTGTGCCATTCCAGTGTAGCGACCCACACCTGCCATCACACGGATTGCAAAGCGTGTTCGGTTTTCGGTCGGCTTGCGACAAAGACGCCCCGGAGCTGACGCATGCTCAAGGCGCTTGCCCTGCACCGAAAGACGTACTACCACTCATCGACTAACGTTAGGCCTTTGTCGGTCGATGGTACCCATATCCATATCATAAGTTTTAAGGAATGCTCCTGGAAGGAAGGAGCATGAGGGGAAAGGAAGGATGACATGGGATTTCCGAAGGGCTTTTTGTGGGGTGGCGCAACGGCAGCCAACCAGTACGAGGGCGGCTGGAACGTTGACGGCAAGGGCGACAGCCTATGTGACCACATGCGCGGCGCCACCGCGACCACCCCGCGCCAAATAGACGAGGAGTTCGACCCGAACGCCCTCTACCCCAGCTGGGAGGCCACCGACTTCTATGGGCACTACGAAGAGGACATCAAGCTCTTTGCCGAGATGGGCTGGAACGTCTTCCGCATGTCCATCAACTGGACGCGCCTCTTCCCCACCGGCGAGGAGAGCGAGCCACTGGCTGCCGGCGTGGAGTTCTACGACAAGGTCTTCACCTGCCTCAAGGAGCATGGCATCGAGCCGCTGGTGACCCTCTCTCACTACGAGACCCCGTATTCTTTGGTCGCCAAGTACAACGCCTGGGCCGACCGCCGCTGTGTGGACTTCTTTTTCACCTACAGCAAGTTCTGCCTGGACCGCTGGCATGACAAGGTCAAGTATTGGTTAACGTTCAACGAGGTCAACACGGGCATGCCGTTCATGAACAACGCTCTCTCGACGAGCCTCGTGCAGGGATACACCGGCACCACGGCCGATGCCCCCCGCAACGCCAAGCTCTGCTTTGACGCGCTGCACCACCAGTTCCTGGCAGGTGCCAAGACGGTCAAGTACGCGCATGACAACTATCCCGAGGTCATGATGGGCAACATGACGGCCTTCCTGACCACCTACCCGCTCACCTGCGACCCGGCGGACCTGCTGCTCACCCAACAGAAGCTTGACGACAGCGACTGGTATGCCTCCGACGTGCAGGTGCGCGGCGCGTATCCGTACTTCGCGAAGCGCATCTGGAAGGAATACGGTGCCGAACCCACCATCCTGCCCGGCGACGAGGAGATTCTGGCTGAGGGCTGCGTGGACTTCTTCACCTACAGCTACTACATGTCCATGACTGCCACCACCCATGACGACGGCGAGATGATGGCCGGAAACATGAGCCTCGGTGGCAAGAACCCCTATCTCAAGGCGAGCGACTGGGGCTGGCAGATCGACCCCATCGGCCTGCGCTGGACCATCAACGCCGTGGCCGAGCGATACAACAACATGCCGCAGATGATTGTCGAGAACGGCTTCGGCGCCTACGACGACGTGGTCATCGAGGACGGCGTGGAGAAGATCCACGACCCCTATCGCTCTGATTACCTGAAGGCCCACGCCGAGACGCTGCGCGCCGCCGTCGAGGAAGATGGCGCCAACGTCATAGGCTACACCTGGTGGGGTCCGATTGACGTCGTCTCGGCCGGTACGGGCGAGATGCGCAAGCGTTACGGCTTTATCTACGTCGATAAGCACGATGATGGCACCGGCGATATGCATCGCGTGCGCAAGGACAGCTTCTTCGAGTACCAGAAGCTCATTCGAGAGGCCCGCGGAGAGTAGGCGACGCGCGGAGGCGCGATAGTTCGTCCGCAAACGGCCCAAGGGGAGCAACCCTCTTGGGCCTTTTTTCGGTGTGCTCACCATGACGCACAGATTAGTGCGGAAAATCGTTAAGCAGTATTGGCTTCAACTGGGAATTTACCGATTTTGATAACGATTTTCCGCAGTGGCTATTTTAGCCAGTGTGGAAAATCGTTTGTCGTCGTTGAGCGAAAATGTCACCCTGTACATTTATGTTATTGCACGTTAACCTCACGCCTCCCGAACGCCGCCCG
>CADBYM010000015.1 GCA_902798915.1 uncultured Coriobacteriaceae bacterium | reverse complement strand
TGGTTAAAGGTACCGACAGCGCCTACGCTCGGTACCAACTCTGCTGACTGCTGGTACCGTGTTGACCTGATTGGCGGTACCAAATCGGGTTACTACTCACCTGGCCGACACGGTTGCTCGCGCCCGAACCCAAATCGATGAGATGGGCTACGTCGATGGCATCGTGTCGCGCGGCATCAACCCCAAACGCATCCGCATCTACGGCATCGCTTTCCGTGGCAAGGAAGTGCTTGTCGGATAGGTGTCGTGACCGGTCTCCACCATGTCAAACGGAGCCAACTGTATGGATTATGTGCACACAGGGATGCACGTAGCTATCGGTTATCTTTGCACGCCTCCGGCCTTGGTGACATCGCACTTTATACAGTAATGACATCGCATGCTGTTGGTCTCCTCTCAGATGACGCCAGCTTCATAACCTTCTCCCCCTCCGTAACCCGCGCACACACACGATCAGATGGATTCTCAAAAGAACCTTCCAAGCTGCAAATCACCCCATCAGGAACGCCTCGGAGTACAGTCGCACGCCATCTTGAGCATTGGGATGAATCGCATCTAAGAGATACTTAGACTGCGGATCGTGCGCAAGCGCACCCTCTATTCGCCGATTCGCGTCAACGAATACATACCCCTCTCGTGAACACCACGATTCAAGCGCTCTTGCATAATCGCCTGTCATAGCTCGCTTTTCTTGGTAACCTAACGCACTGGCCATGTCGCCATCAGTAGATGTCCAAGGAGCAACGAAGACGATGCTTGCCTTTGGATTGGTGGCAAGCACGAAGTGACTCAACTCTTCTGCGTGAGCGGTATACTCATCGGCATTCAATGCGCTAGTCTCATCACGGTAGCGTATGTCGTTCGCGCCCAAAGCGATCACGAACAAGTCTGCCTTGACTTTAGCAATCTCATTACCATGATCTACGAGCACGTTCGCCATCGTCTCGCCACCCCATCCACAGTTGACCACATCTCCCCTCACAAGGCCCTCAAGAGGCTCGTACCAAGGGACCCCTCCGTTCCTCGTCCCTTCAGTTATGGAATCTCCTACGAAGCACACGCTCGATGCTTCACGCAGAAGGCGGCATTGCTCGCTCTTCACTTCGTTTTCGGCGAAATCGAGAGGTTCGACCTTTGCACGCAAAAACCCATGTCGATCAAAATGCATGCGTTTCTGCGAAAGCGTTATATCCAATTCATCGCCAAGCATTACCTTGGTTATATGAGAAAACACCTCGGCCGCGCGATCGCGGTCATAGGTTGTCAGAGTAGACAACAGGGCAGGCTCATGAATCGCATCGTAGATAGGCAGAGGTCGATAACTACCCGACAACGATGAAGATACCCACATGGGAATCACTGAGCCACCCAGCACATGTTTAGTCGTGCGGTCAATATAGACTTCAACCATCGCACTACAGTCACCGTTGTATTCGCGATAAGCGTTGGCATAGTTGCCAGGGCAGAACACCGTAAGTGTTGCATCACCCTTAGTGCCCTCAAGCCATACTGGTTGAACCGAGTGCGTGTGATCCCCAAGAATAATATCGGCCCCCAAATCTGTGAATGTCTTCTGCCAAGCTCTCTGATCGTTGTCTGGAAAGTCAGTGAACCGCTTTCCCCAGTGCGGAAGCACCACGAGCAGATCCGGCTCAAGAGCACGCGCATCTGCGAAGTCACGCTCCACCTGTGCGCGAGCGGTTTCATAACATGGACTGTCAAGTCCGACGATTGCTGGCACAGCCCATTCTTTTGAACTAGCAAGCAGATCCTTCTCATCCACCCCGTTCACAAACATGGTGTACGCAAGGAACACCATGCGTATGCCGTTGCGCTGGACCAACGTAATGTGCCGTACATCACATTCTCGCTTATTGCGATAAGCGCCTAAATGATTGATGTGTAGCGAGTCCAGAGTATCTAGCGTCCGCCTTAAGCCGAGTTCACCCCTGTCCATGACATGATTATTGGCTAACGTGAGCAAATCGAATCCCGCATCCCGTATAGCTTCAGGCCATTCACGAGGAAAATTCAGACTCAAATCCTTGCCATCATCGTAGTTTCCTCTCGAATAGTCCTTTCCAAGGTCACTACATGGACCCTCCAATACCCCAATCGCGAAATCCGCATTGGCGATGTAATCCTTCGTCCACTCGAAACAGGAGGTGAAGTCATATGCCGTGCCATTCCATGCGCTACGCACTTGGTCTTCCAGCAGAATAAGATCACCACAGAAAAGCAGCGTAAAAGCACGATTTCGCGCATCCTCCTCATCCTCGCGCAAAACGCTGGGAGTTTTTACAGCTTCGGCTTTTTTGCGCGTCGTGACCACTACGGGCATGATAAGCAAGGCGAATACAAGCCCCACCAATATGCCGACCGCAACTCTCTGCGAAGTCCTCCTCATGTCAGAATCAGTTAGGACTGAATATGTAAGCCCGTCGAGAATCGCATTAACCGTATGCGTTACGGCATGCGACCCAAGTACAAGCACAAGAACAGATGAACAAGCAAATGCCGCAATAAGCTGTTTATCTGTCGTCCACGTCTGACACATGGCAGCAAACAGCATCGTCGGTATCCGATGCAGAAGGTATATGCTTAACGAGTTCTTTCCCAACTTCGTAAGTATGGGGATATCCTTGCGAGGAAGCAGGAGCACGAGCGAGCATATGCAGAGGGCAGCTACCAGCATAATCGTCACACGGCTCACGGGACCAAGGAACGATACTGTTGCATATGCACCGGGAAGCAAGTCTGTATCAGTGATGCGGAGCCCAGCACGCGCCGACGAACCCAAAAGCACAGCCGCTACAAGCGAAGACCCACCAATCAACCACCGCACACCAATTCGTGCATCCATCCACTCCGACATCCTCTCGCGTGTTACTCGGTACCCTGCGACAAAGAACGGCCAGAGTGTCAGAATCTTATTCATGGATAGTGTGGGATTTCCACCTAAATCAGGCCAATAACCAGCGAGAAGCGAGACTATCACCGTAAGCGGAAGTACCACGTTGGAGCGAGCCACAACAGGAGTCACAAGTCTCCAGATAACTAAGGCCATCAAGTACCATGCTGAAGCGTATGGCTCGAGTATATGCGGTTGGCCACCCATCAAAGCGTCAGCAAACGCAAAGGGCAATATAAACAGAAAGTATGCTATGAGCAGTCGCACAAGCGCTGCCCGCTTCCTAGCGTTCTCACTTTTGCTCAAATAGCCCGAGACGAAAACGAACGCCGGCATGTGGAAGAAGTAAATCGCGTCCACTAAAGCATCGTTGATGAATCGATCCTGCGAATCAAATAGACAATGCCCAAAGACGACGAGAATTATGAGTGCACCTTTGATATTGTCCCAAAGATGCACACGCTGATTCTCCCCATTGCTCATGAAAGCGTATACTTATAAAACTGTATATAACGTTTTGCTTTGCCAGATTCTACGAGCGTGATGCCTTCGCGCGATAGGGTCGATGCCCAAGAGAATGTTGGTTCCACAACCATCTTTCCCGTCTCATCTATGAAGCCCCATGAGCCGCCCTTCGCAACTGGTGCAATACCCAGATTGAAGGACTCTGCGCCTTCGTACGCGCAGGGAATGGCTACGTCTCCTTGCTTGTTAATGAATCCCCATTTGCCACCCTGCTTCACCGCCGCCAACTCAGCAACAAACATACGGGCATCCTCGTACTCCCCATCGCCCACGCGCTTACCTTGGGCATCATAAAGCTGATACTTTTTGCCCACTTTTGCGAATACCATGCCAGTACGAGAGCACACGTGCGCATAGTCAGTGAGCACGGCATCAAATTTGTACTCGGTTATCTCGTTGAAATTCGAGTCGATAAGAGCCCATTTTTCGCCCTTTTTTACCGCCGCGATACCGCTAAAGAACGAAGTTGCATCGTCATACTCAAAATGCGTCGGGTTCTTCAGGTCGACATCGTAATACCCATACTTTCCATCCACCTTCGCCAACACACGACCTTCAAAGGGACTGTAAAGGTCTTCTATCGCATCATGTGAGGCGCGAATCCGATCTCCCGCCAAATCTATTAGAAACCATTCGCCATCTAGCTTGACCGCCGCAGCGTCACCAAGTGTGGAATGAGCATCTTCATATACACGGTCAAAAAGCCTTCGTGTACTCGCATTCACGAAGCCTCGGTTGCCGCTTGCCCCTACAGTCGCATAGCCCCATGAAAGAGGATCGGCATCCTCATATGCACCAGACATATAACGATACTGGTATTCGAAAGATTCGTACGAAGATTTAAGATACTCGTCTTCCATCATGCTTTCAGGCAGAGATCTGTATAATCTAAACACATTCTCAAAATCGCTTTCGGATACGTAATACTCCATAAGCTTCGTGTAACCCCACAAATCATTCGGGAAAGCACGCATAATAGTTTGACACTGAGAAATATAGCTATCATACCACTCTAATTCGTGATACGCATTCGCCTTTCGCTTGTACCATTCAATGTCGTCCGGATGCGCCGCTATCGCTGCATCATACTCATCAATGACGTTTTTGTACGTCTTGAGGTCTTCGCTTTCGTCAATCCTGGCCTCAACGATAGATTCAGACTGAGCACTATCCGCCGCCTTCCAGAAGCTAGAAACCCAGCCAACAGCAATAGCGCAGGCAAGAAGAAGATGCGGAAGAAATGAAAACAGTCTAGACATGCTATGCTCCAAACGCCACAGATAGTGCGGTACCGATAAACACAAACGGACCCAACGGTATACTATCGTTCAGTTTTCCTCGTTTCGTCACGAGCAGATACACCGAGTAGGCAAACGTTGAAAGAACAGTGTAAAGCATAACGTTGAGTACCCCTTTGAACCCAAGCATCATGCCAAGCACAAAGAACAGCTTTATGTCACCTGCCCCAACCCCGCCACGCGTCACCAACCGACTCACCAAGAATACGCCGCCTGACAACAGAGCGGCAATGGCATACGTTCCTATGGAACTGCGCCACAACCCCGGGGTCTTTAATACGTCAATCACGATGAGCAATACCGAAGCGATGAGAGGTGGAGCAAGCAGCCTATTCGGGATTATGTTCTTCTCATAATCAAAGAGTGCGGCGTATACGGAAACGGAGCTTGCCATACTCCACCGAAAGGAAACACTGACGGGTCGCCCATAGAAGATATGCATTGCGAATAGAGCAACCAATCCCATTATTGTCGCAGCCGCTATTCCCCGGCGGCTCATGGCCATGGCAGAGTGCTCCTCACTCTTTTTTACCACGCGCCCATCGACAAAACTGAATCGCCCCACGAATACAAGCGTGGCATTGAACGCAACGCATAGGATTGCTCCCAACACTAGCATTTGCATCTCCGGCATCCTACTCATCACCAAACCACGCATCAGTGACAGCCCTTTGGCACAGTATTATCTCTCGGTTGAGCAAAGGGTTGGGAATAATGTTGGTTAGATTCATTTTATAGTAAGCAACGATTTGCACTTTCGAACTATTAAGGTTCTTCGAACCATCGCCCGCAACGAATATGGTAGAGAGGTTGAAGTTAATTCCATCATACCCATCGACTACACCTTTTCCCGCCAGATACGCGTTTGCCTCCTCTGGGGTATCTCCAAAATGTTGTCGAGCCATGGATTTTGCGAGCGGTGCCGCCACAAGCTGAGAAAGCCCCGCTTCTGCCCCCGTGCTCAACGCAAGCGCGGCCATCGAACGAACAAACTCAACAGGGTTATTCTTCACTTCCTTAAACATATCTGTCAGTTTGTTGATCGCCGCGGAAAGCGCTTCGGTATCCTCAGTTCCCCCATTCCGCACGACCTCCGCAATGAATACATCTGGATGCTCTTGCAATTCATTGAATGCAGATCCTCCTGACTCCTCAGTCGTATGGATGAACTCGCTCAGATCCTCGAATGCTGCAACGGCCTTTTGTGCCTTCTCGTGCTGCCCCGCCTGCCACTCATCAAGCCCGAGTGCATGATAGAAATACGCGTACTGGGACATTTCCTTAGCCGTAGCGTTCACTGCATTGGCAACTTTAGACTGCACAATGCAGAAGTTTGCCAGCATATAGATACCTATAACCACAAATACAAAGAACACCAACGAGATGGTTGCCTCAATGCTCGCCGATCCGCAATCCTCCTCTTTCCACGTCATTGTCACCACCCCTTAGTATCCAAGAGCGCCATGATACGAGAGCTTGAACGCCGACACTTCCTCTACGCCCATTTTTTGAGTGATTATCGGCATTGCGAGGAACATCGTTCGCAATTGAACATCTGCCTTCATCTCGTAATAGGTGTATGCCTTCGCAAGCGTAAACTCCGCTCCGCAAGCATGAGCTAAATCGCTGCCCGACGCGGCACATCTGATATTTGCCGTTATTAGGTTTCCAACACGGGTTACTACATTATTTGAGTTAGTAACCAGCCCCAAGAACATGAATATTTTGAGGTAATCACTGTACTTAAACTTCAGCATAGAGGCAAAGCCTGAACTCGTGCCCTTTGCCGTAGACGTGCCTCCTGACGTGTTTGTATAGCCTCCAAAGTTATCGTCAAAGAAGCCATTAACCTCTTCAGAAAGCCTGTTGCTTGCCTTCGAAGAAACCGAATTGATTTTTTCATTCGCGATATTGTTGGCCTTGTCGCCAAGCTCCTGTACTTTGCCTTGTAACCTACCTGTAATATCATTTACAGCCGAATCGATTGGCCCCGTTATTGCGCCTGTAACCTTTTCCTTAATCGCCTTTACAGCATCACTAACCTTTGCGTCGGCAGAGTCTTTAAGTCTGTTTAGCTCACTCGCAATCGAAGTCTTGATGCTTTCCAACGCATTGTTCTTAAACGTATCATATGCGCTTTGCAGCGCATCGTGCACCGGACCAGACGACTGCTGTAGATATCTGTTCGCTGCTGCATCCGCATTGTCAACAATCTTCTGCGCAACATCGTTTGCTTCCTGCGAAAGCTGACCGCTCTTGTTATTGAACTCCTGCACAACGGAATTTGCGAATGTATCGAATAGTCCGCCCGCAACCTGTTCAGCCTGCCCCTTTACCGCATTTCCCATATCATCGAGCGCGTTGTCCGCCTTACTCACAGTCCCATCCACCAAAGAGTTTACGGCACCTTCCGTAGCGCTCGCTGTTGCTTCAATTGCCTTCTGGCCAACATCAATGGTAACTTCCTTCGCCATATTCACAGCGCCGGTAAAACTCATCGACCACGTGCTTCTATCCTTCAATAAGGGTACGGCTTCCCCATTGTTTAAACGAACCATATCGACTGCACTCTCTGCAATGGCCAGAGCGATCTTCATAACCATCTGAGGTATTTTGTATGGAATGACACCGAGCGATGCCGCCTGAATCGCTAGAGCTGGCGCAAGTGTCAGAGCGTTAATCTCGCTATCTGTAAGCGCATGGACTGTGTTACAGGCAAATCGTATAGTAAAGATTGATGCCTTCGCAGCAAGCACATTGTTCTTGACGTTATCAAACCCATAAATCAAGTATTCGACTTCGGCACCGTAAAACTTGTTGTTCGTCGGATTGATTGCCACTCCGCTTGCGGTCTGCGGATCACCTTCCTTCTTTTCTTTTGTATACTCATTCTTTTGAGTATTCCAAGAGAACATATTAAAGGCGTAGTCCATCACGAGCAGATTGTCACGAGTGTTCTCTAGCGCTCGTTCAATACCCGCCAGAAGCAATCCCAATGAAGATGACATGTTGCCGAGCATACTCGTATAACTCTTGCCGTTGTCGTTATTGTCCATGCTTTCCATGCCGTCCGTCTTTACAGACGTCTCTGCTTCACCGCCACCGGTTGAGTCCGCAATTACCTCTGAGATGTTTCCCGATGCCACGTCAGGCAGATTACTCTCGTCCGTAATCTTTGACATCTCGTCTTTGGCAGCTTCATTTAAATCGTTCCGAGTCTTCTTGTCCTTCTCGGCGTCCTCTTCATCCGCACCAAAGGTAGATTTGAGATACTTATAAAAGCTATCCTCTTGCAGGCTGGTATCAGTTGCTTTGCTTTTGACATCATCTCGTGAGCACTTAGATAGGTAGGTACTGAGCACATTACTCACTAACGTACCAATCGGTACAGTGCGATTATTGTAAAAGTACTCAGACCAGATGACTTCTTCCCCTTGCGGATGCTCTGATTCAAACTTAGTGATAATTGCGTCCAAAGAATTAAGGGCGTCTATTTTATAGTGAGGTGGATTCGACCAATCGCGTGTACCAATAATCATACTGAGCCATGTTAGATATAACTCAGCTTGCATTGCATACTGATGCAGCTTGTCTAGATGATCTTCAAATCTATTAAAACCATCTATGTCTATCAATTCCTTGTTTGCCTCATATGCGCCACTCATCTCAGAGGCGAACGCATCCTTTGCCTTGTAATTCCCAATCGCATCTTTGAATTCTTTGTTTTTGTCTGAAGCCGTTTTAACGAACTCACGTACCTTCTGAGCTTCCTCCAAACATGTAGCCAACTGACTTCCTATGCTGTTGATTGACTCAACTTTGCTCACGTAGTCAGATGCAATACCGGATGCAATATTGTCCGCATGACGGTAGCGCTCCTCCATCTGGCGAAGTACCGTGTCCATACGTAGTTTGCATTCATATGCATCCGTAAGGCAATCGACAATGGCTGATTCCTTGCGATCTAGGAAGTCGTCCTTCGCCTCTTCGGCATCGTCTTTCTCTTCATCCGGATTATCTGGTTTTGCCGTTCGATGCTCAACCACAAAGTACGCTGCGAACGCACGCCAGAGCAGGTACGCCTCTCGCATATATAAATTGTATTTATGATGATAGTCCATCTTGTCATATGGAGACAGATTCGCATAGTCTTCGCTCATAACAGAAGACCGACAGGCGGTGATGTTGGCGTCAGATTGTATGATGGATATCTGTTTGTTCAAAACTGCTTCAATTTCTTGCAATGTCAGAGAGTCAAAACTCGCCGCTTGAACAGTTCGGCCATCTACGGTAATCGTTGTTTCAAGGTCTGGTGCCGAATAATTGAATGCATATCCTGTGGCTAATGCAGAATTCTCCTCCATGGTAATTTCGCCTTGGACATCACGAACCAGTGGCTTCTCGATAGCGTAAGTAATGACGTCTTCTCTGTACAAGTCGTTGTAGTATGTGCCGGCCCACTGATCCAACTCAAAAAGCGCACTTTTGTCCATATCCTCGTAATCTTTTGCTGCTTCCCACAGCTTCTTGCATTGGCCGTTGAGGTCTTGCACTGCATCGTCGACTTCAGATGACTTCTGCGTAACCTTCATTTGCTGTTGCGTATTCTTGAGCGCCTTGATTCCTTCAAGAATACTCAACCCCGCGTTAAGGGGAGCGCGATACTTCTCGTACTCAACAATCTGATGCCGGAGCATCTCCGGTGTAGCCAAGTCGCTACCCGCGACGCCATTGAATGTCGGCTCATCTTCTGCCGACAACGAAAGAAGACTGGTGGTCTTCTCCCCTGCACCGATGTTCACTATGCTCTTTAGCAAGGCGTTGTTCTGAACCTCATCGATGCTTTCCGCACCACCAGAGCTTGCAATCATCTGAGTGAAGTATTCTTTGAGATGCGACTGAAGTTTCTTCGAATCATTCTGAGACACTGCGAATAGGCCATAAACATCCTTGAGCACATGATCGTAATTGGCGAGCGCCGTGTTGAGCGTGAGATCTCCCATAGACGCCACCTCACTACGCGCTAGCTGGTATCGTGAGGCATCGACGAATAGACCGGCTACAGCAAGAACAGGCACCATAACCATAACGAGCAGGACCGAAATCGATCCTCGCGCAGCATCATTCAACCACGCATGACGATCATCACGCTTCCTCGCACTCACGAATTAACCTCCTCAGAGTTAGTGAAGAATGATATCTTTGACTTTAGCTCGCTCAGTTTCTCGGTAATACCTGTTGCGTCCGCCACCTTACGGATTAGTTCAAATGTAAGGTCTGCATTACGCACGAATTCTGCCGGCTCGTTGATGTAAGCAACGGCCTCTGTACGAATTGTGCAAATTGGTATGTTGAGCGACGCCAGAAACGTCGGCATTTCATAACGTTCGGTCACGACAATCTTCACCTTGCGAAAGATTAAACCCTCCAAGGACACAGCGGCTTTAACCGTATCGTTGTGGATGAACTGATTGCTATGCACCATCGCCTCCACGGACCTTGCATAGCTATGCGAGTCGATATTGGCAAACGCGCCAAACAGATACCTATAGGGGTCGTTTTCGATTCGGTCGGGGCTAATCGATATTGAGTCGATTTCGCTCGCGGTGAAATCCCCGTTATCCACAAATGTCTCGTAATTCGTATCGGCAATGGTCTTTGCGATATAAAGCGCGACTCGCTCTGCGGATGCTTCCATCGTAGCGCGATCATGAATGATGTAGCCCGTGAAGAGGAGAACCATAATGACTGCCATAACAATCGGCAACACAATCGTATATTCGATTATCGTCCCCGCGCCGCATTCTTCGCGAAGTATAGTTTTCACTTGACTCTCCATACAATGCATATAGGGTTGCGCGGTCAACGAAAAACCGTTGGCCACGCAAAGCCCCGATGGTTGATTCAGCTTACGTTGGCTTTGTCCCGTTCGTCCCAATCCCAGTGTCGGCACCTTCGGTTGCGTTGCCCCACAACGTGTTAAAGAATTCAACAATCTTGTCTTGGAAAGCAATTCCGAGGACCACCACAATTGCAAGCACCACAACCGCAGCGATGATTTCGCCCGCACCCTTCTCTTCCCTCATGAAGTTACGCGCCTTGGTACGCAGCCAAGAGGCCGTAAGACTTAGATAGCTGCCCATTTCTCTCCCTCCCTTCTACATTCCCATACTGCCGAAAATCGGCACCACTATCATTACCATCACGCCGATCATCATGCCGGCGATTGGCAGCATAAGTTTGCTGGAAGCCTCTTCTCCCTTCTGCCGCGCGTATTCACGACGCTGCGTCCAGCTGGCATCAGACTGTTGGCGCAAGAAGCTCACCAGCTCTGCATTGCCCTTTGAAATGTTCTGCACCAAGGTTGACGAAAACTTCTTGATGTCCTGGTCCATGCAGCGTGCGCCGAAGTCAAGTATCGCCGCAGCCTCTGACTTTCCACTGTTTCGCATGTCCATAACGGTGTTTCGCATCTCCACATACAGTGTAGACTCGCCAGTAAGGCTTACACGATCCCATGCTTCCATTAGAATCATTCCTGCGTTTACCAACAAAGCAAGCTTAGATATAACGTCGGAAAGATCACGCCGTATCTCGTCCTGACGCTTCTCCATCTCGTCAGTAATCTGCATATCGTAATACCACCACGCGAGGCCAAACGCACCAAAGCCTAGCAAAACACTAAGAGGTGAACCCATAACGGGGTAGAACAAAAAACCAAACGGCACAAAGAACAATCCAACTGATATCTTCTGAGCGTAATTGAGCCTCAGAAAATACTCTGCGTACAATTCACCATTTATGACACTTATCTGGCGTCGCCTCTCGCGCGCAACCTTCGAATCGAGTTTCGCCTTAAAGAGGTCTAGCAGAAAGAATCCAACGCTATAGACACCTCTGAAGAAATGCTCCCTATAGTCAAGTCCCGCAACCAGTCGATCGTATCGCTTGGCCGTCCCAAAGCCGACCATGATATACGCGCACGCGAGCGCGGTTCCCACTACCAGCATCACGATATTAGCGATTGGCACCTCGAGCCTCCCTACATCCTGATGTCCATGAGTTTTTTACCCGCAAAGTACGCCGCGGCAAAAATGCAAAGAGCGACCGTAGTGGACATGACACTGACCAACGTCCCCTGTCCCGAAAAAGAGCCGCCCATGAATCGCAACATGAGTATGATGACCACCGGCATGGCCAACATCATGTTCAGCTCCGCGTTCGCCGATGCCGTCATCGTCTGAATCTCAAGTTCCACGCTCATCTTTTCGTTGATAATCTCATACGTGCTCTGGATGACCTGACGAATGTTGCCACCCTTACGATATGCCGTCTCAAATACGCTAGCAAAACTCTGGGCATCTTCCAAGCCACTACGAAGCGCAAAGTCGTTGAGCAGTTCTTCGATGGTAATATTGTTGTTCATGCCACCAACAATATTACCAAGTTCCTGCACAATAAAGGCATCCTCGCTATACTGCTGACGCATATCGCCGTAAGCACTTATGAATGACTCTGTTATGTTCTGACCAGCACCGATGGATGTCGCCACTGCCTCAAGCATATCTCTAAATTGTAGCTTTAGAACATTCGTACGTTGTTGCACCCGATACTTTGACCACAGTGGCACTGCAGCAAATGCAAGACCCACTCCCAAAGCTATGCTTAACGGCAAGATTCCGTAAAAGATGGTCCCTAGCAGCAATCCCGCCACGAATCCTACGATATAGCATCCCAAACGCTCTATGATGGGTACCTTATACTCGGTATATACGATGGAGTCAGCGAACAGATATGTTCTCTTCGGCTCTTTATCTTTCTTTTTTCCCAGCGAAATACTAAGCACGTATCCCACCCCCTAAATCTCGACCTTGATGCCAGAGAGTTGCAGCTTGAAGTTATGCACGAGCTTGTTCTCTGTACGCACGAGGCTTCCCGAGACCTTGTCAAGACGTGATTTCGCATCCTCCTCAAACACGTAGAGGGGATTCAACTCGATTTCCCCGTCCTCAGTCATGCCCACGACCTCGGTAATCTCCATGGTCTTTCGCGAATGGTCGCGCAAGCGCGAGAGATGGATGATGATGTCGAGCGCGGACGCAATCTGTTGCCGCACAGCCGGCAGCGGCAGGCCTGAGGCACCGGTGAGCACCATGGTCTCCAAACGGCTCAGCATATCCTTCGGCGAATTGGCATGTCCGGTAGAGAGCGAGCCATCATGACCGGTGTTCATTGCCTGCAACATGTCGAGCGCCTCGGCGCCACGCACCTCGCCCACCACGATGCGCTCTGGACGCATGCGCAACGATGACTTGATGAGGTCGCGCATGGTGACTTCGCCCACACCCGATGCATTGGCGTTGCGCGTCTCCATGCTCACGAGGTTATCGATATTTGCAATCTGCAGTTCGGCCGAGTCCTCAATGGTAATGATGCGCTCGTCAGCGGGGATGTAGTTGGAGAGTGCATTAAGAAAGGTCGTCTTGCCAGATCCGGTACCCCCCGATATGAATATGTTGAACTTCGCCCTCACCAAAAGACGGAGCTTCTCCGCGATGTCGGGAGTCAGCGAGCCAAACCGAATGAGTTGCTCCATGGTCATGGGCGTCTGCGAAAACTTTCGGATGGTCAGGATGGGTCCTATCATGGATATGGGCCGTAGCACTACGTTTACGCGCGAGCCATCCGACAAGCGTGTGTCCACGATGGGATTGGCCTGGTTTACCTCACGTCCAGCACGCCCAACAATGCGCTGAATAATGTCCTCCAGGCGACGTTCGCTCTCGAATCGCTCATCCAGACGCACTACACGCCCGCCTTTTTCAATGAAGATCTTGTCTGGACCGTTGACCATGACCTCGGTGATGCTTGGGTCGTCCATTATGCCATCAAGGATGCCCAGGCCACGAATGGAGCTAAATACTTGCCGTTCCAAGTCTACACGCTGGCTCACGCGCAGACCAAGTGTCTGTGCGCGCTCACGAACCAAGTCCTCGATCACATCTTCAAGCTGCTCGTCGGAGAGCTTGTTGAGCTGATAATGATCTACGATATAATCTCGCAAGTCAGGCACCATGGCCTGCAAATCGTTATCATTGATCACGCGCGCACCTCCCTTGCTACTGAGCCATATTGTCCAGCATGTTTTCGAATACGGGCTTTACCGAAAGAGTCTCGATGAGTTCCTGTACGCTCTGGTAGTTGCTCACATGGGGCAACGACCCCACAACACGAATCAAATCGTCTGCAATCTTCATGCCTGTCTTGCTACGGAAGTTGTTGTACGCAAGCGTCACGTTGGCAAGTCCATACGCATCGCCCACGCGGTTGAGGTCGGTAAGCATCTTGTACACGCGCTCAAATTTCATGTTTGACGTAAGGGTGCCATTAGATACAAACACGGTCTGCGTGGCCAATCCCATGACTGCCGATACGAACTTTGAGTGCGAGAAGTCCATGTCTAGCACCATCACATCATAGGAGTCACTTGACGCTATCTCGCGCACAAGTTGCTCAACCTGATCGGACGATAGTTCAGCCACATCAAGTGCGCTCGTGCAGGAATCAAGGAAGCACACGCCCTCGGGGCTATGCTTGACGGCGCTCTGTATGCGCATGGCGATATTGCGCTTTTGTGCCTCTATGGCGTACAAAACGTCATCCAGACCGCCGCTCCCCTCCCCCTCAAAATAAAGCTGCGCTTGCCCGTACATCTCTAGATTAAGGTAGAACGTCTTAAAGCCATGTTTTGCGAATGCCAGCGCACAAGCAGCAGCCATCGTAGAGGCACCCGCCCCTCCACTCGCGGGCAAAAAGGCGAGGATATTGGTGCCCTCAATTCCCGTCTTGCGCATGGTAAGGTGATCAAATCGCTCGGAGCACGCGTCAAGTATTCCCTTGTAAATCAGGTCGACTTTTTGGTATCTACAAATGGCCTGGTGCCCGTACACTTGCTCGATACTCTTGTCATCCACAAGGTACACCAGTGTGGCACCGCGCTTCCCAACGAGTGCCTCCGTTGCAAGTTCAGAAGATACGAGCATAACGTCAGCGACGTTGTTGCGCAGATAGTCATCGAGTGACTCGAGCGTCGTGAATGTAGCAACCTCCAAGCGGTCAGCATAGTCCGTAAGGAACGCCTCGGTCAAACGAGAGGAGTACGCCTCGTTGTTGTCTACCAGCGCAATCGTAATTAGCATGTAGAACCTCCGACCTCGACGTCCGCGGCGGGCACGAGCACGCCCGCGTCAGATATCATGCTAGCTGAATGAATAAGCACTACAGACTGCACGATACAAAACTCCACTTCATCGTCCGAAAACTCGGCAGAGGTCGAACGTGACTCGGCTGACAAAACCTCAGTCGCTTCGTCATCGAGGGCTGCGCCATACGCCTTGTACTTCATGCGCCGACCTCCCCTCCCTCACAGAAGGCAACAATCGTCACGTT
Source organism: uncultured Coriobacteriaceae bacterium (assembly GCA_902798915.1). Taxonomy (GTDB): domain Bacteria; phylum Actinomycetota; class Coriobacteriia; order Coriobacteriales; family Atopobiaceae; genus RUG440. The sequence goes on along the minus strand of CADBYM010000015.1, from coordinate 54,583 downwards.
GTCGCGCTCGCCACGCTCTAACACGTTCCAAGCAATGCGAGCACAACGCTCGTGCAGCACACTCCTCGACATCCTACAATCCCCGCCGAACAGATTAACAAGCTCACCCTCAGACGAGCGCTTGTGTATTCCGTCGCTGCACACCACGTAGACGGCATCCGCATCGTATGCCCTACGCGAAAACACCGGCTCGAGCACATCCTGAGTCCCCACCGACTGCATGAGCATTTTGCGCTGGGGGTGCCGCTCAAGCTCCTCTGCCGTCATCAGACCATGCTCGAGGTGATAATTGGCGAACGTCTGGTCGGCGGTGAGTTGCGTAATGTGCGATCCCTTAATCTCGTATGCCCTGCAGTCACCGACATGACATATGAGGAACTCGCCATTAAAGACGAACATGCCCGTAAACGTCGTACCGATGATTTGGCCACTCCTCATTGCATACGTCTGTATGTCCGCGTTCGTCTTGGCAAGCATCGCTTTCCATGCGCCGCGCACGCGATCAAGAACCCGAGATGGGTCGCCGATGCGGAGCAAGGTAATGAGTCCGTCATCGAACCACCGGGAAAAGCGCCGCACGACCGTCGTACTGGCAAGCTCGCCAGACGAGAGACCTCCGACTCCGTCACAGACAATTGCCATAGACAAATCGCCCACAGAGGTTTGAGCCTCGAAGAAGCAGCAGGCGTCCTGGTTGACGGCCTTCACACGACCTCGATCGGTATATACACCGTACGACAACACAGCGGTTCTGCGCCCCCTTTCATGTTTTGTAGGGACAACTTATCAAAACGCATCGTCATCGTTTCGCTGGCACCAAAACGTTGTAATCAACGAACCTTGATGTGTAAGAATCAACCGCAAACCCCATTACCATAACTATTTATGTGACGTGGTATAACCTAGCTAGGCGCAGGAAGCAAACTGAGCAGGATCCAGACACCACACGCACTGACAAGAACTACGATTAGGCCCACCAGAAGCCAGACGATGCGGGTTCCGGCCCCGGCTCTGCACGGCGCACTCGGTACATTAGACGGTTCGGCCGCCTCATCTGAAGAAGGTTCGGTGGAAGCTGCACGTCTTGGCGGCTCTTCGCTTGGGGGTTGCTGTTCGGGCAGTATTTCGGTGGACTCATCCTCATCGACAAGTCCATGAGCATCAGACTCCGTCGACTCCAGCTCGCCAATCCGCACGTCGTCAGACGCCTCATCTATCGCAGATATTTGCTCCACGAGAGTCCGCTCGCGTTGTACCAGATCCTGCCACGCCGCGTGATACGCCGTGTACTCCTGCGCCACATCCCCATCTCCCCGCCGCCACTGCTCTTCCAACATGTCGTGTTTGCGGCTCATGGAAACGAGCTTGTCTCGCGTCTCCGTTAATTCGTACCGCATTCTGAGTCGATCGTTCATTCGGCGCAGATAATCAACCGACGCAGAAGCAAGTTTGCACTCAACCACACAAGCTAGCGAAGAGTCGTCACGCGACCCATGCTTAGACACCTCGGCAAGATTCTTGGTAAGCACGGTGCACAGCTCTTCCGTACGCTTCTGCTGCGCCTCAATAACGGCATCCCGAAAGAACGCATCCAGATGCTCGCGCGACACATATGACTTCTCCACGCCATCACTAGCCACAAAGCAACCTAGGATTCTGTTTTCCGACAAGGATATCCCGCAATACCTGATGCGCTCTTCGGCGTCATCGTCGGAGAGTGACGTCGTGAGGTTTCCCACACACATCTCGTCTTCGGGAACGGGATACACAAGGGCGCCGTCAGCCTGCATAAGGGCGCAGCAGCCATCACCCTGCTGAATAAACGCACAGTACTCCCGAGTGAGCAACATGGCAACGAGTGTTGCTCCATACAGATGCGCGGGGTGCTTCATGCGCCACTGTTCGATGACAGCCAAATCCACATTCCCAATCTCGTCTTGCCCTATCGGACGCTCCGACAAATCCGCCAAGACGCGGCGCTTCCACTCTCTGACCATGTCCTTGGCGACATCGGCAAGTTCCCGCGCGTCGATACCGCCAGCGTGACCCTTCAACCTCTCGATGGCAACATCCACGGCCAACTGTGCCCCCACGGCGCTGCGAACGCACGTGGAATCACCGTGGCCATCGGCCACGACACCCACATACAGGCCGCGCCGCGCATCGCACCACATGCCCACAGCATCCTCGCAGGCCATACCACGCTCTTCGTGCAGGGCACCCTTTACCCTGCCATATCCATACGTAAGCGACATGTACGCGACCTCCAGGCCCTTTCCTCACGAATGCAAGGTGCTCGCATGACTACAAGGGATCACTCATATCCCACATGCGGCGCCTGCCACGACGTACATCCTCGGGAACCACGGTAACGGTAACGTCATCTTCGCCGTAGCCAGCGTGCAGACGACTCTGCCCAACGATCTCGGCGGCAAGGTGCTCGTTCGACTCGGTACGTGTGACGCTCGCCATGCTCGTTGCCGTCACCGACACAAACTTGATGAGCGCCTCGAACTGATCAAGCTGGTCGGCCTGCACCACCGCCCTTGGATCACCCACCAGGCTTTCCAACATAGCGCGGTCGCAGCTTGACCCTAAGGCAAACCCCATGCGAATGGCATTGCGAAAGTTGGGATTCTGCATGGCATAGGATAGCTCGGTGCTGTAATCGTCGGTAGGATATCCGTCGGTCATGAAGATGATTACCGGCAGCAGGCTTCCCGTCGTCGAGCGCAAGAACTCGTTAGCAGACAGCTTGGAATTGAGCTCGCGCACTGCGGCACCCATATTTGTGTATCCCCTCTGCACAGCAACCAGGGGCCTCCATACAAAATCCTCCAAGTCCTCCGGCCCGGCCGGCTGCATCCACCGAACCGTGCTGTCGAAGCTCAGTACGGCAATCCGCACGTTTGCGTCACCATTATGTCGCGCGACTTCACGCAGCAGACGAATCGTCTCTTCCATGGCGGCATTGAGCACCTCTATGGGTTCGCCCCGCATGCTTCCCGAGGTATCGAGCACATAGAACACAGGAAGGACGCGGTTGGATAGACCGATTGGTTTCATGCACATCTCCTAATTGCTAATAGGCATTACGCTCGAACGTAACCCTCTCGTAACCAGTGACCTTGGGGATCTCCAGCATGACTCCATCTTCCACCTCTTGGACATCATCTTTAGGCAGATAGTAGCTACCGTAATGGGGATCGCGCACTCTCCATGGGGCCTCGCCCATGTTGCGAATCCCCAAGACGTGGGGGTCGTCAAGGGAGCCAATCGTCCACGCGACCAGGTCCAAAGCCTCCGATTGCTTTGCCCCACCCAACTGACAGCGATACACGCGCATGTCCCGGGAGACGGGCAGCGTGATTCCATGCACGCGCGCAATAAACGGTGCACGCACCACCCTTCCGCAATCGCACCGCATGGGTCTTCCGTCCGCACAGCACACCTCATTGCCGCATTCGCACCTTACGATTTCGGAACGCAGGCGCGTCAACGAACTGAGCCAATCCACCTCTATCGGTCTCATGTAGGGATCATGCAAGGACTCTTGCGAGAACGCCCTCTCAAACGTGGAGCGTAGATGACCGGGGAGTTGTTGCCACAGACGCAAGAGCTCGCCTTGCGTCTGTGGGTTAGGCGCGTTGGACGTGTCATACGGATCCATGGCAAAAATCGCCTGCGTCCCGAATAGCTCCCGTCGCACCGTAGTATCGAGCACCGTGTTCTCGGAACGCCGTCCCTCAAGTGGATGCGGCCCCAACAACATGCGGTACAGAAACACCGCCAGCGAATAGCGGTCGCTGTATGTGTTGGGCAGCGATCTCCGCATGATGATCTCGGGTGCCATATAGCTAAGCGTTCCAAGCACACCGGTCTCGTTGTTGTTGAGCGTTACGTTGTCGTTGTCGTATATCAGCACTTTGCCTGTAGCAGGATTAATGACAAAGTTACTCGCGTTCAAATCGCAGTAAGAATAACCGTTCGCGTGCAATAAGCGAAAGGCCGATACTATGTTCAGGCAAGCGTCTACTCTTCGTCGATACGACGGAAAGTCCACGTTGCCAACGAGAAACTCCTTCGCTTCCCAGTAATCCTTTGGATACAAATCCATAATGTAGCCAAAGGTGCCCTCGTAATAATCCGTCATGTCCAGAGGCCACAGGAAGTCACGCGAAGGGGCACCATTGCGAATGTTGCGCTTCAGATTCTTCACAAATGCTTCGATGTCATATATCTTATCAAGATTGTACCATTTGAGGGCCATCTGTCTTCCCTCATATGCCACCAAGTAGACATCGCCTTGCGCACCGCTACCAATCTTCTTCTCAATGTAGACCTTGCAGCCCAGCATGGTGTTTAACTCAGTACCTTCAATGAGCTCTCGCGGCATCCTTGACCCCTTGCATTCCGTTCGCCTTCGGCATCACTATAGCGCAACAACCTCACGCCCAAGTCCACCACAAACAACCAATCCGCCCGCGGAAAGCCACAAAAACCGATGCGGGTAGCAATGTCTTTTCTAATCTGTTTCTTGTAACAATCAAAGAGCTTCCCAACCCGAGGGACCCCGTCGATTGCGTAGAATTTCTCAAGTTATGCCCTTATTTCCACAGATATCCATGGAGGCTACCATGTTCTGCCCGGTTTGCGGTTCGCCCATCCCAGAAAGCGCACGGTTCTGTCCTATCTGCCAGTCAAATCTTTCTGAAGACCGACAATGGTTGCAGGAGGCAAAGAACCCCAACACGCAAACCACGTATGAGGACAGAGGCAATTCACCGTCACACTTGACTATTCCCGGTGAGTACAATCAGCAAGATCCGTACGACACGTCATCTCGCAATCAGATAGGCTTTGGCACTTCGTCGTCGATTGATTCCGGAGACGATGACGGCTGGCGCTGGTACAAACTATGCGTGAGCTTTGTGTTCGTGGGCATAGGGGCACTAGACATACTGGGGGCGCTGCTCATCGTCGTCACCATTTTTGTGCGGCCCCAGTTTTTATCAGAGACCTTGACTCCCATCTTCCAGCAGATGGGACCCGCCGTTCTGCTCTACATCCCATTCGGCATCCTACTCGGCATATTCAACATCGGCCTTCGCGGCAGGCTTGCGCGTCTCGAACGCTCCGCGCTTCCCGTGCTGTATGCCTTGTGCGGGATAAGCCTCGTATTGAACACCTTGTTGGCCTTTGTTGCAAGGGGTGCGCTGGGTCTCATCTCCGTCATACCCATGCTCGTGTTCGTAGTGCTCAACGTGCTGTACTACCACAGGCGCCAAAGCTTCTTCGACAACTAAGCTGATGGGGTATGCAGACAACTACTGATCGTACTTGTCTGCATACCCATAGAGATAAACATCATTGGTAAAGTACTGCCAATAGTTTCCCTCATAGGTGAGCACGATTGACGCCTTCGGCTCAAGAAGCTGCTCGTTCTGTTCCACGGCATTTGTCTGCTGGGCGAAGTGGCCTTTGTCATCGCGCCCATACAGCGTGGCAAACGTAAGGTAGCACGGTTTCTTGCTTTCGTTAGTCACCGTAAGCTCGGCGCCGTTATCGTCAATCTTAGTCACTGTTGCTTTGAGCAATGGTGCTATGGAGGATGCACCAAAGGCTGGTCTGCTCGCGACCATTCTCCACCTTGCGTTCTTCGTGCTCTTCTTGGACGTTTGCTTGGTGACGAGCGTCGTATCCCCTGGACCTATACTCCACACCGAGTCAACGCCTGACTCAACGGTCTTACCACCCGCATCGATAAAGTCGAATGTCGCCACCAAATCATACGTCTGCCTGGAATTGTTTGTCACGAAGACCATAGCCACATATCCTCCGTCATCAGCGGCATAGGCTATCTCCGTTGTCTCGAAGTCTTTTGACTCCTCGACCACGACGTTCCATATGGCGTAAAGGGTAGCGTCATCATCGACATAGTAAGCATCACCCTCGCCATACACTTTATAGGCATCCTTCGAGAGTCCCCAACCACCAAAAACATAGCCTTCCTTCCTCATATCGCCCACATCCGGAAGGATCGTGTCGGTGTCTTTGGCGCATTCCATTGGCTTGGGCGGTGTGCCCTCTTCTGCGCCATTGGCATCAAAGCTAAGCGTCGCCGTAATCTCGTTTACGGTCTCGCCAACCTCTCTACCGATTTGCCCGTTATCGGCGTCTCCATCATCTTCATCAGCGTCTTCGTTCGCATCATCAGCTTCACTCAGCTCCGTTTTGCCGACGGCATCATCAGAGTCGGTCCCCTTGCCCGCATGCGCGTCAAACAGCGCCATGCCAACCAAGGCACCGATTACCAGTACCACCAGGATGGATAGCACAATGATTGCAATGATGTATGCTTTCCGCCTTGCTCCATCAGGCGACGGATCCTCATGAACCAGATGGTCAGTGACGGGATTGACGGGGACGAGAACATCATCCTGTATCTTCGTTACCTTGTTCTTTGTTACATGCTGCGTTATCTCATCATCGCTATGGGGCACATTCGCTTCGTCATACCCCCAGCCCATGAAGGCCTCAATACCCTCCACCATAGCGTTTGACACCGTGCCTGCGACACTTTGGCTCCATCTGAACTTCGTATTGGCACTCATTCCAGGAGGTATGGGATTCTGCTCCAAGAGTCTTTGAAGGTAGGCAGTGGCTTCGGATACAGATGCTTCCAAATAGGTAACGCCAAAGCGTGCGGCGTTATGGAAGATGGGCAGGTAACCACGATCCAAACAACCAATTCTGAGCGCCTGCATCTCGGCCGAGTCGGTAGCTCCGTAGCCGTCTGTTACAAATGAGAAGAACTTTTGGGGGTCATTGATGAGCACGCTTATGTCTCCCGCGCCCCAATTCCCGGCGACAACTTTTAAGGCATCGCATATTGCCCAAGACAAGCTACCTTCTTGCAGTTGTGGCATGTTTGTCACCCACCCCAAGATGCCTGCAAACGAAGCAAAGAGGGGTCGCAAGAACTAGCTCGCGAACCCTCTTGCACGTCTGCTAACCCCAATGATAGTTTAGAAACGCTTTTTTCTAACTATACCAGCAACTATTGCACCAATGCCACTCGCAAAGGCTGAACCTGCTGCCACAAAGCTCGTGGGATCTGACGTCACGGCCGTGGCGAGCTGGGTGAACGCGCTTGCCACGTTGCCACCCGTCGATGCCAGACGGTTGCCACCCGTCGGTGCCAAACGCGCAGCCGCTACGCCGGCAATTCCAGCACCCGTCGATGTGGCTGATGTAGCACCATCATTCGTCGCGGGAACAGCCGTGTCGTGAGAAGTATCCGTTCTGGAGATGGGACTCGCGCCATTCGTCTGCTCCCTGCCCACGCCATTGACGAACTTTGAAGCGCTACCGGTATGAGAGGCCACAACGGTCTGAGCGGCGCTACCGTCAGCGTATCCAAGGTAATGGATTTCCCCATCCGACTGATCGGTCAAACCCATCCCATTGAAGTTTGTGCTAGAAAACCTTATCGGTTCCTGTGCGGCGATAGCGGCACCTGTAGAGGAACCTGCCTCAGCCTGACTCGTCAAGCTCTCGTCAGACTCGGCCTCCAGGCTCTCGTCCTTCTCGTCAGTCTCAGTCGTCTGGCTCTTGTCCTTCTCGGCCTCCAGACCATCGGTAGCCGTTGAGGCCGTGATGTCGCTATTCTCCAGATTCATGCCACCCTGGCTGTAGATTGCATGCTCGCCACCTTCGGCAGTGACGTTCGAGTTCTTAATGTTAACGTTGACGTCAGCCGAATCACTGCTGCCGTCCGATTGGTTCCAGCCCGCAAGAATCCCGCTACCATAAGAATCGCTACACGTCGCATTGACGGTAGAGTCCGTTATGTTCACATCACCTTCAAGATGATTCCCTGCATGAACGGCAGCATAACTGCCAGAGTTTGCCGTCACGTTTGAGCCATTCTCAATGGTAACGTCACCCGTCTCTGTATGTAATGCACACGAGCCTGTATCTATTGTGACGTCTGCGTTGTTGATGGTCACGTTGCCATTTGCGTTCTCGATGCCATAGCCCTCGTTACCGACGAACAGGCTTCCGCCACCGTTCTCTCCCGCAATGGTAAGGTCACCATCGCTCACACTTACACCATAACCTGCACCATCCGCAGAAATGAAGTTCTCACCATAAAGATCAATCGTCAGGTCGCCAACAGCATTGATACCCGAACCGTTGTAGCCATTAAGCTCCATGTTGTCGGCGCCATCCCAACTCCACGTGCTGCCATCACCCCATGCTTCGGTATATGTTTCGCCGTCAACACCAACCTCCGTAGCCGCAAAGGCGGTGCCAGGGAAAGAAAGCAAGCCTGCGAGCACGGCAGCGGTCGCAGCGCGAGCAGTCTTGAGATAGGGGCGATCGTAATAGGCCGCTAAGCTATCTGGCGCAAGATGCTGCGGACGATCGTAGTGCTTTATAGGATACGGTTGCATGGTGGCTTCCTCCTCGAAGTCTACGATTAGTGTGCAAAATCAAAGCATGCGTTAAGTCTATGGTTTTGGCCAATCACACATCAAGAAGTAGAAATACCATCTCGTGCGTCGTTTGTTACATCCCAACACTCATAGCGGTTAATCGTCCAAGCACTTACGAATCTTGGAGACGACGAGGTAAAGGCTACCCACAAGAGCGGCACCCGCCAAGACTATCACCCATACGAGGAATGGCATCACACCAACTCCCCATGCGATACCCATAGCCAGCAAAAGGGACGGTAGGACTATCGCGACCAGTATGGGCAGCAGGCGCTCGGGTCGGGTATTCGCGAACAATACCACGACCATCCCAAGCGAACACGTTGCCATGATCGCTCCGACCACGACCAAGGCAACGGTCACAAGATTCACCGAGGCGAAGTCCATCCCTATCCCACCCCGCAATCAAGCCTCTTCGCAACGCAGGCCAAGCTATCTGCCACGCAGCTCAAATGTGTAGTCCTCGTCTCCCAAACGCACCGTGCAACCGTTCACGAGTTGGGTTCCCGCATCATTGCTCACCGCCACGCCATCTACGTACGTCCCGTTAGTCGTAGCCATGTCCTGAATCATGATGGTGCCCGCAACCATGTAGATGCGCGCGTGCCTTCGACTCACCGAAGCCCGCGTCGAAACCTTCACGTCCGATGCATTTCTGCTTCTGCCTACGACACACGGTAGCGTCAGGGAGTAGCTTTCGTTGGTATCCTTGCTTGTGAGCACGTATACGTTGTTTTGCACGACCATAGTCTCTTCGTCATCCAACGCCGAACGACTCGGAGTCGGGACAAATCCGAGACCAGCCGCGCTTTTAGCCTTGCCAACCTTGCTCTGCGGCGGAATGTATACGTCAGTAACGTCTGACTCGTAGTTGGATGTCGGCTGCACTATAGCGCGCATACTCGTGGAAGGGCCACGAGTTAGGTCTCGACTCTCGTTAGGCACCCCATCCATCGGTTGAGCGTCAACCGGCGCGGTGTTGTAAGGTGCGGTGTATGAAGGAGCGTATGATGTTTGGGAAAACTCGCGTCGCTCATACGTGGAAGTCTCCACATGCTGTGAATCAAAGCCAGGATATGGTTCCATACGTTCCACGGCTTGATTCGACACGTTTAGCGAGTCCGGCTGTTCACTTGTGTACAAACGATCGTCACTCTGCTTCTGGCGGACTTCCGGCGCCCGCTTTATCTGCTCGCCGCATTCCATGCAAAACAGAAAAGAGTCTCGTATCGGGGCCCCGCAATGTGGGCACCTCAAGCCGTTATATGTCGCCATGACTCCATCTCCCTTCTTGGCTAATCGACACGAAACAGAAGCGTTTCGGTCTGAGAGAGCACGATTACGCTTCCGGACCTTATGGGCGTAGGCACATTGGGCTCGAGCTGTCTACCATCGAGGTACGTATGGTTGCGAGAATCCTTATCCACAAGGTAGAATTGACCATCTGTAAACGTTATGGCAGCATGGACGCGACCGACGAGCTTGTTGTCTGGAATAAAGAAGTCAACCTCGCTTCTCAACCGCCCAATATAGAAGGGCGTAACGCTCACGAGTTGCTTCGTCCCTGTCTTCTGCCGTATGAGATAAGCTCCCACTGTCACAGGCTGTTTGCCACTGTAGTCCGTCGTCGGCATGCGGCCTTCTTCTGCCGGAAGACGCTCTTTTACCTCGTGCCCGATAACTACACTCTCCTCGTCATCATCGGCATACGTATAGGCCATCGTTCGCATACCGTGACTCGTACGACCCGCATTGTTGTGCACGCTATCGCCTTGCCTGCGTGAACTCTCATTCAGTTCCCCCGCATCTTCGTTAGGCACATCTATGTGCGAATCCGAAGGCGTCTCTCTACCTGGGATGGCCATGTCACCGTGAGTATCTCCATCACCGAATCGGGAGACTACCCTGGCATGCCCTTCTTCTGGCTTCTCCCTTGTTATGCGGGCAAAGAAACTATCGAACAGGCCCTTACGCTCGGCCCCGTGCTCCTTGGCATCGATGTCTGCAATAGCATCGGACGAGGGCTGCGCATTATTGCCGCCGGGTATAACCATATTGCTACCGGGTATAACTATATCGCCGTGTATCATGCCTGGCGTTTCCGCGGCGTTGGACGCCTCGCGGCTACGACGCTCCTCATGAGCACCTCGTTCGTCCTCTCGAACCCTATCGCGCGATCGCGCGTCATGAGCGTTTTGCCGCTCGGAGGGTCCAACTTGCCGCGGGGTTCCGTCATGCTGTCCAGAAGCCAATTCTGGCTGTAACGTGAGGGAACACAATATGCGCTTAAACTCAGGAAGTTTGAAGCTTTTCCATTTGGTAAGCGCCTCGCGCACGGTTTGTGCGTAATCCACTTCACCGCTGCTCTCGTCTGGCTCGAGCAATTGTTCGACGCTACGCAGCACCTCGAGTGCCCCCTCATTGCCTACGAACCCCTCGATAGGCGCATAGGGAACGTGTACACCCAAGTTGTTGTCTATGAATACGTAACTCAAGTCGCCCACGAGACCCGTATCCGGGAGCATGTACTCGTAAGCCTCAATGAACGCGTTGGTGAAGCTCAGCAGGACGGCAATGTACTGGGTACGATTGAAGACGTGGGTGCTAAGGTATGACTTAGCCTCATGCATGTCTTCCGTCTTGTACTGCAACTCCCGCTCTTCATCATGCTGAATGAGCTGCGGGGAAATCACACTACTCAACTCGTTACGACGCAGCATTGCGTAACTCTCCACATCAAGCACATCCGTCGGGTCAAGACGATGACTTAGCATGCAACAGCTCCTCCACGTGACAAACACAGCCATTCCGCACACAGGATTAAGTTTGACACGACATCAACTACATCCGGCGTGTTTTTATTACAACTGAGTCTGCGATTATTGCAATTGGAATCTTTTTTAATCCAGGCCCCACCGCGCATCTCGCGCATACTATGATTTCTTACATCCAAGCACAATTACGTTGCAACTCTCCACTATCTTGATAAAACACTCTAGAATTGATTCCATATCGGTTCGGAAGTGGATTCGAGGCTCTGGCATGTATTGTCCGTATTGCAGGACATCCGTCGCACACAACACGGTGATTTGCCCTGTATGCAAGGCAAATCTTCAAGACGAGTATGCGGAAGCACATAAGACGAGCGCTCCGTCTGGCAATAAGGGGAAGCCCCACAAAAGCCTGAAGAACGTTGTCGTCGTCCTTTCCGTGATCGCCTTTGTATCCGTACTCGCACTTATCGCAACGCTCGTCGCTCGCAACTACAGCTTCTCGGAACGTACATCAGACGCGACCACCGCTACCGAGACATCCGCAACTCCCAAACCGGAGACCACGCCCAAAGAGGACAAATCCGAGGATGCGCCGGACGAAACCTCACCCAAAGACGAGACGGGCGACGTGGGCAGTCCAACCAAGGCGCTCGAGTGGCAGGGAGTGACTATCCAGATACCCAAGTTCTGGCTTGTCATGAAAGAGGCTGACAACACCAAGACCGCAGGATCATATAGTGGCGGTCAGTACGCATATATTACACACATGCGCATCGAAGACATCGGCGAAGTTGAGCTGTCTGACCTTGCGATAAGCCATGTGCTGTACGGACCAGATCGCAAAGCCAACAAGAGCGAGATCATCGGCGAACCAAGCTCTATGACCCTTGATAACGGAGTAATCAAGGTTGTGAGGGTCGAATCGAAGTGTTCCTCCGAGCATGAAACCAAGCATTACCTTGAGCAGTGGATAAGGACCACAAACACCTACACGCTTGTAGCGACATCTTGCAGAGAAGCTGACTGGGAGGATTGCAAGGATGAGCTTACACAGATTCTCGATAGCCTTCACATCGAGAATCTCGACACCGTTGGTATATCCGACAACTACATACAAAACGACATTCTCGACGCCTAAGCCACGACTCTCCTTCGGCCTAGCACTAGTTCTCCTGCTTCTGCCCGTTCAATGTCCTGCCGACATAAGCAAGAAACGCTTCTCGCACCACCTTGCGTCGCTTCTGGCTCACAGGCACGCAATCACCGCTCGTGAGCAACACATGCTCCTGTCCGAGCTCTTGTATGAAGTTCATGTTCACTACGAAGCTTTTGTGGCACTGCACAAAGTAGGCTGGTAGTTCCTCCCGAACATCCGACAGCTTTGCGTAAACTTCTAACGTCTCTCCCCCCATATGGATACGCACTTTTCGCAGCACGCTCTCTACAAAGCTTATGCGCTTCGGCCAGACCGTATGCGTATACTGCCGAACCCTTACCACGAACGGGCGCTCAAGAAGACGCTCGTGTCGTTCTAGAGCAAAGTCAAGCGCATATACCAATTCATGGGGTTTGGGACTTGTGGGCATGAGATATGCGTATTCTCCACGTTCAGTAGAGATGAGACTATCCTCTTGGACACCCGTATACACAATCTGCGTACTGGATGTGGGCGAAAGGAGGGTGTGTAAGCTTTGCACTACGTCATGCCCCTCCGTTTCCGCACGCACATCGCAGAATAGGACAACGCACGCCCCTCGGCTCAGCATTCCGCTTAACTCGGACAAGCTTTTGACGTAACACAGGACGAGACCAAGCGAAGCACAGCGATTATTGATGGCACCAATCACGCGCTCGGCGCGCTCGGATTCACTGTCGAATACAGCTACCAATCGCTCCAATGTCGCAACCCTCGCTCGGCTCGGCAACTTCCGCTCCAACAGCACGATGCATCCACAACGTTCATACCACTCGTAAACTGCTTCGCGATAGTACGTATGACTTGTTTTACGCATGCCTAGTCTTACATAGACTCAAGCAAAATGCAAACTTTCTGCTTGTGTTTCAGGCGAACGCATGCTTACTTACGCAACGCATGATGGGATCAATTCTTCTCATGGAACACCCTTCCAGGAAGGGTGTTCCACAGGGGCGTTCTACATCACGTTCACGTTGCCGAGCCAGCCCCACTTGACCGGAACCGTCGCGCCGTAGTAATCCATCCAGTCCTTGAGCGCACTCGTCCGCACGTAACCATACACGCTATCTCTGACCGTTCCGTCCCCCACGAAGACGCCCACATGTCCCCAAATGCTACCCGCCGAGCTATGAGGGTGGGTCGAGACGGCAACGATCATGCCTGCCTTGAGCTCCGAGAGGTCCGCCGAGTAACAGTAGCGGTCATAGAGGTCGCACGCGTCACCGTAGAACTGACCCAGCCCGGCGTTCGCGTAGACGTTCTGAACCCACAGGGCACAGTACCCCGCTGGTGCCGGGGCGGTGTTGTACGCAGACATCACGAGCTTGCGCTGCAAAGCGTTCGCATCGGCAAGCGACTGGCCATTCCCGTTCAGATCAGCTGCAGTGAGATAGCCCACGGAGCGCGCCTTCGCGCTCTTTGCTGGCGCCTCGCCTTTGGGCAGCACCGTCACCTGCAGTGCCTCAATCCTGCTGCCCGTGCCTTCGGTCCCCGCCTTCTTGCTGCCCTTCACCCATGCGAGCCATCCATACTCGGAGAGGTATGCGCGGTACCACACGTCACAGGCACGCCTTAGACCGCCCGTCAGGCTGATGCACACTCCATCGATTGCCATACCCGAGACACCCGCATCGGAGCCATTACGCAAGGCATCGCTCCACTCTCCCCCCGCCGGTCGCACGCGATAGGCAATCCCACCACGCAGCGCATCATCTGGACACGACACGGACATGCGCAGCTGCTCAATTGCCTTGCTCTTTTTTGTGCTGCCAACTGTCTGGCCCGACGATTTTGCAGGAAGCCATCTGCCTTCCGCGAGTCGAGCAGTGATCGAGAGCTCCGGCGCAGCCACATAGGGAACATCCCACGAGGAATCGTCCGAGGGGGGCTGCGCCGAGCCCTTCGGCCGTATCCGGACCTGAACGCTTTCGGCACGCAGCGCAAATCCAGCCGTGCCTGCATGCTCCCCGTTCTTTGCCCAACCGAGCCAGCCGAACTTCTGGACGTGCAGTCGATACCATACGTCATAGTGCTTCTCGGCCTCGCCGCCCAAGCGCATCGTGATGGCCTCCACACGGCGGGACTCACCCGACGTGCCAGCCATGGCGCCGTCCTTGACCTCGTCCTGCCATCCGATTCCCTGCACGTGGGCGCGATAGTACACGGAGCCGTCATACCGTGCGCCGCCAAAGCGTGCCTTGATGGCCTCCACACGCAGGCCACGACCGACGGTACCCACCGAAGCGCCACCGCCTACCCAGCCGATCTGCTGCACATGACCCTCGAGGGTGACCTTCGCGCCATCGACGAACGACCTCTTCGTACTGCCGGGAGCAGCTCCGCCCTTAGGAACCAAGCAGACGCGAAGCGCCTCCACACGCAGCGACTTGCCAGACGAACCCGACGCAGCACCATTCTTTGCCCAACCGAGCCAGCCATAGCGCTGAATATGCACACAGTACCATACGTCGTACTGCTTGGCGAGGTCACCAGTGAGCTTGATGCGAAGTGCCTCGGCACGAAGACCTCTACCCTTCGTGCCCGCGAGGGACCCGTCGCTCTTCCAATCCTGCCAACCGATGCTCTGGACATGCGTCTGGTAGCTAATGCCCGAGACACGCTTGCCCTTGGCGTTCCTCAGCTCGATGCGAAAGGCCTCCATGCGAAGGCCAGCACCTGAGGTACCCGCAGTCTTCCCGTTACTAATCCACTCCTGCCAGCCTTCTCGCTGGACGTAAGCCCTATACCGCACTGTGGGGACCTGGGTCTTCTCCGCCTGTGCCTCCAATGAGCCGGCATCCTGCTTGGACGGCTCCTCCGCGACAACCGCATCGTCGGGCTCAAGGTCGACCACTTGATCTGAATCCTCAATGCCCGAATCCTCGACGACGTCTCCCTCTAAAGCAACGCCTTCGGCTGAAGTCTCCTCCTGAACCCCCAGCTCCTCCTCGGCCAGCTGGTCATCACTCGCTTCGAGCGACTCGTCCTCCTGCGCAACCTCGTCAGCCGGACTCTCACCAGCAGCATCACTCTCATCCACGGTCGGCTCATCCGTTGGCTCGACCACATCGAGGGTGTCCTCGGTTCCCTCGTTCGTAGCGCCATTCTCAGTGACTTCCGCCACTCGGTCGTCGAGCTCCACCACGCCGGCATCGCTCGACTCCTGCGCATATGCCATGTTCGCACACAAGACGAATGACAACAAAAGCACTTGCGCACGCATTACTATCTTCTTCATCAGCTACTCCCTAGGAGGTCAACAAATAGCAGTACTATATCAGCAGCTTCTGCATTTTGCACCTTCGCGCGCCTACCCGCAGCGTATACGAGCATTTTGCCGCTCGCAACGCGGTCCTCTCGCCCCACATGCATCGCGCTCTTGCTTCATGGCCTCTGGCCGACCCGCTAACCTCGTCGGACTGAGCCGCCAGGTTTTACCGGGACGATGGATTAGTGCAGAAAATCGTTCTTGAAGATGGTCCTCAACTGGTGTTTTTTCATATTTGATGACGATTTTCCGCACTGGCTAGAATAGCCAGTGCGGAAAATCGTCATCAAAAACGGTAAAACCCCAGTTAAGCTCTTCAATGCTCAACGATTTTTTGCACTTATGCACAAAGGATATATACCAGTTCAGTAGGCGATACTGCCAACATAGCGCCAAGGGGTCGCCCCGACGGAGCAATTGCTCCGTCGGGGCGACCCCTTGGCGCTATGTCGCACGTCGACTTTGCTCGCGACGCGCGAGCAAACTAGCTTATGCCCAGCCCTTGCCGTCGCAACCGAAGTCGACGATGAGCTCCTTGGCGCGATCGACGATAGCGTCGAAGCCAGGCTTGAGGAGCTTGCGCGGGTCGTAATTCTTGCCCTTCTTGGCCTCGCCGGACTCGACGAACGCCCACGTGGCCTTGGCCATGGCGACCTGAAGGTCGGTGTTGACGTTGATCTTTGCGATGCCGTTGTCGATGGCTTCCTGGACCATGGCGGTCGGGATGCCAGTGCCACCATGGAGAACGAGCGGCAGGTCGCCCGTGAGAGCCTTGATCTCGGCCAGACGATCCATGGAGAGGCCAGCCCAGTCATCAGGATACAGACCGTGGATGTTGCCGATGCCGCACGCGAGGAAGTCAACGCCGAGGTCGGCGATGGCCTTGCACTCCTCAGGATCAGCGAGCTCGCCGTTAGAGGCAACGCCGTCCTCGACGCCGCCGATGCCGCCGACCTCAGCCTCAACAGAGATGCCCTTGCCGTGGCAAAGCTTCACGATCTCGGCCGTGCGCTCGAGGTTCATCTCGAACGTGGGCTCATGGGAACCATCGTACATGATGGAGGTGAAGCCAGCGTCAATGGCCTTGAAGCAATCCTCATAGGAGCCATGATCGAGGTGCATGGCAACAGGAACGGTGATGTTCATGTAGTCGACGAGGTCAGCAACAACGTCGCGGACGACCTTGAAGCCCATCTGCCACTTGGCGGCACCAGCGGTGCACTGGATGATGACGGGAGCCTGGAGCTCCTCGGCGGCCAGAAGAATGGAGCGCGTCCACTCAAGGTCGTTGGTGTTGAAGGCGGCGATGCCGTAATGACCCTTAACGGCGGCCTGAAGCATAGCAGTAGCGTTAACGAGCATGTGTTACCTCCCGACAAAGCGTTTTGCGTACCAGCGGTACCTAACTCTGGACATATTAGCGCGCTTAAGTGCGCAAAAGGCAGAGTGATTGGTGAGCGGTACGTTCAATCTGCCAAAGGGATGCATGGACGACCCATCGGAAGGCGGCCCCCAGCGTGCATAGCCATACGGACGAAATGTTTTATACTGAGGCACCGGACAGAACCGGAACACGACAAGGGCAAGCGGCTCTCAAGGAGGAAGTGTGAAACGATTCAGCGCATGGACCCAATATGACGATGCCCAACTCAAAGAGCTTGAGGCATTCTCACAGGACTACCGCGAATTCATAAGCAAGAACAAGATCGAGCGTGAGTTCGTCGCGTCTTCGATCGAACTTGCCGAACGAGCAGGCTACCGCAGTCTCGACGAACTCATCAAGCGCAACGAGCATCTTGAGCCGGGAGCACGCGTCTATGCGTCGATGCGCGGCAAGTCGCTCATCCTCATCGAGCTGGGCAAGCGCCCCCTGACGGAAGGTTGCAACATACTCGGTGCACACGTTGACTCACCACGTCTCGACATCAAGCAGAACCCCTTAGAGGAAAAGAACGACCTCGCCTACCTCGACACCCACTACTACGGCGGCATCAAGAAGTACCAGTGGGTTACCATACCCCTCGCGTTGCACGGAGTCGTCGTCAAGCGCGACGGCGCCGTCATCCCCATCTGCATCGGCGAGGATGCCAACGATCCCGTCTTCGTCATTACGGACCTGCTCATCCACCTCTCGCAGGAACAGCTCGAGAAGAACGCCGCAAAGGTCATCGAGGGCGAGATGCTCGACGTCCTCTGCGGCAATCGCCCGCTCCTCGTCGAAGGTGACCAAGCCGCAGACTTCAGCGAGGACTCGGAAACCAAAGACCCCGTCAAGCAGAAGATCCTCTCGCTACTCTCGGAGAGCTACGGCATGGAAGAGGAGGACTTCCTCTCCGCCGAGATTGAGGTTGTGCCTGCCGGCCCCGCACGTGAGTTGGGGTTCGACCGCTCCATGATCTTGGGCTACGGACACGACGACAAGTGCTGCGCCTACCCCAGTCTGCGCGCACAACTCGACCTCGACGACATCCCCGAGCGCACTGCCCTCACCATCCTCGTAGACAAGGAGGAGATTGGCTCCGTTGGCTCTACCGGCATGACGAGCCGCTTCTTTGAGAACGTCGTAGCAGAGCTCCTTGCGCTCAGTGGCTACGGAGAGAGCCCGCTCGCGCTTAGGCGTTGCCTCGCCAACTCGCGCATGCTCTCGAGTGACGTCACCTCTGCCTTCGATCCCTCTTTTGCCAGCTCGTTCGAGACCAAGAACGTCGCCTATGCGGGACGCGGCCTCGCGTTTCTCAAGTTCACCGGCGCACGAGGAAAGTCGGGCTCAAACGACGCCGATGCCGAGTACCTTGCCTTTATCCGACGCACCATGGACGAGGCTGGCGTCAACTGGCAAAGCGCCGAACTCGGCAAGGTCGACCTCGGCGGTGGCGGCACTATCGCCTACATTCTGGCGAAGTATGGCATGCAGGTGATTGACTGCGGCATCCCCGTGCTTTCCATGCACGCACCATGGGAGGCTATATCCAAGGCAGATCTGTACGAAGCACTGCGCGGATACCGTACGTTCCTCGCGTCTTAGTACGCAACGCAGAGGCCTTTGGCCACAGCGGCGATCAAATGCGGTCCGCGAGGGATGGTCCCTCGCGGCCGTCAGACGCCCTCGATGGTCCTACCCACGCCAGCTGTAGGATCCTCCACATACTCGCCGTTCTCCTCGGCTTCCTTGGCCTTCTTCTCCTCCTCTTCGGCAAGCTCCTCGTCGGTCTTGCGCAAATCTACGTCCCAAGGAGAAAGCAGCTCGAAGGAAATGCTCGTCATCGCCTTACCCACCTTGTTCCAATCGTAAACGAGGTTGGCGTAAATGCTGGACTTCATGTCGTAGAAGGGCCTATCGTACAAGCTCACGTGATACTCGACGATGGTCTTGTTCTCGAGCAGGGCGCTCTCGTCATTGCATCCCAACACGGCAAGGAGCCAGTCGAGGTCCGAATCGCGATCCACACCTATCTTGGACTCAAAGCTCACGAACGTGTCGAGCGGCCGCAGAGTAATGCCAACGACAGTGAGGTCCTGCCACTCGGCAATCTCGTCCTTCGTGTTCATGAGCTTTACCGTGATGTTGAAGTTGTCATCGTATTTGTACCAGAGCCCCACTTCGAACGAGAACCCCGGGTCGTAGCTCATGTCCCCGAACGAATAGCCCTGCTCAAAACTCCACTCCTTGTCGAGAAACGTAGTAATGGGGCACGGCAGCTCATACTCCTCGTCCTCAATCGTAAAGGTGAAGATATCCCGTACCGTCGACTTCTTTACCAAAGGATTGCCGTGGTCGTCTGCAACCTTCTCGGCTATGGTGCCCAAACACGTCGAAAGGACGTCATGGCCGGACTTCTTTGAGTTGGCATCAGTCCTGCGTTTGTTCTTTGCGTTCGATTCCTCAGGCTCAATCTGGGTAATGGTAACCACGGGACCCTGATAGGGACGGGAGGTGCTTGCGTCGTCATCGCCGCTAGCGGCGACGCTCTGACCGCATCCGGCTAGCAGAAGGCAGATGGCCATCGCCACCATCCCGCACAAGATATGTGCAGTCCTCGTCCTCATTCCGCTCCTCTGCTCGCGCCGACACAAAGATATCTGCAAATCGTAGCACTCATCGTGCGCGATTCCGCAAAGAAATCGTGCCCCTTGTCCAACTTAAAGATACCCCCGTGAGGATAAACCATGCTGCGGGAGCCCACAGTATGATAATCCCACCAAATTGTTGCAAGAAACCTGCCAATTCTGTCGCTTCTGCCAGCATTATCCCAACAGCATCATTATCTCGCGCTTCGCGTCAACGTAAGCATGCGTGACCGAGAAATCCACCGCATCTTGCATGCGATCCACGAGGACTTCGCCCACCAACCGGCTCGGCCTCCCCTCCGACGGGCTTCCCGCCAGAACCATCACGCGCGATGCCAACGACACGGCTTCGTCCACATCGTGGGTTATGACGAGGGAGGCTATGCCCAGTTCGGCCGCCATTCGGACATACCACGTCCTCAACTCGTACCTCGTGATGGCATCAAGCGCCGAGAAGGGTTCGTCAAGCAACACGACGTCGTTGCCCATCAGATAGGTACGCAAAAACGCCGCCCGCTGCTTCATGCCGCCGGAGAGCTGGCTTGGCCAAAGCTCCTGCGTACCCTCGAGGCCGAACTGTGCAAACAGCGCGCTCGCCCGCGCGCGTGCTTCCTTGCGGGGCATGCCGGACAAGACCAGCGGCAGGCTTGCGTTGTCGACGATGCGCAGATTGCGCAGGAGCAGGTCCTTCTGGAGCATGTAGCTCACCTGACCCGGAGTACCGGTCACGTCAACGCCATTGAGCAACACATGCCCCTCAACCGGTCGCGTAAGACCTGCGAGCGCATGCAGGATGGTCGTCTTTCCGCAGCCGGACCTGCCCACCAGACATACGACCTCACCAGAGCCCACATGGAGGTCGATGCCCTCGGCCACCATGTGCGCACCCTCATCCCAGCTGAGGCCCAGCCCTTTTGCTTCCAGCGCGGGCACGGCTCGCATCTGCGCGCCATCCGAATCGCTCACGCCAAGTACTCCATGGTCCAGCCGGACTTCGGATCAAGCTTGTTTTCCACGAGGTCGTTGTCGTTGAGCCACTCGTAGAAGGCAGCCCAGCGATCGGCGTCAATCACGCCCCAGCGATCGGCATCCGCTTGATACTCGCCCGCAAGGAAGGCCTGGCTCTCGGCAACAAGGGCAACGTCAAGCTCGGGAACAGCCGCACAAAGTATCTCTGCAGCCTCATCCGGATGCTCGATCGCAAACTGGTAGCCCTTCGCCGTCGCGCGCAGAAACGCCTTCATGGCATCTGGATTCTGGTTCGCATACTCGGTGTTGGCGACGATCACCGGCGTATAGAAGTCAAAGACGTCATCAATGGAGATGAAGCTGAAGTAGTTGACGGGATAGTCCTGCACCTTCGCGTTCTGCACGGCCCAACCCTCGTAGACCCATACGCAGTCGAAGAGGTCGGCACGCAGGCCACTCACCTCGTCATCCACAGTATAGGGCACCATCTGGATCTTGCTGAAGTCACCTTTGTCCTTCTCGACCACCTGCTTGATGGTGGCCTGCTCGACCGCAAGGTCCCACGTAGCATAGCGATTCCCTTCCATTGCCGCAGGATGCGTAATGCCAAGCTCCTTCTTGCTCATGATGCCCGAGGTGTTGTGCTGAATGATGGCCGCAATTGCCTCGAGCCCCGTGTTGCCTCCAGCATACGCGTTGGCAAGATAGTCCTGGTAGCTGATGCCCAACTGCGCCTGACCCGTACCCACCATGGCCTCGGCTCCGTTCTCGGGCGGCTGCACGATCTGCACCTCGATGCCCTCGTCGGCAAAGTAGCCCTTGTCCTGGGCAACGTAGATGCCCGTGTGGTTGGTGTTGGGTGTGTAGTCGAGGCACAGCGTGAGCTTGGTGGCCTCGTCCGGCGAAGCCGCCTCCCCACCCTGTTCCGACGAGCCGCAAGCCACGAGAGCGCCAGCGACGGCAGAGACCGCCGTTCCGATGACGAACGAACGACGCGACACATGCATAGCAATCACTTCCTCTCCGCCCGCCTCCACGGCAGGCACATATACTCCGCAAGGTCAACCAGACGCATGAGCCCCAACGAGCAAGCAGAGATAAGCGCGATGCAGGCAAACATCCGGTCGTATCCGAAGGACTTTCGCACGCGCGTCATGTAGACGCCAAGTCCCGAGAACCCGCCCAACCACTCGGCGATCACCGCGCCGACGATGGCATAGGTAGCACTGATGCGCAGACCGCTGAAGAATTCCTCGGCCGCTGCGGGAAGCTTTACGTGCCAGAAGATCTGGACCTCCGTAGCGCGCATCGTGCGCATGAGGTCGACGAGATCTCGGTCGACGGACTGGAAGCCGCCGAAGAGTGACACCGTAACTGGAAAGAACGTGGTGAGAGCCACGAGCAACACCTTGGGAAGGATGCCATAGCCGAACCAGAGAACGAGCAACGGTGCGATGGCGACGGGAGGCACGGTCTGGCTGATGGTCACCAAGGGATTGAGCGCAAGGCCAACGGGCTCAAAGCGATCCATCAGCACGGCCACGACGAAGCCGATGAGCACCCCGAGGACGAGACCAAGCGCCGCCTCTCCCAAAGTGGCCGCCGCATGACCCACGAGCAGCGGGAAGTCCTCGATGAACGCCGAAACCACCTGCGTGGGGCTTGGCAGCAAGAAGTTGGGGATAAGCCCAACACGCACGACGAACTCCCACGTCACGAGCAAGATGCCCATGGTCACGGTTGGCACCCAAATGCGCTTTGCATCATGAAGCATGGAACTCATCGTCCTCCCTCCGCTGGCATTATCCAGATCAGGTTCTTGGGTCGAGCGACCGGACCGCTCCTCTCAGCCGGGCCATGCCCCAGCTCCCCTTTTGATCGCCACTATAGCACACCGTCTGGGGCGGACCAAATCTGGAGAAAGCCGTCTGCGGCTATCAACGGTCTGACGGCGGAGGAGCCGCCAACCCGTGACGTAGGAGACTCTCACGTCATGTACAATGCCCTCATGGACGATGGGAAGTACGAGCGAAAGGGGTTCTTATGCACAAACGCAACCGTGTTCCGCTATTGATGGCCATACTGGTGGTGATGCTTGGCCTGGCATTGCCCCTATGGGGCTGTGGGCAAGCGCAGGAAGCAGCTCCAGCCGCACAGGAAGCAGCCCCAAGTGAGTCTACCAACCAAGCCGAAGCGACACAGACCACCGAGGAAGCCACGCAGGAATCTGCCACGCAGGAGGAGCCCGCAAGTCAGGAATCCACCACACCGGAGGAGCCCGCAACCCAGGACTTCCATAACCCCGGCGACGGATACAAGTTGCAGCAGGTCGTAGTCTTGAGCCGCCACAATATCCGCGCCCCGCTCTCGACCACCGGCTCGGCACTCGACCTGGCGACCCCACACTCATGGATCAACTGGACAGCCAACGCAAGCGAGCTCACCATGCGCGGTGGCGCATTGGAAACCATGGCGGGCGAGTACGTGCGCAAATGGCTCGAGACCGAGGGGCTCATCCCCGAGAACTACCAGCCCAAGGAGGGGGAGGTCCGCTTCTACGCCAACTCCAAGCAGCGCACCATCGCCACAGCCCAGTACTTCTCTAGCGGCATGCTGCCTGTAGCAAATGTTGATATCGAGACACACGTCGACTACGACACCATGGATCCCGTGTTCAATCCGGTGACCACCTTCATTACCGGCTCCTACGTGGACGCCGCCCTCAAGCAGATGGAGACCATGGGTGGCGCCACGGGCGCACAGGACGTCGCCGCAGAACTGGCGGACTCCTATGCACTCATCGAGGACGTAGTGGACTACAAAGAATCCGATGCCTACAAGTCAGGCGAAATCAAGGACCTCGACACGTCGGACATCGAACTCACGCTCGAGAAGGACAAGGAGCCGGCCGTTTCTGGCTCGCTCAAGACTGCCTGCCAGCTTTCCGACGGACTCGTCCTTCAGTACTACGAGACTCCGGATGACGCTGCCGCAGCATTCGGTCACGACCTCACCGCAGAGCAGTGGACGCTCATCTCGAGGGCCAAGGACTTCTATGGCGACCTGCTCTTCACCTCTCCGCTCGTGGCATACAACGTCGCACACCCCCTGCTCGAAGAGATTGGGAAGGAGATGGACACGCAGGGTCGCGTGTTCACCTTCCTGTGTGGGCATGACTCCAACATCGGCAGCGTCCTTGCCGCGCTGGGCGTCGAGAAGTACGAGCTGCCGGGCGCCATCGAGACTGCAACGCCCATCGGCGTCAAGCTGGTATTCGAGCGCTGGGCAGACGCAAGCGGCAAGGAGTTCGGACGCGTCCGCCTGATGTACCAGAGCGTGGAGCAGCTTCGCGAGGGCACCATGCTCGCGGGCACGGAGTCACCCATGAGCGTCGACCTCTCGTTTGATGGCCTGGAGAAGAACGCAGACGGTCTGTTCTCGTACGACGAACTGCGCTCGCACATTGCGGACGCAGCCGCCGAGTATGACAACATCGTGCAAGAGTATGGCGAGGAGGAACTCGACCAAGCTGCATAAGCAGTATCCAAACGGAAACAGGGGCCGGGTCGGCATTTCCAGCCAACCCGGCCTCTTTTTTGCACTCATTCACGGTCCCCCGAGCAGATACCTCGATTGGAAGCACCTTAGAGCCACCAAACCGCCGCACGCCGGGCGGCCAGTCACCGGACAACCGCCATAAACTCGCATGATGCACTGCCCGACTACGGCGTTTTGCCTCCGCACCATACGTACCTGAATGCGCCGTCCCTTGTGACGTCCCTCGTGACGCAGAAAAGTGTACTGTAGATTTTGAATTCTTGACGAATTGCCTGTTGACACACGGCTGAAAGTAATCCAATGTACAGTCGCTATTTTAGCGAGTGTACATTGGATTGCTTTCAGCCGATGTCGAACTGGTGTTTTGTACATGTGTTCAAAATCTATTGTACACTTTAGGTCAGCGGTGCTTCTCGGCTGGCGAGAGAATCTTTAAGTCTCGTGCTCAGGGAAGCGCGAAGGCAACAGACAACCCGCTCCCTTGCCACATCCACACGTACGAGGAGGCGACATGCGAACGTTGCGGACGTCGGTGCGCAGGCTCGTCGAGTTCCTCCTGCGCTCGGGAGACATCGGTTCGGAGAACGACTTGCTCCGCGGCAGCGTCGAGGCCGCGCAAGTCGGGAGCAGCATCCATCGAATGCTGCAGGTCCAAGGCGGCAAGGCATACCAAGCGGAGGTACCGCTTGCCTGCAGCGTCTACTTTCCCGACGACGCCTTCAACCCGCATGCCGCCCGCCTCGAAATCCACGAGGAAGCCGTGAGCGACCAGCGAGGCTTCTTTCTCCGCATCGAAGGGCGAGCTGACGGCGTCATCGACGACGGCATACGGCCACTTGTCATCGACGAAATCAAGGGCGTCTCGCGCGACGTCTCTGTCATCGAGAGGCCCGCTGCCATGCACGAGGCGCAAGCGCTCTGCTACGCCTACCTCTACTTGCGCAAGACCCGAGGATCGGCCACGCTCGCGTCCGCCTTCGGGGAACAGGTCGTAGTGAGGCTCACCTATGCGAGCATGATCACCGGCGAGGTCCGCCAAATCGAGCGAACGTACGACGTGCCCAGCATCGAGATGTGGTTCTTCTCCCTTCTCGAGAAGGCCCAGCGCTGGGCTGCGTGGCGTATCGGCCACGACGAACGGCGACGGAGGTCTCTCTCTTCCCTCGCCTTCCCCCTTAAGCCGCGAGACGGCCAACGGGAACTCATGGACGCCGTCACCACCACCATCCACGAGGGCAGGCGCCTCTACGCGCAGGCACCCACCGGCTCCGGCAAGACAATCGCAACCCTATACCCCGCGCTCAAAGCCATGGGCGCCGGCGAGGTCTCGAGAATCGCCTACCTCACGGCAAAGACCATGACACGTCGCCCCGCCCTCGAGTGCCTCAGCCTGCTCGGGCAGCAAGGCATCGTCGCAAACGTGCTGGTCTCGTCAGCTCGCGAAAAGATCTGCCCGCTCCGTGCCAACACGCACAATGGAGAGATGCGGGTCCGCCCCTTGGCGTCGCTCTGTAATCCCGTCGAGTGCCCGCTCGCTCGCGGCCACTACGATTCGGTTAATGATGCTCTCTTTGACGCGATTACCACCCATGACATACTTGACGCCGATTGCATTGGGAAAGTTGCCACACGCCACCACGTCTGCCCCTACGAGCTCCAGCGCGACGCGGCACGATGGGCGGACGTCATCATCTGCGACTACCACTATGCGTTCGCCCCTTCGGCAGGACTCTTTGGCCTCTCGGACGAACCAGGCAACGGCGGCACCGTCTTCCTCGTCGACGAGGCCCACAACCTCGTTGAACGCATGCGGGAGATGTACAGCGCCGAACTCACCGCATCCGACCTCAAGGGCCTCGAGCGACTCCTGCGCAAGAGAGGCTCATTCATAGATCTGACAAAGGCAGTGCGCGCGGCAATATCTGCCTTCCCCACGTGGGACAAGGCCCTGCCAACCGACGCACTCCCGGACTCCAAAGGACGAGTCCGGGCGGCCTATCGGAAGGCACACATAAGCGATGCATTCGTAGAATCTCTTACGGCGCTTTCCGGCAGCATCGACGCCACCCTCGAGGAGCTTTCTCCCATCACTGGCGACACAGTCGTAGGTACCCATCGCACAGGATCACCAACCACAGGGACGATTGAGACCTTCCTCTCCTTGCGCGACGCAGGCTTTAAGGTCCGGGGGTTTCTAGGAGCCCTCCAACGAAGCGAAGCCGGCTACGTCACATTCCTTGGCAGAACCGAGAACGGCGCACGCAGGCTCAAAATCTATTGTGTGGACCCGAGCCACGACCTCAATGAGCGCTTGAAGCAGGCAAGCTCGACCGTGTTCTTCTCGGGGACGCTGCTGCCCATGGACTACCACCGCAAGCTGCTCGCGGCGCGGGACGAAGACGCATCCCTCGACGTTCGGTCCGGCTTTGACCCCAGCCATCAGCAGATCCTGGTGGCGTCTGACGTCAACGCTCGTTACTCTCGACGCGGACCAGAGCTCTACGAAAAGATTGCCGCATACCTCATGGCGCTCGTGCATGCACGCCCGGGCAACTATCTCGCCTTCCTTCCCTCGTATGTCATGATGGAGGAGGTCGCGAGGGCCTTGGAGCCGCTGGTGGACGGCCGGACCACAATCGTGCGGCAGCGTCCGGGAATGCGAGAAGCCGAGCGCGAGCGCTTCGTGGCGACGTTCCGCCAAGCGCGCGTCGCCACCACGAGCCTTGTCGGCCTCTGCGTCCTGGGCGGGATATTCGGCGAGAGCATCGACCTGCCCGGCAAGACGCTTGTTGGGGTCGTCGTGGTGGGCACAGGCATGCCAAGAACTTCTGCGGAACGCGAGATAATCCGGGACTACTTCGACGCAAGAGAGGAACGGGGATTCGCCTACGCATACACCTATCCAGGTCTAATCAAGGTGTTGCAGGCTGCGGGCCGCCTCATTCGCACCGAAGAGGATCGCGGTGTGGTGCTACTGCTCGACGACCGCTTCCTCCAGAAGGAGCTGCGGGAGGAGTTCCCCAAGGAATGGGAGAACGTGCGGGTCTGCACGCTCAGGGACCTGGGAGGCAATTGACCTCCCTGGCCACCATTGGCCGTCGGCATCGATGATGCGGGCAAACTCCACCTTGCATAGCGGACAGCGGCCCTATCAATTGTTCAGCCTGCGGAAGAAGCGCGCGATGAAGGGAATCGTGATGGGGAGTGACAGCACGTACGAAAGTGGCTGAGCCTCCTGGATGCCCGCCAACCCACGGAACGACGAGAGCAGCAGTAGCAGCGGAATGAACAGCAGACCGTTACGCATGCCCGAGAGAAGCGTTGCGCCCGCGCGATGCCCGCAGCTCTGATACAGCATCTCGCACGACACGCTGAGAGGCAATGCAAGGAGCGCCACCGCCTGCAGCCTCAGCGCCCGGACGCCCACCTCGAGCACCGCCGGATCGTCACGAAAGCGGGCAATGATGGGCTCGGCCCCCACAAAGAGAACGGTCGCACCGATGGCGATGACCGCCTGTGAGGCCAGGCAGGTAAACCGGAATGCGTCGCGGACCCGCCGGTATTGCCGCGCGCCATAGTTGAAGCCTGCCACCGGCTGGAACCCCTGCCCAATGCCCAAGGCAATAGAAAAAGCAAAGAAGACGACCCGCGATACGATGCTCATGCCGGCAACGGCCGCATCCCCATACACAGCGCAGCAACCATTGAGCAGAACCGTAGCTATGCTGTTAAGCGCCTGACGCAGCAGGCTGGGAAAACCGGTCGCCACGATATCGGCCAAGAAGGCCGGCCTCGCGTGACGCAGACACGAAGGCCGCAGCTTCGTTGAGGTCTTCCCGCGCACAAACATGCTCAGAAGCACGGCCCAACTCACGATTTCGCTCAGCGCCGTCGAAAGACCCGCACCAAAGATGCCCAGGCCAAGCACCGGCATGAAGACAAAGTCCCCCACCATGTTGAGCACGGCACCAACTCCCATGCCGATGGTGCCAAGCAAGGCCTTTCCCTCGTAGCGCAACACGTTGTTGAGCGCAAAGCTCGAGCACATGAACGGTGCCGCAAGGAGGATGAAGGAGATGTAGGTCTTCGCATACGGCGCGATGGTCGGCGTACTGCCCAACAGGAGCACCACGCGGTCAAGCTGCGCAGCACTCAGGAGCGCGATGACAAGCCCGCTTGCAAAAGCGGAGAGAACCCCCAACGTGGCATGTATCGACGCACGCCGCTCGTCTTGCTGCCCCAGTGCACGCGAGACGATGCTTCCCGCGCCTTGCCCAAACATGAAGCCAAAGGCTTGGATGACGGCCATGAAGCCGAACACGATTCCCGTCGCACCACTTGCGCTGGTGCCGAGCGTGCCCACGAATGCCGTATCCACCAAGTTGTACACGCTGGTTATCATCATGGAGACGATCGCCGGCACGGCCAGCGAGACCACAAGCCTCGAGACCGGCTCGCTCGTCATCTGCGCATATTGTTCGTCACCGCGTGCGGTCAAAGCACCCTCCTCGTCCTGACGAGCCTCGTCGCCAAGGGTCCACCTCCGTGGCTCGCATGGTCCTCTCACCATACACCCAAACCGCCGATCCCTCGTCGCGCAACAATGCGTTGCGTGACGTATGCTTGCAAGGATGATACCGTTAGGCCATGGACACGCTGAAGAAAGGAGCAGCTCATGGCAACCAAGGACGTACTTGCCCAGGCTCGCAAGGAAGCTGGGATGACCCAAGAGGAACTGGCACGCAAGGTCTTCGTGACACGCCAGGCCGTCAGCCGCTGGGAGACGGGTGAGACGACGCCGGGCATCGACATGACCAAGCTCATCGCGTCGGTGCTTGGGGTTCCCGTCACGCGCTTACTCGACCTTCCACAAGAGCCCAGCTGCCAGTGCTGTGGCACACCCTTTTCCGTACCGCACATGGAGCGCGGCGCAGACGCCGACGGCACCGAGAACCCCGCATACTGCAAGTGGTGCTACGACAACGGCACCTTCGCCTACCAGACGATGGACGACGTGATCGAGACGTCGGCACCCTACCTCGTGGAGGCAACGGGGATGAGCCTGGACGAGGCCGTATCGTTCATGGGGGCGCTTCTGCCTACCCTCGACCATTGGCGGGGATAGCAAATCGGCCCAAGAGGCCCAAGGGCAACCCCTTGGGCCTACCCCACGAGCTATCGACGTACGAGCTGTCGGCTTATCTCGACGACGTCGTAGTGCTCGACGTCCCTTGGCTCAAAGCGCAGCAGTTGGTAGACGAGTTGCATCACCGCCCCCGCCCCAAACGCACTTAGCAGCGTGCCGATACCAATGGGTCCGCCCAGCAACCATCCGACCGCCGTCACCATTGACCACAGAACGATCTGCACCAAGCCAATGGGCACTCTTGGCATGCGCTTCCCCAGCCCCACGAGCAAGGCATCCCGAGGACCGCAGCACTGGCCCGCACGCATGTAAGCCCACATGCCCACCGCCATGATCGCAAAGCCCGCGAGCATCGCCACCATGCCCGCCCATAAGCTGGCACAGGGCGCAAATGGACTGAGTTCATTGAAGACTTGAACGAAGTTGCCGGTAAGCAACGCATCGATGATGGTGCCATACCCGATGCGCTCCCTGAGCAACAAATCGATTGCCAAGACGAGCACGCTCGTCGCAGTCATGGCCAGCCCATAGTTGAGCGGCGTGTGCGCTGCGATGCCCATGCCCAAACAGTCCCATGGCGCCAAACCGATATTGGCAACGATGGTGAGGTGCACGCCGAAGGAGAACACCAGCAGGCCAACCGCAATCTGCACCCACTGCCCAACAATGCGCCTACGACTCATGCATCGCCCCTCCCCAGACACCACTCGCACGATGTCACAGGCTCAGGTGGACGGGACGCTGTACAAATACACGACGCAGGACCTCTTCGTTGCTTCTGACGCATACGCCAGGCCTAAGCAACGCGTCAGCGAATCCGATGCGCCCCAGAATGAGCTGACACGCAATGGGCTCCCCCACCACAAGGTCGGCCTCACCATCAACCACTTCCACAGTGGCCGCGACCCCATCTCGGTAAGCCACCCGCCAGCATCCCGCAACCTCAGGCATGAACGCGTCTTCGATGCCCAGCACATAGGAGCCCGCACCATGCGGGTGCGGCATCAGACTCAGCAGGCGCGCGGGGTCGAGCAGACGCGCCATCACATGACAGTCCAGACGTTGCTCGACCTTGTCCCCCTCAGAAACGAGCGTCGCAAGGTCGACATCGGGTAGCTCGAAGTTGACGTGGGTAACCTTTGCCCGCATGCGATACAAAAAGCCGAGCGTCGCACGGAATGCCGCAGGATGCGCAAACGCGATATCGTGGACCTGCAGCTCGCCGACAAAGGGCGCATCCGAACTCTGCGGGTGGTAGGAGAAGCGCACGTACGCGATTGCCTCGTTGCCATCCCACAGCACGTAGGCATAGCGTTGGAGCTCCGGATGAAGAAAGTCCGGCTCACCGAAGTCGCCGTTCCCGCGCCATTCCCAGGCATCATTCCCGCGCAGCTCAGTCAGGTCACGCGTACGCGCGCACGACTCCCAAAGCGCACGCACGGGAAGAAGGTCAGCTTCCTCCCACACGTGCGTCACGCGATAGTCGCAGCCAAACTCCGCGAACTGACCGATTTCTACCCGCTGGCAAACCATGCGGGAGACAATCTCGAACCCAAACTTTCGGTAGAACGCACACGAGAAGGGAATGAGCACCGCAAGCGCATCTCCGCGCTCTCGAAAGGATCGCAGCACGGCACTCATGAGCGTCCGCACCCCACCCTCTCCACGATGCTCGGGGATGGAACCCACCATGTGAATCTCTCCCACCGACAACGCCTCGCCACCAAAGGAGAGGACACGCCGCAAGGAGGAGATGCTTGTGGTCATAATGCCATCGTCATCGAAGAGTCCCCAAGACTGCGCGAGCCGAGGCTTCTCTCCCCCAGCCTGCTCCTGGACCATGCGTCGTGTCTCACCCTCATCCCACGGATGCAGGAATGCCGTCGCGATCACGCGCTCGCTCTCCAACCAATCATGCCAATCCGTCAGCTTACGAATCTCCACGTCGCACCTCCACCCGTCAACATGCCCTTCTTCGTCATCATGATTGCGCTACTATAATATAGTCGTTTGGAGAGGGGGACGCATGGTCTCTAAGGGCACTGGCCTGCGCATAAGGGCCATCCTTCTGGTAACGGGATGCCTGCTTGCAACAAACCTGATCTTGGGCTCGCTTCTCATCAACCAATCCCGATCTGCCCTCAAGCAGCTCATTGACGACCACATGCTTTCCGTCTCGAGCACCGCAGCCTCCATGGTTGATGGAGACGTGCTCAGGGACGTCACCGCAAACGACATCGGCACCCCCGACTATCAGAGCCTGTATACCACGCTGTCTCACTTCGAGAGGAACACTGAGCTCGAGTACGTCTATGCCGTCCGCCAGACCGATGACGGCTCGTTCATCTTTGTCGTCGACCCCGCCCAACAGAACGCCAGCCACTACGGAGAGAAGGTCTTCGACACGGAGGCCTTGCACAATGCGGGCGGGGGCACCCCATCGGTGGACGAGACGCCCTATCGTGACAAATACGGCTACTTCTACAGCGCGTACAGTCCCGTCTTTGACTCGCAGGGCAACGTTGCCGGAGTAATTGCCGCAGACTTTGACGCCCAGTGGCACGAGGAGCAGATCAATCGCAACACGATGGTCGTCATCACGGCGTGCGCGCTCTTCACCACGGTTGGCATAGCGGTGACACTCATTCTGGTACGCCAGTTCGACTTGCAGTTCGCAAAGATCGACCGGAATCTGGGAGAGCTTGCCGATGACCTCGGCTCCATGACCAAGGAACTCGGCGCAGACGTCTCTGCTGCGGGCACTGCGTACGTTGAGGGCGGCGGCATGCAGGCGCTTGGCATACGCGTTTCCAACCTGCGCGACAACCTGCGCGAATATGCCTCGCACTCGAACACGCTGGCGAATGCCATGATCACAGCCATGGCGTCTGACTACCGCAGCGTCTATCACGTCAACCTCGATGACGACGATGGCGTGTGCTACCGAAGCGATCCCGATGACGATGCTCAGTCGCCTGAAGGTGTTCACTTTTCATATCTGGAACGCTTTACCTGGTATGCGAACAATGTCGTCGACGAGTCGTATCGCGAGGGGTTCTTGGCCTTCATCGAGCCGGATGCCATTCGCGCCGCCCTTGCAACCCAACCCATCATCGCCTACCGCTATCTTGCAAGACGCATCGGACGCGAGTATTACGAGATGATTCGCATGGCCGGCGTACGCCGCGCCGAGCAACGCGACGACGGCGTCGTGCATGCGGTGGGACTAGGCCTCACCATCATCGACACCGAGATGCGCGAGGCAATGAGCAGGAACGAGGCGCTCGCTCAGGCACTAGCCGCATCCGACGAGGCCAACCGTGCAAAGACCACCTTCCTCTCGAACATGAGTCACGAAATCCGTACGCCCATGAATGCCATTATCGGCCTCAACACGCTTGCCCTCGCTGACGACACGCTCACCCCCCAGACCCGCGGATACCTCGAGAAGCTCGGCGCAAGCGCACAGCACCTACTCGGCCTCATCAACGACATCCTCGACATGAGTCGCATCGAGAGTGGGCGCATGGTGCTTCACCATGAGGAGTTCTCGCTCCTCGCCGTGCTCGAGCAAATCAAGACGATGGTCATGAGCCAGTGCGAGGACAAGGGCCTGACCTTCACGTGCAACATCTCGAGCAAGCTGGACGAGTATTACATCGGAGACGAGCTGAAGCTCAAGGAAGTACTTCTCAACATCTTGAGCAACGCCATCAAGTTCACCGAAGCACCAGGCTCCGTCACGCTCACCGTCGAGCGCACGGCTCACTTTGAGGAGCAGTCCACACTACGCTTCAGCGTGTCCGACACCGGCATCGGCATGGAGAAGGAGTATCTCCCAAAGATATTCGATGCATTCACCCAAGAAGACAGCACCCGCAAGAACAAATACGGGTCCACGGGCTTGGGCATGGCCATCACGAAGAGCATCGTTGACATGATGAACGGCGAGATAGAAGTCACTTCCCAAAAGAACGTCGGCACCACGTTCATCGTAGTCGTGACCCTTCACGACAGCGACCACGAGGGCACCGATTGTGGGGATGCGACCGAGGGCGCGCCCGGCACCCCCGTCGATGCGCTTCAGCACACCGACCTCACGGGAACCCGCGTTCTGCTCGCCGAGGACATCGACGTCAACGCCGAAATCATGATGGACCTCTTGGAAATCGAGGAAATCGAGTGCGACAGGGCCGAGAACGGACGCAGAGCCTACGAGATGTTCTGCGAGGCAGAAGCTGGGACCTATGTGGCCATCTTGATGGACATCCGCATGCCCGTCATGGATGGACTCGAGGCAACGGCCGCAATTCGCGCACTAGATCGCGAGGATGCTCGGACGATTCCCATCATCGCACTCACTGCCAACGCATTCGACGAGGACGTGCAGAAGTCGCTGCAAGCCGGCATGAACGCGCATCTCGCCAAGCCAGTGGAGGCCGACCTGCTCATCCAGACCATCGAGGAACTCGTCTGTGGGACCCAGCGGCGCTAACTCTTGGACAGGGGCATTTGCGGCCTGAGTTGCTCACAAGAACCAACCTCCTCGTTGACCCAAGCCCCACGCTAAATCTGTTTTTGCTCTTGCGCATGTCCTGCGCTTTTGCTGCGGCGCCCCGATTCACATCCTTGCAAACGGGTAACATAGCGGATGTTTTTGCGCAAAGGGAACGAAGAGAGACTTAGATGCAAGCAGATTCTAAGAGACCCAAGGCCGTCATCGCTTCACGCGGATCGTTCTGGGGTAAAAAGACGCCGAGGCCAGACCTTCTCGACGAGGAGGCAACGACCGAGACGCTCCCCGTCGAGCTGCCTGTCGCGAAAGTGGAGCAAGAGACCGAACCCGAGGAAGCCGAGGTCGAGGCCGCGGTAGATGTTGAGGAGCACGAGTCAGCAAAGATGACCGAGGCCGAGGTCGCGCCCGAGGCCGATGCCGCGCCCGAGGTCGCGCCTGTCGAGGACCGGGAGCCCGAAGCGGATGCCACGCCCGAGGCGGACCAGGAGCCCGAGGCGGAAGCGGAGCCCGAGACCGATGCCGTACCCGAGGTCGCGCCTGTGGAGGACCGGGAGCCCGAGGCGGACCAGGAGGCCGATACTGTACTCGAGGCGGACCGGGCAGCCAATGCAACGCCTGAGGCGGAAGCGGAGTCCGAGGCCGATACCGTACCCGAGGTCGCGCCCGAGGCTGGCCCGGAGCCCGAGGTCGTGGTGGAACCGTCATCGCCAAAAGAGGACGCAGACGAACTTACCCCCGTGCCCGAGGCAGAGTCCGAGCCCGAGGCCGCAACAGAAACGACGCCTTTGCCAGAACCCAATCCGGAAGCGGCGCCGGACCAAGAGGCGGAGCATCCATCCAAGCCAATCGCCGCGACACCGCCCGCCGAGCAGCCCAAGGCCAAGCCCGTCCAAGCCAAGGCGCCACAAGCCAAGCGAGCGCCATCAAAGCAGGACAAGCCAAAACCCAAGACCAAGTCCGCAACAGCCAAACGCGCAGAGCAAAAGCAGGAGGAGAAGCCTCCCCCCGCATCGCCTGAGGAAGAGCAGAGTGGCCCTCCCCTTGTCCGCACGGCCAAATCGCTCTGGACCCATCATCGCATGGCAACAATCTTGGGCATGGCGACATGCGCCATCATCCTGATTGCCTACATCGCTGGCGGAGTGTTCTTCTCGTCACACTTCCTGCCACGCACGACCGTCAACGGCAACGATGTCTCCATGCTCTCCACGGCGAGCTTTACCGATCGCATTGCCAGCGAAGCAGAAGGCTACACCGCACTGGTGTCGGGCAACGGCACGAACTTCTCCGTCACGGCAGACGACGTGAACCTCAGCCTCGACATCGATGCCTACGTGAAGGCCGCCGCGTCACAAGTCCCATCGTGGCTCTGGCCCTTTGCAGTAATCGTTCCGCAAGCATATACGGTCGAGAAGGGAGTCACACTCGACGAAGGGAGACTCAGCGAAATCGTCTCGCCCATAATCGAGAAGGCAGCCGAGACCGCCACTCCCACGACCAACGCATCCATCTACTATGACGAGGAGACTGGTGGCTTCAAGACCGTCGCGGAGAAGCTCGGAACCGAACTCGATACGGATGCAGTACTCGCCAAGGTCGCAAACGGCATGGAAGGGCTCAATCCCACCATCACACTCGGGGAGGAGGACTTGGTCCAGCCCACCGTCACCCTCAGCGACTCCGAGTTCAAGGACGCGCTCGCCGCAGTAAAGAAGTACCCCAACCTGCAGATTGAGCTCCTTATGGGGGGCGAGACAGTGAAGACCCTCGACAACGACCTCATACGCTCATGGCTTCGCATTGCGGACGACTTCTCCATCACCGGGGACGTTGATGCAGTAGCCCTATACACAAGAGGCACCCTCTCGAGCGAGCTCGACTCAGTTGCCGGCTACCGGACCTACACACGGCCAGACGGCAAGCAGATTCAAATCAACGACGGAACGTACGGCTGGAACATCGACGGCGCGACACTTGCGGACCTCATTGTGGACCGCATAGAAAACAAGTCCTCAGACCCCATCGAGATTCCCTGCATCAGCAGCGCCGCAATCTACAACCCGGGCGGCGCCGATTGGGGCAAGCGTTACATCGACGTAGACCTCACGGAACAGTTTGCGCGCATGTACGGCGATGATGGCAGCCTGATCTGGAGTTCGGAATGCGTCTCCGGCGGTCCGGCAGAGGGCAACGACACCGTGACGGGCGTCTTTGCCATCGAGGGCAAGGAATCGCCGGCAACGCTCATCGGACTCGACAGCAACGGTGACGGAGAGCCTGACTACGAGAACGAGGTCACCTACTGGATGCCCTTCTTCGGTGGCTATGGCCTACACGACGCGACCTGGCGCTACACGTTCGGCGGCGATGAGTACCTCTATGACGGGAGCCATGGGTGCGTCAACTTGCCTTACAACGCGGCCGAAATGCTCTACTTCAACGTGAGGGTGGGCGACGCGGTCATCGTGCATTGGTAAGGAGCATTCAGAGTTTAGTCAGATAATCGGTGCCTCCCCACTGTACGTGCGGGAGGCACCTTCTTGTGCATGCCAACGTTGACCATTTTGTGGATTTGCGACGTACCCACCGACTCGCCGCATTCTCTGGTATCGGTACCACAACGTAGTATCGTTTTGCGGGCCTTCTGGGCATAGCAAATCCAAGGACAGGAGCAAGATGGACATCAACGATATCGCTCGCCGTGCAGGTGTATCGCGTGCGACGGTATCGCGCTATCTTAACAATGGTTACGTTTCCCAAGAGAAGCGAAAGCTCATCAAACGCATCATACAGGAAACCGGCTACGTTCCCTCCCAAAACGCCCAGCAGCTTCGAACGGGAAAGACGCGCCTTGTGGGCGTCATCATCCCAAAGATCAACTCGCAGTCGGTGAGCCGCATGGTTGCGGGCATCACTGATGAGCTCGCACAAAACAACTATCATGTTGTGCTCGCCAATACCAACAACAACGAGGCACTTGAGGTCGACTACATCAACATGTTCTGCGGAAGGCACCACGTTGACGGCATCATCCTCATCGCCACCGTCTTCACACCCGAGCACAACGATACCTTTAGAGCCATGAACGTGCCCTTCGTCGTGCTAGGGCAGCAAATCGACGGCTACTCCTGCGTGTATCACAACGACTACGACGCCATCCGCGAACTGACGACGCTGGTGCTCGCGAAGGCGAAGCACCCGGCATATCTCGGCGTTCTGGAGGAAGACCTCGCAGCGGGCAGGTTACGCCACCAAGGCTTCCTCGACGCTTGCGTCGATGCGGGCATTGCCGTTCCCGCAGAGGCCCAGCTGATCGTCGACTTCGATGCGGACTCGGGCTTCTTTGGCGCCGAACGCCTCCTCGCAACCGTTCCTGACGTGGACACGATAGTCTGCGCCACCGACGACATTGCCTTCGGCGCATTGATGTGCATGCGCGAGTATGGGATACGCGTTCCGGAAGCCGTGCAGATCACCGGAGTGGGAGACAGCCTCCTGAGTCAGATCTCGCACCCATCGCTCACCACGGTCCATCTCGCCTACAAGACGAGCGGCATAGAGGCGGCTCGAATGTTGCTCTCCCAAATGGACGAGAAAGACGTCTCCATCTCGCAGATAAAGATGGGATATCAAATCTACAGTCGCAGCTCGATGCGCTGAGCTCGGCCAACACTTCTAGGCGAGGCATTGGTCAAGAGGCTCGTGAGGCCATTCGCAAGTCAAATGTGTCGAGCGACCATCGAGCAATCGCATGCCATCCACCGAATTCCCGATTCTCGCCATAGAATCACTGTCAAGGTAGTACCATATGACGTGCATGAGAACGATTTCACAGCTGACTGGCCATGGCTGCGTTTAGATGCGTCTCATGTATCCGGTAAGCGCAAGCGCAAAGAAGGAAAGGAAAGGGAGGGTTTTTATGGCAGCCGAACACGAACAAGCCGCACGCGAAATCCTAGCAGCGATCGGTGGAGCCGGCAACGTCGTCTCCGCCGCACACTGCGCCACACGCCTTCGTCTCGTCATCGCTGACGACTCGAAGGTCAACATGGACGCCGTCGAGGACTGCACGCTCGCCAAGGGCAACTTCCAGGCAGCAGGCCAGCTTCAGGTGATTTATGGCACAGGAACCGTCAACAAGGTGTTCGAGGAGTTCTGCAAGCAGGGCAACATTGCTGCTGGCTCCACCGACGATGCCAAGGCTGCTGCGGCCGCCAAGGGCAACATCATCCAGCGCGCCACCAAGGCACTCGGCGACGTCTTCGTCCCCATCATCCCCGCCATCGTAGCCTCTGGTCTCATGATGGGCCTCACCGAGGGCATCAACAAAGCCATGGGTGGCGCTCTCGACCTCAACCCTTGGTACGTACTGATTCACACGTTCTCCAACGCC
The DNA here is from genome assembly GCA_902798915.1 of uncultured Coriobacteriaceae bacterium. Taxonomy (GTDB): domain Bacteria; phylum Actinomycetota; class Coriobacteriia; order Coriobacteriales; family Atopobiaceae; genus RUG440. Next base: position 16,195 of record CADBYM010000015.1, on the reverse strand, counting down.
TCGTTCGTGTTCCTGCAGATTCTCATCGGCTTCTCGGCCGCTCGCGTCTTTGGCGGCAACGAGTTCCTCGGTGGCGTCATTGGCATGATCATGAACCACACCGGCCTCATGAACGCATGGAGCATTCCCGGCTCGCTCGGCACCCTTGAGGTTGGCAGCGCCGCTGCAGCTCAGACCCTCGGACTCGAAAACGCCGCCGAGGCAACCGCCGGCGCAATCCAAGCTGGCAACTATCTGCCCACCGTCGCCCTCATCCCCGGCGTGCCCCTGTTTGGCGCCGTTCCTCTGCAGGGCTATCAGGGCCACGTCATTCCCGTCGTCGTTGCCGTGTTCGTAATGTGCCTAATCGAGAAGAAGCTCCACGAGGTCGTGCCCGACATGTTCGACCTCTTCGTCACCCCGCTGTGCACCGTGCTTCTGACCGGTCTCGCCACCATGATTGTCATCGGCCCGGTGTTCTCGATTGTCGAAGAGTACGTCATGCTTTTCTTCGACTTCCTGTTCAAACTACCAATGGGCTTAGGTGGCGCGTTGGCTGGTGCAATATACCCGCTTACGGTCGTTCTCGGTGTGCACCACATGTTCAATGCACTCGAGGCTGGCTATGCTGCTCTCCAGCCGCCCCATGACCCCTTCAACCCCATCATCTCTGCCGCTAACGTGGCACAGGGCGCCGCGTGCTTCGCAGTCTTCGTAAAGACCGCCTCCGCAAAGAAGAAGGGTCTCGCCCTTCCCGCTGGCATCTCCTCGCTCCTCGGCATCACCGAGCCTGCCATCTACGGCGTGAACCTCCCTGCCCTCAAGCCGTTCATCGCGGCAATCTGTGGCGCGGCCACTGGCGGCCTGCTCGCCTCCTTCTTCGACCTCTATTCCACCACATACGGTGTAACCGGCATCTTTGGCTACCTCATCGTTGCCGACCCTGTTAAGTACACCATCGTCATCGCCGCCGCATTCGCCGTCTCCTTCGCCGTCTGCTTCGTTCTCTACCAAGATGACGAGAAGACCAAGGCCGCCATCGCACGCGAGGCTGCCAAGGCCGCCGCTCCTGCGACCCCCGGCCAGGTTGCCACCGACTATTCCGCCGGCACCGTCGTCGCTCCCATGACCGGTGAGTGCATCGACATGACCACCGTTCCCGATCCCGTCTTCGCCTCGCTCGCCATGGGCAACGGCGTTGCCATCGAGCCCACCGAGGGTGGCATCTACGCCCCCGTCTCGGGCACCATCACCATGGTTGCCGGCACCGGCCATGCAGTGGGCCTGCTCGCCGACGACGGCACCGAGATTCTGATTCACGCCGGCATCGACACCGTCGAACTCAACGGCGAGCCCTTTACGATCAAGGTTGCCGCCAACGACCAGGTCAAGGCTGGCCAGCTCCTCATCGAGGCCGACCTCGACGCCATCAAGGCCGCAGGCAAGCCGGCCACCACGATGGTCATCGTCACCAACACCGACGACTACAAGTCCGTCGCGCAGAACTATGGCCCGTGCAAGGCCGGCCAGAAGGTCGTGACCCTCACCAAGTAGCACTGGGAAGCATCACGTAGCCTTCCTTAGGGCGCACCTCTACGGTGCGCCCTTTTTTGTGGATCGTCGATGCGCGGTGCATGCGTTGGCGTTGCGACGCTTGAACCGCCCCCCATCGCACCTCCACCGCTTACGAATGCCTCACGCGCGTGAGTTCTCGCATGGCGTATGCTCGTTCCTATGTATGTGGAATTGTTCTCACAATCCGAAAGGGGCACGAAGCATGTTCTCTGTAACCGCACTGGGCGAGGTACTCATCGACTTCACCGACTCCGGCGTCTCCAACTCTGGCCAGAAGCTCTTTGAGCGCAACCCGGGAGGCGCACCTGCAAACGTGCTCGTCGCCCTCAAGAAGCTCGGACATGAGGTCGCCTTCATCGGCAAGGTCGGCCACGACATGCACGGTGAGTTCCTGCGCAAGACCCTTGTCGACAACGGTATCGACTGCACCGGCCTCATCAGCGATCCCGACTTCTTCACCACCCTTGCCTTCGTCGCCCTTGACGACCAGGGCGACCGCTCCTTCTCTTTTGCCCGCAAGCCCGGTGCCGATACGCAGCTACGTGCCGACGAGCTTCCGACCGACGTGATTCGGAACAGCAAGGTCTTCCATGTGGGCTCCCTCTCACTCACTGACGAGCCCGCTCGTTCGGCGACGATTGCAGCCCTTGACGCAGCCAAGCAAGCCGGTTGCGTGATGAGCTATGATCCCAACTACCGCGACAGCCTCTGGACCAGCGCCGAGGCTGCCTCTGAGCAGATGCGCTCGATTGTCAAGTACATGGACCTCATCAAGATCAGCGCCGAAGAGTGCCCCCTCATGACGGACAAGACCGATCCCGCAGAGGCCGCAGCCGTGCTGCTTGAACAGGGCGCCAGCATCGTCGTCGTTACCCTCGACGCTGACGGCGCCTTCGTGGCGACCAAAGACGGCTCGCGTATGGTACCCAGCTTCCGTGTGGACGCAGTGGATACCACCGGTGCCGGCGACTCCTTCTGGGGCGGATTCCTCTGCTCCTTTGTGGAGAGCGGCCTCGCCCCCACCGACGTGAGCCTCGCTCGCGCCGCCACGTTCGTGCGCTTCGGCAACGCCGTAGCAAGCCTGTGCGTCCGCAACCGTGGCGCCATCCCCGCAATGCCCGATCGCAACGACGTGGAGGAGGTCCTCGCCGCAGCGCAGGACGAGTAGTCGTTCTCGCAGACAAGGAGTAGTCTCATGCAGATGCACGTCAATCTCGACTACCGGCAGCACAACTGGCGTCTGGGCTTCCACCTGCAGACGCCGACCGGTTGGCTGAGTGACCCCAACGGCTTGTGCCAATTCAATGGCGAATACCACATCTTCCATCAGTATGCTCCGCGCTGGCCATGGGCTGGCCATGGGTGGGGCCACTGGACGACCAAGGACCTCATGACCTGGGAGTTCCATCGCGGCGCCATCATCCCCGAGATGGAGCTCGATGCCAACGGGTCATACTCTGGCTCGGCAGTCATACGCGACGGCGAGATGTGGTGCTATTACACGGGCAACGTTCTTGAGCCCGGTGAGCACAACTACGACTACGATGGACGACAGGCCAACGAGACCCTCGTCATCTCCAAGGATGGCCGCACCTTCTCTGATCGCAAGCTCGTTCTTGGCAACGATGGGTATCCCGACTACTGTAGCTGCCACGTGCGCGACCCCAAGGTCTGGTGGCAAAACGACACGTGGAACATGCTCCTCGGCGCGCGCACCATGGACGACCACCCTGCGATGTTGCTCTACCAGAGCCCCGACGGCGTCAACGACTGGACGCTCGCCGGTTCCTGCACCACCATCTCGGGCGAGCCCTTTGGGTACATGTGGGAGTGCCCCAACATCGTGACGCTGGGCGGCAAGGAGTTCTTCTTCGTATGCCCACAAGGCGTTCCCAGCCAAGTGACCAAGTTCCAAAACAACTTCAACAGCGGCTACTTCCCCGTGGAAGGCACCGTCATCGACCTGCTCTCTGGTGACTCTGAGCTCATGGACGCCAAGGCACCGTATGGCTGCATCGACGAGAAAACCTTCGTCGAGCTGGACTATGGCTTTGACTTCTATGCCCCGCAGGTCTTCACGGACGAGAAGGGCCGTCAGATCCTCGTCGGCTGGATGGGCCTACCCGACATCGAGCTCCAATACCAAGTCCCCACCTACGAGTGGCTGCACACCCTCACGTGGCTGCGCGAACTCTCCCTCAACGGCGCAGGCAAGATTTGCCAGTGGCCACTGCCGGAGTACGACGCGCTGCATGGTGCGCGCGTAGACTTCACGACGGAGGGCGCAGTCGACTCGTGCGGCAAGCTCGGCACCAGCAACTACGACGCCTACTGCATCTGTGGCGCCAAAGGTGCCAAGTTCGCCAACGGAACGGCAGACGTCTTCCTAGAGGGCATCAAGGGTGAGGGACGTCTCATGCTCAACGCCGACCTCGAGCTCGTGGTTATCGGCGACATGCTTGAGCTGGCATTCCATGGCATCGCGGGTGGATATCGCACCGTACGTCGCCTGCCTCTTGCCGAGCTCTCCGCCGGCAAGCTCGAGAGCCTGCGCATGGTCGTGGATACCTCCGCAGTCGAAATCTACCTCAATGGCGGCGAACACACCATGAGCACGCGCTGGTGGCCGCAGGAGATCACGAACCTGAGCGTCACCTCGACCTTTGCCGCCAAGGAGACCTACGCCTACGAGATGGGCCGCTTCAACTTCGTTGACATCTGCTGAGGAAGCGCATTCCAAGCACTTGCGCACGGCACGTCATCAAGCCAGGCCAGACAACAGTCTGGCCTGGCGTTTTTTGTTTAGCGGATTCATGCGTGATATGATTAGCCAGAAGAACTAGACTAACCTAGCTAAGGAGTACATATGACACAAGTTAACATGTTTGAGGCAAAGAGCAGTCTCTCTTCTCTCGTCAAGCAGTTGGAGAACGGCACAGAGGACATGTTTGCCATCGCGCGAAATGGCAAACCGGTCGCACTTCTCACACTGATCACGCCCACCTACATGCCACAGCGCATTGGAGTGGCCGGAGGACTCAGATTGACAACAGATGACTGGGACATTAATGAGGGCGACGAAGAAGTTGCCGAGCTCTTTGGAGCGGGGCGATGAGGCTCCTTCTCGACACCCATATTCTTCTTTGGGCACTCGAAGACAACGTACGGCTCTCCGATCGAGCGCGCAATCTCATTAGCAATTTGTCCAACGATATAGTCGTGAGTGCTGCCGCGCTCTGGGAAATAGAACTCAAGCATGCAGCGCACCCGGAAAGGATGCCCTGCGGCGCCGAACAGGTATCCATCCTCTGCCGGCAAGCAGGATACCAGAGCCTACCAATAGCCGGTCGCCATGTCCTTGCACTTCCCACGTTGCGCTATGACGAGAATCGTCCGCCACACCACGACCCGTTCGATCGCATCATGCTCTGCCAGGCTAAGGTCGATGGCTTGGCATTCGTTACACACGACTCGCTGCTCCCAAATTACCTCGAAGGGTGCATCCTGTACGTCTAAGGCTCTATGCCCGCTTCCTGGCTACACACGATGCTTGCCACCCACATGGGACTCGCCAAGAACGTCTGCCCAGTGTTCGATGGGCATGTCGTAGTAGGAGATGCCCCGCACACGCCTTAGGCGCTCGAATGCCGGAAGACCTGCCCAGAGCAGGGAAGGCAGCACGACGAGCGGCAGGTAGAGCGGACCAAGCATGAACGACTGGACGCAATGCCCGTATTCGTGTGCCAGGAGCCGCTGTTGGCAGTTTTGGGGCACAAAGACGAAGAGTCCCAGCGAAAGACCGCTTTTAAGCGGCCATTCGGTCACGAGCGCCGTCCGGCACGCATAGTGCGGCCTGCGGCAGGTCGCGAGCGCCACAACGGCACCAATGACGTTCTGCGGCAGGCCCCATACCGCATGCACCACGCGAAGGCCGACGTACCTCACGCTCATGGTCGCATGAACGCCGGCACAAACCCGCCCTGAGCAGCCTGTGCGATTTGCTCGAGCGCAAGGGCGACGGCGTCATCCTCGCATGCACCGATGTGCCAGCGTGCGGCAGCGGCTGCGGCAGGTGTGGCATTGGCCACCGCCACCGAGTTCTCGATGGAGCCGAGCAGGGCCAGATCGTTCTCGGCGTCACCAAAGAAGACCGCCTCGTCACCCGTCATGCCCAGGGCCTCAAGGAGGATGGAGAGCGCAGAGCCCTTGTTGAGTCCTTTGGGGAGCACGTCGCACCACTGCGGGAAAGGCTGCGCGAAGTCGAGTTCCGGACACTCCTGCACCGCACGTGCGATGAGCTCCTCCATCATCCTTTGGCTGTGGTTGCATGCGATGGTGGCACCGAGGATCTGCACGTCGGGCACGCGGTCGACGATAACGGCATTCGCGCCCACACTCGTCAACCAAGGGGCCATCTGCTCCCTCGTAGCGCCGATGCAGTATACGCGATCCGAAGGCACAGCATTCTGGGGATACACCGAGACGAACGAATCGGGATACTCAAGAGTGAGGCTCGCCACCCGGGCAACGGCGTCATTATCAAGCAACGTCAAGCAGGCAATCGTGCCATCGACCATGATCTTCTTGCCGTTGGAGAGAATCCCCGTATCAAATGGCCAGGAGTGCCCACAAAACTGTCGAATCAGGTCCGGTTCGTCGCGCCCCGTGGCCAGACCAAAGCGCACCCCCGCATTCTGCAGAGTCCGTATCGCCTCGAGCGTGCGAGCCGAGACGTGTTGGTGCCCAAAGGGTACGAGCGTGCCGTCCACATCCGAGAGCGCTAGCTTTATCATGTATCTACTTCCCTTCTAAAGCCCACATCCCCCATTCTCGCACACCCCAAGGAGAACCCCATGCTCAACATCGTTTTGGTAGAACCCGAGATACCAGCAAATACGGGCAACATCGGTCGCACCTGCGTGCTCACGGGCTCCAAGCTGCATCTGGTGGGTCCTTTAGGCTTCGACCTCGGCGATCGCGCGGTACAGCGCGCGGGCCTCGCCTACTGGCAGAGCCTCGACGTAACGACCTACGCCAACTGGGACGAATTCATGCGCGTGAACCTACGTGGGGACTTCTCGCACGTACACCTTCTGACCAAGGCGGGAACACGCACCTACGTCGAGGCAAGCTATCGCGAAGGAGACTGGCTCGTGTTCGGAAGGGAGAGCTCAGGCCTCGACCGCAAGCTGCTCGCTGCCCATCCCGAGCGCTGCGAATGCATACCGATGCTTAGTGATGATGCGCTCAGCAACGCATCGTCATGGCACGAGCGCCACGAGCAGCTTCATCCCGAGCTGCGACGCGACATCTGCGGCAACTTCGTGGACAGCAGAGAAGGGCGCATCACGTCACTGAACCTCTCCAACGCCGTCGCCATCGTCACCTATGAGGCACTCCGACAGCTCGGCTTCCCCAACCTCACGCTTCCCGTGCGGCATTGCGACGCTTAGAGTCTATGAGGATGAGTTGACGAATCGTCGCGCACATAGGAATGGCCACGAGCATGCCCACGAATCCCCCGACACCGCCACCGATAGTCACACCCACCGTCGTCCACACCGGCGGCAGAACGGTACGCGGATCCCCCACGTGCGGCAGCACGAGCGTCGCCTCGAGCATCTGCACCGCAGCGACGACCACGATGTAGAGCAGCGCTGTCCACGGATTGGCAATCGCCACCATGAACGCCCCCGCAAGCAGGCCCACGGGATACCCCACGATGGGAATGAGTGCCGACAGAAACATGAAGACGCCCACACCCAGCGCATAGTCAAACTGCGCCAGCAGCAACGTAATCGTCCCAACCGTTCCCAAAATGGCCGCCTCTAGGCACTGACGCACGATGAAGTTGTGGAACGAAATGTCGGCCACACCAAGAACCAGCGCAATGTGCTCTGTCTTCTCTGGCCCCAGGTAGCTCATCACGGTCTCCATGACCCTATTCCACACGTCAGTGGTGTCTGTGAGCAGTATGAAGGAGAAGAGGATACCAAAGAATCCCGTCATGACGGTGCTCACCACGTTGAATACCTGGGCCCCAATCGAGGCAAAGGTACCTCCCATCGCCTGGGTCGCCACGCCCATGACGTCGAAGCTCTTTAGGCTCGTAACGAGGTCACCTTTGAGAAAGTCGGTGATTGAGCTCTTGAAGGGCTTCATCACCGGAAGCTTGAGGATGGCCTCTACGAACTCGTCACCGTGCACCTGCACCATCGTAATCGTCTCGACGAACGCGGGTATGAACACCGACGATGCCAAGATGAGCACCGTAAGCAGCAGAAAGACGGCTACGACGAGACTCAGTGGCCGTCGCAACGCCCCCACGAACTTGGACGTGCTGTTGGGAAACAGGTGGCGCTCAAAGAAGTTGGTGGGGATGGTCACCACATAGGCGATACACGCGCCAAGCACCAGCGGCACAATGGCGGAGAGCACGATGCCGATAAAGCCGACGATGGCGTCCCAGCTCTGCAAGATGGCCAGCAGGAGTACCACCGCACCGCCATACTCGAGCACCTCAGATGGAGTGGGCTTCTTCATGAATCCATCCGCCTCACTTCGCGCCCCGCATGAACGCGGGCATGGAGCCGCCGGGCGCCGCCTCGGCAATCTGGGCGAGGGCGTCAGCCACCGCATCGTCCGCACTCGAACCTATCTGCCAACGTGCGGCACGCTTCACCTCGTCACTCGCGTTGGAGACCGCTACCGAATTGGGGACCGCCTCGATCATAGACAGGTCGTTCTCCGAGTCTCCAAACGTGGCCACCTCATCCAGACCGATACCGAGCTCATCGGCGAGGAAGCGCACCGCAGTCCCCTTGCTCCAACCCGCTGGCGAGATGTCGATGAGTGGTGCCGTCGGACTCGGAAAGACGAAGTCCATGCTGGGAAACTCCTCACGCAACATGTCACGCACCTCGGTGATGTGCTCGCGACTTCCCGCGCACCAGATATTCGCTTTGACGTAGGTGGAATCCACCAAGCGGTTCACACCCCCCTTGATGTGCTTGAAGCACTCACGACACCCCGCAAGGTGCTCCGCATCGGGCGAGACGAAGTATCCGGCATCGTCTTCCACAGGCGCATTCACATCGTAAACCGTGAGCGCCGCCTGCGGAATGCGGGAGAGGACCTCGGCCACGCGGTTGAGCTCGCCGCCGTCAAGCCGCTCCACATGCACAAGCTCACCATCGAGGTAGATCATCTGGCCATTCGAGAGGGCGGCTGTCGCGTAGCACGCCTCGTCGTCATCAAACATCCAGCCCATCGCCCGAGGGATGCGGCCGGACACGGGACCAAAGTGCAGGCCCGCATCAAGCATGGCATGGATGCTCGCGAGCGCCTTGTCGCTTGCGCGGGGCATACCGTTCTTGATGAGCGTGTCGTCGAGGTCGGTAAGAGCGAGCTTAATCATGGTGCCTTCCTTCTATGCGCGGCCACCCCGGGAGGAAAACCTGCAGTGAGACCTCAGTCGTGCATGTATGCGGGCATATCGCCCGTACGCGCGGCATTCACGATGTCGAGAAGGGCATCCGCCACCGCGTCGTCTGCGCTCGGACCGATGTGCCAGCGAGCCGCCTCCGCCGCTGCGGGCGTCGCGTTCGCCATCGCCGCAGAGTTTGGCACGTACTTCAGGACATCGAGGTCATTCTCGGCATCGCCAAAGACGGCAACCTCGTCGAGGCCGATGCCCAGCTCTCGCACGAGCACCTCCACGCCCTTCGCCTTGCTCCATCCCTTCGACGCCACGTCGATGTAGTTAACATGCGGGTTGGGATACACGAAGTCCAGCTCGGGAACCAGATGCATGAGCTGGCGGCGGACCTCGTGGAGACGCTTCTTGTCGCCCACCACACGTATGTTTGCCTTGTAAATGGGGCGATCCTCCGGGATGCGCACGCGCACCTTTCCAATGCGGCCGAACTCCGCATAGTACTGGCCAATCTCCTGGGCGGAGATTCCGACGGAATACCGGTTGCCAAAGTCGTTGATCATGAGCGCCGTGCCCGGAAAGTCATACACCGTATTCGCAACCTTCTGCAGCCCCTCATGCGGAATGGGCTTGTCGAAGACCAGCTCACCGTCGATGTACACGAGCTGCCCGTTGACGGTGACGCCCGTCCGGTACGCGGCGGAGTCCTCCGCGAAGAGGAGATGCAGGTCCCAAGGCACCCGCCCCGTACACGGTCCGAAGCGCAGCCCCGCATCGAGCATGGCGTGGATGGCTTCGAGCGCGTGGCGCGTGGCGTGCGGGAGACCCACACGAATGAGCGAGTCGTCCAGGTCGGTGAGTGCGAGCTTTATCATGATGCGCCTTTCGAGAAGAGCCGCATGGGGCACTTGTTGCTCGTTAGAGTGTATCATGGTGGATGCTTCACATTCCCTACGAAAGGACTTGCCCATGAAGCTCGCAATCGGCAACGACCACACCGCCGTTGACCTCAAGGACATCGTCAAGGCCCATCTCGAGGAGCGAGGGGTCGAGGTCGTCAATGTCGGCACCGACTCCACAGAGAGCTTCGACTATCCCATCAGCGGGTATCGCGTGGGCAAGCTCGTGGCTTCAGGCGAGGTCGATGGTGGCGTACTCATCTGCGGCACCGGCGTTGGAATCAGCCTCGCAGCAAACAAGGTGATGGGTGTGCGCGCCTGCGTATGCTCCGAGCCCTACACCGCCGCGCTCTCCAAGAGGCACAACAACGCAAACATCATCGCCTTCGGCGCACGCGTCGTGGGCGACGAGATGGCCAAACTCATCGTGGACTCATGGCTTGATGCCGAGTACGAGGGCGGACGCCACGCCCGACGCGTTGCCATGCTCGACGAGATTGACGCCACCGGCGTGCTCGAAGCCGCAGAGTAAGGGATGCCGGAAGCGGGTCGCCAAGGAACCACCCCTTTGCGACCCCGGGCAACAGGGAACGAATCCCTACTGCCCCTCACCTGCGCATTCTCGGTGTTCGCCGAAAAGTTCTCGACGTAGCGCCGGGGATTCGCAAAGGTTGTGTTCGTATGGGCGGAACCGAAGCCCGCAGTCGACGGAAGGAAGCAAGATGCCCACTAAGCAAACCAAGAAGACCGAAGAGCCGGTAGAGGCCGTCGCCGAGGTCGCAGAGGCCCCCGCAAAGAAGCCGGCCGCCAAGAGGACGACCACGCGTAAGACCGCGGCGAAGAAGACCTCCGCCACGAAGGACGACGCAGCAAAGAAGCCTGCCGCAAAGAAGACCACGGCCGCCAAGCGCGTCACCAAGAAGGCCGCCGACGTCAAGGCAAAGGCAGAAGAGGTCGTCGAGGACGTCAAGGCAAAGGTCGCCGAAGTAGTCGCGAAGGTCGAGCCCGCACCCGCTCCTGAGCCTGAGCCCGCACCCGCCCCGATGCCCGAGCCGCGCCGCAGCGTAGCCTTCATCGGCTCTGAGTGCTATCCCTTCGTGAAGACCGGCGGCCTGGGCGACGTCATGTACGCCCTGCCCAAGGCCCTCGTCAAGCTCAACTGCGACGTCAAGGTCATCCTTCCCAACTACGGCATCATCAAGCCGGAGTGGAAGGAGAAGATGGTCTATCGCGGCTCCTTCGACATGGACCTGTGCTCCGACGGCCGCTCGTTCTACGTCGGCATCATGGAGTACGTGTGGGACGGCGTCGTCTATGACTTCATCGACAACGAGGAGTTCTTCGCGGGCGGCAACCCCTATACCAACCTCGTAGACGACATCCCCAAGTTCTGCTATTTCGGCAAGGCAGCGCTCGCAGCCCTCGTCTACATGGACTGGATTCCGGACATCATCCACTGCCACGACTGGCAGGCTGGTCTCGTGCCCGTGTATCTGCGCGAGATGTTCGCAGGCACCGACCTCGCGCGCTCCAAGGTCGTCACCACCATCCACAATCTTCGCTTCCAGGGCAAGTACAACATCCCCACGCTCAAGTATTGGTCCAACCTGCCCGACAGCGCCTTCAACATGGGCGCCCTGCAGGAGGAGTGGACCGAGGCCAACATGCTCAAGGGCGGTCTCGCGTACTCCGACGCCATCACCACGGTGAGCAACACCTACGCGGGCGAGATTCAGACGCCCGAATACGGCGAGGGCCTCGACGCACACCTGCGTCACCACGCCTACAAGCTTCGCGGCATCGTCAACGGCATCGACGTGGACATCTGGAATCCCGCGACGGACAAGCTGCTTGACACCCCCTACGGCATCGAGAACGCCATCGCAGGCAAGAAGTCCAGCAAGGTTGCCCTGCAGAAGGCGCTCGGCCTCTACGAGGACGAGGGCAAGTTCGTCATCGGCCTCATCTCGCGTCTCACCAACCAGAAGGGCCTCGACCTCGTGAGCGCCATCGCCTCGAGCCTCATCGATGGCAACACCCAGCTCGTCATCCTAGGCACCGGCGACGCCGAGTACGAGAACGCCTTCCGCAACCTCGAGAACGAGCACAAGGGCGAGGTCTGCTCCTACATCGCCTATGACGAAGCCCTCTCGCACAAGATCTACGCTGGTTGCGACGCCTTCCTCGTGCCGTCTCAGTTCGAGCCCTGCGGCCTGACGCAGCTCATCTCCATGCGCTACGGCTCCGCTCCCATCGTGCGCGAGACCGGTGGTCTCAAGGACACCGTCGAGCCGTACAACATGTTCGAGGACACCGGCAACGGCTTCACCTTCGACCGCTACGACGCCGGTCTGCTCTACGACGCCATCAATCGCGCGAAGACGCTGTACTTCGAGGCGCGCGAAAGCTGGGACCGCATGGTCATCCGCGACATGGAGAAGGACGTCTCGTGGGCGAAGTCCGCTGAGCAGTATCGTCAGCTGTATCTCGACCTGACGTAAGACCACGCAACGGTCACATGTTTGGGACCGTCCCCTTGGCAAAGGGGACGGTTTTTTGCGACCATTCGTTTAGGGAACATCATTCCAGGTAGCCCTTGCGCCGTTTGTTTTGTAAGCGCCAAAAGTAGCGCGTCTTAAGTTGACAGCTGCCCTCAGCCACAATGTTGCCGTCAGGATAGGTGGCGATTGAGGGAGGAGCTTGTGCCCCTGGACGACAGGTGACAACCGAATATTGGGCGGAGACGCACGCGTCCTCAGGATCCGCATGGAAGGAAGGTCGGAGCTTTCCCGATGACCCTTGGGAAAGCCATCGGAGCTTTCCCGGTTGCCCCTGGGAAGACGGTCGGAGCTTTCCCGGCGAGTCTCGGGAATGCTCTAGGAGTCTCCCAGCGCCGCCTCCAGCTCGTCAGGGTCAACGATGGGTTCGTCGGGCAGCGCCTTGGCCTCGTCGACCTCGCCCCTGGGCACGAGCCTGCACCCTTCGGGCACGTCGTCCGACCAGGGCAGGTAGCGGTCCACGCCGCCCGGCGCGCGCAGGTGCGGGTCGTTGGGCATCTCGGTGAGCAGCCATTCGAGGTACGCGCGCTGGTTGAGGCCGTTGAGCTTTGCGGTGACCACGATCGAGTAGATGGCCGCCGAGGCCCTCGCGCCCGCGGGCGTGTCGGAGAACAAAAAGTTCTTGCGGCCGATCACAAAGGACTTTATGGCCCGCTCGGCGATGTTGTTGTCCAACCCGAGCCTGCCGTCCTGGAGCACATTCGTCACGTACGGCCAGTACTTGAGCGCGTAGAGGAGCGCCTTGTGCAGCGCCAGCCCCGGCACGGCCTTGGGGAGGGCGGCCTCGGCCCACCTCTGGAACGACTCCATGAGCGGGCGAAGCCTCTTGTCGCGCGCCCTCTTGCGCTGCTCGTGGCCCATCTTGTCGAACTTCGAGTCCACGCGGAAGATGCGGTCTATGCGGCGGCGGACCTCGAGCGCGATGGAGTCGGCGCCCTCGCAGGCGGCGTCGCCGCCCGCGGACTTGACGATCTCGGCGAACTTGCGGCGCACATGCACGAGGCACGCCGTGTTGGTCACGCCCGGGAGGCCCATGTCGAAGTAGGGGCCGTAGCCGTCGGTGGTGAGGTAGCCGGACCAGCCCGCAAGGAACTCGCGCGGCACCGACCCCGACCGGGTGGGCCGGCACTCGAAGACGCAGTTGGGCACCTCGTGCGGGCCCGTCCTGAACAGCCACATGTAGGACTTCTGCCTCGGTTCGCGCCCGGGCTCCTTCAGCACCTGCACCTCCGTCTCGTCGTTTGGGTAACGTTTCCCAAACGACGATTATGGAAACCATCGCGTTAGGGAAACCCCGGCGACCGCGCAGCAGCTACGGGCCGCGTAAGCGGCCGCCGGGTTGCGATAACGTTGCGTCCCAACTCATATTTGACGTAGCTCTGTCGTCGAATATGAAAGGGGGCTGACATGGGCACCAAATCACTGGGACAGCTTGGCGTGGAGGTGGTTCAACGGCTCGGTGAGCTGGGGTTCGCCCGCTACACCATCAAGCACTACGGTGAGCACTTCAAGGCTTTCGCCAGTTGGGCCGAGTCGGAGGGGCGAGACGTCCGTTCCGAGGGAATCGTGAGGGATTACATAGAATGGAGGTTCGGCGTCGACCTGGACTCCTGCGTGAAGCCGCCAAGCCACGTCCTGCAGGTCCGCAGGGCGTGCTGGATGCTCGTCTTCTATGATGCGACCGGACAGATTCCCGGACGTTGGTCGCAGGGGCGCAACGCGCCGGCGCGCTTCCGCCCAGCCCTCGAGCTGTTCATGGGAGACTGCGTGGAGAGGGGGCTTTCGCCCGCGACCGTGTCCGGGAGGCACGCCGACGCGTGCGACTTCCTCTCCCACCTCGAGCGCATGGGGGTCGCCACGCTGGGAGACGTCACCCGCGACGTGATCGAGCTCTTCGTCGTCGAGCGCCACGAGTCCGCGCCCGGCGCGATAAGCCGTGTGATCTCCTCGACGCGATGCTTCCTCCGGTGCATGTTCGCGCAGGGGGTGACCGATCGCGACCTGTCGCCTCTCGTCCCCAAGGCGGGCAGATACCCGAGCAGGCCGTTGTCCAAGCTCTGGACGCCGGACGAGGTGAGTACGCTGCTCTCCTCGATCGGGCGCGAGGACGCCGCAGGAAAGAGGGACTACGCGATGGTACTGCTCGTTGCCACGTATGGCCTCCGGCAGGGGGACGTCGTCGGCCTCGAGCTTTCCAGCATCGGGTGGGGGTCGTCGAGGATCGACGTCGTCCAGAGGAAGACCGGCGTCCCGAACGCCCTCCCGATGACAGACGAGGTGGGGTGGGCGCTCGCCGACTGGATCAGAAACGGCCGTCCGCCACAGGCGACCTGCCCTTACGTGTTCACGCGGCTGACGGCGCCGTGGGGCGCGCTGACGGAGATGGGCACGATCCTGCGGAGGAGGATGGCCGCCGCGCACGTGTCGCCCGACCCCGTGGCGAAGAGCGGCCCGCACTCGCTGCGCCACTCGGTGGCGACGGGGATGATGGCCGCGGGCGCGAGCGTGCCCGTCATCTCGTGTAGAAAGGCAAATTGCTGAGTTGTGCAGGCGCAGACTGTCTAATGTGACGGCGGCCCGCCGTGCTGCGGCGCAATGCGGTTTTCAAGGTGCGCTCGGGAGCGGACGAGGGGGCGACCGCCGTCGCCCCTCGCGCTAGAACGGGATTCCGTCCGGCCCGTCGTCGTATCGGTACCGCGGCCCCGGCCGGCCGCGCCTTATCTCGTCCGCCGCCCACGGCCACAGCACGCAGCAGACCTCCCTCAGCAGGGTCGTGCCCCCGGGCCGGCAGTCCTCGCTCCAGCAGCAGTCGCACCGCTCGCCGCCCAGCTCCTCGTCCCAGTCCGGGCAGGCGCCCGTCCCGCCGCGGGCCCAGGCGCTGCCCGGGCCGTACCACGCGGCGAGCACCTCGCGCACCAGCGGGCTGACGTCGCCCTCCAGCTCGCACACCGCCGCGAGCAGCGTGTCGGTGAGCGGCCTCATCGTATGCTCGCCTCCTGGGCGGCCGAGAGCACCATCTCGGCGTCCACAGAGGCCGCCCCCTGCTGGGCGCCGATGCGCAGGGCGCCCGTGAGCACCTGGTTGAGCCGGCGAACCGACCCGTTGCAGCACCCGTGGGCGGCGACCGCCGCCGGGTCGAAGACGGCCGGGGAGGCCCCGGCGCGGCGCAGCATGGCCTCCACGTAGGGGGCCGCCTCGTCGGCGGCGATGCCGCGGAAGGCGTAGCTCACGACGACGCGCTGCCGGAGCGCCTCGTGCGCCGTCCGGCAGAGGACGTCGGCGAGCACCGGCTGGCCGGCGAGCACGAGCGCCATGCAGTCGCGCGAGTCCATGTCGAAGTTGGCGAGCATCTTGAGGTCGCGCAGGATCTCGTGGGAGAGGTACTGGGCCTCGTCGACGGTGACGACCGTCTGCAGGCCCTTGTCGACCGCGCGGTAGCGCAGGTGCTCCTGGACCTGGCGGAACATGTCGCTCTTCCTGCAGGCCGGCTCGATGCCCAGCCCCTGGCAGAGCTGGCGGTAGAACTCGACGGGGCTCACCGTGGAGAGGCAGATGTAGACGTGGGACGCCGCGTTGGGGTTGAGCGCCCCCGACCACGCCCTGAGCGCGTAGGTCTTGCCGGCGCCGGGGGGGCGCGTGATGAGGCCGATGCCGAGTTCCAGCACCTGATAAACGGCTTCAAGAGGGAGAACCCGCGCCACCTCGCCGCGCAGCTCAGGCAGGTGGAGCTTCTGCTCGACGCCGAGAGC
>CADBYM010000014.1 GCA_902798915.1 uncultured Coriobacteriaceae bacterium | reverse complement strand
TTCCCAACCCGAAGTAAACGGGAGAAGAAACGCGGCCACAGCGTTCGAAGTGGTGGTTGGTCACGACCTCAAACAGTGACAGAAAGAATATACGAGGAAGAAGAGCATCATTCCGCGACCCAGTCGAAGCTGTGAGCGACCTTCGCGAGCGTCTGCATCAAACGGTATCAACACGGCGGTGGGCGGTATTGGCGGCGGACCAAGCGGTGAACGACCTGCATCGCGGTACAATAGCGCGCAGGTATCGCAAGTTGAGGGGGTGCACAGTGAAGCTCAGCGAAGGGCGCGAGAAGCTCAAGAAAGCCATCGGCGACTATCGCGCCGATCTGTGGTTCCGCGCCGAGGCGTCTGTGTACATGTCATGCGGCGTCAACATCACCTTCTCGCTCTACCAGATCTTCATCGGCATAACGCGGCAGTCATACTGGTTCACCGCACTCGCCATGTACTATGTGCTCATCACCGCAACGCGCTTTCTCATGCTGTACTACATCCGTCACGAAGCCGAGGACGGGCGCGAGGAGCTGAGGCGTTACCGCAAGTGCGGCATCATGATGTTCGTGCTCACGGCACTCATTCTGTTTGGCGGCATGCTCATGAACAGCGGCAACAGTACGCCAAAGTCGTATCCTGGTCACATGATATTCGTCGTAGGCGCGTTTACCATATACACCTTCATCAACTCGATTCTCAACCTGTGGCGCTACCGCCTGCTCGAGAGCCCGCTCATCTCGGCAAGCAAGTCATTGAACCTCGCCACGGCGTTCGTCTCGCTCTACACCTTTGAGGCGGCGGTCTTCGCGCAGTTCCGTAGCGTCATCAATCCGTCGCTCATCACGTTGCTCAACGCCGTTACCGCAAGCGGAGCGCTCATCGTGGTCGTGTGGATGAGCGCGCATATCGTCGTACGCGCATCGAGGGCGCTCAATGGCAAGGAGGACCTCTACATCGTCATCGACGAGGCCAAGACGGGCTACCAGAAGGAGTTCCGTGCCGACGTGAGCAACTGGATTGCCCAGACGGGCGACAACAGCAGCGTACCCGACTGGGCGCGTCAGTACTCCGAGTACAGCGACCGCTTCAACTCGCAGTGACGCACGGCCCTGCGCATCGCTTTGTCCCGTAGGGAGTGTTCCCTTGAGTCACTTTGTCCCATAGAGGAGGTCTAGCCCGTGCACGCCATGCATGCACGCCTGCCCAAGCACTTCGTGCTTGAGGAGCGGCTTGAACGATATGCCGACGCCATCGAGGTGTGCCCCACGTCCTTTCGTGGGCGCTGGGCACATGCCTGTTGGCCGCTCGAAGAACCTTCCGCAGACGGCGCGACCCTCCGCGGCGCATCCTTCGGTGAAGTGCGCGTAGACCTCGGCTGCGGGAAGGGAGGATTCGTCACGGAGTCGGCGCGCCGCACGCCCGACGTGCTCTTCGTCGGAGTCGACGCAGAGCCGCTGTGCATGGCCTATACGGCGCAGCACATCGTGGAGGAGGGACTGCGCAACGCGGTCGTCGTACCCGCGTTGGGTGACGCACTCCCACGCATCTTCGCGCCGGGAGAGGTGAGCGTCATCCACCTCAACTTCCCGACACCCTACCCCCGCAAGCGCGATGCCTCCCGTCGGCTCGTGGCGCTCGAGCGACTCTTGGACTACCGCCGCGTGCTCGCGCCGGGCGGGACCGTTCGCCTGCGCACAGACAGCCAACCGCTGCGCGACTTCACCCTCACCCAGCTCGCCATCGCCGGATATGAGGTGGTGTACGCCTCGGAAGACGAACGCGCGGACCATCCCGACGAGCCAGCCAGCGAATACGAGCGACGCTTGTGCTCCCAAGGGGCAACGGTGCTCGGCCTTTGGGCCACGCCAGGTGCGCAACCCGATGACCTGACGCAAACGGCATCCCTCAGCCTCGTCGACTACCTGCCGAAGGACCTCTTCGAGGGCGGATATGTACCCCACGGCATGGAGCAGACCGTGTACAACTTACGCCGCCGCAAACGCTGATTTCTCGAAGGATGCTCCCCCAAGCAATTAGTTGAACTTCACGAGCTTGTCGGCAAGGCGATACAACCCAATGGTCGCCCGGTTCCCCAGCGGCCCCGGTAGGTTCGTTATCGCGCCCAAGAAGCCCAAGCGGCACCGCCGCCACAGACGACGATCGTAGGCATGCAAATCAGACCAGAGGCGCGCGAGCTCGTCCATCGCATCCTCGTGATCCGAGAGACGCGAGAAGACCGAGCAGATGGCCATCATGATCACGAAGTAGTTGATCATGTAGCTGCGCAACTGCACGGGCTGGACGTCTTGGTACAGATGGTAGGACTCCATCATGATGCGCGTAACCTTTACCTGCTGGTCAATGCGCCCGGCCATGACCTTCTCGTTGACGGACTGGTCCTCACGCCCGATGTAGTAACGATACAAATCGATGTCGAGGTAGCAGAGACGCTTGCAGTTGGGCAGCGGGACCCAAGCGTAGATGTTGTCGACGTAGAAGGTATGGGGTGGCAGGTAGAAGTCCATGTCGCGCAGCACCGAGGTGCGGTAGCACAGCGCATGCATCAGCAGGTTCTGCGTAATGGGAAAGTGGCCGATCTCGCTCCACCCAAAGACACGACCCTCCGGCAGAATCCTACGGTAGCCGACCACGTTGCGCGTGTTGTCCACCGTATGCTCGTACACGTAGTTCGCGATGAAGAGGTCGACGTTGTCGCCCGCTGCCTCCGTCGAGCGCATCCTGTCGAGCAGTTGCGCCAAGGCCTCGGAGTCGACCCAGTCATCGGAATCGACCACTTTGTAGAACGTGCCGGTCGCCTTCTTGAGCCCAGAAAGCACGGCCGTACCATGCCCACCGTTCTCCTGATGGTGCGCACGGATGATCTCCGGGTACCGCTCCGCCCACTCGTCTGCCTTCTGCGGCGTCTCGTCCTTGGTCGAACCGTCATCGACGATGATAATCTCGACGTCGGACGCATAGTCCACGCCTTCGAGTATGGATTCGATGCACTTGTCCATGTATTGTGCGGAGTTGTAGCACGGAATGCCAAACGTTACGATCTTGCTCACACGAGCCCCTCTCAATATAAAACCATGTCGCTATATATTCTACGCCAACTCTGTGGGCCACATCCCATCGGCGGGCATTGACCCCATATCGACCGCAGAAAGGTCAATCGAACTGTCCGACTCAAGCAGTTCGCGCATCGTCACGAAGCGATATCCGGCAGCCTGCCATGCCTCGATGATGCGCGGGAGAGCCTCCACGTCCTGATTTCGGTCCCCGCCGCCGTCGTGCATGAGAATCACGCTACCGGGTGCCATGGGCTCCGTCGCGTTGTGCACGATAGCGTCAACGCCGGGCATCTCCCAGTCGAGCGAGTCGTGCGTCCAGTACACCGAGACGGCAACGTGACCACCCGAGTTGAGCCACGCCTGGCTGTCCAGGTCGCCGTAGGGCGGACGCAGGAAGTTAACGTCAGTGCCGATCACGTCCCGGAGCGCCGCAGCGGTATCGCCGATTTCTCTTTGCACCTCATCGGCCTCGAGCGTCGTGAGCTGCTTGTGGTCCCAGGTGTTGGAGGCGATGAGGTGTCCGGCAGCAGCCGTCTCTCCGATGACGTAGGCGCCATCTGCCACCTGCTCCCCCATGATGCAGAACGTCGCCTTGACACCATGCTGCGCGAGAATATCGAGATACGTCTCGGTGAAGTACGAGGGCCCGTCATCAAAGGTGAGCGCAACGAGCTTCTCGTCGTTGTCGGGATGGATGTTCTGCACGGTGACCACGGTATTTCGCGGCTCCTCGATCACCGTACCGTCGCCCGTTTCGCCAGACAGCACGCCGTGGTGCACCTCGTGAGTGCCCGGCCGTCCCCAGTCACTCACATACTGAACCGTACCCTGCTGGACCATGTAACCCTTCTCGGGCGTGCCGTCGCGAACGACCACCTCGAGCCTTGGCGCCATCCTCGTGACCTCGGTTGTGTACTCCTCGATCCTGTCATCACCATCGGCAAACGAGACGTTCTCGCCACCAAACAGCCGATATTCCAGCGACTCCTCGTACGAGACCTCATTACCGTCGACCTGTGCCGAGAAGGGATTGCCCTGACGTTCCCCAAGCACATTCCCCGTCACAGACACAAGATTGCCCGGAGCCACGTCCGGCCGCTCGTCCCTAAAGAGGTCCTCGACGGTCGAACGCTTGAAGACGGTGCGCGGATCCCCGTCCACATAGATGCTCACCGGCCGATGCCGCCAGAATATGAACCCCGCCAAGACGAGCACGGCAAGGACCGCAACAACGCAGAGGAACTTCGTGAACCCAGAACGCCGAGCCTCCTGCGGCGCCCTCAGATGCGGCTGGGCTGCCGGCTTGAAGCGCGACGCGCCATGCGAGACGTCACGCTCGTCGAGTTCTGCCATACGAATCACGACCCTTTGCTTCGATTGACCTTCGTTTGAGGCGCGTGGTGTGTGATACAGTATGCCACACTCCCCGGCAGGGCACGCACGCGACGAAAAACCCATGAACACAGGTAATCTGCGGTAACCTGTATGTTATGAAAAGTGCCACCCACAACCGAGGCCGTGATCCAATGTCCGCTACCCCCGGCAACTCCCTTTATCTGTACCGCCTTCTTTCGGAAAAGATCGGTGTCGGCCGCCAGACCATACTGGCTCGCGTCGAGGACGTACTGCTCGAGGACGACATCATGGCGTCGGACCTCGGGTGCGCGAGCGTGCGGGAGCTTTTGGAATCCTTGGACTTCGTGAGAGTCGCGGTCTTCAAGCGGGGCCGCGTCTATGCGACGATACTCCCGCAACCCGAATGGGATGCTCTACTGGAGCGACTCGGCACTGACGATGGAGCAGAAAAGGGCGAGCAAGCAGCACCGCACAAGTCCTGGAAGCGCAAGCGCGGCGCCAAGACGGTAAGGCCCGAGAAGCCCAGACCTCGTGAGCGCGTCAAGCAGGAGTCGTCCGAAGTAGCGCCCGCCGTCGAGGTGGCGCCCGCCGTCGAGGTGGCGCCCGCCGTCGAGGTGGCGCCCGCCGTCGAGGTGGCGCCCGCCGTCGAGGAGGCGCCCGCCGTCGAGGAGGCGCCCGCAGCGCCCGAGGGCGTTACCATAGAGCATCTGCCCGCGGACGCCATCGTCCCGTCTGACGACGAAGGCATCAACCTCACCATTACGTACATCCCAGCAGGCGATGACCTCACCCCCGGCGTGCCGTCAGAGCCCGATGATTCGCAACCGGAGACAGTCAGCAACGAGCAGCTGCCCGCACCACCGGATCCTTTGCCGAGACGCATCCGCAGACCCATGCCGCCCATGCCCCAGAGCTTTGCCGCAGAGGTCTGGTGCCCGAACGAAATTCTAGAACTGCTCTATCGGCTCCTCCCGTTCGACATCAGCCCTCTCACCCTCCTCGACGAGGACTGGACTGCGGCGCGCTCAACCGAGGCCTACGCGCTTTCCACAGGTGGCGTTTCCTTCGACCTGCACTGTCTGCGTGGCTCCGGGCCGGAAGACGAGCCAGTGCGCGCGACGCTTGGCAGGCGACCCCCCTCTGCCTCTGGCAAGCGCTGGCAGCTCATCTCTTTGGAGGGACCGCTTGACGAAGCACTCGTTAGCTTCGAAGGTCTGCCGGCTGCGCGCGAGGGTGCGTGGGCTGAACTCGACGGCCTTCCCACCGGCGCCTATCGACCTACTAGCCCCGAGCGTCTGTTCGCACGGTTCGCCCTGCTCGGTCCCTGGGACGCGCTGCTCAAAGAGCTCGCGCGTCTCGCCGAGCCCGAAGCGTGGGGCGATGACCTTGCCGACCTGCGCGAGTACCTCTCGGTCACCTTCGTGCGCTTGCATCGCGAGCACAAAGTGGCCACGAGCGCAGACGGCCAGTCCTGCGCGTTCGACACGGGGCTTCTCACGAAGGGAGTCGAGCGAATCTTCGCTTGCTTCAACGCGCTCAAGGCAAGTTCACCGGCGAGCAGCGAGCTTGGAAACAGTCCGTCTTGGCAGTTCGCGGGCTTCTCGACAAATCCGCAGATCGACACGATACCCGAGCCCGCCTCATACCTCAACGCATGGGAGGACCTGTGCCTCGCCGCCCCCTATGAGGTCCGACCGAGCAAGACGCTGCAACGTACCTATGGGAATGCGCTTGACCTCGCCATCGAGCAGTCCGTCTGCAGGACGCGCCGCAACTATCGGCTTGCCACTCCCGCCTACGATCCCCAGACGAACGAGACGCGCCTGCTGCTGCCCCTCGCACTCGAACAATCAGGCGTCATCGATCGTGCCTTGGTGCTGGCGCGCATGGGAGAGAGTGGCTACGAAGCGCGCGCCGTTATCTCGCTCGCACACGCACGCACCTGTGCCCGCGTAGTGAGTTCGGAGTTGCCGACATGGATCACGCGGCAGCGAGCATAGTGTCGCGCGGCTCCGTCGGGGAACGCCGCAAGACTCTTCGGCGAGCCGATGGCCGCCCTCGTGCCTACTCGCGACCAGTCCAGCAGTAGGTACAGATTTTTTCGCGCTCAATGCCAATCGCCTCAAGCATGCCGTCAAGCGATTGGAAGCCTAGCGAGTCGAACCCCATCTCCTCGCATATCGACCGCAAGAGGCACTTGCCCCTCTCGGTGCGTCCGTCCGCATACTCCTCAACGTGCGCTTCGCCTTCCTCGCCCTCGAGCTCACGAATCTTGCGCCGTGCGATAAGCTCGTACTCCGAGTTCGAACGTGAGAAGCTCAGATACTTGCACCCATACATAATGGGCGGGCATGCCGAACGCATGTGCACCTCCGCCGCGCCCGCCCCGTACAGGAAGTCAACCGTCTCGCGCAGCTGCGTACCGCGCACAATCGAGTCGTCCACAAAGAGCAGCTTCTTTCCTTTGATGAGCTCGGGAACGGGAATCTGCTTCATCTTTGCCACGCGGTTGCGCACGGCCTGGTTCGCTGGCATGAAGGACCGCGGCCATGTGGGCGTGTACTTGACGAAGGGGCGGGCGAACGGCTTGCCCGACTCGGTCGCATATCCGATACCATGCGGCAAACCTGAGTCGGGAACGCCAGCAACGTAATCAACGTCGGGCAGGGTCCCATGTGCGGCGTCGTCGGTTGCCATGATTGCACCGTTACGATACCGCATGACTTCGACGTTCTGGCCCTCGTAGTTGGAATTGGGATAACCGTAATACACCCAGAGGAACGCACAGATTCGCATCTCGTCGCGTGCGGGCGATATCGTGCGATACCTGTCGGCCGTGATGCGCACGACTTCACCAGACCCAAGCTCGTACTCGTCAGCATAGCCCAGCTTGCCGTACGCGAAGCTCTCGAAGGTGACGCAGTAACCGTCCTCGTCCTTCCCGATGAGGACGGGCAAGCGGCCCATCCGATCTCGAGCTGCGATGAGCGAACCGTCTTGGAGCATGATGAGCAGTGTGAGCGATCCCTCAATCTGCTCCTGCGCATATCTGATGCCTTCAAGCAGGGTATCCTGCGTATTGATGAGCGCCGCCACGAGCTCGGTGTCGTTGACATCGCCGGAACTCATGGCGAGGAACTGATGGCCGACACCGGTGAAGCTCTTGATAAGCTCGTCGGCGTTCACAATCATGCCCACCGTCGCGATGGCAAAGACGCCAAGGTGCGAACGTACGAGAAGGGGCTGCGGGTCGGAATCGCTGATGCAGCCGATGCCTGTACAGCCGTGCATGGAAATTAGGTCATTCTCGAACTTGGTGCGAAATGCGGTGTTCTCTATGGAGTGAATCTGGCGGTTGAAGTTTCCGTCTTCGTCGCACATGACCATTCCCGCACGGCGCGTGCCCAAGTGCGAGTGATAGTCCACGCCAAAGAACACGTCGAGCGTCACGTCCCTGCGCGATGCCGTTCCAAAGAAAGCTCCCATGCATCCCCCCAACGTTAGGACCGTCTGGATAGATTATAGCGGTGGTATGCGTCTGATTGGTTACCGATGATGGCGCTCGCAGGCCATACGAACGAGCCTTGCGCTCAGCAACGAGACTTTGGAGTGCGTTCCGGCTGTACTCGCGGGACAACCGCCCCAATCTGCCGCGATTTGACGAAGCAATCGCGTTATCCTTCCTCGAGTGGGATATTACTTATTTACATTTTCGAGGAAAATCGTATCCTCACTTTTCTCTCAACTGGTCTTTTTTCATATTTGATAACGATTTTCTGCACAGGCTATTTTACCTACTGCGGAAAATCGTTATCAATAGTGGTCATTTGCCAGTTGCGCGTACCTTCGTACTTCGATTTTCTGCATTTATGTATTATCGTTATCGCCTTACGAAACGTCACTCTGTCCGTTCCGCAGCCCTCGTGCCACCCATACGGACCGCAGCCCCGCTTCCGCCCTTCGCCTGCCAGCGATCCTTACGAGCCGGCTTAACGCTCGCACCTTTAGCTAGCGGCTAATGACATGTACCAATAATTCGGCAATTATCAGGACACGCATCATTGAGCGAAGGGAGTTCATTATGTCTGACACAGCGCAACAACCCAAGACAAGTTCCGGAATGGCCATAGCCGGACTCGTGCTCGGCATCCTCGCAGCCATCACCTCGTTCTTGCCCATCATCAACAACCTGTCGTTCTTCATTGCCCTGATTGGAGGCATCTTCGCTGCGATTGCCCTTATCGGCGCCCTCAGAGGCAAGCATACCGCAAAGGGCATGTCCATCGCCGGCGTCGTCCTTGCAATCGTTTCCATCGTGATCGTGCTCGTGACGCAAAGCGCCTTCAAAGCCGCGTTAGACTCGGCAAGCGAGGAGCTGAAGAGCGGCAGCCAGCCCGTCGCCGCATCGGAGAAGAAGGACGAGAAGACCGAGGCAGAGCCCGAGGACGAGAAGGCCGAGGCCAAAAAGGAAGCCGAGCCCGCCGAGAGTGCCGCAGAAGAGAAGTCGAAGGAGGAATCCGATGAGAAGGAGGCCTCCGAAGAGGTCGACTACTCCAGCATGGCCATAGGCCAAGCCGTCGAACTCGAGAACGGACTCACCCTCACCGTGAACTCTGTGGAGCCTTTCACCAGCGAGTACGGCTCCGACAAACAGGTCGTCTGCGTCAACGTTACCTATGTAAACAACGGTGATTCCAAAGAGAGCTTTGCTCCCTACGACTGGAAGGCCCTTGACGCCAACGGTGTCGAGTCAAGCGAAACGATCGTCCTCGACGGTGAGGACGAGCTCAAGTCGGGCACCCTTCAGTCTGGCGGAACCGTGTCGGGCAACCTTTACTTCGAGGGAAGCCCCGTCAAGGTGCTCTATTATTCAAACATGTTCCACTCCGACGCCAGTATCGGTTGGGTCGTCAAGTAGCACCTCGCTCCCTTCCCAAAAGGCCGTTCGAGAACGTCCCGGGGCAGTCGTGGGGGCAACTCCTCGCAGTCCACTCCCCAGGCGTTCTCGAACGGCCCATCGATGGCAACGCCCGTGCCGAGTGGCAGCCTGCCGTCCGACTTTGACTTGCCGCGCACCGATGCTGAGACGGCGCACTATAATGTGAACCACTATCGGCAACCATCGCGAAGGCATTTCCATGGACGAACCTCTCACCGAAGAGCTGCTCGCCGAGCTGCGAAGCTCATCCTCGGCAGACGAATACCTTACGCATCACCCATCCGCCACACGCATTCTCTCGGACTACCTGTGCGAGCTACTCGAGACGCACGGCCGCGAGCGCAAGGACGTGATTCGCAAGGCTGGAATCGACCAGACGTACGGGTACCAGCTGTTCACGGGTGCGCGCAAGAACCCCGGAAGAGACAAGGTCCTCGCCCTTGCGTTCGCCCTCGGTTGCTCCCTGCGCGAGACGGATCGCCTCCTGCAGGCGGCAGGTGTCAGCAGGCTCTACGTCAAAGAGCGACGCGACGCGATTATCGTCTTTTGCCTCGACCAAGGATCCTCCCTCGAGGAGACGAATGAAGCCTTGTACCACATGAACGAGAGGACCATCGGCTAGGCCGGTGGCAGGACTCAGCGATGGACGAGGGCTTCTCCGCAGAACTCAACGAATGGCTCCGCGAGTCGGGAGGCACCACAACAAGCGAGCGCTATGAGGTGCAACGCACGCTCAAGTCTGCCCCCGACGAGCTCACGCAAGTGGTGTTTCGGCAGGCGTTCTCCGGCACGGAGCCCATCGGACCATTTGTGCGCAAGGTCTTTGCCGACGCGGTGCAAGATGGCGTTCCGCGCTCCGGGCGCGGCGTCGCATACGCACGCATCATGACCGCGCAGGCACACGGCACCCACTTCGCCCATCAGCCTATCGTCTACGACCTGACATGCAAGGGAGACGACCTCGATGTAGTCCTCGAATACGTGTATGGCTCAACGCTACGCGACGTGGTAGCACAGGAAGGGATGGGCGTCGGCCTCCTCCGCCGTGTCGCACCCTCCCTGTGCGAGGCAGTAGACGAGCTGCACACCCTCCCGGACGGGCCGCTAATCCACCGCGACATAAAGCCCACAAACATCATGCTAGCCAACGATGGTCGCCTCATGCTCATCGACCTCGGCATCGCCCGTGCTTGGCATGAGGGTGCGTCGCGCGACACCGTGCGATACGGCACGCCAGGCTACGCGCCTCCCGAGCAGTTCGGTTACGGACAGACAAGCATCCGCAGCGACATTTACGCACTCGGCATGACGCTCGCCTTCTGCCTGCTTGGGGAGAATCCTACCAGCTCGTTGCGCGAGGTAGGGTTCGACGACCCTCGCATCCCCCTCGAGCTACGTCCCACGCTCGCAAAGGCGACCGCATTCGACCCCTCGGCACGCCATGCGTCCGCACGCGAGCTCGCCGATGAGCTTGCACGCATATGGGGCGAGACGCCGCAGGAGGCCTCTACATACAACGCGCCTCTCTCGCCCCCTGCATCAACCGCGTCCAACAAGCTGCCGCCCGTCTCGTCCATACGCTTCGGACGCCTAGGTATGGTATGGAACTACCTGCTCGCTGCCGCATGGCTCCTCCTCGTCGTCGTAAGCGTCGCAGCGGCCTTTCGACCGGGAGACGGGCAATTCTCCGAGTACCCGCTTTGGTTCCGCATACTCCTTTACCTTGGGATGGCGATTGTTCCCGCTAGCAGCATCGCCTACCTCCTGCTCGACAAGCGGCGCCTACGCCACCACCACCTCTTCGCCGGCCGCACCTGGCTGCAGGAGCTGCTCTTCTGCCTGGCGCTCCCCTTTGTCTGCATGCTGTTGTGCCTGCTGTTGTATTTCCTCTTCGTCGCACCGCAGTAAGTCTACCGAGCAGGCACCCGCATTCGCAAGCTAACGCCAGCGCAAGCCCGCCACTACCCCGCTACCTTATATACTGGAACGCGCCAACAAGGGAGGGACGCATGAACCATCGACAACGCGACTGGCTGGAGTTCGGTCATCAGTCGGACTATGTCCGCAAGTACATACATGCGGACAACATTCGCGCCTCTTTGTACGTATCGATCATCGTCATTGCGCTCGAAGTCTGGATGCTTCTGAGCCTCAGCCGCATGATAGTAGACAGTGCCGCCGCAGGCACTCCGCGTGACCTCGCTTGGATTATCAACCATGGCGCATGGTACGTGGTTCTCTTGGTCGTCTCCATCGCGCTTTTCGTGCATGCCATTCGCTTCATGCGCAGAAAAACCTACAATGCACGTGCCGGAAACACCCTTCTTGCAATATTCGCCGTCACGGCACTCGCCTTTGGCATTCACTTTGGCTACAACTCCTACATGAAGGGCGAGCAGATCCTGGCATTTGTCACCATGGTCTTCTTTGTGTTTGGCCTCATTGTGTGGAAGCCCGTACCAGCGTTCTTTGCATCGACGCTCACGTTTGGTGGTTTTTATCTGTACATCGACCACGGTCTCCCGGCCACATACGGCACTCAGGTCAACCTCTTCACGCTATGGATCACCGCGTTTGTGGTTATGTTGGCGTCGTACACGCGCCAGGTATCGGAGGCCTCAAAGGCCGAGAGAATCGAGCAGGCCAACGAGCGTCTGCGCAACATCGCCACCTTTGACGAGCTCACGGGCATTCCCAACGCACACACCTTCAACAATGCGGTGTCGATTCTCTTCAAGGGCATCGACGAGTTCAGCGTCTCCTACGCCGTCCTGTACATGGACATCGAGAATTACAAGTCATATAACGACAAGTATGGATTCGTCGCAGGCGACAACCTGTTACGTGACGTTGCCGAGGGCCTGCTCGAGATATTCTCCACCGAACTTGTGGCACGCTACTCCGATGATCACTTCGTGGCGCTGTGCGAAACCGAAGTGGTTGAGTCGCGCGTGGCATCGGCAAACGAGCTCCTGCACCGCCTGCGTGGCGACGTTCGTCTCCACCTCAAGACCGGGGTCTTCCAACCCGAGATGAAGGAAGGCATAGACGTCTCGCAAGCGCTCGACAAGGCACGGCTCGCCTGCAACGAAATCAAGCGGCATCCTGGTGTTCGTATGAACGTCTATGACAAGTCCCTCGAACAGCAGTTCAACCGGCGCCAGCACATCATAAACAGCGTGAAGACCGCCGTGGCCGAAGGCTGGATCAAGGTGTACTACCAACCCGTCGTGCGCTGCAGCGACGGCTCGGCCGAGCTGTGCGGCTACGAGGCGCTCGCCCGGTGGGATGACCCCGAGTACGGCTTCATGCCGCCGTTTGCCTTCATCGAGACCCTTGAGGAGTTTCGCGAGATCGACAAGCTCGACCGATGCGTCATCGAGCAGGTGTGTCGCGACCTACGCGCCGCGCTTGACGCCGGCGAGCAGCCTGTGCCCGTCTCGCTGAACTTCTCGCGCCTAGACTTCGAGCTGTACGACGTCACGGTGTTCCTGCAAGAGATGTCGCAAAAGTACGCCGTGCCGAGCGATCTGCTTGACATCGAGATTACCGAGTCAGCACTCACCGTCCAGGTGAGTGAGTTGCGTCGCAACATGGCCATCCTGCACGATAGTCACTATTCGCTGTGGTTGGATGACTTCGGCAGCGGCTATTCATCCCTCAACGTGCTCAAGGACTTCCGGTTCGACGTGCTCAAAATCGATATGGCGTTCCTGCGCGGCTTCGAGGACAACAAGAAGTCGCAACCCATCCTGCAATCCATCGTGGCGCTCGCCAAGGAACTGAACATGGTCACCCTCTGCGAGGGCGTGGAGACGCGCGAACAGTTCGAGTTCCTGACCTCCATCGGATGCGACCGCGCGCAAGGGTATCTCTTCGGCAAGCCGAGCCCAACGAAGGAGGTCCCTAGCCTGTAGCGGACCATAGGCCACTGCGAGGTAATCTGGAACCCGTCACCAAGCGACCCAAAACCTGTACAATGGGCCGCAGCCCCAACCGAGGAGGAATACATGAGCAAGATTCGCATGACCACGCCGCTCGTAGAGATGGACGGCGACGAGATGACCCGCATCCTTTGGCAGATGATAAAGGACCAGCTCATCACCCCGTTCGTCGACCTCAAGACCGAGTACTACGACCTCGGCCTTGAGGAGCGCGACCGCACGAGCGACCAAGTGACCATCGATGCCGCCGAGGCCACCAAGCGCCTCGGTGTCGCCGTGAAGTGCGCCACCATCACGCCCAACGCCGCGCGCATGGACGAGTACCATCTGCACGAGATGTGGAAGAGTCCCAACGGCACCATCCGCGCCCTTCTCGACGGCACCGTGTTCCGTGCCCCCATCGTGGTGAAGGGCATCGACCCCTACGTGCGCACCTGGAAGAAGCCCATCACCATTGCGCGCCATGCCTACGGCGACGTATACAAGAACACCGAGCTGCGCATTCCCGGTCCCGGCAAGGTCGAGCTCGTCTACACGCCCGCCGACGGCGGCGACGAGGTGCGCGCCACGGTGCAGGAGTTCGTCGAGCCGGGAATCGCACAGGGCATCCACAACCTCGATGCGTCCATCGCGAGCTTCGCGCGCGCAAGCTTCGAGTATGCGCTTTCCACCGGACAAGATATCTGGTTCGCGGCGAAGGACACCATCAGCAAGACGTACGACCACCGCTTCAAGGACATCTTTGCCGAGGTCTTCGAGGCCGAGTACAAGGCGCGCTTCGAGCAGGCGGGCATCGAATACTTCTACACGCTCATCGACGACGCCGTAGCGCGCGTCATCCGCAGCGAGGGCGGCTTCATCTGGGCGTGCAAGAACTATGACGGCGACGTGATGAGCGACATGCTCTCCACGGCCTTCGGATCTTTGGCGATGATGACCTCCGTGCTCGTCTCGCCGCACGGCTACTTCGAGTACGAGGCGGCGCATGGCACGGTGCAGCGCCACTATTACAAGTATCTTGCTGGCGAGAAGACCAGCACCAATCCCGTGGCAACGATCTTTGCCTGGACTGGCGCACTAGCCAAGCGCGGCGAGCTCGACGATCTGCCCGAGCTCATTGCCTTTGCCCGCCGACTCGAGAAGGCCACCATCGACACCATCGAGTCTGGCGTCATGACGGGCGACCTCGCATCCATCACGAGCCTACCCAACCCGGTGCGCGCTAATACCGAGGAGTTTATCGCTGCCATCGCCTCGCGCCTATAAAGCCTACGAACCGCTTGAGGATACGACCCACGGGACAACCCCTCGTGGGTCAGACCTCCAGCTCATCAGCAAGGTCCACTATCCTTATGGTCTTGCCCAGAGGCGTCAGGACCTTGAGCAGCGTGTCGAGCCGCGGGGAGTTGACCCGAGTCTCCAAGCGCGCCACCACGGGCTGCTTAACGCCCGCTGCGGCAGCCAGCTTTGCCTGGGATATGCCGCTCGCGTGTCGTGCGTTCACCACGTCCGCGATAACGCGTGCGCTCTCCGACTCGACGACATCAACGCTCCTGCCGTCTTCATAAATCTCCTTACAGCCCACATCGAGGTCTTCCCCCCACGACACGCCATACCCTTCGGCCGCAAGCGTCACGCGGCGGAAGAAGTCCTCGTCACCAAGTGGCGCAAACTCGTCTTGCGTGTCCACGAGTTCCCGCACGTCAAATAGCCTTGCCTCGCCGTCAACAAACCAGACGATGAGCTCGGTGCCGCCCAAAGGTTGCACCGCCGCTATTTTTTTGAACATTTTGCTCCAATCGATGTAGCCGGTCCGCACGCCTAAGCAGCATGCGAAGGCAATGTGCGCACGCAGAGTCAGCTTCGCAATTCTAATCTTGCTACAGTCACATCATTTGGTGTATGTCGAATTACGATGTGATATAAAATGGTAACACAGGCTAACACTTGCTTAATATCTCAGCTGAAAAATGGCAAATTGACATTTGCCGCCGATTCGCCATCGACAGTCATCGTGCGTCAGGCGCTACGCAACTGGCAGGTAAAGACCGCGTTGCCTGCCTTCCATGCCGCACGGATACTGCCGCGATAGCGCTTGCATATGCTTTCGGCGACGGAAAGGCCAATCCCATAGCCACCCTCATCGCTATGAGCCTCGTCATCGCGATAGAAGCGCTCGAAATAGCGCGCGAACTGCGCGGTCCTTCCCTCGGCAAACGTATTGGAGACTTGCAGCGTCACACGGCCCTTGCGCGGCGAGGAAACCTCTACGCTTACCGTGCCGTCCTCGTCACAGTACTTTATTGCGTTGTCCACGAGGAGCGTACACAGTTGTTGGACGGCACTTGCGTCGGCGACCATCGTCACATGATCCCCGGGATCGCACACCAATTCCAGATGCTCCTGCTGCGCAAGGGCACGGAAGGGGTCGACCGAATCCGAAACCACGCGCGATACGTCAATCTCGCCCATCTCGGAGCGATTCTCTCGCTCCTCTGCGCGCGCGATCATCACGAGGTTCTGAACCAACCCGTCCATGCGATCCACCTGGGACATCGTCGACTGCGTCCACTCGCTCTCACCCTGGAGCATCTCGATGACCTCGGTGTTCGCACGAATGACCGCAAGAGGGGTTTTGAGTTCGTGACTCGCATTGGTGATGAACTGCTTCTGCTTGCGCGCGTTCTCGATCTCTGGCCGTATGGCCCGTCCCGAGAAGAGCAGGACCAGCAGGAAGCTTCCCACCAGACCGATGCCACAGATGAGTACGGTGTTCCAGCCGATCTCGTTGTTCACCAGCATCTGGAATGAGCAATCGAGGAACGCGACAATCGTCGATCCGCCAGGCAGTACGCCGACGCGATAGAAATACGTGTCGACCATGCCGAGGTTAAGCATCGAGATGGTCGCACTGTGCGCGTATGCCTCCATTGCCTCGCGCGCATACTCAACGGCACGCTTCTCCTCTACCGACCGCATATGGTTGAGCTCGACTGACGTGGGATTCCCATCCTTATCGAAGGTGACGGAGAAGTAGCGCGCGCCATAGACGTATTCGGGCGTCAGGCCCTCGAACTCGTCACTCGCGCCGATGCGTTCCTCCGTGTTCGCCGGCTCAGGTAAGGTCCCGCCGTTCTCGATGATGAGGCCTAACGCGTGGCCGGCTTGCATGCGCAGGGACCAGTTGTTGGAAAGCGCCGTCATGCCTCCCGTAAAGAGGATGACAAGAAAGAACGAGAGGGTCGCAAGGATGATGAATTTGCGCCGAAGGTCGTTGATTGCCGCCGAGTTCATGCGCGCGGACCCTTCGAATCGGTCGAGCCAGTCGAACCACCCTGCTCGGCAGCGTCATGCGGCTCAACGGCATCGCGTTTACCCCTGACGAGTTCAAACCCCACCTCCGAACGGGCCACAGTAACGCACGACCCCACCCACTTGAGCTTTCCGCGGAGATACGAGACGTACAGCTCTACCGTATCGGCATCGGCATCCTTCTCGCCGTGCCACACGTGGCCAAGCAGATACTCGTGCGACAGGCTGCGACCGGCGTTTCTCACCAGCGTCTGCATGAGCTCGAACTCCTTTACCGAGAGGCGCACGGCGTTGCCTGCGGAGAGCTCGAAGGTCTCGGCATCGAGCGAAACGTCACCAAAGGAGAGGCGTTCGGCATCAAAGAGACCGCGACGGCGCGTCATAGAGCGCACGCGTGCGAGGAGCTCCTTCATGGCAAAGGGCTTCGTAAGGTAGTCATCTGCCCCGGCATCGAGGCCGAGCACGCGGTCATCCACCTCAGCCTTTGCCGTTAGTAGGAGGACGGGGGTGACGATGCCGCCCATACGCAGCTCGCGCAAGACCTCCAAACCGTTACGCTTGGGCATCATGATATCCAAGATAATGCCATCGAAGGTCTCGGTCTGAATGAGCTGGAGCGCCTCTTCCCCATCATATACGGGACTGACCTCATAGCCCTCATGCTCCAAGATTGTGACGAGCGCGCGGTTGAGGTCGCGCGTGTCTTCGGCCAACAGCAGATGCGTGCTCATCGGGATGACCCTTCCTAGTCGCGTGATACGTAGTCTTCGGGCATGCGCGCACGAACGTCATAGCCTTCACCCATGATGGCATCGCGTAGCGTCTGCATGGAGACGTCAGTGGATGCCAGCTCATCAGCGCAACGCTTGAGCTCCTGCACTATGAGGCGCTGGTTGCCCGTGTGCGGTCTCTTGTATTGCAGATGATGCTCGAGGGCTGCCCACGTGTCCATGGAGATGGTGCGCAACTGGACCTCAGCGTAGTAACCCTTTGAGGAACGCACGATCATATGGAAGCTGCGGTAGCCATTCGGCTTGGCATGGCGGATGTAGTCCTTCTCCTCGACAACCTCAAACTCGGGATCCGCAATCAGGTGATCGCGGATAACGTACACATCGTTGAGAAACCCGCACACGATGCGCACTCCCAAGGCGTCATACACCTGCGTAATCGCCGCCTCGGTTGTTTGGGGCAAACCCTTGCGAGCGAGCTTGTCGCGCATGCTGGCATCGGACTTGAAGCGCGAGAGGATGTGCTCTATGGGATCGAGCCCCATCTCCTCCTTCATGGACTCACGCAGATCTGCGACCCTGCCAACCAGACGTTCGAGAACCGCTTCCATCTGGGGACGATGGGATCCGTAGATGTCTTGCGTCGATGTCTGATTCGCCATGAAGCCTCCTGTCGAGTCGCACGCCCTGTGCCATACGTTGCCGATACCATGATTACATACCCGCGTGCATTCTTGGTTAATCAACAGGCTTGTGCCGAAGGGTTGAGCACAGCATCTTGAACTCGGCTGCCGCACCGTTCACGGAGCGATGCTAACCGCTCGTCCCACATGACCACACTTTCATGGTCATTTGCACACGGGAACGCTATAGTGAAGTTGTCAAAAGGAACCGCACGAGAGGCGGACGACCGAGGAGGTGGTGCCAGTGAACAGCGAATCGATACATAGGGTGTCCCGCGGCTGGCATCGCGAGTCCCGTCTTCGGTTTGAGGCCATCGCATAGATGAGGCCTTCGTAGGCGATACAAGCATCGCAACGTCAGTTAGAAGTCGACATTCGGAAGAACCGACGCCACCGCGCAGGAGCCAGAGCATCAGAGGGATGCCTAGCAGGTGTGTTACCACGTTTTCTTTGTTACCGCGTTACCCCGTTTGTGGAGGTGGGCCAATGGGCTCACAAAGAGGGCCGCACGAGGCGGCAGAGGTTTGAGGTTTCAGCGGGCGGCCTTCGGGTCGCCCGCTTTTCTCGTCCGTTTGGGACCGTCCTGCGCGATTGCGGCGAGAGCACTATAATCGCCGGCATACGTTACGTGGGAGGGGGCTTGCATGGGCGTTACGCTTTCGCATGTATCGGCACTCGAAGTGCTGCGACAATTGCGTGGCAAAGGCAATAACGTTGCCGAGATGGACAGAATCGAGCTGCGAGCACCTTCTCCGTGGAAGCAGGCTCGCTGGTCAAAGCGCCTCTTTGACAACGACGTCTGGCAATGGCCCAAGCCAAGCAGAGAACGTCCCCTCGAGATCCTCGTTCCCGACACCCGCAGTCGATTGCGAATGCAATCGGTCAAGTCGCACGTATGCTCGCTCACGTTGCCTTCCAAGCCCATCATATGGCTCGATGAGCATGCTTCGATGGTGAGTCCCGAGCTCTTGTTTTTGCAGATGGCCGCATCGTTCTCTTTGCCAGCACTCGTAATGCTTGGATACGAGCTTTGCGGCAATTTTTCTCGCGATTGGCAAGACCCACTCTTTGGCAACGCAGCTCTGAACGTCCCCGCCGCAACCAGCGTCGTGCAGATTGCGCACCTTCTTGAGATCGCGAGCGGCACACCCGGGACGACACGTGCTCATGAGGCACTGGGCTATGTTGCCGACCATGCGCTCTCTGTGCCGGAGGCAGTGCTAGGGACGATGTGCTCGCTACCGGTGCAAGAGTCCGGGTATGGACTCGGTCCGATCGCGCTCAACCAAAGGATCGAGCTGCATGCCAACTCGAGCACATCGAAGGTGCGGGCACGATATCCCGACCTGCTCTTCCCCTTTGCGAGGGTTGGCATCAATTACGATGGAGAGGGACACCTTGACCTAACTGGTCTAGTGCAGGCGGCACAAGAGGCGACGCTCGCCGAGGAAGACGAAGGCACCGCAAAGCGAAAGGCGCTGGACAAGAAGATTGCCGCCGTTCGCGAAAAGGTAGTCGATGACCTGCGACGCACGCGAGAACTGGCCGCGCGCGGATACATCGTCCTGGTCGCGACCAAAGAAGACCTCAACGATGTTGATTCGCTGGACAACCTGATACGACAAATACTGCAATGCGCCCAGCATAGTGGCCTTGTTGATACCTCACAAGTTATAGATTCTCTCGAAGACACTGCTCGGAAGCGCGATCGACGCGATTTGTTGCGTTCCCTGTATCCGACCGGCGGCAGCACACACCCCAAGCGTGGTTCTTTCTGAAGAGCCTTCGGCGCTAGGAGCGGCAAAAGTGTACAATAGATTTTGAACGCATGTACAAAACCCCAGTTGCCGCATTACTGAAAGGATTCCAATGTACAGTAGCTATTTTAGCGACTGTACATTGGAATCCTTTCAGTCATTGTCTAACTGGTGTTTTATAACGGATTCAAAATCTATTGCACACTTTTGTTCCGTTGGGGCTCTGGAAGGGCGCGCCTGCATTCAGCTTGGCATTTGCTTCAGCGCTGTTTGAAGCGCGCTGCGGTCATCTGGGCCACCCCTTTGTAGACATCTGTCGGCCTCTTGGCACCTTTCTTCACCAGAATGACCTGGACAGCCTCCAAACGGTAGGCAAAACCCGCCGTTCCCGCCTCTTGGCCGTTCTTGGCCCATCCCATCCAGCCGAACTGCTGCGCGTGTACGCGATAGTACACGTCGTAGTACTTGGCCATGCTGCCATAGAGCTTGATACGAATGGCCTCAAGGCGCAGGCCACGCCCGCTCGTGCCCGACATGGCGCCATCTCGTTTCCAACCTTGCCAGCCAATGCCCTGAATGTGCGTGCAGTACTGAATGCCACCCTTGTAAGGCATGTCCTGCAGCCGGAGGTTGATGGCCTCAAGACGCAGGCCACGCCCGCTCGTGCCCGACATGGCGCCGTTCTTCCTCCAGCCTTGCCAGCCGATCCTCTGCACGTGCGTGCGATAGGACGCCACCACCGGCTTCACTATCTCGAATTCCACGCTCTTGCTGCCCTTGTAGGCGCCCTTGCCCTTGATGACGGCCGTGGCCGTCCCGACCTTCACGTTGTTCTTGTAGGAGACGACGTAGTCCGTACCGGCTTCGAGCGTTCGACCGCCCTGTTTGACCACAAGCTCTGGCCTCAGGACCTTTCCCGTATACGTTTGCTTGCCCACGCTCGCAACCCTCGCACTCGAGAGGTCCGTCCTTACCCAAGCGAGATACTGCCGATACAGCTTTGCGTATGCGGCGATGGAGCACGACCCGCGGGAACTCGTGTCATCCTCGTCAAGCCCGTCCATCTCGAGCGCCCATGTGCTCCAGCCCGTCGTGTTATACGCAATTCCTCCGAGCACTTCTTTGTACGGCTGCACATAGATGCGCCTTTCCTCAGTGGCAAAGGACCAAGTGGTTGCGCCCCTCATGACGGTTGTGGCGTAGTGGCCAGTCTTGCCAAACGAATCATCATTGGTGGCCGAGTCAGGCAGGTTGTAGTAGTCCTCAATCTGCGAGTCGTCGGCAATGTCAACCTTGTACTTCTTTAGGATGTGGGAGCGATATGCGTCATAGTTCTTCTTCTCATCATGATACCAACCATAGAACGGTCCATCGCCTTCATCACCATACCCCCAGGCAAGGTTCTCCAGCGTAGCCTTGGCCAACGGCACGTCTACGGTCTCGTTCACCTCGTGCTCCTGCGTTTGCGAAGAGACGTTCGCATGCACCTGCGCTGTCGCCATCATGGTGCTGTTTACGCGCACCGTTTGCAAGTTCTTGAAGTTGTCGTCCTGTTTGCGCAGCCTGTTAAGGGTGGGAAACATGTCCAACGCCGCCTTGAAGTTCTTGTGGCTCGTCGCGTCGTCCGTAGTGCCCCGCTTCGTGTACTTGCTGTAAGCGGACTTGTTGATGACCTTCATCGCATCACGGGCGTCCGCAGCTATCCATGCGGTAGCCGCAGTAGGCTTGTATGTATTTGCAAGCCAATGATAGAAGCCGTACGAGCCGAGCGCGTACTGCTCGTACTTGGAGAGGGACGCTTGCGCTTCGAGGCCCCAGTCGTCGTTGGGAGCCAAGCGATTTGCGCGAGAACTCGACATGCCGATCATGGCCTCCGCATCGCTCTTGGGAGCTACGCCCTGCGGCTCAACCACGTCTTCCTGCGGCACAAGTGCGTCATTCGACTGCTCGCCGTCGCCTTTCTCGCCCTGCTCGATGGGCTCCTCGTCAACGAGAGACTCTGTACTGTCCTGCTCGACGAGGAGGCTGCCTCCGGCCCCCTCGTCATCTGTGGCGCCATCCTCCACGGGCTCGCCACCGATGAGGAGACCATCCACAGGCAGCTCTACGACGGATGTGTCATCAATGGTGATGAGGCCTCCAGAGGGATTGTCGCCCTCGTCGTCAAGAACGATCAGAGCATCCCCTTCGGCTGCATCCGGACCAGTAGCGAACACTGCCAATGCCTTCGCGGGCATTAGCGACGAGACGAGCGTCGCGCACAGCATGGCCGCCAACGCTCGGTCGAAGAACTTCATAGACATATACCGTCTCCCCCATTGAAACGCGCGTGTGCATCGCGCTTGGAATGCGTGTCGACACCCAACAGCTTAAACCAAGTTGAAGCCGTATGGGCCGGAGAAAGCAACATTGATGGCGATGGGCGGCACATTTGGCTCGGTGGCCCATGTGGGGTAGAATCCGCAGGACCACGCGACAAACCATCCGCGAGGGATGGCGGGACCTCTGTGCATTCTTCCGAGGACCATCCCCGGATGTTTCTTGGGGTGCTCGCACCATATAATGAACACGTCAAACCAAGGACATAGGAGGTGCCATGAGGCAAGAAGATCTCACGCGCAAGGAGTTCGCATACGCTGCAGCAGCAGGAGCCGCAGCCATACTCGCGGGATGCACAACCAAAGCCGAGGCCAAGGCCAAGCCCACGTCCAAGCCTAGAGCTGCGAAAATTGCCGGCGCGGATGGCAAGATCGAGACCGAGGGCAATGCAGCCTCAGACGACACGGCACACGCACCTCTCATCTGCCTCGACATGCACGCCGACACCGTAACGCGCATTGCGATGCAGGAGCATCCTCCCTACGTCAAAGAGATGGACCGCTACGTTGGGGACCTCGCCAGCAACAACGGCGAGCTCTCGGCCGACCACATGGGAGACATCCGTTGGGCCCAGTGCTATGCGATCTGGCTTCCCGACGATGACGCGGAGATCAG
Source organism: uncultured Coriobacteriaceae bacterium (assembly GCA_902798915.1). Classification (GTDB taxonomy): domain Bacteria; phylum Actinomycetota; class Coriobacteriia; order Coriobacteriales; family Atopobiaceae; genus RUG440. The sequence goes on along the minus strand of CADBYM010000014.1, from coordinate 51,006 downwards.
CCACATCGACTGGTACCGCACCTCGGCAAAGTGGTTTCACAAGCAGATGAGAAAGCATGACGATCGCTTCACACAAGCGCGAACCCGCGCCGACGTGTCAAAGATTCTCGACGATGGCAAGGTCGCGGCCATTCTCACCGTGGAGAACGCCGCCTGCCTCGACGCGGGCCTCGAGGTAGTCGACGAGTTCGCCAAAGACGGCGTGCTCATAGCCGGCATCACATGGAACGGCACGAACGTCCTCGGAAGCGGCAACGATGACGCGAACGCAGGCCTCACCGACTTGGGCAGGCAGTACATTGCAGCGCTCGAGGAGCACGACATCGTCGTAGACATCTCGCACCTCAACGAGAAGGGTTTCTGGGAGGTCAATGAGCTCGCGACCAAGCCGTACATCGCCACGCACTCCAATTCCCGTGCCATCTGCGACCATCCGCGCAACCTCACGGACGACCAGTTCAAGGCCATCGTCGCAAGCGGCGGCCTCGTGGGCCTCAACTTTCATGACGGGTTCGTGCGCAACGGCGGCACCCTTTACACGTTCGACGAGCTCGCCGCCCATGTGGAACACTGGCTCGGCATTGAAGGCGGCGAGGACGCTCTGGCGCTCGGATCGGACCGCGACGGCGCAGTGGTCCCCTCCTGGCTTGCCGACTGCGGGTTGCAATCGCTCCTGTTCGCACGCTTCGAGGAGACCTTCGGGCAAACCATCGCGAACAAGCTCTTTTACCAAAATGCGCTGCGTTTCTTTGGGACCGACAAGGGATAGCCTCTTCCTGGCCCAATGGCCCACGGGGGGAGCAGCCCGTGGGCCCGCTCCCCACAAGTTGCTACGCCCAGGTTGCGCGGGCTTCCCAGGGACGCAACGTCGCCGTGTCTCGGGGTTCGTCGTAGTTGCAGATGAGCACCTCCCCGCCACCGTCGCCGACCGCAGGCTGCTCGACACCCGAGAAGTTGCACTGCACGACCACGCGCTCGTCACCGAGCGTGCGCTCATAGGCGATAACCGCGTCGCTGCCAGCCTCGAGGAATCGTATGTCACCAATCTGAATAACGGGGCTCTCCTTGCGGATGCGGATGAGCTCCTTGAAGTACGCGCGCACGGAATGTGGGTCGGCCATCTCCGCCTCGGCGTTGATAGTCTTGTAGTTCCCCACGAGTCCCAACCACGGCTCACCCATGGTGAATCCCGCATTGGGACCGTCATTCCATGCCATCGGAGTGCGCCCGTCGTCACGTGAGCGGGCATGCACCACCTCGAATGCCGACTCGGGCGAAAGGCCGCCTTCCTGCAGGATGCGATAGTAGTTGACACTCTCCACGTCGCGGTACTGCCCGATGCTCGTGAAGTCGGTAATCGTCTGCCCGAGCTCCTCCCCCTGGTAGATGTAGGGCGTACCGCGCATGAGGTGCGTGCAGGTGGGCAGCAGCGTGCTCGACTCATACCAGAATCGCTCCGTGTCGCCAAAGCGCGAGTTTGGTCGAGGCTGGTCGTGATTCGACCAGAAGAGCGCGTTCCAGCCGCCACCTTCCGCCATTCGCTCCTGCCACGTGGCGAAGAGGTCGCGCAACTGCGCGATGTCGGGTTCCTTGAGCGCCCACTTGTTCCCGTCGAGATAGTCCACCTTGAGGTGGTGGAAGCTGAACGTCATGCCCAGCTCGTGGCGCTGAGGATTGGAGTAGCCAATGCAGTTCTCGACCGACGTCGAGCTCATCTCGCCGACGGTCATGAGCCCGTCGATGCCGCCTTCGCGCACGAGCTCCTGTAGGTACTCATGGATGTGCGGCCCATCGGAGTAGAACCGCCGGCCGTCCCCCTCGTAGTCGCTCTCCCACGTCGCAGGCTTACTGATGAGGTTGACCACATCGAAGCGGAATGCCCGCACGCCCTTGCCACGCCAGAAGCGCAGCACGTCAGCGAGCTCCGCACGCACCTCGGGGTTGTCCCAATTGAGGTCGGCTTGGCTCACGTCGAAGAGGTGCAGGTACCACTTGTTGAGGCTGGGCACATACGCCCAGGCATTACCACCGAACTTGCTCTCCCAGTTGGTGGGGGGCTCACCGGGATTCTCGGCCGTCGCATCCGGTGCCGCATCGACGAACTTGTAGTAGGCAAGGTATTTGGGGTCCCCCGATAATGCGCGCTGGAACCACTCGTGTTGGTCGGATGTGTGATTGAACACCATGTCGAGCATCAGGCCGATACCTCGTGCGTCTGCCTCGCGCGCGAGCTCGTCGAAGTCCTCCATGGTGCCAAAGACTGGGTCCACGTTACGGTAGTCAGCGACGTCGTAGCCGCCGTCCTTGAGTGGACTCACGAAGAAGGGCGTGATCCACAGGTAGTCGACGCCCAAGTCGGCAAGGTAGTCCAGTCGCTCGGTGATGCCACGTAGGTCGCCCACGCCATCCCCGTTACTGTCGTTGAAGGAGCGGATGTAGATCTCGTAGGCGACCTTGCCGCCCAGGAAGGCGTCTCGCTCCGAAATCGTGCTGCCCATGCGTGCCTCTCTTCTACTCTACGTTCTACTCGGTTGGACGATGTCGCGCAAAGGAATCCCCCCGCCTTCGAGCGGTCAAAGACAGGTGCTCCCCGAAGCACAGCACGAGGGGCACGCCACCAGGGTCGCCACCTCGCGTTGTGCGTCGGGGAGCACCCCCTTGCTTATGCGAATGGAGCGTGCCGCCTGATCTGCCTTCAGGCGGCACGCAGGAAAGGAAGGGCGAGCTACTTGCCCATCTTGACAACTTGGGCGCCAGCAGCGACGTTGCCAAGCGTCGGCTCGATGGACTTGTAATCGTCGGAGTTGGTGACGATCACCATGGTGGTCGTGGGCTTGCCCGCAGCCTCGATGGCCTCGAGGTTCGCAACCATGAGCAGGTCGCCCGCCTTGACCTTGTCGTTGGCGGCGCAGCGCGGCGTGAAGGGTTTGCCCTCGAGCTCGACCGTATCGATGCCGATGTGGATGAGGATCTCGGACCCTCGTCGCCAAGCAGGCCGATGGCGTGTCCGGTCGCGGCGAGCATCGTGATGGTGCCCGTGACAGGAGCATATACGGCGCCGTCGGAGGGCTCAATGGCAACGCCCTTGCCCATGGCAAGCGACGCGAAGACGGGGTCGGGCACGCCGGTCATGTCCACGGCGATGCCGCTCATGGGGGCGGCGAGCGTGTTGGGAGCGTCAACGGCGTTCACGCGGGCGGGAGCTGCGGCTGCGGCCTCCTTGGCTGCGGCGATGGCCTCCTGCTTGACACCCTCGGCCGCGGCGGCCTTGTCGACGCCCTGGCGCTTGCCGACGATAAAGGTGAGCGCGAAGGGAACGGCCACGGCCACGACCATGCACAGCGCGTAGGGCAGCATGGACTGGGGCTGCATGGCGAGGATGCCGGGCAGGCCACCAACGCCGATGGCGTTAGCCGTGCAGGAGAACAGGCAGGAGAGGAAGCCGGCGCACGCGGAGCCGATCATGCCACACACAAACGGGAAGATGAACTTCAGGTTGACACCGAAGATGGCGGGCTCGGTGACGCCCAGGTAGCAGGAGAGGCAGGCGGGGATGTTGACCTGCTCGGCGTTCTCGTCCTTCTTCTGCAGGATGACCATGGCGAGAACCGCGGAACCCTGGGCGATGTTGGAGAGGGCGATCATGGGCCACAGCATCGTTCCGCCGTAGTCGGCGATGAGCTGCAGGTCGATGGCGTTGGTCATATGGTGCAGGCCGGTAATGACCAGCGGTGCGTACAGGCCACCGAAGATGGCGCCGAAGATGGCGCCGAAGATGACGCGGAAGTCTCCCGTGATGCCAGCCTGGACGACGGAAGAGACGGCGGTTCCGAGCATCCAGCCGATGGGGCCGAGCACGAAGTGAGCGGCTATGACACCGAGCAGTATGGAGCAGAAGGGCACCAAAATCATTTGGATGATGGTGGGCACAATCTTCTTGAAGAAACGCTCCAAATAGTTAAAGGTGATGGCGGCGAGAATGGCCGGGATGACCTGCGCCTGATAGCCAACCATATGAATCTGCGCGAAGCCGAAGTCCCAGCTGTACTGCGCCCACGTCTCCTCGGTAGCACCAGCCACGGCATAGGCGTTGAGGAGCTGGCTCGAGACGAGCGTGAGGCCCATGACGATACCGAGCATCTCGGTACCGCCCATCTTGCGCGTAACGGACCAGCAGATGCCCACGGGGATGCCGAGATGGAAAACGGCCTCACCGATGAGCCACAGGAAGTGGTTGACGCCCGACCAGAACTGGCTCATGGAGGCGAGGGTCGCGTTGCCCTCAGGCCCGAAGTAGGGCATGTCACCCAAGACGTTGCGGAAGCCAAGAATCAGACCGCCAGTGATGATGGCGGGGATGAGCGGTGCAAAGACCTCGGCAATGGCGCCCATGGCGCGTTGCAGTGGGTTGCCCTGCTGGGCGGCGAGCTTCTTTGCCTCCTCGGTAGAGACGCCCGTGATGCCACTGATGGCAACGAACTCGTCGTAGAAGTCGGCAACCTCGTTGCCGATGATCACCTGGAACTGACCCGCCTGGGTGAAGCTGCCCTTCGCACTGGGCAATGCCTCGATGGCGGGCACGTCAGCGATGCTGGGGTCTACCAGCGTAAAGCGCATGCGTGTGACGCAGTGCGTGAGAGCGGCGATGTTCTCCTTGCCGCCCACCAGACGCAGCATCTCGCGCGCGTCGTTCTCGAACTTTCCCATGTTTCCCTTCCTTCCAAGCAGCGTTGATTGCCTTAGCGTGGGGGCTGGCCAGCCTCACGTTCAATAACAATTGTGGAGGATTGGTGGTGTTCACACAATTGCAAGTTATTTGGGGGAGTCACATCATGTGGATAAGTCCGCGCACGTCGCCTCAGGGCAACGACCGAACTGGCTCTCCGTTCACTTCACCGCCGTCCATGAATGCTGAGTTGCAGTCAGGTTCCATGGATGGGTCGGACTTCCTGCTTGCGCTTCGATTTCGGCAATGCGAATGGACGATGTGAGTCCACGTACGCCCCGCTTCAATTACTATAGGAACGTGCAGAGGAAGGGCGCGCATGACACAGACAGACGAGATGAGCATCCGTGATTGGAAGGGCCTGTTGACCGGCGAGAGTCGTCGGGCGAGGATTCGTGCCGCGATTTGCTTGACCATTGTTGCCGCGTCCATGACGTTCATGCAGTTCGGCTTCATAGGTGTCGGCGCAGACGGCCAGTATCTAACCTACGTCCTCGGACTGCTCGGACCCATCTCCATTGCGGCGCTCCTCCTGGGAAGGGGATGGGGCGCACTGAACGGCCTGATATGTGGCGCGATCCTCCTTGCGCACGCATACGTCCAGCCGCTCGACCTGTACGAGCGCTACTTCGTAACGCCCCTCAACTCGATGGTGCTCTACGCGGCGACGGGCTTTGTGCTCGGATTGCTCTTCTCCCTAGTCCTGCGCAGGAACCCACATGGTGCAAGACGCGTCATCTACATGGCCATTGTCTGCCTTGTAGCCGCCATTCTGGCCAGCGCCGCGTTTGTCGCGAACACCATCGCCGACACCGTCTATGCGATGATAACCACTACCGAACTGCAGGCTGACGTCCCACGCGACACCATCATGGCCATGGACGGCATAGGCGATTTCGGCCTGCAATGTCTGCTTGACTTCTTGGGCATGTTCTTCCTCTGCGTCCGCTGCGACCAGATGGTGGACAGGCACACGAGCGAGCGCGACCACGTAAGCGTGCTGACCATATTCCGAACCCAACTGCTCGCCATCGCGATTCTCGTCTTCCTAGCCTTCCAGTCCGCCGCGTTCGTGACCATCACCATGCGCCTGGAAGAGTCCGCGAAGTCCAACATGGACTCCACGATTACGTTCATTGGCGATCAGCTCAAGAGCCAAGACCAGTTCATCGAGAAGCTCGTAAAAGCGCCCGAGCTCGAGAGCCTGTCGGACGACCTTCTCATCTCGATCCTCGAAAGGGCGTCCACAGAGCAGATAACTAGTTCATACAAGCTCGAGAAAGACGGAACTGTCGTGGTGTTCGTAGACGAGATGGTCCTCGCGAGCAACAGTCCGGCATACCCGGTCAGCGCCATGATGGAAGAGCTGTTCGGTAAAGGCAACGCAAGTATTGTATCCCGGCTTGCCGAGACGGGCAAAATGCACAAGATGGTCTACAGCAGAAGCCCCATCAATGAGCACGCGAGCGACACAACGCCCGCCAATGACGGCTCGTCGGTCGACCTCCAACTTGGCTACATGCGTATTCAGGCCATGAATGAGTACACGATCCTAGTCGCGCTGCCCTCGTCAATCGTCTTTGTGGAACGTTCCGCCACGATGATGTGGGCTTCCATACTGGCCTTCGTACTGCTGGCCGTAATCTATGTAGTCGCCGCACAACTGCTGTGCAAGGTAATGGTGGATCCCATCGTGCGTACGAACCAGACGCTGGCAAAGATCACCGCCGGCGACCTCGACGAGCCCGTTGCCGAGGTCGAAAGCGTCGAGTTCGCTATGCTCTCTGCGGGCATCAACAGCACAGTGGACTCGCTCAAGGAGCTCATTGGCAAGGAGGAGCGTCGCAACAAGCGAGACTTGGCAACGGCAAAGACCATCCAAGAGTCCGCACTGCCCCGCACCTTCCCTCCCTTCCCCGAAATCGATGCTTTCGACATCTTCGCCTCCATGAATGCCGCCCGGGAGGTCGGTGGCGACTTCTATGATTTCTTCCTTATCGATGACCACACGCTGTGCTTCCTCATCGCGGATGTAAGCGGCAAGGGCATACCCGGCGCCCTCTTCATGATGGCGGCAAAGACCGAGCTGGATAATTACCTCTCCACAGGGATGCAACCCGCAGAGGCCATCGCATCGGCAAATAAGCGTCTCTGCGCCAACAACGACGCGGGGATGTTTGTGACGGTATGGGCAGCCACGCTGGACTGGACGACTGGCACGTTGACCTACGTGAATGCCGGCCACAACTTCCCGCTGCTGCGCAAGGGCGCGAACGGATCGTGGGAGTGGCTCAAGAAGCGATGCGGATTGTTCTTAGGAACGTTCGAAATGGCAAAATACCGGCAAGAGACGCTCGTGCTCGAACCCGGTGACGAGCTATTGCTTTACACTGATGGTGTAAACGAAGCGTTTAACGAGGCGGAAGAAGAGTACGGCAACGATCGACTGGAGGCATTCCTCATGGCACATAACGATTTGTGCGCGCAAGAGCTGGTGCAGGACCTGCGCGCCGATGTAGCCGCCTGGGCTGGCAAGGCCGAACAATCCGACGACGTGACAATAATGGCGTTGGAGTATGGCACGTCCTCAGCAGCAACGGGAAGCGTTACCGTACCGGCCATCCTCGATAACTTGAACAGGGTCTCGGAAATGGTCGCCGAGGAGCTGGAGAAGCGCCTGTGCCCACAGGGCGTTCAGCGGAAGATCATCGTGGCGCTCGAGGAGATGTTCGTAAATGTATGCCATTATGCGTATGCGAACCAAGGTGTGCCGGGCGAAGTCACCGTGAGCTTCACGTACCACCCCGACCCGGCAACGATAGTCATTGAGTTGCGTGATTCTGGCGTGCCCTTCGACCCTGTGCAGCGCAAGGACCCCACCAGACCCGCAAACATCCAAGAGGCAAAGATTGGCGGGCTCGGCATCTTCATCGTCAAGAAAACCATGGATCAGCTGCTGTACCGACGCGAGGAACAGTACAACGTGGTGAGCTTCTCGAAGAGCTGGTAGGTCGACGCACAGGATAACGCCCCATGGCGCATGCTGGAAAGCGCGGTGCAACTTTGCACGGCGAGCGTTGGCTTTCGAGTCGATGCCGCATCCTTGCCTCAGTATCCAAAAGGTAAAGCGCTCGCGTGCACGTCGATGCGTGGCGAATGACCTGTACACATTCACTATAAGGAATACTCCTTGCCTTGCATTAAGGCAAGAGACTCTTTACCGCCCTGCAGTGCGCACCGGATGGCAAAAGGTGCCCTCATAGACGCTCTTAGCACCATCGGCGTCATTCGCAGCGGTCGGTACTTGAATTCTGTTTGCTCAAAAGTGTGCAATAGATTTTGAATATTCGACAAAACGCCAGTTGACGCTCATCTTAAAGCAAACCAATGTACAGTGTCTATTTTAGCGACTGTACATTGGTTTGCTTTCAGTCATTGCTCAACTGGGGTTTTATAACGGTTTTAAAAACTATTGTACACTTTTGCGCTTAAGAGATTCCGACAAGCCGATCTGAATCGCAGAAAACGCATGCGTTGTCTGGCGTAAGCCGAGATGGATGGGCAAATCGCCCCCTTACCCTAGTTCTGTGAAGCATATGCCTTGCGAAGCTCCTCGGGCATGCAGTCAAACATATCGGCCGCAAGCTCCTCTGGCGTCATCGCAAACGCACCACATAACCAGTCGACAACACTGCCCACGTTGCCATGCGCGAAGTGACGCGCCTCGAACGCGTACCGGCGCGAGAGCGAGCGCACGCCCAGATACCGCCTGAGCACTGCCTCGTTGGCCTCAATGCTAAACTGCAGCAGGTACCGATAGATGGAATTCTGTGAGTCCTCCTCAAAGGCACGCCTATAGAAGCCGCGTCGCGCCCAAAGCCTCCGATGCGACTCGGCATACAGACCCTCTGAGTAGGGCGCATTGCCTTTGGCCGCAAACGAGAGGTCCCTCTCGAACATCCAGGCCACCAAGTCGTACTTGTCTTTGAAGTGGTAGTAGAACACGCGACGCTCCACGCCGCAGCGGGCACACAAATCAGCCACGTGAACCTTAGAGAGCAGCATCGATTCCATCATTGCCTCAAGCTCGTCGGCAAACATACGCTTTGTGTCGCGCCTCGACATGATTCCCTTCCCTTCTTGCTACCGTACACATCCTCGTATTGTACGGTAAAAGCATTCGACTATTTTGATACCTTGGTTTTGGGAAGCAAGCACCCAAGAGAAAGGAACCACCTCATGAACCGCGTTTGTCAGATTCTGGGAATCACCAAGCCCGTCGTACAGGCACCGATGTTGTGGATTACGAGCCCCGAGCTGGTAGCCGCCGTGAGCAACGCCGGCGGATTGGGCGTACTGGGCTTCAACGCTGGCACCGACGTACGCCGCGACACCACCGAGGAGACCGCCGCCGACATGCGCTCCGCCATCCGTCGCACCAAAGAGCTCACCGACAAGCCCTTCGGCATCGACATCGTCCCCGCCTCCGCCGACGCCGCCGGCTTCTCCACCGGCATCGTCGACATCATGCGCGAGGAGGGCGTGAAGATCATGGTGCTGGCCGGCGAGTCGTTCAAGGAGAGCGACGTCGTGCCCTTCAAGGAGGAGGGCTTCACCATCATCGCACGCCAGCTCAACCCCACCATCCGCGACGCCAAGCAGCTCGAGGCATGGGGCGTGGACGTCATCGTCGCCACGGGCTGCGACGAGGGCGGCTGCATGCCCTGTGGCTCTACCGGCACCATGATGCAGGTCGCGCTTCTCGCCGATGCGGTGGAAATCCCCGTGCTCGCAGCCGGCGGCATCGTCAACGAGAAGTTCGCCCGCGCGAGCGCCATCTTGGGCGCCGAGGGCGCCTTTGCCGGCACGCGCTTCATCCTCTCCAAGGAATGCCGTGCCGCCGAGGCCACCAAGCGCAACCTCCTAGAGACCCCGCAGGACGACTACGTGATCTTCACGCAATGGGGCGGCACCTCCAAGTGGCGCAGCACGCCCAACCCCGTGGTGCTGGCAGCCGCCGAGGCAAACAAGGCCGGCAACCTCGACCCCGACCAAGGCAGCTACTACCTCAGCGAGCTCAAGGGCCAACTTGACGCAGGCGTCAACTCGGGGAGCAGCGTCACCTCGCTCATCAAGTCGATTGACAGCTGCGCCGACATCGTTGCCGACCTCGCACGCGGTTACGAGTAACGAGAGCATGTGAGTCGCTGCGCTCTCGCTTTATTCGTCGCGTTGAGATATAGTCTGGACGTCATCTGCACACGAGAAAGGACACGCAATGAGCTTTGACGATCTGAGCCCCGAACTTCGCGAGAAGGCAAGGCAATGCACAACCCCCGAGGAGCTCCTCGAGCTCGCAAAGCGCGAGGGCATACAACTTGCCGAAGAGGAACTCCAAGCAATCTCTGGCGGTGGCAACTGGGGCACGCCTGATTGCGATCACTTCGACACGTGCACCGTCGACTAAGGCTACATAACCACCCGCGTGTTAACGCGATGGCCGCCTGCCACAGCGGACAGGCGGCCATATTCTCTGACTCACGATGAGGACGAAGCGCTATCCTACGACCCAGCCGATGGTAGCCTCCGCATTGAACACTCTCGGATGCCCCGTCACCTCATTCCGGAGCGACGACGATGAGGTCGTCGTTGGGGCCAAAGGTCACGGCCGCCCTGCTCCTAGGGTTAACGCAGACTTCGAACGTGCCGTCCTCGCCGAAGCGCTTGTAGCCGATGGCAATCTCGCCATAGCGGGCAGCCGACGCCCCCAGCGTGTAGAAGTCCACCGCGCGGTCCACCTGTACGTAGCGCGTAATGGGCTTCATGTAGACGGAGGAGCCACCGTCCGAGAGCAAATCGTTGAGAATCGCCTTCTTGTGTCGTTCCTCCGCGACCTGCACCATCATCTTCGCCGTGATGCGCCCGCTCACCACGAAGTCGGTGGCGCGCATCATCTGGGCAAGCTGCTGGTTGCGCGTGCTGTTCATCTCCACGATGAGCGGCACGTCGGAGCCAATCTCGTCCGCGATGTCGTTGAGCTGGAGCTGCAGCATGAGCGTGCGAGCGTCAGCCTCCTCGTCGTCCAGCTCCGGATCAGAGAGAAGCATGATGGCGGTGGGTTCCTCGGCGACCAGCGCCTCGAGCACGTCTCGCTTGTGGATCTTGCACTCGCGCAGCTCGACAGCGAGACCCTTGAGCTCTGCTTCATCGGGCAGCGAGACGTCATCGGCCCTGCCCGGCTCAACGGCAATGGTCACCCGCGAGCCCGGGACGCACGCCGCGCCCTCTTCGATCAGAATCTGCTTGAGCATGTCGCTGTAGCCCAGCGCCAAAAGTCGCTGCGGCATCTCGCGCACGTCGGGTTCGCGCTGGAATCGCTCCACGTCGGGCATGGCCGCAGCCTGCAGGGATATGGCATCATCGTCGTGCGCGACGAGAATCAGCTCGTCGTCGTCCCGCACCACCTCGGAGGCGTCCGGGTTGAGCATCGGCTCGCCGCCGCGCACCATGCCGATGGCCGTCGATCTGGGCATGCGCAAGTTGAGCTCTCCTAGCGAGAGGCCCGCAGACCCCTCCACGCGCTCGACGTAGATCTCGTTGCCCTTGAAGCTCAGCAGCTCGGCAAGGATGTCGGACATGCCGGGGTGGCGAGCGCTCTGGACCATCAGACGGGCAATGGTCTTGTGGAAGTTGAGGACCTCGGCGACCTCGCCACCTGCGATGGCCGCTGGGTGCAACACGTCGCGGTCGCGGATGACGGCCGTCATGTAGGCATCGCGATTGCCCCGCTCCTCGAGCAGGCTCCTGCACGCGAGGATGGTCTTGACCGTCATGAAGTCATCCTCGAGGTTGACGATGATGGACTTGCAGGTATCGAGCGAACACCTCTCCAGGCTCTTCGTACTGTCGGGACGCCCGCTCCGGCAGATGACGCGCGTGCCACGCAAATCCGAGACACGGTCGCGGATGACGTCTTCCATGTCGGTCTTGTCGTGCTCGGCCATCACCACGACCACGGCGTCGCGCTGGTTCTCGTTGGCGAGGGCAAGCTCCTCGATGATGTTGGTGACGTTCTCGTCGAAGCCGATGATCACCACGTGGCCTTTTTCGATTACCGTGGAACGACCCTCTTGGAGATCTGCGATCTTGTCCTTGATTGCGTTGGAGATGGTGCCGATGAGGAAGCTGGTGATGAAGATGCCCACGAGCGTGACGATCGTCATCACCGCAAGATAGGCGATGGTGCCCTCCTCCTTGGCCAAGACGCCCGTGTTGAGGGCGTGCATGAGGGTGAACCAAATGGAGCCGCCCGCAGACTCGGCACCCGTGCCGTCGGGGCCGCCGAGCGCCACCGCCAAAAGGCCACCCACCACGGCGACCACCGCCGTGATAACACCGAGAAGCAGCAGGAGCGATGCCGTGCCCCTCGACATGAGGTTGTCGAACCAATAGCGAATCTTCTGTCCCGTCGTTGTCTTGCGCATGTCTCCTCGTCTCCCTTCGTAACGAAGAGACCCGGAGCCCAGCGTTGATGGCTGGACTCCGGGTCTCGTTGTTAAAGGACCACCAGGCACTCTTGTGCCTTGCTGTTGGCTTCTCCACATGCCGAGGCATGCCACTACTCCCCCGAAAAGCTTGTCGTAACTCTAATTTGTAATGCGTTCGATGTAAAGAAGGGTTCGGCAAGCGAGCCGAATAGATGTCCCGGTGTGATAACGGAGGGTCGCTGCGGAGGCGCTCGTAGTCGAGTCCAAGCCAAACAGCAAGACCGGTTCCGCCATGGCGCAAGGCCCGGACCGCGTCAACCCTCGCCCGCCCCCCAAGAACTCGTCTCGGTCATTCGCGCCTTCGCGCTTGCACATGGGGCCGCAGGACGCTCGTTTTCCACAGCCAGAGCCCACGAGAGAAGGCCCCGTCAAGCAGCCCCCCAATGGCCGCTTTGCGCTAGCGCACGATCGCGGCATGGGGCGTTGACGGTCTGGCGGCCTCCCACAAGCGACGCGCGTGACTTGATGCGAGCCTCCGCCTTCTATATGATAAAAAACGATATACGAGGCTCGATACCATCGAGCAGGATGAAAGGCCTACTATGGACAAGAGTATTGAAGAGTTCCTCAAGATCGTGGTGGCAGACGAAGAACTGCAGAGAAGGCTGGCCGACGCCCAGGACGTCGACGAGGCCTATGCGATTGCCAGCGAGGCATGCCCCAGCCTCATCAAGGAAGAGTTCATCGCCGCGGTGGAAGAGCTGACAGACACGTCGGCTGAGATTTCCCTTGACGATCTTGGAGAGGTCGCCGGCGGGTACGAGATCCGCAACAAATATATTTTTGGGATTACTGTTAGTACTGGAGCGACTGTAGTATTGTCCGCCAGCGCCTTGATGATCTAGGGTCCCGCGAGACGGGCGCCCTTTCCTGAGCGGCGAGCAAGTTGCCCACTCGTCGAAGGGGACGGGGTACAAGCTCAGCAAGGGGGAAAGCGGTCGTTCCTTTCGTCGAACCCTGCGTTGTGGTAGATGCAAGATTCTTGAGGACGACCGCCTATCGTTCCACGGTCAGGGTCCCAGCGCGACCGCCAACCCACAGGTTTCAGGATTGACCCTGGATTATCTTGCGTAAGATATCATCGCCAAGAAACAGGGGGCTTTGAGGCTCGATCCACTGGGGGTAGCTCTTTGGTGGGCCACATCGCCGAACGGCCCACCCGCTTGGGCCGGCCGATGGAGCTAGCGCTCCTCCCAGTCTGCGAGCAGGCGCGTCCCGGAGTCGAAGGCGACGCCGATGCGGTGCGCCTGCCGCAGGTCCGCCGAGAAGGGCGCGGCGTAGCCGCAGCAAGGCGCCGACGTTGAGTATCAGTCCACCGCAGGGGATGGCGTACCCACCAGCTAGGAGCTCGCGCTCGCGGGCGGGAGCGTAACCGAACGGTTCAGTAAAAGTTGAGTGAGCAAGGGCAAGTATCGAATAAAGCCGAAGGGTGAGTCATTGTTCACTGAACTTTCAGTGAGGACTCGCAGAATATCCCGTCTGCATCCATCCCCAGGCCCACGCAGCTGGCCCCGATTCCCGATTCCCCTCCGGCACTCTCTAACACAGGATGAACTATCATTTACGTACTATTTCGGCGCCAAGGAACGGGGGGACTTTGAGGCTCAAGAAGTGGAATGCCATACTCGCGTTGCTCACCATGCTCGCCTTGTTTGTACACATGGGGTACAACGTGTTTGCGTACCTTACGTTCTACTACAACCCAACGCTCAAGTTGCTCACCGCCATGCCCATTCTCGTCTTCCTCTGCCTCCACGCGATCACGGGCATGTGCTCCGTCTTCCTGCTTGGCGACGGGACGCGCGTTGCCCCCTATCAGCAACAGAACCGACAGACGGTGGCGCAACGAGTGTCGGCTGCCCTGATCTTTCCGCTTCTGATCGTCCACCTCAGGACCTTCGACCTTCTCAAGAACGCGGCCGAAGGCGGAAGCTGGGTGGTGTTTGCCCTTATCCTCTGTGCACAGATCGCCTTCTACGTCGTCGTTGCCACGCACGTCGCGACGTCCTTCTCGCGAGCCCTCATCACACTGGGCCTGCTCTCCAACCGAGAGACGCAGGCAAAGATTGACAGAGCCGTCGCCATCCTCTGTGCCGTCTTGGTCGTTGCCGCCACGGTCGTTGTGACCAAGGGACAACTGAGCATGTTCCTTCACGCGTGAGGCCTGCCATGAGAGAAGCATTGGTCATCGGAAGCGGTATCGCCGGCCTCTCTTGCGCCGTGCGCTGCGCCGAGCAGAACATGCACGTCACCCTCGTCTCTCCGCATCCTTCCGAGCGAGCCCAATCGGTGATGGCTGCGGGCGGCATCAACGCCGTGACCGCACGATGCGACGAGGGCGATTCGGTCGCCTGCCACATCGAGGACACGCTGAAGGGCGGTTCCTGGCTCGGTGGAAAGACGGCCGTCACGGGACTCTGCACGCACGCAGAAGACATCATCACCTACCTCGAGAGCATCGGAACCGTCTTTACGATAGACCGACAAGGACGTCCGCTGAGGAGGGCCTTTGGCGGTCAGTCCCACAAGCGGACCTACTTCTGTGGATCGTCCACCGGCAAGCAGATCGTCTCGGCCCTCGTCATGGAGGCGCGCCGCCACGAGGCGGCCGGGACCATCGTCCGCAGGCTTCACCTGCACTTCCATTCAGCACTCATCGAGGACGGCGTGTGCTACGGCGCGCTGTTGTTCGACGAGCTGAGGCGCGTGCTGGTGCCCATCAATGCGAGTGCGGTGGTCATGGCCACGGGAGGGCAAAACGCACTCTTTGGCAAGACTACCGGTTCGGTTCTCTGCGATGGCTATGCGGCGGGAAGGCTCTTTATGCAAGGGGCGCTGCTCAAGAACCTGGAGTTCGTCCAGTTCCACCCCACCACGCTCGAGACCGACCAGAAGCGCATGCTCGTCACCGAGGCCGTACGCGGCGAGGGGGGCAGACTCTTCTACGAGGATGGCGGCCGACGCGTCTACTTCATGGAAGAGAAGTACGGCCCCGGAGGCAATCTGATGACCCGCGACGTCATCTCTCGCGAGATATATACGACGGGCAGAGAAGTGCTTCTCGACATCTCCTTCCTCAACGAGCGCTTGATAGACCAGCGCCTGCAGGAAGTTCGCGACCTATGCCTGAAGTACCGCGGCATCGACGTATTGACGCAGCCCATACCCGTGGCACCATCCGTACACTTCTTCATGGGCGGCCTCGCCGTGCACCTGAACCACGAGACCAGCATCGAGCGACTGTACGCCGTCGGCGAATGCGCGTCGATGTACCACGGTGCCAACCGACTGGGTGGCAACTCGCTGCTCGCGGCAATCTACAGCGGGTGGGTCGCGGCGGACGACCTCTGCCAAAGGGCAGACACGCGGCGACGTCCCGTCTTTGCGCAGGCCATTGCGCGCGAGCAGAACCGCTTTGCCGCCACATTTGACTCGCAGAGTTCCTTCCCCGTCACCTACATGCGCGACATGCTTGCCGACGTCATGAACGAGCACATGGGCATCATCCGCACGGAGGAGGGCCTCGCCGAGGGAGTCGAGAGCGTCGAATACTACCAGTCCATCGCGGACCGGATCCACTACGACCCCAGCGTGTCGGCGTATGCAAACTATAGTCTCACGGGAATTCTCGCCACCGCACACGCCTCCCTCTCCTGCGCTCTGGCCAGGAAGGAGAGCCGCGGTGCGCACTATCGCAGCGATGCGCCGCAGAGCCGCGACGACTATGCATACTCCACGTTGGTCTCGTACGACGATGGCACCTACCACACGTGGCTAGATAGGGAGCAGGCTTATGAGAGTTAGGATCTTGCGCCAAGAGTCCCCCACGGCCGAGCCGTACTGGGAGTCCTTCTGCTACGACGGGCCGACGGAGACGTCTGTGGCCGGCATGCTCGACCACCTCAACTTCCACGACGACATTCTCAACGATGCAGGTCAGAAGACGCGTCGCATCGCGTGGGAGTGTTCCTGCATGCAGGGTACTTGCGGCGCCTGTGCCATGGTGATCAACGGGATGCCGGCCTTGGCGTGCGACACCTTCTTGCGTGACCTCGTGGCAGGCCGCCCGGAGGAGGAAATCGTCCTCCGCCCGCTGAGCAAATTCCCCGTGATTCGCGACCTAGTGGTCGACCGCGCCTCGATCCAAGACAATCTCAAGCGCAGCGACGTCTTCATCGGATCCTACCAGCCCATGGACGACGAGAGCTTCTCTCATCAGTATGAGGCAGCCAAGTGCCTCAAGTGCGGCCTCTGCCTCGAGGTATGCCCCAACTACACGAATGGCAACGCCTTCTTTGGGGCGGTGTTCGCCAACGATTGCTACCTAGTCCACGCTAGGAACCGCGAGAAGTCCCGCGAGATCAAGCAGACATACGCGCGACACTTCGGAAGCGCCTGCTCGAAATCGCTCAGCTGCATGGACGTCTGCCCCATGCGCATTCCCACCATCGCGTCCATGGCAAGGCTCAACCGCCGGGTCCGCTGAGGATTCACCAGAGTCCACCGACCCACCAAGGGGCCACCCCCAGTGGACTCCCGGTAGACCCGCCCGGCATGGTATGGTTGTAGGAACCGTCGTCTTCAGAAGGAGTCCCCATGATCAAGCTCGTGCTCTCGGATATGGACAACACGCTCATCCCCTTCGGGCGGGAGCTCGTCTCACCGCGCACCATCAACGCGATACACGCATGCCAGGAGCAGGGGGTTGACTTCGGGCCGACCACTGGACGCGACCGCTCCGAACTCGCGGGCTTCTTTGGTGGAGACCGCAGCTGCTACAACACGGCGGTATGCGTCAACGGCCAGAAGGTGTACTACCTGCGCTCGCTTGTCTTCGAGAAGAACCTCGACGATGCGCCGCTGCGCCAGGCAGCAGAGATGGTGGCGAAGAGGCCTGACTGCGCGTTTGTCACCTACCGCTCCGACGGACTCGGCGATTGGGTTGGCATATCCCGGGAAGAGATGGGCTCCATGTACGACCGCGCGTTCATGTCGGGTGGTATGTGGCACGAGACGCTGCCCGTCTACCCCGTGGCAAAGGCCGGTGTCATCTGCCTCGGCGGCGACGAGGCGCTCGCCACGCTGCAGGCCGAGCTGCGGGAAGCCTTCCCAATGTTCGAGTTTTTGCACACGGTGGACAACTGGATGGACACCTCCATCCGCGGATGGAGCAAAGTCGAGGGAATCAAACAGCTCATCAAGACGCTAGGGCTCTCGCTCGACGAGGTCTGCGTGTTTGGCGATGCCGACAATGACCTCTCGATGTTGGAGTACCTCCCCAACTCCTGCGCCGTGGCCAACGCCAACGAAGCGGCCACTCGCACCGCGCGCTGGCACGTGGGCGCCTCGGCGGAGGACGGCGTCGCCATCGCCCTCGAGCAAATCGCCGAGGCGGCGCGCCTGTGCAACGAGCGCGGGACGGAGGACATCCTGCCGGCATTCATGTGCTAAGGCAAGGAACTGGGCTCCATCCGGGGACTACCCCAGATGGAGCCCTACGCGAATAGGTCGTCTGCGGCAATCACTGCTTGAACGTCTTGCCAGTACGCATTCCGCTTTACCCCATAGGGGCTCACCAGCGTAAGATGGAGCGCTTTGCGCGTCTTTGTCTCATCTCGAAAAGCCGCGGCTTTGTGTCGAAGCACCTCGTCATATGCCTTGGTTATCTGATATGGCTCACGGGCGAACTTCATTTCGCAGAGATTGATGATTCCGTCGTTTCGGTCAAGCACGAGGTCGACTTGTGCGCCGGGGTTGCTCTTGGCGCTGCGCCACGTACTCGCGTCATAGGCAACGCCGGCAACGCCAAGCGTCGCCCTTATCTGATCGAGGTGCAGCAGAGCAACCAGCTCAAAGGCATAGCCTTCCCAAGCGTGCACGCGACCGCTCTGATAGTTGTTCGACCAGAACCTCTCGTCGGTCTGATTCTCCATAAAACGTAGGTAGAAGAGCGAGAATGGATCGATGAGTTGATATGTCGCATCTCGCTCGTCCTTGCCGTAGGCATGGTATCGCCTGATGAAGCCGCTTGCCTCTAGCTCACCAAGTGTTGCCGAAAGCGTCCCCCCAAGCCCGATTCCCGTTCCTTCGGAAACCTCTCTTCTCGACAACCCACACAGTCTCGATCCGAGTATTCGCACCACCGAGACGTGTCTCTCTGCTTGCTTGAACAGCGAGTGATAGAGCTCGTCGAATTCCTCCCTGAGCTCGCCCTGATGCGAAAAACAGAGATTGTCGATATTCTGCACGAGACCGAGTCTCCTGTCGAGCAAATCGAGATAGAAGGGAATTCCACCGAACACCATATAGGACTCTATCGCAAGGTCTTGGCTGAGCGGTATTCCGTTCACCCTATAGTACTCAGCGCACTCCGCAAGAGTGAACGGCTCGAGCTTGATCCTTGCTGTCACGCGATTGTGAAGTCCCCCACGGTTCTTGAACAGGTGCCTCACAATCCATGAACTTGCGGAACCGCACGCAATGAGCAACAAATCCGGCTGAGAAGAGCCCCATTTGTTCCAGAACAATTCCAGCGCTGCCCTATAGTCGGTACGCGGCGTATCGAGCCACGGCATCTCGTCAATGAACACCACGCGCTTTCCGCTCGCAGCATCCCTTCTGACATCGTCACGCTCAAGCTGGCCACGCAAGAGCCGAAACGCCTCGAACCAATCATGGGCCCGATCAGGACAGCCAATATCCGCCAGGCTTTCGTTGAAGCTTTGCAGCTGAACGCGAGCAACGCCCCCTGCGATGCCCGACACATGAAACGCGAATGAATTAGAGAAGTACTCGCGAATGAGGAAGGTCTTCCCCACGCGCCTGCGCCCATACACGACGGCAAACTCGGGACGTTGCGAGTCGCAGAGTCTTCTCAGCCTCTGCTGTTCTATCTTACGGCCAATTATACGCATATACTCCCCTATATCTAGCCTTAACATAGCGATTCTATGAGTTAAGGCTGATTATAGAGCATGCGACAGCGAAGGCAACGTCTCGTGGTCTCATCCGGGGACTACCCCCGAATGGGACCACGATGGACCCTAGCAGGTCAGCGAGAAGGGCAGGACGGGAATCTCGGCGCCGCTGTAGAGGTTGGTGCGATACCAGTTGGTCTGGGCAAAGCGCACCTCGAGCGGATCGCTCGTGGGCTCGTCGGGCACGATGACCAAGCGGTCGCCCCTCGTTCCCGCCTGGAAGGACACGGACTCGCCGTCATGAAGCAGCTCGAGCGCGTTGACCTCCGCGCCTGCGAGCACGAGCCCACCATCGGCATGCTCGAAGTGCAGGATGACCCACGGGCCCTTGCGCTCCGCCCCGATGCAACGCGGGGCGTCCGCTGGCACGCCCATCCCCAGCAGATGACGCAGCGCGAGCAGCGAGAGGCGCTCGCCGACGGGCTTCTTCTCCTTGGGATGGATGTCGTGCTTGTCGCCAAGGTCGCCAATCGAGCAGAGCCATGCATGCCCATCCTCGTCGGTCACCTGCTGCTGGCACGCACGGATGGTAGGCCAGTCGTGCGCGTCCAAGCCCATCGAATCCCACGAGCCAAATCCGGGCAGCTGAACCACCAAGAAGGGCAGGTCGACACGCTGCCATGCCTCGCGCCAGTCGGCGATGATGGTGCGCAGCGCCTCGGCATGGCGCACCTGCGCGCCGTCGTCCTCGTCATCGCTCTCGCCCTGATACCACAGCACGCCGCGCGTGGTGAAGCCGGCAATGGGCAGCACCATGTAGGTGAAGAGGGCGCCCGGGGCCTCTTTGGTGGGGGTCATCATGCCGGGCTTGAGCTGCGCCTCGGCTGCGGCGTCGCTCGGCGCGGCGTCCGCGGAGGCCACGGCGTCCGCGGAGGCCACGGCATCCGCAACGAGGTTGGCCATGAAGGCCCTCCCCTCCTCCACGCTTGGGGTCCCGCCCAAGAAGAAATCGTTCCAAGCGGGCCAAGTGGCGTAGCCCTTGTCGTTCTTATCGACGTTGAGACGCCCGTTGGCAAGCAGCTCCTCGTACGGGAGGCCCTGGAGCTGCGCTTCGAAGGCGGCCACCTGCTCGGGCTGAACGACGCGTGCGTGCTCGGGCGTCATCCAGGCGGACGACTTGGTGCCACCGTAGTTGCAGCCCACGATGCCCACGGGCACGTCGAGCACCATCTCCATGCCGCGCGCGAAGTAGTAGCCGACGGCCGAGAAGTAGTCCAGGTCCTCGGGCGTGGCCTTGCGCCAGATACCGACCTTGGAGTAGTCGAAGTCCTCCGTCTGACCGGGATACGAGCACTTCGGCGCGTCGTAGAAGCGGATGCGCGGGTTGGCGCACGTGGGTCGGAACTCCTCTGCGTCTTGGTCGTAGCGCATCCAGAACTCCATGTTGGACTGACCGGCGGCGACGAAGACCTCGCCCACGGCCACATCGGAGAGGGTGATGCGCTCGTCACCGGCACGCACCTCGAGCTTCTCGGCATCGGACGCGTGCAGCGGAGCGAACGTGCAGGACCAGTTGCCTTGGGTGTCGGCAACGGCCGTGACGGCTTGCCGCTGGATGTGCACCTCGACGCTTGCGCCAGGCTCCGCCGTGCCCCAAACACGCACGGGCAGCTCACGTTGAAGGATCATACCGCTGGCAAAGATGGGTGCGAGTGCGAGGCTCATGGAAGGTCCTTTCGTGACGTTGGTTGGCGCTCCTATCCTAGCAGGATGACGTCCGTGCCGCATCGGACCGGCCCCGGAGGGATCGGCCCCGGGTCAGTCCTAAAGCTAGGCGATGGCCACATGCGTGGTACCATTCGCCTGTTTGTTTTTGCATGTTTTTTGTCGGTTTGGGTAGTTTTTCGAGCAGGTTTCCAAACCGTGGAGATACGAGCCTCGCGTTTGCGCAGGTCAAAGGGGGTGTAATCCAGACCCCGTTTTTTCGGAGACGAGATTTCTACCGAAACCGACGTTTTTCTTGCAAATCTCGTCACCCAAATGGTACCGGCATGCGGTCGGCCGGACCCGAGGTGGGTCCACTTGGGGTAGTCCCGAGTAAAGGCCGCCTGAACGGGGGTCCACTGGGGAGCTGCCCCCAGTGGACCCCTGGGGATCGGGGCCTTAGTCCAGGTCCTCGCCGTTGGACTTGATGCACTTCTGATACCAGAAGAAGCTGTCCTTGCGGCTGCGGGAGAGGTCGCCCGTGCCGTCGTCATACTTGTCGACGTAGATAAAGCCGTAGCGCTTGCGCATCTCGCCGGTGCCGGCGCTCACGACGTCAATGGGTCCCCACCAGGTGTAGCCCATGAGGTCGACGCCGTCGGCCACGGCCTCCTCCATGGCGATGATGTGCTTGCGCAGGTAGTCGACGCGATACGGGTCGTGCACAGAGCCGTCAGCTTCCTTCTCGTCGAAGGCACCCAGGCCGTTCTCTACCACCATCAGCGGCAGGTGATAGCGGTCGTAGATCTCGTTGAGGGTGATGCGCAGGCCGATGGGGTCGATCTGCCAGCCCCAGTCGGATGCCTCGAGGTAGGGGTTCTTGCCGCCCATGGTCATGTTGCCGGCCATCATCTCGGCACCCTCGTGGGTGGTCACCGTGTTGGACTGATAGTAGCTGTAGGTGTAGAAGTCGATCTTGCCCTGGGCAAGCAGCTCCTCGTCGCCTGGCTCCATCTTGATCTGGATTCCGTTCTCCTCCCAGAAGCGCTTGGCGTAGAAGGGATACGCGCCGCGTGCCTGCACGTCAGAGCAGTACCAGTTCATCTTGCGCATCTGCTCGAGGTTGGCCCACTGGTCCGCCGGGTCGCAGGTGAGCGGGTAGGTGAGAATGAAGCAGTCCATGTTGCCCATCATCACACCGGGATAGTTCTCGTGCGCATACTTGATGAGCTTTGCCGAGGCGAGGAACTGGTGGTGCAGGGCGTTGTAGCGCTCGTTGATGTCGTCCTTGACCTTGTCCATGGTGCCGGTGTAGCCCTGGATGGTGCCGAGCGAAAGCGTGCAGCCCATGGCCATGGTGCCGATGTTGATCTCGTTGAAGGTGAGCCAATACTTTACCTTGTCGTGGAAGTGATCAAGCAGGCACTTGCCGTAGGTGAAGTAGAAGTCGACGAGGTCGCGGCTCGCCCAGCCGTTGTACTTCTCGACCAGGTAGTACGGCAGCTCGTAGTGGCTGATCGTCACCAGCGGCTCGATGCCGTGCTCCTTGCAGCAGGTGAAGACGCGGTCGTAGAAGTCGAGGCCGGCCTGCAGCGGCTCCTTCTCGGTGCCCGTGGGGAACAGGCGCGTCCAGTTGACGGACATGCGGAACACGTTCCAGCCCATCTCGGCAAAGAGGGCGATGTCCTCCTCGTAGTGATGATAGAAGTCCGTCGCCTCCCAGCTGGGATACAGCGCATCGGGGTCAAACTCGGCGTCGATCTGGCGCGGAGTGTTGATGTCGCCGCCCCTCATGTGGTCGGGCACGGACGCCCCCTTGCCATCCACGTTCCAGGCGCCCTCGTACTGGTTGGCGGCCGTGGCACCGCCCCACAGGAATCCTTCCTTCATGCGCATTGTCGTGCTCCCTTCCGTTCCCTTTCCTTCCGATTCCGCCGAGCAAACACTCGACATAGATGGTATTTAGTATCTCTCTTTATGAATGATTGGTTCCATATATCATTCCGCAAACGGGACATTTGGCACGATGAGCGAGTTGACGCCGTATCGCGGGTCTTGGCGCAGGACGCGGCCCGCATTCGCCCGACGCTCACACGGTGATCTCGATGCGGTTGCCCTCGGCATCGAGCACGCAGCTCTCGTAGTAGCCGTCACCGGTAGTGCGCGGCCCGCTCACGCATCGATATCCGTCGGCGACCAGCTCAGCCGTCAGGCGGTCCACCTCCTCGGCGGAACCCACCGAAAACGCCACATGCCCATAGCCGTCGTGTGGACGGTCCGCGGTGTTGTGCGTCTGGGTCGCGTCGAACATGATCTCCAGGCGCGCCCCACCTCCAAACGTCAGGAAGTACGAGTGGAAACCTGCGGCATTCACATAGAGGTCGTTCGACGTGGCGGCAAAGTAGCGCTCAAAGAACGCTCGCGCACGCTCGAGGTCCTCGACCCACAAAGCCACATGCTCGATATTCGCCATGATTCTTTTCCCTTCCGTCGTGGCATCCCATGCACATGCAGTATACCGGTGGCAAGTGACCCATCCCGTTGTGGCGTTCTCCCTTGTTGCGAGCCGCACTTGCGGCAACGCAATTGACCATTGCGTGACAGGGGCGGCCGGCGCCCTTACGATATCCGAGAAGCCAGAGGAAAGGAGGCGGTCGTGAGCATTCGCGAGACAATCCAAGCCGCCCGCAAGAGTGCGGGGCTCACGCAGCAGCAACTTGCTGCCAAGGTGTACGTAACGCGTCAGGCCGTAAGCAGGTGGGAAACCGGGGAGAGCGAGCCAGGCATCGACATGCGCAAGCTCCTGGCGAGCGTGCTCGACGTACCGGTGGCAAGCCTGCTCGACCTGCCGGAAGTCCCCACGTGCCAATGCTGCGGCACGCCCTTCGACGTGCCGAACATGCCCTTAGGCACGAACGCGGACGGAACGGAGAACCCAGACTACTGCGGCTGGTGCTACCAAAACGGCGAGTTCACGAGCGCGGGCCTCGACGAGATCATCGAACGCAACGTTCCCTACCTCGTGCAGGCCACCGGATACTCGGAGGAGGAGGCAGTCTCCTTCATGGGGGCGGTCCTGCCCACGCTCAAGCGCTGGAGGACCGTGGAGAACAGGAACGTCTCGGCAAACCTCAAGCGAAGCTCCTTCTACGTGTGCCCCGACTGCGGCAACGTGGTGTGGTCGGCTGGCGAGGCGGCCATCAGTTGCTGCGGGCACGCGCTGGAGCCACTTGCAGCCAAGAAGAACGCCGGCGTTCTCGACGCCAGCGTTGAGGTGGAGGACGGGTGCCAGCGCGTGCATGTGGTGCACCCCATGACCAAGGAGGACCACCTGCTGTTCATCGCGGCTGTCGGCGACGACCTCGTCCGCATCAGACGGCTCTACCCCGAGCAGGAGGCCCGAGCCGAGTTCCCCCTGCAGGGGCCCTGCAAGGTGTATGCCTATGGGAGAGAATGCGGCCTGGTCGCGCTTTGATTCGCTCTACCTCAGCACCTTGCCCGCATCCCGGGCACCGCCGACCTCCTCGCCGAGCACCGACTCGTCAACGCGCGTGTTCACCACGCTGCCCACGATGCGCGCACCGTGTTCGTCACCGTCGATGGCGGTGACCTCGCACTCCATGGTGAGCGGGAACTCCTCGGTTACCGGCGCACCACGAACTCGGATCACCCTTTCGGTTCTGCTTGCGAATGAACCTGGCACCTTTTGCCCTGTCGCCTCCCGATCCCCGTGACAACAACCTCCGCCCCCGTTGTTCCACGTTCGGTCGCGTTGACACCCGCCGTTACCAGAAGACGAGCCTGGCCTCGGGGGCAAGGTACATGCCATCGCCCTCCCCCACGTCGTAGGTCTGGTAGAACTCCTCGAACATCTGGTTGGGGCCATTAATGTCCAGATAGCCGGACGGGTGGCTGTCGGCACCCAGAATGCACTGCTGCTCGAACTCGGGCGTGTGCAGGACACGACCTATATGCGCGCGCTTCTCGAAGAAGGCCTCGTAGTCGAAGTCGCCCTGGTGCGCCGCATACGCGAGCCTGGCCTGCATGCCGTTGATCTCGGTCTGGCCCTCGTTCGTGATGACGTCGCCCACCATGTTCTGGACGTTGAACGCGACGATGCCGTCGTAGTAGTCCTTCGCCCTCTGCACGCGCCTCTCGAATTCCTCAAGATCGGCCGGATCCAGAAGCGACTCCTCCACATCCTCGCCGTGGGGACCGATCCAGATGTCGGCGGGGTCGAGCGCATGCGCGATCTCGTGGAAGACGGTGTATCCCACCGGGCCGCCCATGAGCTCGCCAAGCGACATCTCGCCCGCCTCGTAGCGTGCCACGTCGCCCTCGACGCCGCCGCCGGGGATGACGAAGCTGTTCGTGCCTCCCTCGTAGTGGGCCGAGCCGACGAGGGTGGGATCGTTCCACATCCGCTCGTCGAGAGCGGTGTTCGTGAGGGCGGCGTTGCGTTCGGCGTCGAAGAGCCAGATGGCGCGGCGAGCCTCGTAGTAGCTCAGACCGTCGAGCTCGAGCCCGGAGTAGTCCTCCCACACCTCGGGACAAACCGCTTTGACGTTGATGGCGTCAAGCTTCTCGCAGAGCCGTTGCTTGGAGGCGTCGGAAAGCCACTCGCTGGCGCTGACAACCTCCTTGTGGGCCTCGATGGCATCCTTGCAGAAGTCCTCCACGAACTCCTTGGTATGCGCGAGGTCGTATGCCTCCGCATAGGCGCGGCCCGTCGGCGTGGGGAGCAGGGAGCGCACGAGGTGGACGGCCCTGTCCTCAGGGCTCGTCTCGCTCATCCCGAGCTGGTCGTAGTAGCCGAGCGCGACGTAGTCCTGTCGCCATGCCTCGAAGGCCTGGCTGTCGAGCCAGCCCGACACCTCGAGCGCGTAGCCCACGAGGAGGTAGTCGCGAATGAGCTCGAGGTTGTCCTGGGTGTAGAGGGCGCAGGCTGCACGGACCTCTGCTTCGTCCCTTACCATATACTCCGTGGCCTTGCCGTATCCCCTTGCCTCTATGAGCTGGCGCAGGGGGAACGCACCGGCCAGGGCATCGAGGTCCTCAAGCTTGAGGAACGCGTCCTCGGCATCATCCTCCCCTTCCACGCCGTCCGGAGCCTCTTTCGCAGCCTCCTCGATGACGCGCTTCTCGAACTCGATGCGATGCTCGAAGGCCGTCCGGGCCTCGTCCTCGGACATGCCCAGGCGCGTGAGCACCGCGCTCGCGCATGCGAGACGAGCCTTGTAGAGCTCATCCTCGGGACTCACCATCGTGGCATCCATGCCCATGGTGCCCATCGAGCTGCCAAAGGTCGCCGCTGATAGGCCGATGAGGGGGACGTAGCGCCCGTCTTCGCTGAGGCTGCCCTGATTGATGTGCGCCTGCACGAGCGTGGGGACACCGGCGCTCCTCTGGACATCGAGCAGGAAGGCGGAAACGTCGTCGATGGTGGCGAGTGCACGGATGGCGTCGACGGTCGCCCGCGCGGGCTCCACGCCCGCGGCGTCGCGCGCGGCCGTGTCGACGGCGGCGCGATAGAGCAGCTGCGCCTGGCGGGCGTCGTGGCCCGCCAGCTCGTCACCAGTGATCGCCGCCGCCACGTGCTCGGGCCCGTCCCCGTCCATGCCCACACCCGCGGCGACCTTGTCGCCCTCGGGGATGTCTGTGTTGAGCAACCAGTCGTAGTTGGCGTACAGATAGAAGTCGTCCTTGGGCGAGGTTTCCATGCCGGGATTGATGTTCTCTTTGATGTTGGAGTCAATCCAAGGCGAGCCGCCCGAGGGGTCGATAGGTTCCTGGCTGGCGGCTAGGGGGTCAGCCTGCTCTTCGGGCAGCTCCGACGGTTGCTCTGCGGGCTGTTCCTCGGACTGCCGAGACGATTGCCCCGAGCCACCCGCGCACGCCCCAAGCGATAGGGTCAGAAGCGCCGATGCCAGGACCACGCCAACGATTGACGTCTTGTGGGTACACTTCGCCATGTCTTCCTCCTCAGTTCGTCTCTTTGTGGCTGTTCTCAGTATACGACATGGCTATAATGTAAAACGCATTTTCTAGGCCAACAAAAGGCCAGAGGATGGACAGCGTCACAAGGGCCCCAAGACCGTACGTCACGCTCGTCACCACCGCCGTGCTCGCGCTCATGCTGGGCACGTTCTTGAACGGATGCACGACAAGTTCAGGCTCGACGTCGCCCACAACGTCGGCCGGCACCATGCAGACTAAGGACGTCCCCGTCATGCTACAAGGCCGCTGGCGAGCGCGACTATAGCGGGCTCTACGACCTCGGCGCCATGAGCACAGCCCTCGCCCGATGGCAGGCGCCCCGTCGGCCGGGACCTCCCGTGCTACCATGAAACGGTAGATGGACGGGAGGCAACATGGGCATGTACGTGAACCCGGGCAACGGGGGCTTCCGACGGATGCTGGCTGACGAGTACGTAGACAAGACCGGGCTGATTTCGCTTGTCAACGCCGTGATCGGCACGCCGCGCGGCCTCGTGTGCTCCACGCGGCCGCGTCGCTTCGGCAAGACGTTCGCGGCCGAGGCGCTGGTGGCCTACTACACGTGCGGGGCGGACTCGCGCGGGCTCTTCGAGGGCTTGGACATCTCTCGCGACCCGAGCTTCGGGGATCACCTCAACGCCTACAACGTCGTACGGCTGGACATGACGGAGTTCAGGGGCGTGGCGGACGTCTCCGCCGAGGTCTCCCGCGCGATTATCGACGATCTGCGCGCGAAGGTGCCCACGGCCGGCGCCGGCGACGAGGGCAGGGTCAACGAGCTCACGTCGACCCTCGCCGACTACGTGGTGGCCACCGGCCGCAGGTTTGTCTTCGTAATCGACGAGTGGGACGCGCCGCTTCGCGAGCGCCGCTCGAAGGCCTCGCAGGAGGACTGGGTGTTCATGCTCAGGACCCTCTTCAAGAACTTCACCTTCACCGCCGACGCAGTTGCCGCGTGCTACATGACGGGGATACTGCCCATCGTGCGCTACGGCACGCAGTCCTCGCTGTCCGACTTCCGCGAGTTCACGATTCTGAGGCCGTCGAGGTACGCCCCCTACGTGGGCTTCACGGAGACCGAGGTGGAGGCCCTGGCCACCCGCCACGGCATGGACATGGGCGAGCTCCGTAGGTGGTATGACGGCTACGAGCTGTCCTACGTGGACAAGGCCACCCGCGAGCGCAGGGTCGTGCGGACGTACGCGCCCTTCTCGGTCATGAGCGCGTGCGAGAGCGGCGAGGTCGGCCCCTACTGGGTGAGCTCGGAGGCCTTCGACTCGCTGCGCACCTACGTCGACCTGGACTTCGACGGGCTGCAGCAGTCGATAGTGCAGACCCTCGGCGGTGCGAGCGTGAGGGTGCGCACGGGCAAGTTCGAGAACAGCATCCACGACGTCGCGAGCGCAGACGACGCCCTCACGCTCCTGTGCCACCTGGGCTACCTCTGCTACGACGCGACCACCTCGACCGCACGGGTGCCCAACGAGGAGGTGCGCTCAGAACTTGCCAACGCCGTCTCCGAGAGCCGCCACGCCGAGGTCGCGCGCATCGTGCGCGAGAGCGACGCACTGCTGCGAGCGACGTGGGACTTGGACGAGGAGGCGGTGGCCGAGGCGCTCGCGCGCGCCCACGACTCGGGATGCGCGCCCACCTTCTACAACGACGAGCAGGCCCTGCGAGCGGTGGTCAAGTCCGCCTACATCGCGGCCGCCGACCACTACGCCACCATCGAGGAACTGCCATCCGGACGCGGTCTAGCCGACGTGGTGTACCTCCCGCGGCGCGGCGATCCAGCACCCGCCCTCGTGGTCGAGCTCAAGTGGGACCGCTCGCCGGAGGCCGCGATTGCCCAGGTGCGCGAGCGCGACTACCCGGCCGTGCTGCGGGGCTTCGGCGGGCCGATCCTGCTCGTGGGCGTCACCTACCAGCGCAAGACAAAGCGCCACGTCTGCCGCATCGAGGAGACGTAACTGCCGCGGCTGCGTGGTCGCCGTCTCTCGCCCGGCTCGTCCGCGGCCACCTACGCCCACACCCGCGATCCGGTCGACGTCTTGGCCGCAGGTACCGTGGACTTCTACACCTTCACCTACTACCACTCCAACGTCGTGACCGCCCGCGAGGTCACCGACACTGTGGGTGGCAACTTCTAGGTAGGTGCCCGCAACGAGCATCTCACCTACTCCTGGTGGAGCTGGGCCATGGACCCGATGGGCTTGCAGTGGCAGCTCGAGGTTCTCTACGACCGCTACCGCGTCGCTCAGGTGGCGGAGAAATGCGGTGGCATATGCCACAAGGCGGACGAACCACCTCGACAGTGAGGCACCTGCGGGTGCACAGTCCAAATGAATCAGCTACCATCAGAAACATGCGCAAACAATGGGCATTATCAGAGAAAAACATCTGGGAACTACCAGTGATTACGTATCGGCGAGGCTGCCAGTCGCTCGTGGTTTCGGTACCGAAGTAGACGATAAGGTCCTGAGCGAACAGATGGACGAGGGATTGGCCATGGCCGCATTATTCGTGTCCAGGGTTCATGGCATCATATGTTGGGGCGACATAACAACCGAAGGGGCTCTCTTATGTCTGATATGACACGTGACCAGCAGCGGGCAGAGCTGCACCGCACCATCTGGGGCATTGCCGATGACGTACGCGGCTCGGTCGACGCATGGGACTTCAAGCAGTACGTGCTCATCACGCTGTTCTATCGCTACATCTCCGAGGATCTGGAACGCTTCGTCAACGACTGGGAGCGGGCCAACGGAAACCCGAGCCCGAGCTATGCCGGCATGGCCGACGAGGACGCCGAGGTGGCGTGCGAGGCCATCGTCAACGCGCGTGGCTACTACATCGCGCCGTCGATGCTCTTCCGGAACGTCCTGGACCGCGCCGAGAAGGACAAGGACCTCAACGAGACCATCGAGAGGGTCTTCAAGTCGATTGAGACCTCCACGGTCGGGCATGAGTCGGAGAAGGACTTCCGGGGCCTCTTCGCCGACTTCGACCCCAACTCCAACCGCCTCGGCGGCACGGTCGCCGACCGCAATAAACGCATGGTCGCCATCCTGCGCGGCGTCGCGAGCATGAAGCTGGGCGACCTCGCCGACAACAAGATCGACCTATTCGGTGACGCCTACGAGTACCTGATGACCATGTACGCGGCCGGCGCGGGCAAGTCCGGCGGCGAGTTCTTTACGCCGCAGGAGGTGTCGCGCCTGCTCGCGCTCCTCGCGACTGAGGGCAAGAGCGAGGTCAACAAGGTATATGACCCCTGCTGTGGCAGCGCGGGGCTGCTCCTCCAGACGGCAAAGATCCTTGGCGACGGCAAGGTGCGCCTCGGATACTTCGGACAGGAGATCAACCCCACGACCTACAACCTTGCGCGCATTAACATGTTCCTCCACGGAATCGAATACGGGAAGTTCGACATCGCGCTCGGCGACACGCTGCTTGACCCGCAGCACTGGGACTGGGAGCCCTTCGACGTCATAGTCTCCAACCCACCCTACTCCGTAAAGTGGACCGGACCCGACAGCCCAACGACCATCAACGACCAGCGCTTCGCCCCCGCGGGCGTGCTCGCGCCCAAGAGCCGCGCCGACTGGGCCTTCCTCATGCACATGCTCGCGTGGCTCTCCGACGCGGGCACTGCGGCCGTGGTCGTGTTCCCAGGCATCCTCTACCGTGGCGGCGCCGAGGGCAAGATTCGCAAGTACATGGTGGACCACAACTTCGTCGACGCCATCATCCAGCTGCCGACGAACCTCTTCTTCGGCACGACCATCCAGACCTGCGTCATGGTGCTCCGCAAGAACAAGCCCGACACCGACATCCTCTTCGTCAACGCAGAGCGCGACTTCGGCCATGAAGGCAACAAAAACAAGCTCCGCGAGGAGGACATCCAGCAGATCGTGGCGTGGCACACGGCCCGCGAGGAAGTCGACTACACCGTGCACCGCGCCACCTACGACGAGGTCGTGGAGAACGACTACGTGCTCTCGGTGGGCTCATACGTCGAGGAGGAGGACACGTCCGAGCACCTGACGCTGCCCGAGGTCCGCGAGCGCATCGCCGCGTGCGTGAAGCGCGAGAACGAGCTCAGGGCCCAGATCGACGCGATCCTGGACGAGGTGATGGGGGCATGAGCAGGCTCATTGAGCGGGACGAGACGTATACGTCATGGATCTCTGAGCTCAAGGAACGTTACCAGCGCTCCCAGATAAAGGCTTCTGTAGCTGTCAATCGCGAGATGCTTCTGTTCTACTGGTCACTGGGGCATGACATCGTGGGGATGCAGGCGGAGAACCGCTACGGGTCTGGGTTCTACGACGCCCTGAGCAAGGATTTGAGGCGTGCTCTTCCCGATGCCAAGGGCTTCTCCTCACGGAACCTGCGCTATATGACACGCTACTATGAACTCTTTCCCACTGAGCACGAGAATCTGCCACAAGTTGTGGACGAATTCCTTGTCGGCGATTCCCAGAATCTGCCACAAGTTGTGGCAGATTCTCCCATCGCAACGACCACAAGCGACGCCTCAATCTTCAATGTTCCATGGGGCCATGTTCGATTGCTAGTCGACAAGTGTGGAGGCAGCCAAGAGAAGACCCTGTTCTACATTCGCAGGACCATAGAGAACAACTGGTCTCGAGCAGTTCTAGCACACCAAATCGAGGCAGGCCTCTACGAAAGGCAGGGAAAGGCGGTCAGCAACTTCTCCGCAACGCTTCCCGCACCGCAGAGCGACTTGGCGCAGGAGATTACCAAGGATCCCTACCAGTTCGACTTTCTCACGATTCGCGAGCGATACGACGAGAAGGAACTCAAGGACGCGCTGATGGACAACATCACCACGTTCCTCCTCGAGCTGGGTACGGGCTTTGCCTTTGTGGGGCGCGAGTACCGAATTCAGGTTGGCTCCAAAGAGCGGTTTATCGACATGCTCTTCTACCACATCCGGCTGCGCTGCTACGTGGTGCTGGAGGTGAAGGTTACCGACTTTGAGCCCGCGTACATGGGCCAGCTGGGCACATACGTCGTTGCGGTCAACCACCAGCTGAGGACGGAGGGGGATAGCCCCACCATCGGCCTGCTCGTGTGCAAGTCCCTTGACAAGGTAGAGGCTCAGTATGCACTTGAGGCGTCGAGCCAGCCCATAGGAGTCAGCGGGTACGAACTGGCGAAGCTCATCCCAGAGGACTTCAAGGGGTCGCTGCCCACCATCGAGGAGATCGAGAAGGAACTGGGAGGTGCCCGATGAGCAGGTTGAGTGAGCTTATCGCGAAGCTCTGCCCTGATGGGGTGGAGTATAGGGCGCTGAGGGAAGTTGCTGAATTGGTCCGAGGATCTGGATTGCAAAAGAAGGATTTCTCAGAAACTGGCGTGGGATGCATCCACTATGGGCAGATTCACACGAAGTTCGGCGCATACACAGACGGGGTTTTGTCCTACGTGCCTGAGGAGCTAGCAAAGAAGCTGACCGTGATTCATCCCGGCGATGTCGTTGTTGCCGTTACGAGCGAGGATGTCTCTGCATGTTGCAAGGCAGTCGCTTGGATAGGGGATGTCGACGTGGTCACCGGTGGTCACTGCGTCGTGGTACGGCACAACCTTGACCCGAAGTACCTCTCGTATTGCTTCCAAACCGATAGTTTCTACGCTCAGAAGAAGCGTTTTGCGGCGGGCGTGAAGGTTGTTGAGATGCGGACAGACAAGCTTGCTCGCATCCGCATCCCCGTCCCGCCCATCGAGGTCCAGCGCGAGGTCGTGCGCATCCTCGACGAGTACACGGCGGCGCATGACGAGCTGGTGAGGCAGCTTGAGGAGGAGATGTACCTCCGCGAGCGGCAACATAGAGATATGAGGCAAGCTCTGTTCGACAACTGTACTGGTGACATTGTTACAATTGGCGAACTATTTCCGTTCATTAGGAATGGCTTCGTAGGCACGGTGTCAAACCATTTCTCTGACCGTGAAGATGGCATTAGATACCTTGAAGGTACTAATGTCCATGACGGGCACATTTCAGACAACGAAGAGATCTATGTAACTCATGATTTCCATGAGGCTCATCTAAGATCTGAGTTGAAGCCAACAGACATTGTGGTAGTACAGTCAGGTCACGTTGGCGAATGCGCAGTTGTTGGCGATAATTACGCTGGCGGCAATTGCCATGCTCTCATTGTGATGAGCAACGGTGGACGATGCGATTCTCAATATGTGGTTCAATACCTCTATTCTGCTGAAGGTAAGCGCCAGATAGATAAGATGACTACTGGTGGTACCGTAAAGCATATTCTCGCCTCCAAGATTGGCAGGATACGCTTGCCCCTTCCTTCAGAAACTCGGCAGCATGAGATTGTTGCAATTATCGGCGAGATGGATAGGTCTTATCGAGAGCTCATAAACTCGTTGCAGGAGGAACTCAATTCACACATACTGCAGCTCGCCCTTGTCCGTAACCAGCTCCTATCGTTCCCAGAGAAGGTGGCGTGACCATGGCGCGCGGCATCATCTACGTTATGAAGACGGTCGTCCCAGGCCTCGTGAAGATCGGTAAGACGGGCCTTAACAACTTCGAGGCCCGTATGTATCAGCTCGAGCATAACGGCTACTTTAACGTGGTGGGTCTCAAGCGGGTCTTTGCCATCGAGGTTGACGAGTACGACGAGAAGGAGTCCATGCTCGACGACATCTTCTCGCGCTCGCGCGTGCCCAACTCTGAGCTCTTTGCTCTCGACATCGACCTCATCATGCAGCTCCTATCTTCGTTCGAGGGCAAACAGGTCTACCCCGCGCCCAAGACACAGACCAAGGACAAGGTCTTCCAGACGGCCACCACAGCGATCCAATCGAACCAGAACCAAGGTCAGGTCCCCGATGGCTCGTACTTCCTGCAGCAAAAGATCAAGACTACAAACAAGACGCTCAAGGCGACCATGAACGTGGTCGGGGGCAAGTTCATCGTCCCCGCCGGGACCGAGGTGAGTCTCGTCGAAGGCCCTGGCCTCAGCACGGGCGTGAAGCAGCTGCGCGACCTCTACGTCGACGACAACGGCGTGTCCACCGAGGACGTGGAGTTCTCTTCTCCGTCAAGTGCGGGCTCGTTCGTCACTGGCAAGGCCTGCGGCGGGTGGGTCACATGGAAGACAGCCGACGGCAAGCCCATAGACACCTTCAGGCAGGGAGATGATTGACGTTGAACTTAGGCCACGAAACAGAACGAGTTGAGTTCAAGCGCAGCACCTCCGAACTGCGTGAGGGCATGGAGTCCATTGCTTCCATACTGAACAAGCACGGAGCAGGCGAGCTGTACTTCGGTGTGCGGACGGATGGCGAGGTGGTTGGACAGGCCGTGAGCGAAAAGACACTGCGCGATGTGAGCCAAGCGGTGGGCAACCGCATCGAGCCACGCATCTATCCCATCATCGAGGACCTTAAGGACGAGATTGGCAATACATACCTGCGCGTTACGTTTGAGGGGCACGAGCCGCCCTATGCCTGTGATGGTCGCTACCGCATACGCAGCGCCGACGAGGACGTGCCCATGGCGCAGGAGGAGCTTGCCCGGCAGTTCGCCTACGCTCGCGCGCGAAAAGTACCTTGGGACACTTGGGAATCGGAACGACCCATCGGAGACGTCGACGAGGACGAGCTTCGTGCCTATGTCGCACGCGGTAACGAGTGCGGACGTATTGCGTTTTCCTTTACGAGTGTGGAGAACGTTCTCAGTAGGCTTTCGCTCATACGCAACGGCAAGCTCACCAACGCAGCCGAAGTCCTCTTTTGCCCGTCCAGCACTTTCCAGCTCTCCATGGGCCTGCTGGCCGACCATGCACGGACCGACATTCTTGATTTGCACCACGAGCAGGGTACCCTCTTCTCGTTGGTGCGCGCGGCCGAGCACTATATTCTGGTCAATACGCGTCGGAGATTCGTGATCGACGACTATGGCCCAAGGAAGGAGATACCCGAGCTGCCCAAGGAGGCCGTACGCGAGATTCTCTTTAACGCCTATTGCCATCGTGATTGGTTGAGCCAGGCGCGCGTGCAAGTCGACATCTATCACGATGCGGTGGAGATTACGAATCCGGGCTGGTTTATCGAGGGGCAGGACCCAAAAGAGCACCTTGCGGGCGATGGAGGCTCATCGCTATCGCGCAACATGCTCATTGCTCAGGCGCTGTATCGTTCGGGTGATATTGAGGCGTACGGATCGGGGATACCGCGCGTGCGCAACGCCTGCAAGGAGGCCGGTGTGCAAATCGAGTACGTACGCGTATCCGTGGGCACGAAGTTCGTCTTTCATCGCAACGATGCGTTTGCGGACGCCTCTGATGTGTCGGTGACCGATAACGAGACTATAAATGCAATCCGTGAGACTGCAAACGAGAGAGATGAGACTGTAACTGAGACTCTAAAGGGAGTTGATGAGACGAAAGCAGAGCGTGTTGAGACTATAAATGAGGCGCAGGCCGATTCACATGAGATTATTACGCTTACCGATGACGAGCAACGCATCGTCGATGTGATGAAGTCCCATCCGGACGCCTCATACGAGGCGTTGGCAGATTTAGTGGGGTTCAGCAGGGCGAAGGTGGGGAGATTGATTCAGCGCCTGAGGAACCTGCAAGTCGTCAACCGCGTCGGCGCGCGCAAGAACGGGCGTTGGGAGATCGTACAATGAGCACCGATCAATCGCGCACATCCACCTACCAGGTGCTTGTCGATGCCGATGACGCCTGCGTCCTATCCAGCTACGAGCCCGTGCCGAAGGACGATGCCAACTACCAGAGCGAGGCCGCCCTGGAGAGGCGCCTCATCCACGTGCTCGGCACGCAGGGCACGGAGCACCTGCCCATCACGAGCGAGGCCGAGCTCGTGGCGAACCTGCGACGATGCATGGAGGAGCTCAACGGCATCACGTTCTCCGATTCCGAGTGGGGCGCATTCTTCAAGGGGTTTCTTGCCAACGGCTCCGACGGCGTGCCCGAGAAGACCGAGAAGTTCCAGCGCAACTGGCGCTGGCCGCTCAGGCGTGACGACGGCACGACCAAGAACGTCGAGATCGTCGACAAGGACAACGTCAACCGCAACCGCGTCCAGGTCATCAACCAGTACGTGCCGGGCGGCGGGACCTACGAGAACCGCTACGACGTGACGATTCTTGTCAACGGCCTGCCGCTCGTCCACATAGAGCTCAAGCGCCGCGGCGGCTCCATCCGCGAGGCGTTCAACCAGATCGAGCGCTACGGTCGAGAGTCCTTCTGGGCGGACTCGGCCCTCTTTGAGTGGGTGCAGCTCTTCGTTATCTCCAACGGGACCCTCACCAAGTACTACTCCAACACGACCCGTGCCACCCACGTGGCCAAACAGGCCGAGACCCAGGGCGCCACGAGACGGCGCCAGTCGGGCTCGTTCAAGTTCACGAGCTACTGGGCGGACGCGCGCAACGACCTCATCTGCGACCTCGAGGACTTCGCGCGGACGTTCCTGACCAAGCGCACGCTCCTGGCGATACTCACGCGCTACTGCGTGCTCACGGTGGACGGCGACCTCATGGTCATGCGGCCCTACCAGATTGCGGCGACCGAGGCGGTGCTCTCGCGCGTTCTCATCGGCGAGTCGAACCCCAGACTGCTCGGCACGGCGGCGGCGGGCGGCTACGTGTGGCACACCACGGGCTCGGGCAAGACGCTCACGTCGTTCAAGTGCGCGCAGCTGGCGAGCGCCATGGAGGGCGTGGACAAGGTGCTCTTCGTCGTGGACCGCAAGGACCTGGACTACCAGACCATGCGCGAGTACGAGAAGTTCGAGAAAGGAGCGGTCAACGGCTCGACGTCATCGCGCGTGCTGGAGGAGAACCTCTCGGACCCTGCCAAGCACATCCACGTGACGACGATCCAGAAGCTGGACGCGTTCATCCGCAAGTACCCCAAGCACGCAGTCTACGACCAGCACGTAGTCATCATCTTCGACGAGTGCCACCGCAGCCAGTTTGGCGACATGCACGTGGCCATTACGAAGAAGTTCAAGAAGTACCACCTCTTCGGCTTCACCGGGACGCCCATCTTCGCCGCCAACGCGGGGTCTGGAAAGCACGCCAACCTCAGAACCACGCAGCAGGCATTCGGCGACTGCCTGCACCGCTACACCATCGTGGACGCCATCCGCGACGAGAACGTGCTGCCCTTCCGCGTGAGCTACGTGAACACCATCAAGCGCAAGGCGGGCACCAAGACCCACGACGTGGAGGGAATCGACACCGAGGAGGCCATGCTCACGCCTGAGCGCATCGAGCTCGTGAGCCGCTACGTCCTCGAGCACTTCGACCAGGCCACCAAGCGTGGCGGCAAGTCCTTCGCCATTAAGTACGAGGACGGCTCGGGTCGCGCCATGAGCCGCCGTGTGCGCGGCTTCAATGCGATTCTGGCGACGCAGTCGATACCGTTCGCCAAGGCCTACTATGCCAAGGTCCGAGAGCTGCAGAAGGAGCTGGGCACCGACTATCGCGTGGCGCTCATCTACAGCTGGGCCGCGAACCCCGAGACCGACGGCTTCACCGCCGACGAGGAAATGGACGTGAGCGGGCTCTCGAAGAGCGACCGTGAGTTCTTGGACATCGCCATCGCCGACTACAACGAGGCGTTCGGGACCAGCTTCTCCACGCAATGCCACGGCGGCAAGAGCGGCGAGGGGTTCGACAACTACTACAAGGACCTCTCGATGCGCATGAAGAGCCGCGAGGTGGACCTGCTCATCGTGGTCAACATGTTCCTTACCGGCTTCGACGCCAAGTGCCTGAGCACGCTCTTCGTCGACAAGCGGCTGAAGCAGCACGGACTCATTCAGGCGTTCTCCAGGACGAACCGCATCCTCAACAGCGTGAAGAGCTTCGGAAACGTTATCTGCTTCCGCAACCTCGAGCAGGAGGTCGACGATGCGCTGGCCCTCTTTGGCGACAAGGGCGCGAGCGGCATCGTCGTGCTCAAGCCCTACAACGAGTGGATGGCGGACTACCGGGATGCCGTCGACGCGCTGCGCGGGATGCTCACCGCGGGACAGCTCCCGCTCGGTGAGTCGGCGGAGAAGGCGTTCATCCGGGCGTGGGGCCTCATCCTGCGCCTGCGCAACATCCTCTCCGCCTTCGACGAGTTCCGGGACAACGACCTACTCGCGCCGGGTGAAGTGCAGGACTATCAGAGCGTCTACGTCACGCTCTGGGAGAAGTACCGCAAGGGTAAGAAGGCGCAGCTCGAGTCCATCGTCGACGACATAGAGTTCGAGATGGAGCTCGTGAAGCAGGTGGAGGTCGGGATCGACTACATCCTCACGCTCGTGTCCGAGTACCACGCAGGCAACTGCGAGGACAAGGAAATCCGCGCCGACATCGACCGCGCCATCGCGGCGGCACCGACGCTTCGCGACAAGAAGGAGCTTATCGACAAGTTCATCGATGGCGTCAACGTCACCGGAACCTCGCGGGAGGCGTGGGTCGCGTTCGTATCCAAGGAGCGCGACGCCGAGCTCAGGCGGATCATGGACGAGGAGCGACTGGACGAACTGAAGACCCTCGGCATCATGCGCCGCGCCTGGGACGAGGGCTACGTCCGCGAGACGGGCACCGCCGTGATGGGCATCCTGCCCAAGGGTGGCGGCGGATCGCTGTTCAGCAAGGCACCGACGGGGCTCGCGGCAAATCTGGGGCGCGTGGTCGAGAAGCTGAAGGCCTTCTTCGAACGCTTCCACGAGATTGTTGGGATGCCAGGCGAGCGGCCGTAGCGGCAGTGGAACAGGGGACGGGTTTTGCGTTCCACTGCTGTGTGGAACAGGGGACGGGTTTTTCGTTCCACTGCAGATTCGCGCGCAATGTGGCCGGTACACCCACGAATGAGTGCACCGGCCATATCGTTCAAGTCACCGCCGGTAACACCAATGGAACAGGGGACGAATAATCAGTTCCACTGCGGGTGGAACGAAAAACCCGTCCCCTGTTCCACCCTGTTCCAGTTCCACAACAGGCAGTGGCATCCCGGACGTCAGCGAGCAGGGGCATGCGGCGACATAGCTCCGTGCTAAAATTGGGCGAGA
Source organism: uncultured Coriobacteriaceae bacterium (assembly GCA_902798915.1). Lineage (GTDB taxonomy): Bacteria > Actinomycetota > Coriobacteriia > Coriobacteriales > Atopobiaceae > RUG440. The sequence continues at coordinate 12,022 of CADBYM010000014.1, read as the reverse complement.
AACCCCGGCGGAAGGGGGCGCCATGGCGCGCAAGCTGCCCATAGGAATCCAGAGCTTCGAGAAGATGCGGCGGGACGGCTTCGTTTACGTGGACAAAACGGCCTACGTCCACGAGCTGGCCCGGGTCGGCGTGCCGGTGTTCCTCAGCCGACCGAGGCGCTTTGGCAAGAGCCTTCTGGTATCGACCATGCGCGCGTACTTCGAGGGCAAGCGAGAGCTCTTCGAGGGACTCGAGATCGATTGGCTGGAGGGCGACGGAACCGGCTCGTGGACGGCTCGCCCCGTGTTTTGTCTCGACTTCAACGGGGCAGACTACACACGGGAGGACGGGCTGGAGCACAAGCTCGACGAGCTGCTGCGGGGCCTCGAGGAGATGTGGGGCGACGACTGGAGCGACCTTCCGGCGGGCTCCCGCTTGCGCCGCCTTCTCGAGCGCGCGCACGCGCAATCGGGCCACCGCGTGGCCGTGCTGGTCGACGAGTACGACAAGCCTCTGCTGGAGGCCATGGGAAACCCGGTGCTCGAGGAGTGCAACCGTGCGGCGCTCAAGGGCTTCTTCTCGGTGCTCAAGAGCGCCGATGAGCACCTGAGGTTCGTCCTCATTACGGGCGTGACCAAGTTTTCCAAGGTTTCCATCTTCAGCGACCTCAACCAGCTGAGGGACGTGTCGCTCTCGGCCGCGTGTGCGGGCATCTGCGGCATTACCGAAGGGGAGCTAACTCGGAACCTCGGACCCGAACTCGAAGTCATGGCCAGTAAGCTGGGAACTGACGCCGACGGGTGTCTCTCCGCCCTTCGTGCACAGTACGACGGCTACTGCTTCCACCCAAGCGGACCCGCGAAGCCATCCGGCGAGCCCGACGAGCGCAGGGTGTACAACCCGTTCAGCCTGCTCAGCGCGTTAACAGAGGGTACGTTAGGCTCGTGGTGGTTCGAGACCGGCACGCCGACCTTCCTCGTGCGTCGCTTGCGCGAAGCGCAGCTTGACCCACGCCGACTCACCGACGGCACCATCTACGCAACAGCCAGGCGCCTCTCGGACTACCGCGCCGATGATCCGGACCCGGTACCGCTCATGTTCCAGGCGGGCTACCTCACCGTACGAGCGTACCAGCGAAGGACGCGGCGCTACACGCTGGCCGTCCCCAACGGAGAGGTGCGAGACGGCCTGGAGGAGTGCCTGCTGCCGGCTTGGGCGCCCGGCTACTCCGAGGCACGTGGCACCGACGTCTTTGCGCTGCTCGACCTCGTTGAGGCGGGCGACTCCGACGGCATCCGCGACGTTCTGGCAGCGCTCTTTGCGTCCATCCCCTACACCCGCGCGGACGACCCCTTCGAGAACTACTTCCAGGCAATCGTCTGGCTGGTGTTCACGCTGCTGGGTCGTTACGTGGGCTGCGAGGTTCATCAGGCGCGCGGGCGCGTCGACGTGGTCGTGGAGGCCACGGCCCACGTCTACGTGATGGAGCTCAAGCGCGACGGCACGGCGGCGGAGGCCCTCATGCAGATCGAGGCGACCGGCTACGCCGACCCCTTCTCCGCCGACCCGCGACAGCTGCACCTCATAGGCTGCGCCTTTGACTCCGAGACGCGCCTGCTCGCCGACTGGGCCGAGCGATAGCGGACGTGAACATGACATGAACAGGGGACTGGTTTTTCGTTCCACCAAGGTGGAACGAAAAACCCGTCCCCTGTTCCACACTACGCCACACCCATGTACTCCAACATGCCGTCCACGGCCACCTTGGTGGCGGCCACGGCGTGCACCACGGTGTTGGGGCCAGTGACCACGTCGCCCGCCGCGAAGACGCCCGGCACTGTACACATGCCGTGCTCGTCCACGATCAGGAGACCACGGTCGTCACCCTCGAGGCCCTCGGTGGTGAGGATGAGCTTGTTCTTGGGCTTCTGGCTGACGGCCACGACCACGGTGTCGCACTCCACCTGATCGAGCTCCTCCTCGTAGCCCACAACGCGGTCGTTCTCATCAAAGATGGCCGTGCGGAACACGGGGCCGCGCTCGTTGATCTCGCAGATGGCCTTGCCCTGCACGAGCTCGCAGCCGTCGAGCAGCGCGTACTCGAGCTCGTCGGAACTCGCGGAGATGTGCTTGGAGCGTGCGTAGAGTGTTACCTCGCGGGCACCCTGACGGAAGGCCGTGCGTGCCACGTCCATGGCGGTGTTGCCGGCACCGATGACGGCCACACGCTCGCCCAGCTCAGCCGTCTCGGGACTCATGAGGTAGTCCAGCCCAAACAGGACGTTGCCGCCGGCCTCTCCCGAGATGCCCAACGTCTGGGCGCGCCAGGTACCCGTACCGATGAAGACCACGTCGTAGCCATCGCGGAACAGGTCAGCGATGGTGAGCGACGAGCCGATGGCCGTGTTGTGCCGCACGCGCACGCCGAGCTCCTCCAGAATCTGCTGATAGCGGTCGAGCACCCGCTTGGGCAGGCGGTACTCGGGAATGCCGTAGCGCATCACGCCGCCAAGCCGCGGGTTCTGGTCAAACACCGTGACGTCAACGCCCATCTGCGCGAGCCTGATGGCGGCCACGATGCCCGCAGGCCCACCGCCGATGACGGCGGCGCGCTTGCCCGTGGGCTCGGGACGCTCCATGCGCACGCGCTCGAGGTAGGTGGACGAAACGTAGTTCTCGATGGCCGAGAAGTGCACGGGGGTACCCTTGCGTCCGAGCACGCAGTGGCCCTCACACTGGGCGCCGTGGTTACAGATGAGCGAGCACACGGCGCTCATGGGGTTGTTCTGGAAGAGCACCGCTCCGGCCTCGTCCATTCTGCGCTCGCGGAACAACTGGATGACCAGCGGAATCGCCGTGCCCACGGGGCAGCCCCTCTGACACAGGGGCCTCTTGCAGTTGAGGCAGCGGTCCGCCTCCTCGACGATGTGCAGTGCCATGGTGTTCCCCTCTCCGTCTTGAGAATCCCCTATGCCTCGTCGGCAGGAAAGATGACGCCTGCCTCGCGGCGGATCGAGTTCTGTATGCGGCTCACGAGCAGGCTCTGGTCTAGCTGGTGGTAGCACTCCTCGAGGTCGCCCTCGTCCTGCTGGCGACGGAACTCGCGGAACTCGCCCTCCCACATGACGGGCAGCGCCCGGTCGATGACCTCGGGCTCGCCTTCGTTGGGGCAGAACGTCACGGGTCCGCAGAAGTTCGCGCCGGTGTCCGTCTTTATCCAGCCGTCGGTGCCCTGGATGGTGGCGCCAATCGCGCCCCAGCTGTCCTTTGCGCATACGTTGGTGGCCGTGAAGCCATTGTACCCAAGCACAATGAGGCCGCTCGTGTCGATGCCACGCTCGATGTTTGCGTGATACTTCGCCGACTTCGGTTCGCCGAAGAGGCCGATGGTGTAGGTGAGGGTGTACAGGCCGATGTCCATGATGGCGCCACCTGCCTTGGCGGGATCGAACGCCGGCAGCACCTCGCCGGCGCGGAACGCGTCGTAGCGCGAGCTGTACTGGCTGTAGTTCACCGAGACGGCCTTGACGGTGCCGATCTTCGGCAGGAGCTCGTCGCGCACGAGCTTGAAATTGGGCTGGCGTGTGGTGACGACGGCCTCCCATAGGAAGCGCCCATGCTCCTTGGCCAGCTCGGCGAGCTTGGCAGCCTCGCGCTCGTTGGAGGCGAGCGGCTTCTCGCACACCACGTCCTTGCCCGCGAGGATGGCCGCCTCGCTCACGGCGTAGTGCAGGAAGTTGGGCACGGCCACGTACACGGTGTCCACGTTCGGGTCTGCCACGAGATCGTGGTAGTCACCATAGCGACCTTCCGCGCCCCACTCGTCAGCAAGCTCGTTGACCTGGCCTATGCTGGAAGGTGTCCCTGCCACAGCTGCGACCTTGACGCCCCACGAGGCGAGGTTCGGCCCCACCATACGCGTGATCATTCCCGTTCCCACGATTCCGAGCTTCATGTCCTTACCCTTTCCTATGCCACGGCAACCGCAAAGCGCGGCACCGTCGTTCCCAACACCCGCTCAAGAGCACGCACGATCACCTCGTGGTCGAGTCCCTCATGCAAACCACTCACTGCGATGGTGGCCACCCACTCGTCACCCACGCGTATGGGAAACGCCCCACATGCAGGGCACACCTCTGGCACGTGTGCCCACACCTCATCGAGCGGCTTATCGCTCGCAATGGCCTCGAGCTGCGTCCACGGACTCGCGTGGCCGGACGCGAGGGCAGCCGCGCGCTTGCCCGCGGCGAACACGAGGTTTCGTACACCTTTGCCTTCGCCCAACCACTGGAAAGCGACCTCGCCATCCATCTCGCGGGTAATGGTCACCGTGTACGTCTCGTCGTAATCGCCGGCCAGTTGTGCTGCGGTGACGCCCAGCTCCAGCGCCTCCGTCGCGCCAAAGCGCTGCGCGTAACGCAGCTCGCACTCCTGTGCGACGAGCACCTCCATCGCCTCAGCTGCTTCCGTAGCCGAAATGCCGTTCTCCGCCATGATCTCTCCCTCCCTGTGCGTTATCGCAGATCGCGGGTTGCGTCCTCAAGGATGCGTAGCTGCGCAATGGTCTCCTCAGGCGCGACGAGCCGCGGGGCGCCATGTGCCACCGTCTCGTAGAGCGCCTCGTAGAATCCCGCGTAGGTGCTGCGCACCGTCTCCACGCGCTCCTCGTGCATGACACCCTCGCCATCATAGTAACGCAGGGTCCCCCATTGCTCGGGCGTGTCCAGACCGAAGTCATCGTGGCCGGCAGGCAGGTAGAACTTCTTGAGGTCGCGCTCCTGCTGATCCTTCTCCACCTTGACGAATGTGCCGCGCGCGCAATCTGAGACTACCTGCAGTGCAAATATTATCACGGTTTTATCTATCTCGGTTATCGTGCCAGGCGCCAATGAGGTTGGTGTCGTTGCGGAAGGCGCAGGGCACGAGCGTAGGCATGTGCGGAGGGATGCCATAGGCCTTCTCTCTGGAACAGGGGACGGGTTTTTCGTTCCACCATCAGGTGGAACGAAAAACCCGTCCCCTGTTCCAGTCCCCTGTTCCACTATTGCGCAAGTGCGGCCTTCGTGACTTCGGCCCATGAGTACTGGCTCATGTACTCTCCATGCCAAGCCGCGATAGCCAAAGGGTTGCCGGCCAGGAAGTCGTAGTAGTCACAGGACACGTGCCTCATGCTCACGCCAATCGCACCGCGACGCTTCACCAACACGTTGCCGTGCCCGCATGCCGACAGCGTCTGCCGCATGTCCGACACGAGCGTACGCAGATACGATGAGCTCTTGCCGCGGCCATTGAGAGGCTCGTCCCATATGGCCACCTCCGCCTCGCGCAGCGGCACGACCGCACCCCTGCGGTCTACCAAGAACGCAAAGAGTTCTTTTGACTTCGCGCGCGAAAAGGCTACGGGCCTTCCGTCAGAGAATACCTCGAAGTTGCCAAAACAGCGTACGACAAGCTTTCCATCGTCGTCGCGCGTGGGCATTGACGGCGGAAAGCGCAGGTTCTCCAGCTCCGTTGCCACCGCTTCGGCGGTTATGGGCTTCATAAGGTACCCCGAGCTGTGCAGCGCGAACGCATCTGCCATGTATTCCCCGTAGCCGGTTGCGAACACGATGTTCACCTTTGGGTTTCGGCGCTTCAGCTCCCGTGCGAGCGCAATGCCGTTCATGCCGGGCATGTCGATGTCCACGAACGCCACGTCGAAGTCGCCCACGTCAGGCAGTGCCAGAACCTCCGAGGCGAACGCGCACACGGTGAGCTCCGCGTCGGGTATGGCCTCTCTTATCGCTCGCGCGAGCACCTTGCGCGGCATCTCCTTGTCATCAACAGCAAGAATCCTCATGCATATGCCTCCGATAGCTGCGGTTTTGTCGATGAAGGCTTGGGAATACGCATAATGGCAGTCGTCCCATGCCCCGGCTCGCTCGTTATCTCGAGAGAGCCGCCACACATGGCCGACACGCGTTCCCGCGTGTTGGAGATTCCGATGCCCATGGTCCCGTCGAGCTCATTCGAGTCGAAGCCAATGCCATCGTCTTGCACGACAACGGCGAACTCCTCATCCCGCTCGTACGTACGGATGGTCACCTTCCCACCCGATTCGAGCCCACCCAGCCCGTGCTTCACCGCGTTCTCCGTGAGCGTCTGAACGGACAGGGCAGGCACGAGGAAGTTCGTCGCCTGGGCGTCGATCTCGTAGTCGATACGACTCGCGTCGGACATACGCTCCAGCTCCAGATACGTGCGCACATGCACGAGCTCGCGTTCAACCGGCACGGGAGCCGCATGCTTCAAGGAGTCAAGATTGGCCCGCAGGTATTGGGAGAACGACGCGATGGCTTTCTTCGCCACATCGGGGTCCTCGTCCACGAGGCCATATATGGTGTCAAGCGTATTGAACAGGAAGTGGGGCTGAATCTGACTGAGCATGACGTCGGTTCTCAGCCTTACGACCTCAGCCTCCTTTTGTCGGAAGCTATCGGCTTGATCGCTCGCAACGAAGCAGAACATGCCGAGAGCTCCGAGCGATGTTCCGAGCACGGTGGCCAGAAGACCATAGCTGACCATTTGCCACACCATGGACGTCGCGGGAACTGCCAGGTACGTGGCGAACGCCGCCCTCTGCTTGGCTGACAGTCTGCGCCGGTTACGCCACAGTACGATCATGTCGATTACCGTGATGAGCAGCACTGGAATGAGCAGAATCGGGTAATAGGGACCGCGCCGATACACATTGTCGTCGCCAACGGAGTAGAGGTTCCCCGTGAACTGCGTCTGCACAAGCAGCACGAAGTATACGAGCCACAATGCACCAACGACGCCAAATGCGATGCTGTGTCGCCAATCCCTGCCACAGGTATAGAGCAGAAGCACGGTGACGATAAGAAGTGCAAGCGTGGGCAGTGCCGATTCGAAGAAGAGCGCGATGCGGTCGGCAAGCACCCAAGTCTGTCCTTGGAAATCATCTCCCACCTGTCCAAACAGGTCGCTGGCCGTATAGACCACAAGCGTTGCGAAGATTGCGACGAGACAGTGCTTGGTCTTTGGCTGGACCGGACGCGCGAGCAGCGCCAATGCGAGCCCGAGAGAGCAGATTACCGTTCCAGAGACGGCAATGGCAAAGTTTACGCCGACAAGCACATCGCTCACGCAACCACTCCTTTCCACCCGGCAACAGCGCACGTCTGGTACAGCCTCCCACGCCGTTCCCATCCTGCCATCGCGCCATTCTACGGCAAGCGCAACAAAAGCGTCCCGCTACTGGGCATTGCGCTTTCGACGGTCGTGGCCCGGCTGATTGTAGTAGGCCCTCTTGGCTTCGTACATCACGGCATCGGCACGCGCAACGAGCTTCTCCAACGAATAGTCCGGGTAGTCTCTAGCAAGCGCATAGCCCGCAGCCAAGTGAAGCCCACTCGCCACCGCGCCCTCCCAAGCTCTCGATGAGCGTTCGAGGTTTTCCAAGGCGTCATCGGCCTCTCTCTTGTCCATGCGTGCAACCACCACGAACTCGTCTCCACCCGTTCGGAAGCACTGGCCCGCCCCGAAAAACACGCGCTCGATGCAGCGGGCGGCACCGCAGATGAGCTCGTCTCCAGCGGCATGGCCATACGTGTCGTTCGCTGACTTCAGCGCGTTGATGTCGATCTCGAACGCAATCAAGTCACGCGGAAGCTCGCTGGCAGACTCGTAGCTTTTGAGTGTCTCTGAATACGCGCGGCGACTCAGGAGCCCCGTGAGTTCGTCCGTCATTATCTGCGCGTTCTTCTCTTCGAGGCTTTCGTCCTGCCTGATTTTGGAGAACTCCTCATTGTGTATGAACAGCAGGATGGCAGCTAATGTGAGCGTGAGGTACACGGTCCTCGACTCGCCGATCAGCTCCTGAAAGCCCACACCTATTACTATGAGCATCATGATTGCGAACAGGGAGCTTCGGTTCTGCTTGCGGAAGTGTGTACCGTATGCCCTGAACTGCAACAGAACGAGCACGATAACGGTCAGGTACACCGCCCTGTAGACGATGTACAGATCGCCATGATGGTAGTGGTTATGCTCGTCAATCTCCACCATCCAGCCGCCGAAGAGCGCCGCAATCTGAAACACGACATGAGCCGTAAGCAAAGCGTAGAGGACCTTGGTCAGGCGGCTTTTCATACCAAGCTGCTTGACGATAGCCCCGCCTGCAAGCGGGGTAAGCGCATAGTCGACGCACTTTGCGAGCATGAGCGGCCACTTTGGCAGGCTCTCGACTCCATCCAGCATCACGGCAAGCCATTCCGCGAGTGCCGACACGGCAATGAGCGCATACGCCACGTAGAGCCCGCCCTTGTCCTCCTTGCGAAGGCGACCGTTCTCGTGCACAAGGATGCACATGACCGCAAGCGCCAGCCAAGTCAGGATGCTAATTGCGGTGTAGTAGCCCATGGGATAGACGGGCTCCTCTCTTGCTGCGCGTTCCACCTATTACAAAATCGTACAGAACGTGCGCAACAAAAGCGTCCCATCGCAGGTCACAGCGCCAAAGGCTGGCACGCGGTCGTTCCTGGCGCCTCCCGATCCTTGAGGGCACGAACTCGGCAGGGGAAACATTAAAGAGGAGCCGTTGCTCTGCACTGCCGCAAGCCAGAGAGCCTAGCCCAGATCCTCTCCCTTGCTCGCGATGACCCGCTGGTACCAGTAGAAGCTCTTCTTGCGGCTGCGGTCGTAGGTGCCGTTGCCCTCATCGTCGAAGTCCACCAGATACTGCGCGAGGATGGCCTCGTCGTCGAGGCCGAAGTCCACGTGAATGCCCGCGCGCTCCCAGTACCTCTTGACCCACAGAGGGTAGCGGCCCCTCACCTGCACGTCCGAGTAGAACATGTTATCTCGGTGGTGCAGCGTGACCAGCGGCTCGACGCCCTTCTCGTTGAGGTGGGTCAGGACGTCCTCGTAGAACTTGAGTCCAGCCTCGTTCGGCTCCTCCTCCGTGTCCGTGGGGAAAGCGCGTCCACTGGATGGACATGCGGTAGGTCTTGAAGCGCATCTCGGCGAACAGGCCGATGTCCTCCCTCCAGCGGTGGTAGCCGTCGACGGCGTGACGCTTGGGATACATGTGGGTGTCGGTGGAGGCCTCGGCATCGGCCAGCCGCTCGACGCTCATCCCGTGCAGCGCCTGGTAGTCGCTCTTGTCAACCTTGGGCTTGTGCGTGGCGCAGTCAGCCACCGAGAGACCCTTACTCCCAAGTCGTCCTCGGCAGTGGCCTTTACGCTGATGCGTCCGTCACGCCTCCACGACGCGGCAGGAATGCTCCTTGGTCTTGCTGTCGTAGGTGACGGCAACCACGAGGATCGGCACGCCGAGGTCGCGCAGGACCTGCGGGTAGTCGCGGTCGAGCACCTGGTCGGCGGCGGCGCGCACGGACTGGTCCCACTTGAGCTCCACGAGCAGGGCCGGACGTCCCGAGCCCGCCCTCGGCAGGTAAGCCACGTCGGCGAAGCCGCGGCCGGAGGGAAGCTCGTCCACGCACGCCCAGTCGTCGACAGTGGCAACGAGCGCGGCCTTCACGACGGCGCGAAGCGCCTGCTCACCGTTGTAGTGCAGCGGCGAGCAGGCCGCGTCGTGGGCGCGCCCGATGGCGGCGGCTACGGCCTCCTCGTCGCGCGCGAGCACGTCCTCCACGAGCCGCACGGAGTCCAGCATGACGCGGGCCACGCGCGGGTGGCGGCTCCTCGCCACGGCGCGCCTCAGCTCGCGGCGCACCTCCTCATTGGGCACGCGGGCGCGGCCGGTCCCGATGTCGTAGCAGAGGTAGCCCAGGTGCACGAGCAGCGTGAGCGCGTCGTCGCGACTGCCGATGGACACCATGTCGTTCTTGAACGTGTCGGGGTCGACGCGCAGCTCCTCGCCGCCGATGGCGCGCAGCACGTCGGCCTGAAGCCCCTCGAAGTCCATGTCGATGTAGCGCCTCAGCTCCTCGAAGGTCTCCGTGGAGGGCCAGTAGGAGCCGGTCCGCCGCCTCGCGCAGGCGCGCATGACCGAGTAGGGCGCGTAGGTGGCCACGTGGGTCGGCCCGCCCGGCCTTGGGCCGAACGCCGGCAGGTCGTAGCCGTCGTACCAGCGCCGCGCGTCTGCGGGGTCGAGCCCGTGCTCCGCGCACAGCGCCCCCACCTCTGACTCGGAGAACCCCACGTAGGGGACGTACTGGCCGGGGTCGACCATCGTGTACTCGTCGAAGTCCGAGACGGCGCTCTGGTGCGCATACTTCTTGATGGGGAGGATCCCCGTCATGTAGGCGCCGGCGACCACCACCGGCGTGAAGGTGAGGCTCTTGAAGAGCGCCCGCAGCCACTCGGCGTAGGCGTCCTGGGAGGCGCGGTCGTCCTGCGCCAGACGGTAGGGAGCGTCCCACTCGTCGATGACGAAGACGAACTTGCGGCCGGTAGCCTTCACCGCGTCGTATAGCGCGTCCGCCAGCAGCGTCTTCGGCCCAATCGCGCGCTCGCCCGCGCTCGGCGCCAGCTCGCGAAGCTCGGGGAGCACCGACTCCGTGACGGCCCCCACCGCGCCCGCGCCCGTCGCGGACTGCATGACCTCCGCCATGTCGAGCACCAGCACGTTGTAGACGTTGAGGTGCTCGTCCCAGCCCTCGCGCCGGGACACCTCCAGCCCCTCGAAGAGGGCGCGCGAGTCGCACCCGCGGCTGTAGAAGGCCGCGAGCGACTGCGCGGCGAAGCTCTTGCCGAAGCGCCTGGGGCGGCTCACCATCACGAGCTTCCTCGGCCCGTTGAGCGTGGAGTCGAAGAGCGATACGAGCCCGGTCTTGTCCACGTACTCGTCGCCCACGATGCCTGCGAACCCCTCGTTGCCCGGGTTTACGTAGCGCCCCATGTCGCGTCCCCTCCTCGCCCGCTCAGCCCGCGCCCATTATACCTCGTGGCAGGGACTCCGCCGGTAGCTGGCCCACCGTACGCAGGGGTGCGCGCAGGGGTAGCCCCTTGGTAGACCCCTACCCAACCGTCCATCAGGGGGTAGCCCCACTGGAATTGCGTTTTATTGAATCAACTATCCTGTGAGCACCCGTCTATGGTGCATTGAGCGAGTCGGAATCATTTGTTTCATGGAGTAACTGAAACGGCATGCTTTGAATCCTGCAACTCACCTACTTGCAAGAGAGGGCAGCGCCAAGACGCGCGATCAGGAAGGCAGCTGGCGCATGAATGAAAGGAGGGTGCAGAGAAGCATGGGCGAAGAGAAGAAAAGCACTCAGGAAGAGACGAAAGTCAGCGTGAATGGGCAAGAGATCGAATCGGATGAGCTGGAGCGCATGTCCGGGGGAAGCGCGATGAACCGCGGAAATGTGATGCACCAATACTTCATTCATAAGCGCGAGAACGACAAGGCGAGGCGGACCATCATGAAGATGTATGGAATGCTCGCCGCGGGAGAACTCCCGCTCGGCGGGTCGGCGGACTACAGTATGCCGCCATGGACAAGGCATCCACGGGGAACGGCTTCCCGAGGGTGGCGATGCTCGTCGATTGTCGCCATTTGGGCCCATCGAGGGGTGATTCTCCCGCAGGCATTCGCGCGGCATGCAACGTCAATCGCGGCGCGGCGCGTGTCTCTCTGCCTTAATGCGGAAAATCGTCGATGCACTTCATCGTCAACTGGTGTTTTACCACTTTTGATAACGATTTTCCACACTGGCTAGAATAGCCACTGCAGAAAAACGTTATCAAAAGTGAAAAAATCCCAGTTGGCGGCGATGCCGTGCTACGATTTTCTGCACTAATGTACGAAAGCCCTGTGGACAACGCGCTTCCCCTCTTCGACTACCTTGGCACGCGCCACTTAAGGCACTGCTCTCACGAACCGAAAAGGGCACCGCCGAAGCGATGCCCGTGGCTGTCCAACGCACTGGTAAACTATAGGCGCTCTGCCAACTGAGCTACAGGCGCATGTGAGCATGCAAGGAGGGTGCGCCTGGTGGGATTCGAACCCACGACATCCCGCTTAAGAGGCGAAAAGTAACCAGCACAACGACTGCCGATTCAAGAGATACCGCA